>JAZOOF010000001.1:0-23145 GCA_045654885.1 Bacteroidaceae bacterium
GCGGGTATATATTCGGGGGTGACCAATTTTCCTTTAATTCCAAAGGCGATGGAGTCGACACCCTCGGCAATGAGTCTCTTTGCACGGGCATTGGCCTCGGCTGCATCGCCGGCCTTTATGTCCTGGCGCACCAGCCAACAGTTGCATGCCTTGTTGCCCCTTGTGTAGGGGAACACACCGGGCTGCAGGTTCTCACAGCCGGCAGGCAAATCCTCCTTGCGATAGAAGGGGTTGACATTAAACCCTTCGGGGGTTCTCCAAATCATCTTCTTGTCATAGGGAACACCCTTGAGGTCCTCTACAATCTTGTTTTTCCAATCCTCGGACGATACAGGCGAGAAATCGCTGAATAACTTTTCCTTGTTCATGGTATTTAGAAGTTGTTTAAATTTCTAATAAAAATATCTTATATCGGAAGCTGCAATTTCGTTATTTTTTATGTTCAAAAATGTCTGTTTATCTCTTTATTCGCGGTTACATAGCCCGCTATGCGCCCTTGAAAAATAAATAAACATCCAATTTGCATTGCGCCAAAATAGGCTGCACTCGCTTTAAAACTTACAAGTAAACTTGCGTTTTGCTCGTTGGCACTATTTTTTTGCTCTATAAAAAAACTTGGCGATATAAATTTAAACAGCTTCTAAGTTTTTAAACAAATATGCACTACCTTTGCCGTGTAAAAACACATCGACACAACATACATTATGGACACTCTGCTTGTAATTCTTGCGCTGCTGTTTGCCGTTATCGGTGTCGTTGGCGCAGTGCTCCCCGGCCTCCCCGGCACACCAATCAGTTTCGTGGCATTGCTGCTGCTCATATTCTGCAACGGCAATGACCTCACAACAACCGCACTCATTGTCAATGGCGTACTCGCCGTAGTCATTACCTTGCTCGACTATGTAGCCCCGGTGTGGTTTGCAAAGAAGTCGGGAGGTTCAAAATATGGTACTTGGGGAACTACCATAGGCCTTATCGTTGGACTGTTCCTGGGTTTGCCGGGCATTCTGCTGGGACCTTTCCTTGGAGCATACATTGGCGAACTCATTGCAAAGACCCCGTCGGACAAGGCATTGAAGGTTGCCGCAATGTCATTCGTTGCCTTCATGCTCACAACCGGCATAAAAGCAGTCTATGGCATCTACGTTCTTGTGGTAACGGTTTCCAACAGCTGGGACATTCTCTTCAAGTAAAGACAGAATAGACAAATAAAGCGACAGGAGCAAACCGCGGTTTGCTCCTGTCGCTTTATTTAGATAATTTTATTACATCATCGGTGGTCGCATGCCTGCGGGTGGCATCATGCCGGCCGGAGGCATACCATACTCACGCGCACCCTTGCCCCTCTTCTCATCCTTTCCGCCGGTGTTGTTGAACTTATACGAGAGGTTCAACATACCATAGCTGTAGATTGCATTGCTCTCCGAATCCATGCGGTAAAGCGCCTCGACAACACGGCTGATATTGCTCTGCTGCTGCAGGATATCGAAGAGCTGCACAGAGACAGTCAACGCATTCTTTGGCAAGAAGCTTGCCGACAGTTGCGCGTTCCAAAGCAGTTCATCGGTGTTCGCATTGGGGTCGCTGTAACCACGACGGCTGCTCATTGACAGGTTTGTGGAAATCTTTATGTTATACCAAGGCAATGTATAGTTCACGCTTGGACCGTAGGAGAAGTTGAAGACGTTCATCCTGTCCTCGGGCTGTGCAGTTGACTTTGAGTGCGAGTAACGCACAAAACCGTTGAGCGATATATCGAAGTTATCGGCACGGTAGTTTGCTGTCAGACGCTCGCTCACGTTCACGGTCTTTGCAAGACTCTTGACACTACCCTGTACACCCTGCATGCTTATGTATGACACCCTCTCGGAGTAACCGCCATCGGTGTATGTGCTGTAAGTGAACTTGGTATTCGCCGGCACAGCCGAGTTGAATACGAATCCACCGTTCACGTTCCAGTTACCGTTGATATTCTCGGGCTGTGTTGTTGTAGCACCGGTAGCCTCATCGTATGTAGCCATGCGTGTAATTGCATTTATTGTGTTTGAATATGATGCAAACACGTTGATACCGCGCTGTGCCTCGGTGTTGTAAGTGCTGAAATTTGCATTGACGTTGTTCGAGAACGAAGGCTTCAGGCCCGGATTACCCTTTGTTATGTTCAATGGGTTGGAGTCATCGGTAATGTCAATGAGGTCGGTCATCGATGGCTGCGATGTAGAACCGCGGTAGCGCACATTCAATGTTGTCTGCTTTGACCACCTGTAGCGGAAACGGATGTTCGGCGACACATAGTCGAGCACCCTGTGGGTAAAGAGCGTGTCAATACCCTGATATTTGTAGTCGAGCTCGGTCTGCTGTGGCAACCAAGTGACACCGGCATTCAGGTTAATCTTCTCTGTCACATATCTGAATGTGGCACCCACCTCGTGACGCTGTGTGCGGTAGGTTGAGAAACGGCTCAAGTCATTGTCAAGGTAAGGAGCCAAGTCGGCAGGCAATTCAGGACGTGTAAAGTCCGGGCTTACCTCAAGTATATAATCGGCAAGGTCGTCGAACCTGTATGTCGCACGGTCGCTGTTCTTGTAGCTCTGGTTATAGCCGTAACTGAGTTGCAGGAACAGGTTCTTGAGCAAAGGTTCGGTATAGCTCAGGTTCACGTTATAGCTCCAGTTCTTGCCAGGGGTTGTCGAGTAACGCTTCTGCTCGGTCGCCATACCGGTAACCTGAAAATAGTTGACGTTGTTCAGTGAAAAGCTCTCGCTCTTGCTGTCAGAATAAGAGTAGTTGCCTCGCAATGTGATATTACGTCCGGGCTTTTCCAATCTGCGGTTTACCTGCAATCTCGCGCTTACAGATCGGTTTTCACCCATAGACAACGATTCGTACGCATTGCCATTGACTGCAATCTCCTCCAAGGCATCCAAGACCTCGCCATAAGACTCCTTGGTATACTCTGTCTCATAATCGAACGGATTCTCGTTGAACGTTGCCGTGTGGCTCTCGTTCCAAAAGTCGTTGTTCGAATAGCTGACATTTGGAGTAAGGATGATATTTGTCATTGTATCAGGTTTCCACTCGAAACGGAAACTTGCATTCAGGTTCATTCTGCCGTTCAAGCTTGTGCTGCGGCCGTTTGAGAACTGGTTTCGGTCAATCTGTGGCATGAATGTCTCGGTCGAAGTCCAGCTCTTCACGTCATTGCTCACATGGTCGCCACGCACATTACCGCCAAACTCAATTTTCTCGTTCTCATAGGCAAAGTTGAAACCGGCACGCTTGGGTGATGATATTCCACTGCCACCGAAACCACGGCCACCGGAGAAGCCCTGGTCGCCCACGTTGTTTGCCGAGAGTACAAGAGTGTACTGAGCATTGTCGTTATAGTAGCTTGTAGTGTTACGCAAGCGATAGAGCAGATGCTCGGCACTGAAATCGGCACCGCCACCGGCATCGCTATTCGAGAAGAAACCATCGGCAACGCCCTTCTTCATCTGCAGGTCGAGCACAGTCTCCTCCTCGCCGTCATCAATGCCGGTAATACGTGAGAAATCACTCTTCTTGTCATAGAACTTCACCTTGTCCACGGCATCCACCGAAATGTTCTTCAGTGCCATATCCTTGTCGGTACCAAAGAAATCCTTGCCTTTCATGAGAATGCGGTTCACGGTCTTGCCATTGATTTTTATGGTACCGTCCTCGGCAATGTCCACACCCGGATACTTTTTGATAAGTTCCTCAAGCATTGAGCCCTCGGGCACACGGAACGCAGCGGTGTTGAACACAAGCGTATCCTCGGCTGCAACAACAGGCGGTACCTCCTCGCTCACAACAACATCATCAAGCATCTTGCCTGTCGGCACCAAATCAATACGGCCAAGTTCGCACACCTTTCCGGCCTCAATGACAATGTCCTTTGTTATTGTGCGGCAACCTACATATGACACCTTGGCAAAAAACTTGCCGGGATTGACCTTGACGCTTACCTTGCCATCAAGGTCACTTGTCGCACCGACCTTAAAGAGTGAGTCGGGCAAGGAGTAGAGCTGTACGATAGCCGAAGTCATGGCCTCGCCGGTCTCCTTGTTGTAAATCTCGGCAGTGAGTGTTCCGTCCTTCTTCTGCGCATAGAGAGCAGTAGAGAGGACCAACAAAAGAAGCAGGAATAATTTTCTCATATATATCATCTGTTTATTTTCGTCCAACAATCTATTTGACTACAATTTTAACCAAAAGTTTAAGAAACTATCTAAATTTATATTGCTATTGCCTTGATATAAAATTCAAACAGTTTCAAAATATTTTACAAATATACAGCATAAACAGAACATTTTTTGCTCCCATGCACTATATTTGTGAAACCAAACAATAAAGATGGAAGAGAACGGAGAGAGACTGGAGATAAAGAATATCTTTGAAAAGATATTGGGCATTACACCGCCCAAAGGCTTTGGAGAACCATTCGCCACAGCCTTTTCAAGGCTATACCATGGTGAAAGGGAAGAGATTACAGCAGCGGCATACACCTGTTCGCTGTTCCTCTCGGCCATGTTCGAGGAGTATCCCACAGCCAAGCTTCACACATTCGTACACAGGGTTGATGAGGCTTGCAGCCGTTTCTCGTTCAACTGCAACATGTACGAGACTATTTTCAAGGAGATGGATGAGAAAGCACTGCAAACGGTGTGCCTGCTGAGGAGCGACAACACACCGGCCGCGCACAACTGCGGCAAAGAGGATATTTTTGAAGCATTCGACTTTTACACAAACCGGTGATACTATTAGCGGAAAGCTGCGATTAAGCGAGCGCAGAGGAAAAGTTTACTTTTACTATGCCGAGCGATAGCAGCTTCAATCGCACGAAGTGCGATTAAAGGTGAAAGGTGAAAGCTGAAAGCTGCGATTAAGCGAGCGCAACGCAAGTTTACTTGCAGGTTGCAATGCGAGCAATAGCAGCTTCAAGCACACGAAGTGTGGTTAAAGTTCAATGCTTTTGTTCATTATTTGGACCACAAATTAGCGGCAAGCTCTCATTTTATATTATATTTGCAATAGTTATACCGAATTTAGGGATATTTTACCATTCAACATACAAAGATGGCAATGAACGGCGAAAATTATTCACAGCTAAGCGACACGGAGTTGATTGAGAGATTGACAGCCACTCCTGTTGACGAACAGTTGCACAACTATTTCCTTACAAAGAAATGCAGGCAATTCCTCAAATATATCTCTTCGAACATATACCACTGCGAGAGCGAAAAACAGCTGTGGGGTGAGTTCTATGAATTCATCTCAAAGGACAACTGGGCCGTAATGCGTCAATGGAAAAGCAAGAACGGTGCAAGCCTATACACCTATCTTGCCTACTGCACCACTAACCATTTCATACACAAGAGACTTGCCGAGAAGAAGGAGCAGGAGATGCTTTTTGTACCATCGTCGCAGGGGATGTATGAGCAGATGGCCGAATTCATTGAGGAGGAAGAGGAGGTGCAGCACTACCCGGTAAAGGAGGCATTCAATATGCTGTGCCTGCGCGACCAGGTTATACTGCGCATGCTTGTCATAGACGGCAACAGCGCACTTGAGGCAGCGCCGGTCATCTGGAAATACATCAAGAACAGCAAGCCGCTCGAAGAGATGGACCCAAAGCGCGTGCAATGCACCATTGCCATGGCCAAGCACCGTGCACAGCTGGCACTGCTCAACAACCTGAAAGCGATATCAAAGCTCTGATATAAAGTAGAAAAGAGGCGCATGCGCCTCTTTTCTACTTTATATCCATCTTATAGACATTAGTCTCTTTCTGTTTGAAGTCACAGGAGCGGTACAGGTTGTTCGCTGCAATGCGCGACGGGCGCGACGTCAACATAAGCGCTCCACCCCCAAGCCCCTTGGCATACTCTATGGCATGCCCGACCATGGCGCGTCCAATCGAGAGACCGCGAGCAGCCTCATCAACCACTACATCCTCAATCCACATCTTGCGGCCTGTGGGAGCAAGATACTCTCCCAATGTAAGCATTCCCACAACCTCGCCTTTGTACTTTGCCAGAAAAAGGTGCGAAGCCTCACTCTCCACCAATGCCTGCAGTTGCGCTTCATCAATGCATGAGCCCGATGATGACAACTGCGCAAGCAGACGGTTTATCGGCCCTACATAGCAGTTGCAAGCAACTTTCAGTTCAAATATCTCAATCTGTTCCATAAAATCAAAGTTTAGCCTTGTATTTGCAGCCCTTCGATTCGTTCTGCATACGGTCGAGTACAGTCACCACAAAAGTACACTTGCCATCCAGTTCGGCCGGCAACTTATAGAACGGTTTTGATGTTATTGCAATAATGTTCCCTGCATTGCCAATATTGACTTTCTCGCCTTTTCCAAAACAATAGACTACATAACGGTAGGGGGCATCCATGGCATCCTTTGCGGCATTCTCATCAAGCAGCCACACGAGCACTCTCTCGCCATTCTCCTCAATGAGCCTTACACCATCGACCTTTGCAGGCGCCTTGTCATCAATGAATCTGTACAGAGGCATAAGTGCCGGATAGCGGAACATGCCCGAGGCCAAATAGTCGCGGTAACCATCTGCATTGTTTGCGGCCGAAGCGGCATCCCAGAAACAGCTGCCTTGCACATTGGCCTGAGCACGCTGCATCCTGTACTTCTCGGCCTGCTGGTTGCCGGTTGCACTGCCGGCAACCTTGGCCTTTACCGTGCGCTGCACATCCTGTCCAATGTACAAAGGACGGTTAGAGGCATACTTTGCCCACCACTTCACCAATGTATCATAATCGGCAGCCTTGTGCCCTATCTCCCAATAGACCTGTGGAATACAGTAATCCACCCATCCCTGCTCAATCCAGTAGAGGACATCGGCATAGAGGTCGTCATAGCACTGCAGGCCATTTGTCTTGCTGCCGAACTCCCAGCTGCCCTCGTTGCGGTAGATACCGAAAGGCGAAACGCCGAACTTTACCCAAGGTTTAACCTCGCGCACAGTGCGGTGCAACTGATATATGAGGGTGTTCACGTTCTCTCTTCTCCATGCACCCTTGTCTTTGGCCCCGCTGCTCTTGAACCACTTGTCATCGGCAAACTCCTTGCCGGCTGTGGGATATGGATAGAAATAGTCATCAATGTGCAGACCATCGACATCGTAACGGTTCACGATATCACGCACAATGCTGCATATATAGTCGCGGTTGCTCTGCAATGAGGGGTTGAAATAGAGCTGTCCCTCGTATGCAATGAAATCGGCAGGATTCTTTGCGCTGCGATGGGTTGAAGCAACCTTTGTCGTGCCCTTTGTGCGTGCACGGTAGGGGTTTATCCACGCATGCAGTTCCATGTTGCGTCTGTGGCACTCATCGACCATAAAAGCCAGCGGGTCCCAACCGGGAGACTTTCCCTGGGTACCGGTGAGAAAACGGCTCCACGGCTCATAGCGCGACTCATAGAGAGCATCGCCCTCCACGCGCACCTGGAAGATTATCGCATTGACATTAACCTTCTGCAAATTGTCGAGCATATCAGTGAGATACTTTTTCATTTCCTGTTCGCCCATGCCTGTGAACTGTCCGTTCACGGCCTGTATCCACGCACCGCGGAACTCACGTTTAGGATAGATGTCTACGCTTGTATGTACATTTTTATGGCTTGCACAGGATACAAGCAGGAGCATCAGCATCAAAAGGGAGAGATATTTCTGTCGCATATATATAATAACGTATCTGTTTCAATATGCGAATATAGGCAAAATTTGTCTTATATAAGAACAATTAACACAACATTGGTATCTATTTTTTGCAAAGCGCAGCAAAGTGCGCGTTTTTTTTGTAAATTCGCAAGATTGATTTATGGCATTGAGCAATATGAAAGAGAACAGCAAGAACATAATAATAAAAGGCGCACGCGTAAACAACCTGAAGAATGTCGACGTGGAAATCCCACGCGGCAAGTTCGTTGTCATCACAGGTCTTTCGGGCTCGGGCAAGTCATCACTGGCCTTCGACACCCTCTATGCCGAGGGGCAGCGCCGTTATGTGGAGTCACTCTCGTCCTATGCACGCCAGTTCCTTGGGCAGATGAACAAGCCCGAGTGCGATTTCATCAAGGGCATACCGCCTGCCATCGCCATTGAGCAGAAGGTCAACAACCGCAACCCGCGCTCAACAGTGGGTACATCGACCGAGATTTATGAATACCTCAAACTGCTGTATGCACGCATTGGCAAGACCTACTCCCCAATAAGCGGCAGGCTCGTAAAGAAGGACACCCCCGAGGACCTTGTAACCTGCATGCTCAGCCGCCCGGCCGGCACACGATTCCTGTTGCTTGCCCCCATACCCAAACGCAAGGGCCGCACCCTTGAAGAGCAGTTGCAGATATATCTGCAGCAGGGTTTCACCCGCGTGGTGCTTGGAAAGGAGATAGTACACATTGAGGAATACACGCCAAGGAAGGGCGACAAACCTACCCTGCTCATTGACCGTCTGACGGTGAACGAGAGCAAGGAGGCCGTGAGCCGCCTGCTCGACTCGGCCGAGACAGCTTTCTACGAGGGCAACGGTACATGTCTGCTGCAGTTCATGGACGAGGAGCAGCCACACAGCTACAGCATACGATTTGAGGCCGACGGCATTGAGTTCGAGGAGCCCACAGAGCAGATGTTCTCTTTCAACTCACCCATAGGTGCCTGCCCCGACTGCGAGGGATTCGGCCGCATTGTGGGCATTGACGAAGACCTTGTAATCCCCAACAAGACACTAAGCGTGTACGATGGAGCAGTCTTCTGCTGGCGAGGAGACAAGATGGGCGAGTGGAAGACCGAGTTCTGCCGCCGAGCGCCACAGGACGATTTCCCTATTTTTGAACCATACTACAACCTCACACAGGAGCAGAAGGACTACCTGTGGCACAAAGGCCCATGGATTGAGGAGTATGGCGAGGGCATCTGCATCGACAACTTCTTCAACATGGTAAAGGCCAACCAATACAAAATACAGTACCGTGTTATGCTCGCCCGTTATCGTGGCAAGCCCATCTGCCCCACCTGCCATGGCACACGATTAAAGAAGGAGGCTACATACGTGAAGGTTGGCGGCACAAGCATAACCGAGCTCATTGAGATGCCGGTGACGCGCCTTAAAGAGTTCTTTGACAACCTCGTACTCGACGAGCACGATGCAGCCGTTGCCAAGCGCATACTCACCGAGATACGCAGCCGTGTAGACTGCCTTTTGGATGTAGGTCTTGGCTACCTCACACTGAATCGACTGAGCAACACCCTGTCGGGCGGTGAGAGCCAGCGCATAAACCTTGTGACCTCACTTGGCAGCGCACTGGTGGGTTCGCTGTATATCCTTGACGAGCCGAGCATCGGCCTGCACAGCCGCGACACAGACCGCCTTATAAACGTACTCTATCGCCTGCGCGACCTTGGCAACACCGTTGTTGTGGTCGAGCACGACGAGGAGATTATACGCGCAGCCGACTACATCATAGATGTAGGCCCCAAAGCCGGTTCATACGGCGGCAACATCGTCTACCGTGGCGACCTTGCCGACATTGCACCCGGCAGCAACAGCTACACATTGAAATACCTGCTTGGCGAGGAGACCATCGAAGTTCCCAATCACCGCCGTGTATCAAACAATGTAATAAGAATAAAAGGTGCCCGCGAAAACAACCTCAAAGGCATTGACGTGAACATCCCGCTGAACACCTTCACTGTTGTGAGCGGTGTCAGCGGCTCGGGCAAGTCAACCCTTGTACGCAACATACTCTACCGCTCGCTCATGCGCCACTTTGGCAACGTATGCGACGCACCGGGACAGTGCGAAGGTGTTGAGGGAGCACTCTCACAGCTTGGCGGAATTGAGTTCATCGACCAGAACCCCATAGGCAAGTCATCGCGCTCGAACCCGGTGACATACCTGAAGGTCTATGACGACATACGCCACCTCTTTGCGCAGCAGCCACTTGCCAAACAGTTGGGATTCGGCGCCGGACACTTCTCGTTCAATGCCGACGGCGGCCGTTGCGAGGAGTGTAAGGGCGAGGGAACAATCACAGTGTCAATGCAGTTCATGGCCGACCTGAAACTGGAGTGCGAGGCATGCCACGGCAAACGTTTCAAGAATGACGTGCTGGAGGTCAAGTTCCATGGCAAGAACATACATGACATACTGGAGATGACCGTTGGCGATGCCATCAACTTTTTCCAGGAGCACGGACAGAAGCGCATTGCCGAGAACCTGCAACCGCTGCAGGATGTGGGACTGGCCTACATAAAGTTGGGACAGTCATCGTCGACCCTTTCGGGTGGTGAGAACCAGCGAGTGAAACTCGCCTACTACCTGAGCCGACAGAGCGACCGCCCAACCATGTTCATCTTTGACGAGCCTACTACAGGATTGCATTTCCACGATATTAAGAAACTGCTGAAATCGTTCTACCGCCTGTTAGAGCGCGGTCACTCACTGGTAATCATTGAGCACAACATGGATATCATAAAGTGCGCCGACTACCTTATTGACCTTGGCCCCGAGGGTGGCGAGCAAGGCGGCAACCTTGTTGCCTGCGGAACACCCGAAGAGGTTGCAAAATGCGAGGCATCATATACAGGAAAGTTCCTGAGGGAGAAGTTAGGATTGTAGAACAGCCCCCTGTTCATCTCACATCCCCATTTACAAGAAATGCTTACCAATCGGCAAGCATTTTCTTTTTATATCTCGAATGTCTGTGCATGGTGGTCGCTGAACTTGCTGTTCCATTCTTCAAGCTGATACTTCACATCTTCAATGTTCGTGAAGGTATAGTCAAGGAAGAATTGCTGTTCTTCCCTGAATTGCCAATGATATGTCGTTCTGCTCTCTTTGCCGAAATCCTCTTTGGTCTGTTTGTGGTACAGGCTGTATATGTTGTGTCTTGAGAGGAAATCCACAATCTGCAACAGCGTACCACGCTTTGGGCTTTCGTCTGATTGTCCTACAAAACAGTTGAAATCTCCCGACAAAACAACTCTCATGCCATTGAAATATGACGAATAATATTTAATGACATCAAGTGCTATCTGTGGATATCCCATATTCTTGTTCGATTTTGTTTTTGTGGGCCACATTGCTATAAGGAGCAAATCGCCACAGCACAAAGGCAAAATATATTTATACTCATCGCTGAACCATTCCGGCACTGTGAAGTCGTACTCTTTCTTACAAATGACTCCAAGCCCTTTTGTGCTCTCTTCGGGATTTGAGAATCGGAACAGAGTGTACTCTTCGGGCAGAGCTACCTCTGCTGAAGCATGAATCTCCGGGAGAATATAAACATCTGCTCTCAAATCCAATAGTGAGTCTATTTTCTCCTGTGAATGGTTATGTATGTTATATGATATAATCTTCATCATGCTTGTATCATTTATTGGAGTAAGTGCACAAACTTTCACAACTCACCTTCGTTTTATTATACCAACCCATAGAACACCCCGCCAAAAGCACCGGCAAGGATAAGAATTAAAATTGGACTTACCTTGAAGAATTTCATTGCGACGAATGCTGCCACAAACAGCGCAACACTCACCCCGAACTGCAAGGGGGTCTCTGTTGGCGAGCCGAAGTTCTCCTCTGTCATCAGCAGCAGCGCAGCCGAAGCTATCAAGCCCACCACAGCAGGGCGCAACAGGCGGAAGACCGCCTCTACATTCTTGTGCTTGCTGTACTTCATGAAGAAACGGCTCACAATGAGCATGAGCACAATCGAGGGAAGCATCACCGCCAACGATGCTGCCAAAGATCCCAGCACAGCCAACCCACCGTTACCCGTCGCATTCAGCACGGCCGTATAGCCTACATATGTTGCCGAATTTATGCCAATGGGACCCGGTGTCATCTGGCTAACCGCCACAATATCGGTAAACTCGGCAGCCGTGAGCCATGCATGGCGCGTCACTACCTCGCCCTGGATTACAGAGAGCATGCCATAGCCACCACCGAAGGAGAAGAGGCCTATTTTTAAAAAGGTATAGAAAAGTTCAAGGAATATCATACCTCACCCCCTTTCACTTTGCCATATACAAACCCTGCGATGCCCGCTGCAATTATCACATATATAGGCGAAACGCCGAATGCCACAATAAGCAGTGCCGACAATACAGGAATCCAAGCCATGCTCCACCCCACCTTTGCACTCTTTGCCACGTTGAACACCGGCACGGCAATGAGCGCAACCACAGCAGGACGCAACCCTTTGAAGACGTTGTTCACCACCTCAATGTGGCGGAACTGGCGGAAAAAGAGCGCTATGAGCAGTATTATAACCACCGAAGGTAACACACAGCCGAATGATGCAGCCAATGCACCCGGCACACCACGCAGCCTGTAGCCTATGAACACCGCCATATTAACGGCAAACACACCGGGCGCCGACTGTGCCACAGCCAACAGGTCCACAAAATCGCTCTTCTCGACCCAGCGGTTACGTTCCACCACATCGCTCTCAATGAGCGGTATCATGGCATATCCGCCGCCAAAGGTAAAAAGCCCGATGCGGAAGAATGTTGTAAAGAGTTTAAAAAGAGAGGTTGGCATAAAATGTTGTATTATTAAAGAGAATTAAGGGAAACTAAGGACATTAATGTTCCTTAATTCCCCTTAATAACCCTTAGTACGCCTTAATAGGCCTTATTTTACCTTTTCTGCAACCCAGTTGTACGCATTCCGGAAAATCTCAATCCATGGTGTCACATCATCGGCCAAACGGTTAGCCGGATATGTAGCACACTGCCATGGGAAGATTGCGCGCTCGGGGTGAGGCATCATTGCAACGTGACGGCCGTTTGCGCTTGCAAGGGCTGCAACGTTGAAGTCGGAACCGTTGGGGTTAGCAGGATAGCCCTCGTATGCATACTGTGCCACGATGTTGTACTTCTCGGCATCGTATGGGAGTGAGAACTTGCCCTCGCCGTGAGCAACCCAAACACCAAGACGGCTGTTAGAGAGCGAACCGAAGAGAACGCTGTTGTTCTCGGGGATATTCACGCCCACGAACGAAGACTCGAACTTGTGTGAGTTGTTGTGCAACATGCGTCCGCGCTCCTCGAACTCGGGGTTGATGAGGTTAAGTTCCATCATCAGCTGGCAACCGTTACAGATACCCAGTGACAGAGTGTCCTCGCGCTGATAGAAGCGGTCGAGAGCAGCCTTTGCCTTTGGATTGAAGAGGAAACCACCGGCCCAACCCTTGGCAGAACCAAGAACGTCGGAGTTGGAGAAGCCACCGCAGAATACGATGAAGTTCACCTCGTCGAGAGTCTCGCGGCCGCTGATGAGGTCGGTCATTGTAACGTCCTTGACGTCGAAGCCCGCAAGGTGCATAGCGTATGCCATCTCACGCTCACCGTTTGTACCCTTCTCGCGGATGATAGCTGCGCGTACGCCCGATTTCTCGCGACGGTCGGCCGACATGCCGTAATCCTTCAACATACCGCTGAAGCGTGAAGGCAGACGGAAACGCAAAGGCTGGTTCTTGTAGTTCTGCAGACGCTCGCTTGCGCAGCCGTTGAAGCTCTGCTTGAGGTCCATGAGGTATGAGCTGTCATACCATACGTCGCGGTAGTGGTCGATATCGAACAGACGTGTGCGCTTGTCCTTTGCAACAGCAATGTGACGCTTCTCGCAAGGAGTACCAATCTTCACGAAACAGATACCTGCCTCGTCAAGAATCTCCTGCATGCGGCACTTGTTCCTGTCGGCAACCTGGATTACCAATGCAGGGTTCTCGGCAAACAGCAGTTTAACGATGTCTTTCTCAACAACACCGTTGAGGTCGATTTCCATACCGCCTGTTGTATTTGCGAAACACATCTCGAGCAGTGTGGTGATGAGACCACCGGCCGAAACGTCGTGACCGGCAAGGATAAGCCCCTCCTTCACAAGGCGCTGAACAGCGTCGAATGCCTCGGCAAAATACTCGGGGTTGGCAACTGTAGGAACATCGTCACCAATGCAGTTGAGTGTCTGCGCAAAGGCAGAACCGCCCAGACGCAAGTGGTCGAAGCTGAAATCGATATGATAGAATGCGCTCTTTGGCTCGTTGACCATTACAGGAGAAACCACCTTGCGTACATCGCTAACCTCACCGCCGGCAGAAACAATAACTGTTCCCGGGCTGATTACCTTTGTTCCGTCGGGGTACTTCTGTGTCATTGACAAAGAGTCCTTACCTGTAGGAACGTTAATCTTGAGGTCGCAGCAGAAATCGCTGAGTGCCTCTACGCCGCGGTAGAGACGTGCATCCTCGCCCTCCTGTGAGCGGCAAGGCCACATCCAGTTGGCGCTGAGTGATATGCTCTTTATGCCGTTTGCAAGCGGAGCAAGCACAATGTTTGTCAAAGCCTCGGACACTGCAAGCACCGAGCCCTTTGCAGGGTCGGCAAGGCCGGCCTGTGGCGCGTGACCGATAGATGTTGCAATACCCTGCTTTCCACGGTAGTCGAGTGTAACCACACCGCAGTCGCTGAGCGGGAGCTGAATCTCACCCTGGCACTGCTGACGTGCAATCTTACCTGTCACGGAGCGGTCTACCTTGTTTGTGAGCCAATCCTTACAAGCAACAGCCTCAAGACGCAGAACATCGGTCAAATACTCCTCAATGTTCTCTGCATCGTACTCGGCATCCTTGTAGTGGCGCTCAACGGTCTTGTCGACCATATATGTCTTTGGTGAAGAACCGAACATCTGGCTAACAGAGAGGTCGAACGGACGTACACCGTCGGCCTGCTCGAAAGCGAAGCGGGCATCACCTGTTGTCTCACCTACGACGTACATTGGAGCACGCTCACGCTCAGCAACCTTGCGTACATACTCTATGGCATCCTCCTTTATGAGCAAGCCCATGCGCTCCTGCGACTCGTTGGCAATGATTTCCTTTGCCGACAAGGTGCTGTCACCGACAGGCAGATTTGCCATATTGATGAGACCGCCACACTCCTCGACAAGCTCCGAGAGACAGTTCACATGACCGGCCGAACCGTGGTCGTGGATTGAAACGACCGGATTGGTATCATCCTCACAGAGCGCACGTACAACATTGTATGCACGCTTCTGCATCTCGGCATTCGCACGCTGTACGGCATTGAGCTCGATACCTGATGAGTAACGGCCTGTATCAACCGAAGACACCGAACCGCCGCCAAGGCCGATGCGGTAGTTGTCACCACCCATCACAATAACCTTGTTGCCCTTTTCTGGAGCACCCTTGAGGCAGTCGCGGCGTGTACCGTAGCCTACACCTCCGGCAAGCATGATCACCTTGTCATAGCCGTATACCTCATCGTTCTCCTTGTGCTCGAAAGTAAGCACAGAACCGCAGATAAGCGGCTGACCGAACTTGTTACCGAAGTCCGAAGCACCGTTAGATGCCTTTGTAAGAATCTGTTCAGGTGTCTGATAGAGCCACTTGCGCACGGGAAGGACCTCCTCCCACTTGCGGTCGTTGTATGTGCGTGGATAAGATGTCATATAAACAGCTGTACCTGCGATGGGCCATGAACCCTTACCGCCACCCATACGGTCACGGATCTCGCCGCCGGTACCTGTTGAAGCACCGTTGAAAGGCTCAACTGTTGTGGGGAAGTTATGAGTCTCGGCCTTGAGAGAAATAACGGTCTCGATATCCTTGATTACAAAATAGTCGGGCATTGAGTGGTCGGCCGGTGCGAACTGCTCCACAACAGGACCCTGAGCGAATGCCACATTATCCTTGTATGCAGAAATGATGCTGTTGCGGTTCTCGTTGGTCGTACGTTTGATCATCGCAAACAGCGACGAAGGCATCTCCTCGCCGTCGATAATAAATGTTCCGCCGAAAATCTTGTGGCGGCAGTGCTCCGAGTTTATCTGTGCAAAACCGAACACCTCGCTGTCGGTCAGTTTGCGGCCAAGTTCGCCCTCAACACGGTGCAGATAGTCAATCTCCTCCTTTGAAAGCGCAAGACCCTCCTGCTCGTTATAGCTGTCGAGGTCCTCGATGAACTCGATTGGCTTTGGCTGGATATCGACAGTGAATATGTTCTGGTCAAGACCACGGTACATACGCTGCAACATGGGATCATACTCTGCATTCTCGTCCTTCACTGCAAAATACTCCTCTATGCGGGCAATGCCTGTAAGACCCATATTCTGGGTGATTTCCACTGCATTGGTACTCCAAGGAGTAATCATTTCACGACGAGGACCGATGAAGAAGCCCTCCATCACCTCGCTCTCAACGGGAGTTGCCTCGCCGTAGAGCCAACAAAGTTTTTCAATGTCGGCAGTTGTCAAAGTGCCGTTTGCCTGAGTTGCGATAACCGAACCGGCAGGTGTACTGAAAAAGTAGATCATAGATGATTTATTTTATGTTTTATTGTAATCGGTTGAGTGATAAGCCCGCGACAATATCATCTCGGACGTGTGCGCATGATGCATGCGCACATAATAATGCAAAGATAGCAGCAAACGAGCGAGAAACATGAAACTTATTTCAAAATTTCTCACAGCGTGTGCAGCCTATTTTCGCGCTTTAGCGCAAAGATAACCATAAAAAATGATTTTAAGGCAATATTGAGAAACATTTGTTCGGATGCAGCATTATTATTCATGTACAGAGCTGTTTTAAACAATTATTTCATAAATTTGCAGTCAATCCACGCCCATGCGTGATGAAACTGCACTTTAACGAAAACATACGATAAAATGGAACTTTTCATAGGACTCACAATACCATTGGCAGGTACCGCATTAGGTGCTGCACTGGTTTTTCTCATAAGAGACAGGATATCACAACTAACAAACAACGCGATGCTGGGATTTGCATCGGGTATCATGATTGCAGCCAGCTTTTGGTCGCTGCTGCAACCTGCGCTTGAACAGACGGGCGAAGGACTGGCCGACAACTGGCCCGTGATAGCCGGCTTCATTGCCGGCATGGGTTTTCTATTGCTGCTTGACACTGTGATCCCTCACCAACACAGCGACAGCAACACCCCGGAAGGCCCGAAATCCTCACTCTCGCGCTCCACAAAAATGATACTCGCAGTGGCACTGCACAACATCCCCGAGGGAATGGCTGTCGGAGTAGTATTCTCAGGAGTGATGAACGGCAACACAAGCCTCACTATCGCCGGCGCACTTGCCCTTTCAATAGGCATGGCTATACAGAACATCCCCGAGGGTGCAATAATCTCAATCCCGCTCCACGGCGAGGGAAAAAGCAAGACAAGAGCGTTCATCATGGGAGCGTTATCGGGACTTGTCGAGCCCGTTGCGGCAATTGCCACAATGCTCTTCCTGAACGACAGCAACGGAGCGATGCCACCTCTGCTCGCTTTCGCAGCAGGCGCAATGCTGTATGTTGTAGTTGAGGAATTGATACCGTCGTCCCAACAAGGCAAGCACAGCAACATCGGAACAATATGCTTTGCCGTGGGCTTTACACTTATGATGATGCTCGATGCGGTTTTAAACTAAGTTAAAAGCAAAAGGAATTTAAAAATATTTCATTTTTGGCATCCACCCCGCCTAATATTTTTTGTAAGTTTGCACTGTCAAAAACAAAGGCAGAACGTCATTCGACTGTCCCCGAAAGGAGCTCTCCACGCAACGCCCTGCAACAAAAGAACTTATAATTTTCAAAAGACTTTTTGAACTTGTATCGCGAAATAAACGATACGGTTTCAACGAGATTATTTTTTTAAATTTAAATAGTTTCTAATATATGAATTTGGTAATGCTCTTTGCGATAGTTATCGCATCCATTGCCTTTGTGGCTATGGTTATGATAATTACAAGGTGGATTTCACCACGCACCTTCAACAGGCAGAAAGGCGAGACCTACGAATGCGGTATCCCCACACAAGGCTCCACTTGGATACACTTCAAGGCCGGATACTATCTTTTCGCAATCCTTTTCCTCATGTTCGACATCGAGGCTGTATTCCTGTTCCCATGGGCCACCATTGTCCAGGAGTTAGGAATGAAAGCTCTTGTAGGCGTGTTGTTTTTCCTCTCATTTCTTATACTCGGCCTTGCATACGCTTGGCGCAAAAACGCACTTGAATGGAAATAAATAGACCAAAAATAAAATCTATTCCTTACGAGGAATTCAAGGAAAACGAGACGCTGGAGGCAATGATTGCCGAAATCAACAAGGAGCGCACGAATGTTGTCCTGGGCAAGCTTGACGACCTCATCAACTGGGGCCGTAGCAATTCATTGTGGTCACTTACTTTCGCCACCAGCTGTTGCGGAATCGAGTTCATGTCAGTGGGTGCTGCAAGATACGACTTTGCACGTTTCGGCTTCGAGGTTACACGCAACTCGCCACGTCAGGCCGACCTTATAATGTGTGCCGGCACGATAACCCACAAGATGGCACCTGTACTAAAACGTCTCTACGACCAGATGGCAGAGCCCAAATATGTGGTCGCAGTAGGCGGATGCGCCATCAGCGGAGGCCCGTTCAAGGATTCATACCACGTTCTCAACGGCATTGACAAGATAATACCTGTCGATGTGTACATCCCCGGATGCCCGCCACGTCCCGAAGCGATACTGTACGGTATGATGCAGCTACAGCGCAAAGTGAAGGTAGAGAAATTCTTCGGAGGCAAGAACAGGCATCAGGAGAGGAAGCACTTGCCGTCAGAACCGATAATCGTAACTAACCACCCCATCGGGGAAGAGAAAAAACAGTAGTAGAGATGGAGGTTAAATTCATAGATATAAAGGATTTCCGCGACACCATGCTTGAGCAGCGCAAGAACGGCATGGACTTTCTGCGCGAGGTTGTGGGAATGGACTGGGGCGAAGAGGGCCTTGGAGCCATATATATACTTGAGAACAGCGAAACACACGAGAACATAGAACTTGCCGTGCGCACTCCCGACCGCGAGAAACCGCAGTTACCCTCTGTCAGCGATATCTGGCAGGTAGCAGAGCTGTACGAGCGCGAGGTATATGACTTCTTTGGAATTGTGTTTACAGGACACCATGACCTGCGACGTCTGTTCCTGCGCAATGACTGGGTAGGTCACCCTTTGCGTAAGGATTACGACGCAAGTGAGGAGCTGAACCCGGTACGCCTGAACAGCGAGCCTGCCGAGGAGTTCAAGCGCGAGTATGATATCCAGGACGACAAGGAGATGGCCGAAATTGTGGAGAAGCTGAAGATACTCCACTACGACCAGTTCATTATAAACATAGGCCCCCAGCACCCTGCCACACATGGTGTGCTGCACTTTCACCTTGCTCTTGAAGGCGAGGAGGTGCGCAAGGTAGACATCCGCTGCGGATACATACACCGCGGTATCGAGAAGATGTGCGAGAGCCGCACCTATCCGCAGATTCTCCCGTTCTGCGACAGGCTTGACTACCTGAGTGCCCACCAGAACCGCCACGCTGTATGCATGTGCGTGGAAAAAGCCTTGGGTCTGGAGCTTACCGACCGCTCGCAATACATACGTACCATTATGGACGAGTTGCAGCGTATCGACTCACACCTGCTCATGTACTCATGTATGGCAATGGATATGGGCGCTATTACCGGCTTCATCTACGGATTCCGCGAGCGTGAGAAAATCCTTGACATCATGGAAGAGGTTACCGGCGGAAGACTCATACAGAACTATTATGTGATCGGTGGAGTACAGGCAGACATAACCCCCGATTTTGCAAGAAAAGTCAAGGAGTACTGCAACGACCAGAAGAAGAGGATAAAGGAGTATTACGACCTCTTTGTAAACAACGTGATTTTCCGCAACCGCTCAATAGGCGTGGGCGTACTATCACGCGAGGATGCAATCTCTTTTGGCGCTACAGGTGGTACCGGACGTGCTTCGGGATGGGCCTGCGACGTGAGAAAGCGTCATCCGTACGCTTTATATGACAAGGTAGAATTCAAGGAGATACTGCACACCGAAGGTGACTGCTATGCACGCCTTATAGTGCGTCTTGAGGAGATTCTTGAATCGATACATATAATCGAACAGCTCATTGACAACATCCCTGAGGGCGAGTACAAGATCAAGACAAAGCCCATTATCAAATTGCCGGAGGGCAGTTTCAGCGCATCGGTAGAGGGCACCCGTGGAGAGTTCAGCGTCTTCATCGAGAGCCGTGGCGACAAGACACCTTACCGTCTCAAGTTCCGCCCGACAGGTCTCCCGTTGCTTGCTGCCGCACACAAGATAATGAAGGGTTGCAAGATTGCCGACCTCATAACCATAGGAGCTTCGCTCGATTACGTAATCCCCGACATTGACCGATAAAAAGAGAAAAGATGATAGATTTCAATACAATAGTCACAGCTATCGACAGTTTTTTAGAGTCGGTAATGCCCCATCAGCTGGCAATTGTGGTGGAGTGCATCCTGGCTGCTGTGTGCGCTCTGGTGGCGTACTTGTCGTTTGCCATACTGATGATTTACATGGAGCGTAAGGTTTGTGCATCGTTCCAGTGCCGTCTGGGCCCCACCCGAGTGGGCAAATGGGGTTTGTTGCAGGTATTCTCGGACGTATTCAAGATGCTTATCAAGGAGATCATCGACATCAAGAACTCCGACCGCATCCTCTACAACCTTGCACCGTTCCTTGTCGTGATGAGTTCGCTTATCACATTCAGCTGCCTACCGTTCGCACGCGGACTCCAGATGCTTGATTTCAACATAGGCATCTTCTTTATCATGGCAGCCTCATCGTTCGGAATCCTCGGCATTCTGCTGGCAGGCTGGAGCAGCAACAACAAGTTCTCGATGATAGGCGCCATGCGAAGCGGTGGACAGATGATCAGTTACGAACTCTCCATGGGCCTCAGCATCCTCACGCTTGTGGTGTTGAGCGGTACAATGCAGATAAGCGAGCTTACCGAGATACAGACCAAGGGCTGGTTCATCTTCCGCGGACACATCCCGGCTGTCATTGCGTTCATCATATACATCATCGCAGGTAATGCCGAGACCAACCGTGCACCGTTCGACCTTCCCGAGGCCGAATCGGAGCTGACAGCAGGATTCCATACAGAGTATTCAGGTATGGGTTTCGGTCTTTTCTACGTTGCAGAGTTCATGAACATGTTCATCATCGCGGGAATAGCATCTACAATATTCCTTGGAGGCTGGGCACCGCTCTACATCTCAGGGCTTGACACATTCAACCACATCATGTGCTACATCCCGGGCTGTGTGTGGTTCATCGGCAAGACACTGTTCGTGGTGTGGGTACTCATGTGGATAAGGTGGACATTCCCTCGCCTGCGTATTGACCAGGTGCTTGTGCTGGAGTGGAAATACCTTGTTCCCATAGGACTTCTTAACCTGCTGATAATGACAATCTGTGTGGTAATGGGTTGGACCTTTTAAAATAGTATGACATGAAATTTGAAGATACATATATAGGAGCTGTCTGGTATACAGTAAAGTCCTTGTCCACAGGCTTGAAAGTGACTCTTAAGGAGTTCTTCACCCGTAAGGTGACAGAGCAGTATCCCGAGAACAGGAAGACACAGCATATCTCGGAGCGCCACAGGGCGCGCCTTGTAATGCCACACGATGCCGAAGGCAACAACAAGTGCATTGCCTGCGGACTATGCCAGCAGACCTGCCCCAACGGCACAATCAGAATAACGACAAAGACTGTCACAGACGAGGAGACCGGTAAGAGCAAGAAGGTTCTTGTGGAATACAGCTACGACCTCGGTGCGTGCATGTTCTGCCAATTGTGTGTGAATGTATGCCCGAAGAATGCAATCGAGTTCAGCAATGAGTTCGAGAATGCAGTCTTCGACCGCAAGAAACTAGTTTTGAAACTTAACAGATAAAAGGATATGAGTATCAACCTGATTATTTTCTCGGGGCTTGCCTTCATGATGGTAATCGCAGCGCTCTTTGCAGTGACATCGAGCAAGATCATGCGTGCCACCACCCTGCTGCTGTTCGTGCTGTTCGGTACAGCCGGACTCTATTTCATGCTCCACTACACATTCCTGGGTGCTGTACAGATTACCGTGTATGCAGGCGGTATTGTGGTGCTGCTCATCTTTGTAGTCCTGCTGCTCGGTAAAGGCAGCGTCGACGTTACGCAGACGTCAATGCGACGATACCTCGCCGGAACTGTAACAGCGATGACCGGAATGATCCTGACAATATACCTTATCAATACCACCCAATTCGCACAGGGCACCGTCAATGCCGACGGTGTGGCGATGCGCGAACTCGGATTGGCGCTGATGGGTACAGAGAAATACAATTACATACTCCCGTTCGAGGTGATGAGCGTATTGCTGCTTGCCTGCACTGTGGGAGCCATACTCATTGCACGTAAAAAGTAAAAGCCATGACAATACCTGCACAATATATGCTGATTCTTTCGGCTGTACTCTTCTTTGTGGGAGTATTCGGTTTCTTCACACGCCGCAACCTGGTATCATTGCTCATCTGTACGGAGCTTATGCTCAATGCGGTTGACATCAATTTTGCCGTATTCAACGCATACTGCCACCCCGAACTGCTTGAGGGCTATATATTCTCGCTCTTCGGCATCGGTATCGCAGCGGCAGAGACAGCGGTGGCAATTGCCATTATCATCAATGTATACCGCAACTTCCACTCAATACATATCAAACGGTTGACTAACTTAAAGCACTAAAATGATGGAACATTCAATATATATATTGGCACTGCCGCTGTTGAGTTTCATATTACTCGCACTTGCAGGCAACAAGATGCCGCACAAGGTTGCCGGCACCATCGGTACCCTGTCGTTGCTTGCTGCCACCGTGCTTGCATACACAGTGACTATCGGTTACTTTGCTGCAGGACGTGATGCAGAGGGTATCTTTGCAGAAGTCATGCCGTACAACTTCACCTGGTTGCCTATCAACGAGACATTGAGCATCGATATGGGCATACTCATCAGCCCAATCTCGGCAATGATGCTTGTGGTGATTACCACCATAAGCCTGATGGTACATATCTACTCACTGGGCTACATGGAAGGTGAGCGCGGTTTCCAGCGCTATTACGCGTTCCTTTCGCTCTTCACATTCTCAATGCTGGGGCTCGTCGTTGCAACGAACATTTTCCAGATGTACATTTTCTGGGAG
>JAZOOF010000002.1:0-13077 GCA_045654885.1 Bacteroidaceae bacterium
TTTATAGAATCTTCCTTTTGCCAATTTAGAGATTTCTCCAGACTTAACCATACGATTTAACGCCTTAACAACAGCTGATTGATTCTGTGTATCTATCTCAAAATCAGATGCAGTAAAGACGTAATCTTCAGAAAATCCAGCGATTCTTCTTCTTATTTCTTTTATTATATTCATAATCGTTTCATTATCACGCTGCAAAGATAGTAAAATGTCCCGTTTATTACGCAAAAAACGGGACAAAAAAGCTTGAAGGGGTAAGAAACGGCATCACGCAGTCCCTTACCCGACCATATGTATAACTACAAAAGCATCAGTCCATCTTCTCGTTCGCTCCAACTCATCATCTCTCCGCATCTTCTCGTTCAACTTCACTTGCATCTTGTCGAGGAAGTAGGTACGGCTGTCGTTCTTCCTTCGCTTGATGTCTGTATAGAAGCGGTAGCAATCCTTTGAGTTTACACCGAAGAAGGCGTATAGCAATGGACAAGCCACACCTTTCAGCAGAACTCATAAACCATATTGAAGGCGAAATATTGCCACGATATGAAGCCTTTGACAAGGCGCATGACCGCAGGCATGCCTTAATGGTGATGTCGAACAGTCTAAGGCTGGCACAGCACTACGACGTTGACATGCAGATGGTATATACCATTGCCGCATATCACGACCTGGGGCTGGAAGCAGGCCGTGAACAGCACCACACCGTATCGGCACGCATAGTACGCGAAGAGAAGAGGCACAAGACGTTTTTCACAAGCAGGCAGATAGAGATTATTGCCGACGCTGTTGAGGAGCACCGCGCATCCTGCAGCAAGCCGCCACGCACCATATATGGCAAGATAGTTGCCGAGGCCGACCGCATCATCGACTCAACAACCATCATGGCACGCACCATACAATACGGACTCGCCAATTACCCGGCACTGACAAAGGAGGAACACATTGAACGCGCAGTTGCCCACATAAAGGAGAAGTACGGCGAAGGCGGATACCTGAAGCTGTGGATTCCCCAGTCGGACAATGCCGCAAGACTGCAGGAGTTCCGCACACTCATAAGCAACGAGGCACTATTGACCGAAAGCCTGAAACAGATATATGACGAAGAAAGCACCGGCAATCACGCATAGCTGTGCAGGCCGCCAAGCAGCAAGTTCACGCCAAAGAAGGTGAACAGCACGGCCAGGAAGGCCACAATGCAGAAAATGTGGAATGCCACGGGCTTTGAAATAAAGCGCAGCGAGTGCGAATGGAAACCCATTGAACAGACAAGCAGCGTCACCAGCGCCCACACCTCTTTGGGGTCCCAGCCCCAATAGCGTCCCCAGGAGACATTTGCCCACACGGCACCAATGAATATGCCGCATGCAAGCAGCATTGTGGCAGGATAGAGCAACAATCGCCCGAGCAGAGCCTGTTGCGCTTTTCTTTTTTCATCCTTAGTACACAGTGCAACGACTGCATTGACTGCTGTGCAGGCAAGCAGTGCATAGGCTATTATTATAGTTGTTACATGGATGCCCAATAGAGGTGTGCGCAGTATTGGCTGTACATCACTGTTGTCGTTGAGGCCGAGCGCGGCAACAACAAAAAACATAGCGGCAACAACTACGAGCAATCTACTCAATAGCAGAAAGCGCTTATTACGCCCCAAAGCAACAGCAAGCAACATTACAAAAAGAACAAGCAGCATAAGTGCCTCGGCACCATTGGTTGCCGGGAACACTCCATGCCCGTACCATAGTACGCACAAAAACAAGAAAGACACCGGCAGCGCTACCCACATTCTCCTGGCAAGGATTCCCAGAGACCAAGCATCCCTCTCTTTTTTTACAGGAACCTTTCCGCTTTCACCTTTCCGCTCTACACCTTTAATTTGCAGCAGTAATGCATGGAAACCGCTTTGTCTGTCGAAGAAAAGCAACAGAAACGAGACAAACACCATAAGATAGCCCGCGTAACTTATTGGCCGGCCATAGGGGTCATGGGAGACAAGCAACGAGACACCAGCCACATTCACTCCTTTAATGCAGAATTGGTAGCCGTCTATTTTGGCCGGGGCATTCAGCGAGAAAACGTACTCTGCCTGCACGGCTTTGCCGTCGGCAACAACACGTACAACGTAATCGCTTGGTGTTTCGCCACCATCGGTGTAGAGAGTGTCGACAGCGGCAAGCTGTAGGCGGAACGGCAGTCGCTCCAAAGTTCCGTCGCCCGACTCAAACATAGAAGCCGGTACACCATCCTCTGAAATTTCCATATCCCCGCGCTTTGAGGTAAGGAACGAGACAAATGCTCCAAGCAACACCAGCACAAACGATGCATGCAGCAGTATCAGCGAGCCGCGCCTTTGGGTGCGCAGTATATATGCAGTGGCAGCCACAGCAAGCATTGCCCACAGAGTGATGAGCCACCACGAATGGTAGATGTTCTCAATGGCAAATGCCGAGCCGCAAAGTTTCTCGAGAATGGTGGCGACAACAAGCAGCGTAATAATTACTGCTGCGGCACCGAAGGAGAGTGTTTTCAGAGAGTTCATCATCCGTCAGGCAGTGAGGTGTTCAAACAGCACACGGACACCAATGAGCAACAGTATTATTCCGCCCCACATTTCGGCACGCAGTCTCTTTGCAAAACCGTTGCCGCACTTGAGTCCTAATGCCAAGCCCACAATAGTCATAACGAACGACACAAGGAATATTACCGCCAACGGATAGCAGAGCGACGCAGCACTCACATAACCCATGCACGAAAAGGAGATACCCACAGCAAGGGCATCGATGCTTGTTGCTATTGCAAGTGTGAAGATTACCTTGTAGCGGCGCGGGTTGAAGCGCTTCTTCTCCTCTTCCTTGAACGACTCTATAATCATTCTCGCCCCCATGAATCCCAAAATACCGAATGCAACCCAATGGTCCACACTCTCAATGAGCGTGCGGCACAGGTCGGTCCCCCACCATCCAAGGAAAGGGTTCAACGCCTGAAAGAATCCGAAGAGGAAAGCCATAGTGAGCATTGGCTTCCAGTAAACCTTTTTAAAGAATATTCCGCTTGCTATGGCAACGGCAAAACAGTCCATGGCAAGAGCCAGTGCCATAAGCCAGACTTCAACGTGTGTCATGTATGTGCTATATTTTATACAAAAATACATTATTTATTATATATCTGCCGCAAAAAGCATAAAAAGAATTAAAGCTGTTGCAAAAACAAAAAAAAGCAAATACCTTTGTAGTCTCTTACAACTGGGGCTATCTGGATTTGACAGCGGGTAGAAAAGGTATGTAAGCACGCAGTGCATTGCCGGTTCGCACTATAATATGAGCAGGCAAAAATTTATCTGGCAACAATACTTACGCTCTTGCTGCTTAATCGAAGTATAGTAGATTAGCTTAATCCCTGCACCAGGTGCGGGGACGAGACATCACCCGGACGCTGTTGTTCCGAAGCAATCCGACATGGTGGTGCAGGCAAATCGGGACTAACCATTGCAGGCCTCGATGCAATGGCGACATTTTAGAGGATAAGGCGCAGGTTGGCGGTCGCGGTCTTGCCTGTGCTCGAAAACCCCACCGATGACTAAGCGTGTAGAAAGCATATGGTTTCCCTGTTTGGACGAGGGTTCGACTCCCTCTAGCTCCACACTTCATAAAACCATATTTGGGTCAAGACCACTGGTTTTCAAAGAATCGGTGGTCTTGTTTTTATTAATTGCCACGAAGCTTTGTTAAAGTCATTCTACAATAAGATATAATATTTGTCCTTAATTTCCGCTTTTGTACTTTTACACTTTGAGATATTGCATTTTTTGACTACTTTTGCACAATAATTTACAAAACAAGCACAAAACAGGGAACATTATGAACAACATATATCTTAAAAAAATCCCCATACAGGGATTCGCCACAACACAATCGTCACTGCAGCAGTTTGTGCAGCATGTCTACCAGATGCAGCACACATCAATCTTTTTCTGCCTGAGCGGCGAAGCCCTCTTCACCATTGACGGACAGAAGTACCGCTTCACCCCGGGACAGATAATCATTTGCCCGGGAGGGTCGAACATCCTGTTGCTCGATATCACAAGCGATTTCTCATCGCGTCTACTCGGTCTCTCGAAACACATTTGGCTTGCAGCACGCAGTTCAATGAGCCCCGAGACAATACAGGCAATAGAGTGCCGCCCCCACCAGGGAGGCAACAACAATCTCGAAGTCGAGTTCCTTAACAACATATTCCGCCAGATTGACATCCTTGACATTGAAGCCGGCAACAACGAAGCCGCCATGGACTACTGCCGCCAGAATGTAACCCTCGCCGTCAGTTCGTTGCTACTATACATACAACATATAAGCAAGACACACAACACCCTTGCAAAGGAGCACATAGGCGAGAACAAGGACAAACTGTTCTATGAATTCAGAGTGCTGTTGACCAACCACTTCCGCGAAGACAGGTCGGTGCAGTTCTATGCCGACAAGATGCGCATCTCCACCCGCCACCTCAATTCGGTGTGCCAACGCGCCAGCGGACAGAATGCAAAGGAGATTATCGACCACTTTACAATCATTGAACTGGAGGTGAGCCTCATATATACACACAAGACATTCCAGGAGCTTGTGAACGAGTTCCACTTCCCCGACCAGAGCTACCTCAACCGTTACTTCAAGCGCCATACGGGCTACTCGCTGTCAGAGTTCCGCTCAAACGGAGTGATGGTAGATTAATACACAAAAAAAGAGTCACTTGCGTGACTCTTTTTTTGTGTATTATAAATATGAGTAAAACAAGCGTAATGCAACTATCACCTTTTACCACACTCTGACATAAAAGTTCTATAAAAAGTGGGAGAGCAAGGCTTGCGAAGTTTTTGAAAATGGGAGTTTAGTTTGCCTAAATGACCATTTACAAAAACAAGCGTAACGTAGCTATCACCTTTTTAGTGAACTTTTATTTACGCTTCAACTTTAAATGGGGCACCAGGCGCATATCCACCTCGCTCGGGCAGGCGAATCTCGCCGAACTGCGCCTCGTACTCCATGATGTTGTCCTGCAAGGCAATAGCAAGACGTTTTGCATGCTCGGGGGTCATCACAATGCGCGATTTCACCTTTGCCTTGTTTACACCCGGCATCATGCGCACAAAGTCAAGAACAAACTCTGATGTAGAGTGTGCTATGATAGCGAGGTTTGCATATGTACCCTCGGCAATCTCCTCTTTCAGTTCAATCTGCAACTGATTATCCTTCATTTCCATTATTCTATTGTATGACGGTGAAACGAAACCAAGTTAATATCGAATATCAAAGTCGAGTAGCCCGGCACACCTGCAGTTCCGGCCGCTCCATAGCCAAGCTGGTAAGGGATATACACTTTCCACACATCGCCGTCGGTCATCTGCTGCACGGCAGTGCAGAATCCCTCAACCGTACCCTGCAACGGCATTGTCACAGGTACGTTGAAAGCGGGGTTGAAGTCGCCGCTGTAGCTGCCGTCAAAGCGGTATCCGTCGGGGTACGTCGCCGATGGCATGAGACGGCCGCTGTAATTGATTACAACGCTGTCGGTGAAGAGCGGGTGGGCTGTGCCGCTGCCCTCCTCAAGCACACGGCAATATACATAGTCACCGTTACCCCACACCTTGGTGCTGTCAAGCCCCTGTACAAGGAACACTTTCCAGTCGCCATAGGTGTTGGCACGCGCCACACGGGCAATGGAGTCAATGAACTGCGTGTTGCGCTGCTGCCAGTTGTCAAACTCACCGGCCTCGCCGCTCTCCTCGCACGATGTCAGCCCGAAGAGGACCGACAAGGTGAGCAGGAGTAATATTCTGATATCTTTCATCATCTGTTCTTATGACAATTTCTTCAACAAAGAAGTGATGCTTACATTATCCTGGATAATGTTGCGCAAGTCGGCAATAGCCACACGGCGCTGCTCCATAGTGTCGCGCTCGCGGAGTGTCACCATGCCATCCTCAAGTGTCTGGTGGTCAACTGTCACACAGTAAGGAGTACCGATGGCATCCATACGGCGATAACGCTTACCGATAGAGTCCTTCTCCTCATAGTAACAGTTGAAGTTGAACTTGAGTTCGTTCATGATTTCACGTGCCTTCTCGGGCAGACCGTCCTTCTTGACCAAAGGCAATACAGCCAACTTCACAGGAGCAAGAGCTGCAGGCAAGCGCAGAACAACACGTGTCTCGCCATTCTCGAGTTTCTCCTCGCAGTACGATGCACACATTACGCTGAGGAACATACGGTCAACACCGATTGATGTCTCAATCACGTATGGAGTGTAGCTCTCGTTTGTCTCGGGGTCAAAGTACTTGATGTTCTTGCCCGAGTATACCTGGTGCTGGCCAAGGTCGAAGTCGGTACGTGAGTGGATACCCTCGACCTCCTTGAAACCGAACGGCATGCGGAACTCGATATCTGTAGCAGCGTTTGCATAGTGAGCAAGCTTCTCGTGGTCGTGGTAGCGGTAAGCATCGTCGCCGAAGCCAAGAGCCTTGTGCCATGCAAGACGTGTCTCCTTCCACTTGTTGAACCACTCGAGCTCGCTGCCGGGGCGTACGAAGAACTGCATCTCCATCTGCTCGAACTCGCGCATGCGGAAGATGAACTGACGTGCCACAATCTCGTTACGGAAAGCCTTACCAATCTGTGCAATACCGAAGGGGACACGCATGCGGCCTGTCTTCTGCACGTTGAGGTAGTTTACGAAGATACCCTGTGCAGTCTCGGGGCGGAGGTAAACCTTCATTGCACCGTCGGCTGTTGAACCCATCTCGGTTGAGAACATGAGGTTGAACTGGCGAACCTCGGTCCAGTTGCGTGTACCTGAAATTGGACAAACAATCTCCTCGTCGATGATAATCTGGCGCAGCTCCTCAAGATTCATGTCGTTGAGAGCCTTTGCAAAACGTGCCTGCAGTGCATCGCGCTTCTCCTTCTCTGCAAGCACCTTGGGGTTTGTCTCCATGAAGAGTTCACGGTTGAATGAGTCGCCAAAGCGCTTTGCAGCCTTTGCAGCCTCTTTCTCCATCTTCTCCTCGTACTTTGCAATCTGTTCCTCAATGAGCACATCGGCGCGGTAGCGCTTCTTTGAGTCGCGGTTGTCAATGAGAGGGTCATTGAATGCGTCAACGTGACCCGAAGCCTTCCATATTGTGGGGTGCATGAAGATAGCCGAGTCGATACCCACGATGTTGTCATGGAGCAACACCATGCTCTGCCACCAATAGGTCTTGATATTGTTCTTCAGTTCCACACCCATCTGTCCGTAGTCATACACTGCACCCAAGCCATCATAAATGTCGCTTGAAGGAAACACGAAACCATACTCTTTGCAATGCGCAACTACTTTCTTAAAAACATCTTCCTGTGCCATAGTTTTATTTAAGTTTATATTATTTCTGCAATTATCCTGCGAAGATAGCAATTTTCAGGGAAAAACTTTGACTAAATCGGCTGTTTATTGCAAAAACATTAAAATTATGGACAAAAAGGCACTATTTGGCCACTTTTTTCACTCCATCGACTATATAAACTCCTTTAGCAGTATTTCAAAAAAACGTTGTCATACAGCCCAAAAAGGCTCAAAATTTCATTATTTCGTTAATTTTGACTATATTCGCAGATTGATTGAACGAATATCCTTAACTGCTGCATTGCAGTTCATTGCAAGACTATGGATTACAACGACGAACTTGACGAGAATATCAACGACGTGAGCACCGGAGAGAACACAACCGACGGTGCAGGCGAGCACAGCCAATACCATGAGGCCGAGGGCATAAGACACAAGCTCACGGGCATGTACCGCAATTGGTTCCTGGACTACGCATCATATGTTATTCTGGAGCGTGCCGTGCCGCACTTGTACGATGGCTTGAAGCCCGTGCAGCGACGCATTCTGCACGCTATGCGCGAGCTTGACGACGGACGCTACAACAAGGTGGCGAACGTGGTGGGACACACCATGCAGTATCACCCGCACGGCGACGCATCCATTGCCGGTGCGCTGGTGCAGATGGGACAGAAGGACTATCTCATTGACTGCCAGGGAAACTGGGGTAACATACTCACAGGCGACTCGGCCGCTGCACCGCGTTACATTGAGGCGCGCCTGTCGCACTTTGCGCACGACGTGGTGTTCAACCCCAAGACAACGGAGTGGAAACTGTCGTACGACGGCCGCAACAAGGAGCCAATCACACTGCCCGTTAAATTTCCGCTGCTGCTGGTACACGGCGTCGAGGGTATTGCCGTGGGCTTGTCGTCAAAGATTCTGCCACATAACTTCAACGAGGTGTGCGACGCAGCTGTTGCCTACCTGAGAAATGAGGATTTCAAACTCTACCCCGATTTCCAGACCGGCGGCAGCATCGATGTTTCGCGCTATAACGACGGCGACCGCACAGGCCGCGTGCGCATACGTGCTAAAATCACAAAATCGGACGACAACAAGACACTCACAATATCCGAGATACCATTCGGCAAGACAACACCGCTCGTAATCGAGTCGATACTCAAGGCCGTCGACAACGGCAAAATAAAGATACGCAAGATTGACGACAACACATCGGACAAGGTGGAGATTCTTGTGCAGCTTGCACCGGGCGTGTCGAGCGACAAGACCATCGACGCACTCTATGCCTTCACCGACTGCGAGATAAGCATCACCCCATGCTGTTGCGTAATCGACAACCAGACACCGGTGTTCCTCACCGTGAGCGAGCTGTTGCGCCGTTCGGTCGACAGCACCAAGGAACTGTTGCGTCTTGAGCTACAAATCAAGAAAGGAGAACTGCTTGAGCAGCTGCACTTTGCATCGTTGGAGAGCATCTTCATTGAGGAGCGCATATACAAGGACAAGGAGTTTGAGCAGGCACCCGACATGGACACCGCACTGGCACACATTGACCTGCGCCTTGAGCCATACAAGAAGAATTTCGTGCGCGAAATCACACGCGACGACTTGTTGCGCCTGATGGAGATTAAGATGGCGCGCATCCTGCGTTTCAACAAGGAGAAGGCCGAGGAGCTGATTGCGCGTTTGAAGAAGGATATTGCCGAGATTGAGAAGCAGCTGGGCCAGATGACCGAAGTGACCATAAAGTGGTTCACCATGCTCAAGGAGAAGTACGGTGCGCGCTACCCGCGCCAGACCGAGATACGCAACTTCGACACCATTGTGGCGGCAAAGGTTGTGGAGGCAAACCAGAAGCTATACATAAACCGCGCCGAGGGATTCATCGGAACATCATTGAAGAAGGACGAGTTTGTCACCAACTGCTCGGACATCGACGACATAATCCTTTTCTACAAGGACGGAAAGTACAAGATTGTCAAGGTGAGCGAAAAGCTGTTCGTGGGCAAGAACGTGATATATGTCAATGTGTTCAAGAAGAACGACAAGCGTACCATATACAACGTTGTGTACCGCGACGGCAAGAACGGCATACACTACATAAAGCGCTTTGCCGCAACAGGCATGACACGCGACCGCGAGTATGACCTAACGCAGGGCACACCCGGTTCAAAGATTGCATATTTCACAGCCAACCCCAACGGCGAGGCCGAGGTAATAAAGGTTATGCTGCGCCCCAACCCAAGGCTCAGGAACTCCATCATCGAAAGGGATTTCAGCACCATTGCCATCAAGGGACGCCAGTCAATGGGTAACATACTCACAAAGAACGAGGTACTGCGCATTACCCTGAAGAAACACGGCAGTTCAACGCTCGGCGGCCGCCAGGTGTGGTTCGACCGCGATATCCTGCGTATAAACTTCGACAACCATGGCGAATACCTTGGCGAGTTCCACAATGACGACAAGATACTTGCAATACGCAAGAACGGCGAGTTCGACATCATGCCCGTCGACCTCAACAACCACTTCGACGACGATTTGATGGTGATTGAGAAGTTCGACCCCGCCAAGGTGTGGAGTGCTGCGCTCTACGATGCATCGCAACAGGGCTATCCCTACATCAAGCGATTCACCCTCGAAGCCGGCGCACGCCGTCAGAACTGCCTTGGCGAGAACAAGGACAACAAACTGATATGGTTCAGCGCGACACCGTTCCCGCGCATACAGGTGATGTTCGGCGGCAACGACAACTTCCGCGAGCCGCTGGTGATTGAGGTGGACGAGTTCATTGGCGTCAAGAGCTACAAGGCACGCGGCAAGCGACTCACCACCTACGAGATTGACGAAATCATTGAGCTTGAGCCAACAAAATTACCGCCGCCACCCGAGGTTGAGGAGGAACCGGAGACCGAGGAGGCTGCGAACGAGACAGCAGAACAGCTTTCACTCTTTAACAGCGACAGCAACAACGACAACGAATGAAAATTATTCGCCTAATAACAACAGCCCTTGCATTGTTGGCACTGCCGGCAATGTCAAGGGCTCAGTATGTTGTTACGGACACCATTCTCCCCCAGCGCATTGTAGTAAAGAGTTCGCAGATAGGTGTCACGCTACTCAATAACCTCGACACCTACCTTAGCAACTACAACCACAAGGGGTTCGGGCTAAACTACAGCCACGAAGCCTTCCGCGATGCACGCACAGGCAACTACCGCTGGAAATACCAACGGCTTTTCAATGCCACTGTGGGATATGCCACACGGGGCAGCAGCCTGCAGTACACCGCCCTTGTAAGCCACAGTTGGGGCGGATATCACCCTTTCAAAGTTGCCAAAGGGCTCACACTGCTTGCCGGAGCGCAGATTCAGCTTGAAGGAGGAGCGCTCTACAACCCGGCAGGAGGCAACAGCCCCGTAGCGGCAAAACTGCGCACAGCATTTGCTGCAAGCGGAATGGCAATATACCATTTCCCGGTGCGCCGCAGCGAGTGGATAGCACGCTACCAGCTTGACATCCCCCTCGTCGGTGCAATGTTCGCGCCGGAGTTCGGGCAGAGTTACTATGAGATTTTCGGCCTTAGGCATGCAAGGAACGTTGTGGCATTCACACACCCCGGCAACAACCCCTCGTGGCGACACATGCTCTCGCTCGACATCCCCATCAAGGCCACCACACTGCGCATATCCTACATTGCCGACCTGTACCAGAGCCGCATAAACAACATCAACTGCCACATATACCGCAATACCTTCTCCATTGGATTCACAAGAACAATTTTCAAAGTAAAAAACAACAAGCTAAGCGATTACTCGCCATATTGAAACCACCATGCTCAAAAAGATACTTACATATATTATACCTTTGGCATTGCTTGCAAGCTGCATTGGCGAGGAGGAGTTCGAGGAGGGGGGAAACGAGAACTTCGAGGCGCTGTGGCAGCTCATTGACGAGCGTTACTGTTTCTTTACCCAGGCCGAGGAGGAGTTCGGGCTCGACTGGAACGCCGTCTACGACAAATACAAGCCCATTGCCGACACCTGCCGCGACGAGCACATACTCTTTGACCTGATGGGCGACATGCTTGGGGAGCTGCGCGACGGACATGTGAACCTCACATCAATGTTCGGCACAAGCTACTACTGGGACTGGCAGCTGAAGGAGCCCATAAACTTCAGCGACTCCATACAACGGAACTACCTTGGCACCGACTTCAGGATGACCAACGGCATAAAATACAACATCCTCCCCGACAGCATAGGATATGTCTACGTGGAGAGTTTCTCGGGCAGTTTCGGCACCAACAACCTTTCGCTCATGCTCTACAATCTGAAGGAGTGCAAGGCCATAATCCTTGACATACGCGGCAACGGAGGCGGCATGATAACATCGGCCGAAAAACTGGCATCCATATTCATAAACGAGAAAATCCACTACGGCTACATGCAGCACAAGACCGGCAAGGGGCACAATGATTTTTCAACACCCGAACCTCTATACCTTGAGCCGAGCAAGGGAGCACGTTGGCTGCGCCCTGTGGTAGTACTCACAAACCGTGGTGTATACAGCGCCGCCAACCATTTTGTACTCATTATGCGCGAGCTGCCGCACGTTGCCATTGTTGGCGACAGGACAGGCGGCGGCAGCGGAATGCCGCTAAGCAGCACACTGCCCAACGGATGGAGAGTGCGCCTGTCGGCATGCCCAACGCTCGATGTCAAACACAAACACACCGAGTTCGGCATCGAGCCCGACATTAAAGTAGATATAACAAGCGAAGATTGGCAGAAAGGACGCGACACTATAATTGAGCGGGCAAAAGAGCTTATTTTTGAGTACTACAGCAAAAAAGAGGAGCAAGAGGGTTGATTTTCTCGGTTTTTTACCATACCTTTGCACCCGAAAGATTAAAGCGATCGCGCGTGTGGCGAAATTGGTAGACGCGCCAGACTTAGGATCTGGTGTTTTGCGACGTGTAGGTTCGAGTCCTATCACGCGCACGATTGGACAAAAGAGGAATTCTCAAAAAAAGAGAGTTCCTCTTTTTTTGAGAATCGACAATGCGAGCAGCAAAAGGTCACGCGAAGCACCGCAGAATGTGGTGCCGCGTGGGTTGCGAAAAGCGAGTGTTGTCAAATTTACTATCAGAATCGAAAATGCCGACAGCGGTTGGTCAAACGAAGGACGGGCGAAGCTCGTACCGTTTGGGCCGCGATAAGGCGGCGTTGTCAATTTAAAAGATATAATCGACAACGCGAGCAGCAGTTGGTCGCAGGTTGCGTGGTGAAGTCACACCCTGCGGGATGTGATAAGGCGGCGTTGTCAATTTTCGGCAAACACACCCAAGAGGAAATTGGTATCTCACAAGCGGCATTAAACAACTATTTCAGCAAGTTGGGAGATTGGGATGAACCAATATATAAAAACATAGAGGGTACCATAAGAAAAAGTACACTCTATGTTAAACCCACAACTAGGGGCACAAGAAACAAGTAGAATAAAAAATAACATTTAATTATTCGGTATAAATCATAAAACATATTACATTTGCAAAAACACGATAAAAACACTTGCCTATGAAGCATTGACAAATTAAAGACATATAGACAAAGAAGCGTTAGCTTGTATTCTTGCTTATCGAAATTCGCCAAATTTTAATTAAGCCACAAGAGTAAAAGTTGATGCTCACGTCATTATATGGCG
>JAZOOF010000003.1:0-6566 GCA_045654885.1 Bacteroidaceae bacterium
AAGATGTATGAAGATGCGATACCGCAAGGTACATCCATGAATCCTGAACGGTCGGCCTTAAACGGAGGTGTAGCGATACGTACTGTCAACATGATGCGGTCACCCTCTGCAGGATAGTTGGCCATTGAGTAAGCACGGATAGTCTCCTCTGTGTTCTTGCACTTGAGACCGAGAAGACCGAACTTCTCCCATGCAGGCAGATACTCGTCACCGATAAGAGACTTGTCAATATCCTTATCGTATGTCATGTCGTATGTAGGAATCTTGATCTGAGCGTAAGAACCCGGAACGAAGTCCATGTGCTCACCTGGAGGCAATGCAACAATAAACTCCTTGATGAAGGTTGCGACGTTCTTGTTAGAGATAACCTCGCACTCCCACTCCTTGACACCCATAACAGACTCGGGCACCTTGATTTCCATATCGTTCTTACACTTTACCTGACAGCCCAGACGCCAGTGAGCCTGCTGCTCCTTGCGTGTGAAGTGACTGGTCTCTGATGGCAGAATCTCGCCACCGCCCTCGGTTACCTGGAGCTTGCACTGGCCACAAGAGCCCTTACCGCCACAAGCTGAGGGAAGGAAGATGCCATTCTCGGCAAGTGTACCGAGCAACGCACCACCGGCTGCAACCTCAACCTCTTTCTCGCCGTTGATCTTTACCTTGATGTTACCACCGGGAAGCAAGAAGCGCTTTGCAACCAAAAGGATGATAACCAACAGAAGGATGATTACAAGGAAGACAGCTATACTTGAAATAATCAATTGTGTATTCATATCCTTACTTTATTACATTTTAATACCAGAGAAGCACATAAATGCCATTGCCATAAGACCTACAGTGATGAAGGCGATGCCAAGACCACGAAGTGGCTTTGGTACGTTGCTATACTCCATTTTCTCGCGTATTGCCGCAAAGAGCACGATAGCAATCATCCAACCCAGACCGGAACCGATGGCAAAAGCTATCGAGTCGGCAAAACAGGTGATGGCCTGTGAGTTGTCGGCGGGCAAGCCGATGCGCTGCTGCATGAAGAGCGAACCACCCATAATTGCACAGTTAACGGCAATAAGAGGGAGGAAGATACCGAGCTGGCTGTAGAGAGCAGGAGCAAAACGCTCTACAATCATCTCAACCAACTGCACGATACCTGCAATGACAGCAATAAACAGGATGAACGCAAGGAATGTGAGGTCTACACCGAAAATACCGTCGGCAGCAAGCACCTTTGTCTGCAACAGATAGTTCACAGGCAATGTGATAAGCTGAACGAATACAACGGCAATACCAAGTCCAATGGCAGTCTTAACGCTCTTAGATACAGCCAAGAACGAACACATACCAAGGAAGAAGGCAAACACCATATTGTCCACGAAAACCGAACGGACAAGCAAACTAATGAAATGTTCCATAATTATATTTCTTTACCGTATCTAAAATTATTTTTCCTGCAAACTCTTGTCCTTTGCTCTCTGGAACCACACGATGCAGGCAATAAGGATGAAGGCTGCAGGGGTCATGAGCATAAGACCATTGTTCATGTAACCGGCCTCGTAGAAGCTCTCGGGGATAATCTGGATGTTGAGCAACGCTCCTGTACCGAAGAACTCGCGGAAGAATGCCACGATTACGAGAATCATTGCATAGCCCACACCGTTACCGATACCGTCGAGGAACGATGGCCAAGGCTTGTTCTGCATAGCAAAAGCCTCAAGACGTCCCATGAGGATACAGTTGGTAATGATAAGACCGATGTACACCGACAGCTGCACGCTCACGTCGTAAGCGAAAGCCTTGAGAACCTCACTCACCAATGTTACCAAAGCGGCAACAACCACCAGCTGAACGATGATACGTATGCGCATTGGAATTGTATTGCGGATGAGAGAGATGATTACGTTAGCCATTGCCACGATGATGGTCACAGAAAGACCCATCACGATTGCAGGCTCCAATTTACTTGTAACAGCCAATGCCGAACAGATACCAAGCACCTGGACTGTTACAGGGTTTTCCTTGAAAAGAGGAGTATTGAGAGCCTCTTTATTTTTCTTTGAAAAAAGTCCCATAGTTATTCCTTTACTTTTTATTGTTCAACATTTTCCTCAACAGCTACCTCTGTGACAGGTACCAATTCTGCTGCAGGCACTGTCTCCACAACAGGTGCAGCCACCAGGCTCTTGAGATAGTTATAATAAGGAGCAAGCTTGGTCTCAAGCATTACCTGAAGACCGTTGCAAGTGATTGTTGCGCCCGATACTGCATCGATGTGATAATCCTCGCCGGCAACACCCTTGCCCTTTTCAACAGCAAGTGCTACATTTCCGTTCTCGTCATACACCTTCTTTACAATGGCATTGCCATCCTTGTCCTTTGTAAAACGGTTCTGGAACTTGTCGCCTGCAATCTCAGCACCAAGACCCGGAGTCTCGCTTGCGTGAGAGAAGTATACGCCATAGATGGTGTTGCAGTCGTCGTTGAGAGCGATGTAGCCCCAGATGCCACCCCACAGACCGTTACCTGTCATTGGAATGATGTACTTACGGGCACCGTCAATCTCTGCTATATAAAGAGGAAGATTGCCGTCGTTCACATCCTCGTTCTTTACCTCGAAACCACCCTCCTGGGCAACAACATTACCCTCGGCATTCACAACATAGTCGGCCTTGATGAGCTCGTCATACTTTGCTGCCGCATCGGCAAGGTTTCTCTCGTTCAAGGATGCAAGAATCTGCTTTTTCTTGTCGAGACGGATATTGTCCTGCTGTTTTGGTGAGAGGAGTGACGATACACCGGCCAAAAGGAATGCTACGATTACGACTACTACTGCCGAATAGATGATGGCATAGATATCGCTGTTTGTATCAAGACCTTTCTTTCCCTCTTCAACAGCCTTAAATTCCGAAGCACCCACCTTACATACAGGGCATGCCGATGGAGCCTCTTTGCCTTCGTGCACGTATCCGCACACATTGCAAACATATTTCTTTGCTGCCATATCTTTTAGTTCTTTTTAGTTACACGTTTAGCACGGGCATTCACGTTCGACTGCACCACGCAATAATCAATGAACGGAGCTGTCACGTTCATGAGCAGAATCGCAAGCATCATACCTTCGGGGTAACCGGGGTTGAGCACACGGATAAGGATGGTCATTGCACCGATGCCGAAGCCGTAGATGTACTTGCCTGTCTCGGTACGTGCCGATGTGACAGGGTCGGTAGCCATGAACACTGCACCGAAGCAGAAACCGCCAAGGAGGAGGTTGTGCCAGAGAGGCATAGACTCGGGCATCTTGTCACGGAAAACAAAGAGCATTACAATGCCGCCGACAAACACGCTGAGCATGGTCTTCCAGCTTGCTACGCCTGTGTAGAGCAACAATGCAGCACCAAGAGCAATGGCAAGGACGCTTGTCTCACCAATTGAACCCGGCATGAAACCGAAAATCATATCACCGGCTGTCAACAGTTCGCCTGCAGCACCAACAGGAGCTGCGCCATTGGCAACATACTGGAGTGCTGTTGCGCATGTGTAACCGTCAACGCTTGAACCAAGGCCGCAAACTGCATCGGTTGCAACCCATACGCTGTCACCGGAGATTACCGAAGGATAGGCAAAGAAGATGAACGCACGTGCAATGAGAGCCACGTTTACGATGTTCATACCTGTACCACCGAACACCTCCTTGGCAAAGATTACTGCAAAGGCTGTTGCAAGGGCAAGAACCCACAGAGGACAGCCTACAGGCACAATCATTGGGATGAGGATACCCGACACAAGGAAGCCCTCGTGAATCTCCTCGTTCTTCCACTGTGCAACTGTGAACTCGATACCGAGACCCACTGCATAGGCAACCACAATCTTGGGCAATGTCAGGAGCAGACCATAGAGGAACATGCTGAACCAGCTTGTCTCGGCTACTGTACCGGCTGCGATTGCGTTCTGCAGACCGATGTTGTACATACCCAAAAGAAGTGATGGGATGAGCGCAATGACAACCAACGACATGATGCGCTTGCTGTCGATTGCGTCATGAATGTTCACACCGCTCTTTGAAGTCTCGTTTGGCACGAACAGGAATGTCTCGAAGCCATCGAACAAAGAACGGAAAGCATGGAGCTTGCCACCCTCTTCAAATTTAGGCTTGATTTTATCAATATATTTTCTCAAAGATTTCATACGATTATTTTTTATTTTGCATTAAATTGAACTCGTATAATTAGCACATCTCGGCACGCAGTTTGTCAAGACCCTCGCGCACGATACGCTGCAGTTCGAGCTTAGAAGAGTCCACGAACTCGCACAGAGCGAAGTCCTCGGGAGCAACCTCATAAATACCGAGCTGTTCCATCTTGTCAATGTTGCCTGTTATGATAGCCTTCAACAAATACTCGGGGTAGATATCCATCGGGAATACCTTGTCGTACTCGTTGGACATAATCATATGACGCTCACCACCCTTGATGCGGGCATCGATTGTGTACTGGTGCTTTGGAGCCAACCAGCTGAAGTAGCTGCGGCTTGTGCTGTACATGCCGAAACGTGGCATTGCCCAACCGAGCATGTCGGCATCGTTTGTAATCTCGGGGATTACGGTAACCTGTGTAGAGAATGCGCCAAGGAAACCGTCGGCTGTGGTCTTTTTGCCTGTCAACACGTTTCCGTCGATGATGCGGTTCTCGTAATTATTCTCAAGACGGCCTGCTACGATGTTTGTCAACTGGGCACCAAGCACAATCTTGCTGTATGAAGGATTCTTCACCTCGCTACCTGCGAGAGCAATGGTGCGTGTGAAATCAATTTTGCCCTTGTTGAAGAAACGGCCGATGAATATTACCTCCTCGGCACCGATTGTCCAAACAATCTCGCCCTTGTTTACAGGAGCAGTCTTGTTGATCTGGACACCTACGTTACCGGCTGGGTGTGGACCCTTGAAGATGGTAGTGGTAACATTCTTTGCCACTGTGAGAGCTGCCGCACTCTGGCAAGCGCAGATACCGAGGTGCACGGGGGCGATGCGTGAAAGGGCATCGAGACCGGCCTGGAAATCATCTTCGTTGCCTTTGAGAGCTACCTCAAAGTTCACAGCAAGAGGCTTTGAATCGAATGCCGATACATAGATGGCACGGGGTGTGTCCTTTGGCTCGGCAATCACATCATAAGGTCTCTGACGGATAAATCCGAAAAGACCGGCCTTCAAAAGGTTAGCCTTTATCTCATCGGCCGAGAGTGAAAGGACATCCTGTGCCTTATACTCCACCGACTCGAACTTGCCGTCCGATTCTACTACTACGCTAAGTACGCGTCTTCTCTCTCCGCGGTTAACCGCAACAACTTTTCCGCTCACCGGCGAAACAAATTGCAATTCGGGATTAGCCTTGTCAACGAACAAAGCATCACCTGCCTTCACTGTATCCTCGGGTTTAACGACAACCTTTGGAGTAACACGTGTAAAATCGGCAGGCATCAAAGCATACAACTTTGGAGCCTGAACCGGTGTAATTTCTTTGGCAGGAGCACCTTTGAGATTGATATTCAATCCCTTAGAAATTTTTACGACTCTGTGCATATAATTTGAGTTACATTAGTACATTATCCGTCACAAATTTAGAGAAAATTTTCCGTATTAGTAACAAGAATTTTTAAAATATTTTAATATTTTTCAGTCTGTTAGGAGTTTTTAAAGCTCTTTTCTGCATTTTGCTATTTTGCATAAGCTTTCACCTTTAACCACACTTCGTGTGCTTGAACCTGCTACCGTTCGCTGTAAAAGCTCAAGCAAGTTTGGCTTTTGCTCGCTTAACCGCAGCTTTCACATTTCCCGCTTCACCTTTAACCGCACTGCGTGCGCTTGAACCCGCTCACGCTCGGCATAGCATCAAGTAAACTTGTGCTCTGCACTCGCTTACTCGCGGCTTTCAGCTACAAAAAAATGAGAGAGTATCTCACGATACCCTCTCACATCTATTAAGTAAGTAATTTTTATTATTCAGCAACTGCTGGTGTAGCCTCTTCTGTTGCAACTGTCTCCTCTACAACAGGCGCATCAGCCTTCTTTGTAGAACGACGACGACGTGTCTTCTTAGCCTGAGCCTTTGCCATGTTCTCGTTGTAGTCAACAAGCTCGATGAAGCACATCTGAGCTGCGTCACCCAAACGTGTACCGAGTTTGATGATGCGTGTGTAACCGCCTGGACGCTCTGCTACCTTAACAGAAATCTCCTTGAAGAGCTCTGTAACGGCCTCTTTGCTCTGGAGGTTGCTGAACACTACGCGACGAGAGTTTGTTGTGTCGTCTTTTGACTTTGTGATGAGTGGCTCAACGAACTTCTTGAGTTCCTTTGCCTTTGCAAGGGTCGTAGTGATTCTTTTGTGCATGATCAACGAAACTGCCATATTAGAAAGCATAGCGTTTCTGTGAGATGCAGTACGGCCCAAATGATTAAAAGATTTCTTATGTCTCATAATTATTCTTTGTCTAATTTATATTTTGAAATATCTGTTCCAAACGAAAGATTCAGACTCTCGAGCAAATCATCAAGCTCAGTGAGCGATTTCTTACC
>JAZOOF010000004.1:0-79037 GCA_045654885.1 Bacteroidaceae bacterium
TTTTTTATTTGTATTTTTCTAATAACCCGCGAATTTAACTAATAAATCCGTAAAATCCATATTTTTATCCCTATTATTCGGATTTTATATCTATCTTCGCTCTGTAGACATCTTTTTTCGTTGATGAAGGCCGCGATAATAATATTGGGAAATCAGTGGGTATGCCCCTATGTGAATACGTATAAGCGTATTCTCGAAAGGGCGGGGTGTCCATATGATGTCATTCTGTGGGACAGGGATGGCAGCGATGCCGCTGTGCCCCTCAGGTACTCTTCGGGTAAGGCCAATCTGGCCAATCCTGTTGTTAAGGCCTGGCATTACTTGAGGTATGCCGACTTCATAAAAAAGAGTGTGCGGGAGAATGGGTATGACAGACTTATAGTCTCCGGGCCGCATCTTGCGATATTGCTGTCGGGGGTCTTGTGTGGAAAAAAGTATAAAGGACGCTATATAATCGATTATCGCGATGTCTCCGTGGAGCAGCATCTGCTGCTTGGTGGCATCTATTCAAAGGTGCTTGCGGGCAGTTCCTGTAATGTAATTTCCTCGCCCGGCTTTAAAGAGTATCTGCCTGCGGAGTATGATTATCTCATTTCTCATAATTTCAATGTGGATGAGGCTGTGCGGGCGTTGAAGGGCGAAATTTCGCCATTTGGCTGTGGCGCTCCTTTGCGGATACTCACGATTGGCTATATACGTAATTTTAGTTCCAATGTAAACATTATTCAATCACTCGGCGGTAATGGTGATTACTGTCTGAAATTCGTGGGACGTGGCGATGCGGCAGCATCTTTAAAGGAGTTTGCGCAGTCTAACGGCTATGCGGGTGTTGAGTTCGAGGGATTCTACAATAAAGCAGAAGAAGCGGCAATTGTTGAAAAATGCGATTTTATAAATATCTTTTTCCCGGATGATGCGCTGCACTCTCCCATCATGTCGAACCGTTTCTATCTTGCTCTTGTTCATAAAAAACCGGTGATTGTTACCGAGGGCTCGGTGCAGGCCGCATTGGTAAAAGAATATGGCCTTGGCGTGGTTACCGGGGACTGCGTGACCCTTGACAAGGATATTAAGTGCTTTCTTTCTGCTTTTGATTATGCCTTGTTCTGCAAAAAATGCAATGAGTTGCTTTCGCTTTTTGTTGACGAGCACCGTGCTTTCGAACAGGCCGTAACTGCTTTTTTACAGGAGTAATGTGAGTTGTCGACTCCGCAGTCAACCCTTCTTTTCTTCAGTCTGTAGTTTTATTGCGCCAAGAGGCGTGTTTTTCAATATTTTTTTGTATCTTCGCAATATTGTATTGAAATACTAATTAAAACATAAGAACAGTTATGAAGAGTGACATCCAAATTGCTCATGAAACCAAGCTTGAGCGTATCGAAAATGTGGCAGCCCAGATTGGTATCGATGCCAACGAACTTGAACATTATGGCAAGCATATTGCCAAATTGCCTTTGAGCCTCATTGGCGAGCAGAAAGGCAAGCTCATCCTCGTTACAGCCATTACGGCAACAAAGGCCGGTATCGGAAAGACTACTGTCTCTATTGGTCTTGCTCTGGGTCTTAACAAAATTGGCAAGAAGGCTGTTGTCGCTCTTCGCGAGCCTTCACTCGGTCCCTGCTTTGGTATGAAGGGCGGTGCTGCCGGCGGCGGTTATGCACAGGTGTTGCCAATGGAGAAAATCAATCTCCACTTTACAGGCGACTTCCACGCAATCACATCGGCCCACAATATGATTTCGGCACTGCTCGACAACTATCTCTACCAGCATGCCAAGGATGGTTTCGGTCTTAAGGAGATTCTGTGGCGTCGTGTACTCGACGTGAATGACCGTTCATTGCGCCAGATAATCACCGGCATAGGTCCCGCTACAAACGGCATTGTGGAGCAGGCCGGTTTTGATATCACTCCAGCTTCGGAACTTATGGCAATCCTTTGCCTTGCAAGCGATGAGAACGATTTGCGTCGCCGCATCGAGAATATCATGCTCGGTTACACATACGCAGGTGAGCCTTTCACTGTGAAAGACCTTGGCGTTGCAGGTGCAATCATGGTATTGTTGAAGGATGCCATCCAGCCAAATCTTGTGCAGACAACGGAGAATACTCCTGCAATCATACACGGCGGTCCGTTCGCCAACATCGCTCACGGCTGTAACTCGCAGCTCGCTACAAAGATGGCGCTTGCACACAGTGAGTACACCATTACCGAGGCCGGTTTCGGTGCCGACCTTGGTGCAGAGAAATTCTACAATATCCTTTGCCGCAAGAGCGGTCTGCAGCCCGATGCGACAGTTATCGTAGCAACGGCTCAGGGTCTTAAGATGCACGGTGGTGTAGAACTCGACAAGATTAAGGAGCCCGATATGGAGGGCTTGCGCAATGGTCTTGCCAACCTCGACCGCCACGTTGCCAACCTCCGTTCATTCGGCCAGTCGGTGATTGTGGTGTTCAACCGCTTTGCTACCGATACCGACGAGGAGATGGCGCTTCTGCGCAACCACTGCGAGCAGGAGCTCGGCTTGCCATTCGTAATCAACAATGCGTTTGCCCAGGGTGGTGAGGGTGCTGTTGAGATGGCACAGATTGTTGTGGATACAATTGAGAAGAATCCTTCAAAGCCGCTTGAGTTTACATATGACGACGAGGACAGCGTGCAGACAAAGATTGAGAAGGTTGCAAAGAAAATCTACGGTGCGGCATCCGTTACATTCGCAAAGCCTGCGCTCGACCGCATAAAGCTTGCCGAGAAGTATGGCCTTGCCAAGTTCCCCGTATGTATTGCAAAGACACAGTTCTCTTTCAGTGCCGATGCAAAGCAGTATGGTGCAGTTAAGGGCTTCAACCTGCAGATTCGTGACGTTGTGCTCAATGCCGGTGCCGAGATGATTGTTGCCATTGCCGGCGATATCATCCGCATGCCGGGATTGCCAAAGGTTCCACAGGCAAACTGCATTGACTTTGTTGATGGCGAGATTGTAGGTCTCAGTTGATATTTATAAATTGATTGATCAAGTAAAAGGCGCGCATGGTGCGCGCCTTTTTAAATATAAGAGTTATGGCACAACCATTGGCGGAGCGTTTGCGTCCCACCTCATTTGACAATTATGTAGGTCAGCAGCATCTCGTAGGCGAAGGTGCCGTGCTGCGTCGTATGATTGACTCGGGCAGAATCCTTTCGTTCATAATGTGGGGCCCTCCCGGGACGGGAAAAACGACGATAGCACGTATAATTGCCAACACGCTCAACCGCCCGTTCTACACGCTCAATGCCGTGTCGGCGGGTGTGAAGGAGGTGCGCGAGGTTATTGACAAGGCGAAGAGTTCGCCGCTGTTTTCGCGTGGAAGTGCTATACTTTTCATTGATGAGATTCACCGTTTCAGCAAGTCACAGCAGGATTCGCTGTTGAGCGCTGTCGAGACGGGAGTGGTAACTCTCATTGGCGCGACAACCGAGAATCCTTCGTTTGAGGTCATCCGTCCATTGCTTTCGCGTTGTCAGCTCTATGTACTCAAGTCCTTGGAGCAAAGTGACCTTATGCAGTTGCTGAATTATGCTATTGCAACGGACAATATGCTGAAAGAGCGTGGTGTTGAGCTGCGCGAGACCGCGGCAATGATGCGCTACAGCGGTGGCGATGCACGCAAACTGCTCAACATTCTTGAACTTGTTGTTGAGAGTGACCCCGAGTCGCCTGTGGTGATTACCGACGAAAAGGTCAAGCGTTGCCTGCAGCAGAACCCCGCCGCATATGACAAGGATGGCGAGATGCACTACGATATTATCTCGGCATTCATAAAGTCGATACGTGGCAGTGATCCCGATGCGGCGCTCTATTGGATGGCGCGTATGATTGAGGGTGGTGAAGACCCCGCTTTCATTGCACGTCGCATAGTCATATCGGCATCGGAGGATATTGGTCTTGCCAATCCCAATGCCCTGTTGCTTGCAAATGCGGCATTCGATGCTGTTACAAAGATTGGTTGGCCCGAAGGTCGAATCCCTCTTGCCCAGGCGGTGGTCTATCTTGCTACATCGCCAAAGAGCAATTCGGCATACATGGGCATAAACAATGCTTTGCAGACTGTGCGCGAGACGGGTAATCTGCCTGTGCCTCTGCACTTGCGTAATGCTCCGACAAAGCTTATGGCTGAACTTGGGTATGCCGATGGCTATAAGTACTCTCACGACTATCCCGGGCATTTTGCCAAGCAGCAGTTTCTGCCCGATGGCGGCGAGGCATTCTCGTTCTGGATGCCGCAGGAAAATCCTGTAGAAGCAAAGGCCAAGGCCTGGATGCAGCAGTGCTGGGGGGATGACAAACCGTTCTGCAAATGACTATTGGTAGTAATTTAGCAGTTGGCCCACATCCTGGAAAAACGTGAAGATGTCATGTCGACCGTAGCGGGGACATCCCGTTTGCTGTAGTATAGATGACTGATTCCGCAGGTGAACTTTGTTTTCTGAAAACTCCTTACGTATGGATACAAAAACATAGAGGATATGCACTCATATCCTCTATGTTTTTGTATTATCGTTCTTGATCTCCTGCTATTATTCCTCTACAGGGAAGACAGGTGCTGTAGCGCTGTTGCTTGATGCGTCAGAGTAAGAAATCTCTGTCTCCTGCAGACTTGCCTTCTCTGAAGAGAGAGCGTGAGCCGAGCAAATGCTGAATACAACCATCATGGCTGCGATTGTCCATGTTGCTTTCTCAAGGAAATCGGTAGTCTTTCTGACACCCATAATCTGGTTCGATGACGCAAAACCGGAAGCCAAGCCACCGCCTTTTGAGTTCTGGATTAGTACGATAAGGCACATCAGGATTGATGCCAATACAATGAGTAGTACAAAGAATGTAAACATATTATTCTTTTTTTGTATGTTTTATTATTATTTCTAAAAATCTTATTTGGTCTGCAAAGTAACGATTTTTATTCGGAAATTCCAAATATAATCGTTTAATAATTTCAAGAGCCTTGCTGTATTTGCCCTGTTTGATATATATGTTTGCCAAAGTCTCGGTGAAGAATGATGTCTCGGAATTGTTGCTGTCCGGCAGTTCTTCTTTTTCGCTTTCGGCCGGAGCACTCAGGTTCAGGCTTATCCTTTCGTTGTCACCGGCAAGAAAATCGTCGATGAGCTGTTGTCCGCGCAACTCGGGGATTGCCGGGTCGTTTTCTGTTTTCTCCTTGAGATATGCCGATGCATAATCCACTGCAGCCGCACCTTCGGCTTCGAGCGAGAGGTGGTCGGTGGGTATTGTCTCGAGAAAGGCATCTATAAGTGCCATGGTCCTGTCAATAGGTATGTCTGCCGGAGCTTCCTCAATTGTGGGTGCAGTGCCGTAGCCTGCCATGAGCTCAAAGATTGGCCAACGGCTTTTCAGGTGAATGGCCGCCTTGCGCATCTCCTTGCCGAAGTCAATGTCGTGCAACAGGTAGAGGTTCTTGAGCATCAGCAGACGCGCCACGTCAAAATATGGGTATTTGCCCACAATGAGACGCAGCTCATAGAGGGTGTCGCGGTTGAGCTTCTCGGGGTGCGATATGTACTTGGATATATTTTCCATCGGTTACCAGTTTGCTACAGCTGCATTGAAAATTGCCTCTACTATCTCATCAATCATCTGGCCGACAAGTTCTTCCTGTACCGAGTCGAGTGACTGTGTGGCATCGAAATCACGTGTGGCGCTGAACTGTCGCTCGAAATCCTCGTCGTGGTTGGTGTTGTTGGTAAATCGTACGTTTACGGTCATCTTCAACTGCACCATGGACGAGTAGCCGTCGGAAGATATGGATTTGTTGTACTGCTCATATGCAGTGATTTCACCGGCGAACTGCATGTCACCGCCACGTGCCACCTGCTGCAGCTTTGTCTGTTGCACGAAAATGTCATTGAGCTTTTCGTTGAACATTGTGGCCATTGGGGCCCACTGGTAGGCGGCGCGGTTCTGGAAGGTCTCAAGTGATATCGTCTTCACTTTCGTGTAGTCAATTGATGCACCTGTGAACTTGTAGCTTACAGTGCATCCCGCTATGGCGAGGAGTGCCGACAGGAGTGCGGTAAATGTCAGTCTATGTAAAAATCTATTCAATGCCATATTCCTTTATTTTCCTGTAAAGCGTACGTTCCGAAATGTTCAGTTCCTTTGCTGCGTGGCGGCGCTTGCCTTTGTTCCTTTCGAGCGCCTGCAGGATTGTCTTCTTCTCCACATCATCGAGCGAGAGTGTCTCCTCTATGTATTCGTCCACTACGTTTTCCACCGGCTCATAGTGTACCTGTGCAGGTTCAATGCGGTATGCCGGCTCTATCTGGCGGGGCACTACAGGCATCTCTTCGGCCGGGGTATAGTATGAAGCGTCGCTCTTTGCGCTCTCTTGTGAGGTGCGCAGAATCTCTATCTGTTTTTTCAGTTCAGTAATGTCGCGGCGCATGTCGAACAATACACTGTAGAGGATTTCGCGTTCGCTCTCGAATGTCTTGCCCTCGCTCTTGTGTCCTGCAATGGTGGGGAGGTTGCTCTTCTGCTCCTTTGGGAGGTAGTGCGATATGGTCTCGCCGTCAATCTCGCGGTTGAGCTCCAGAATTGATATCTGTTCGGCTATGTTTTTCAGCTGGCGTATGTTTCCCGGCCAGGAGTATGCCATGATGGCTCTTTTTGCACTCTCGTCAATCTGCAGCTTGGGCACATTGTACTTTGACGCGAAATCCATTGTGAATTTCTTGAACAGCAACACGACATCCTCGCCACGTTTGCGCAGCGCGGGAACGTTTATGGGCACGGTGCTGAGACGGTAATAGAGGTCTTCCCTGAAACGCCCGTCGGCGATGGCTTCAACAAGGTTCACGTTTGTGGCACAGACAATGCGCACGTTTGTCCTTTCTACGTCCGATGAACCGACCCTTATGTATTCGCCGTTCTCAAGCACGCGCAGCAGGCGGGCCTGTGTGGCCATTGGCAACTCGGCAACCTCGTCGAGGAAAATGGTGCCGCCGTCGGCTTCGCTAAAGTAACCCTTGCGCTCGTTCACGGCACCGGTGAATGCTCCCTTTACATGGCCGAAAAGCTCGGAATCGATTGTTCCCTCGGGGATGGCACCGCAGTTTACGGCAATGTATTTGTTGTGTTTGCGGACGCTGTTTGTGTGTATGATTTTAGGAAAGAACTCTTTTCCTACACCGCTTTCGCCGGTAATGAGTACAGACAGGTCGGTCTGCGCCACCTGGATGGCGGTGTCTATTGCTCTGAGCAGTTCGGGATCATTGCCTATGATTCCGAACTGTTGTTTTACCTTTTGTATATCGCTGGAATTCATCTCTCTTTAAAATGGGAAAAGTAATGGCAGTACAAGTATCATGACAATACCCAATATTATCTGCAATGGTAGTCCAACCTTGACATAGTCGGAGAATGTGTATTGTCCGGCAGGTTTTACAAGCGCGTTGGGCGGTGTGGAGAATGGTGATGCAAAGCAAAGGCTTGCTCCCAAAGTCACGGCAAAAAGCATTGGAACCGGGCTTACGCCTATGCTTGTGGCACATTGCATCGCAATGGGTGCCATGAGCACGGCTGTGGCTGTGTTGCTTATGAACATTGTCAACAACGATGTAGCAAAGTATATGGCTGCAAGCATTATGATAGGGTTGAAATCGCCCAGCGTATCTTTCAGTGATGTTGCCACCCAACCAGATATTCCTGTCTTTTCCAGAGCTATTGACACCGGAATCATGGCAGCAATGAGCATGATGCTCTCCCAATTGATGGTTTTGTACGCGGCCTCCACATTGCGGAAACAGCCTGTGAGCACTGTCAGCAATCCTGCAATCACAACTGCTGTTACGGGTTCAAGGATGTTGAATGCCATTGTAACAATCATTGCCACCATTATAACGGCGGCAACAGGTGCCTTGTAGTCCAGTGTTACCTTAGCAGCCTCTTCGAGCGGACGTCCCATCAAAATCCATTCATTTGTCTCATGTTCCAGGTTTGCAATGTTGTCCCAAGTGCCCTGTACCAACAGGACATCGCCGGTGTGTATTACCTCATTGGCAAGTCCCTGAAGAATGTATTCGCCCTTGCGGCATATACCCAGAATGCTTACATTGTATCGGGTGCGGAACTGTACCTCCTTTATGCTCTTGTTGATGACTGTAGATGATGGCATCAATACAATCTCGGCAACGCCAATGTCGTAGAAATCGAGCTTGTCCGATTCGTTATCGACTATGTATTCGAGTTTGTAGTCGGCAATGAACTTCTTTACCTGCTCCTCGGCTCCCGATATGTAGAGTATGTCATCGGTGCGCAGCATCGTGTCGGAATCGGCTGCCTGCTGTATTACAGACTTGGTGAGGAAGTGGCGTTGTCCCTTTTCTATGTGGCGCACCTCTATGATGTTGAGGCCATATACTTTTCTGATGTTCAGTTCGCCAATCATCTTACCTGTGGCAAGTGAATCGCTGTTTACCTGCACCTTGTGCAGGCTGTTTGAGATTCCGTACTCCTTGACAAGTGTTTTCAACGATTTTGCGCTGCTTGCGCTCTTGCTGCTCAGTGAGCCGGGTTTGGATAGGTATCTTTTGCTCAAAGGAAGCAGTATTATTGTACCTACAAATGCGCATATCAGACCCACCGGCAGGAAGGTGAAGAAACCGAGTCCCTCGTATCCGCCTTTTATGAGCTCTTCGTTGATTACAAGGTTGGGCGGGGTACCGATGAGTGTCATCATACCGCTCATGCTGCTTGCAAATGCCAAAGGCATGAGCAGGCGGCTGGGGTTCATCTTTGCGCTCATGGCCATGCTCACGACTATGGGAATCATTATGGCTACTGTTCCGGTGTTGCTCACGAATGCACCCATGAATGATGTCACAACCATTACAAGGATGAAAAGGCGTGTCTCACTGTTTCCGGCAAGACGCATGAGTCTTGAACTTATCATCTTTGCAAGACCTGTCTGGAATATGGCTCCACCCACAACAAACAGTCCCACCATCATAATGACAGAAGTGCTTGAGAAACCCGAGAAGGCCTCTTTTGATGTAGGCTCCAGTATGCCCATGATGACAAGCAGTGCCAATGCGCACAATGCTACAATATCGGAACGGATTTTGCCCGATATGAAGAATACCATTGTGAATATTAAGGTTGCAAGAGTCCCGATTGCATCGAGATTTTCGGTGATGAATGTGTGCATTTGTACTTGATTTCTGTATAATGGTTGCAAAGTTAGCAAAATAATGGGATAAAAGTGCGCTTTTGTCGCGCAAAAAGAGTATATTCGCAACAATTTTCGCGTGGGCGCATTGCGCGGCCGTGCAGGGGATTCTAATAAAATATAAGGCTATAAAAATATTCAAGTACATATTCGGAACGGTGGCAGTGATTGCGTTTCTGCTCTTTCTGTCGCTCATGTCATTGAGGCTTGCTCCCGTCAAGTCCCGCCTTGCTTCGTATGCCTCGGCCGAACTTGCGGGGAGGTATGGCATTCCTCTTGATGTTGAAGAGGTGGAGGTGCGCGGGCTCAACGACATACGCCTGCGCAATGTCGTTTTGCATGGCATTGATGGCGATACAGTAGTGTGTGCCGAGGAGGCACGTGCTTACTTGCAGACAAAGAGGCTGCTGGATGGCGAGGTGAGAGTGAACACGCTGGTGTTTGCTGCTCCCGATGTAAGGCTTAGCCGCACTGCGCCGGGGGAGGAACTGAACATCCAGTTTCTTCTAGACTTGCTGTCTCGCGACAAAAAAGAGGAGAAATCAAGAATCGATTTGCGCATAAACCAGTTGCTGATGTATGATGGCCGTCTATCATATGATGTCCTCAGCGAAGCAAGGGACAGCATCGGGTTTGACCCTGAACACATTCTTGTGACCGATTTTGCATGCAATCTCTCGCTAAAGGAATTGCGCGACGACAGGCTCGACCTCTATATACGTTCCATAAGCGGAAAGGAAAGTTGTGGCCTTGAGGTGGAGCGTCTAAGGGCAAATGTACTTAAGGAGGGCGATAGTGTGGCTGTGGACAATCTTGAGTTGAGAACACCGCACAGCAATATTGTGGCCGACCGTGTTGTGGCTTGTGCCGACAGTATTTGGAGTGATGTTGTCGTGTCGGGTAATGTAAGGAGCAATTGCTTTGCTCCCGATGATGTGGCTTTGTTTGTGGACCTGCCTGCAGATGCTATTTCGCCGGTGAGGTTCAGCATGGACGGATATTACCGTAAGGATAGTGCGGATGTTGTTGCATCGCTCTCTGCGATTGATGACAGTTACGGTATAAAAGCCACTGCCATGGCTATTAATCCGTTCGCAGAGCAAATGCAAGGACGTGTGATTGTTGACAACTGTTTTGCCGATGAAAATGTAATGGCAACAATTGTCTCCTATCTTAAGCCTGATTCTCCCGCTTTTGTCTTGACAGGCTTGGCTGGGGGAGTGCACCTTAGCGGTGATGTATCGTTCGACAAGGACAAAGTGGGTGGTAGCTTGGCTGTAGGCTGCGAAAGTGGTGCCATTGCCGCCAATGGCTATTTGGCTTCGAATTGGGATTACTGCTTGTCTTTGAATGGCGAGGGAATGAATCTTGAAGAACTTGCCGATGTTGCCGGACTTGAAGCATGCGGTGTGAGTATGGAGGCATCGGGCAATCTCAAGGCGCATGATAATTATGGAACCATAACCGGCAGTGTGGAGAACCTTGTATACAAAGGTTATCATTATGCTCCAATTGAGTTCAGTGGCCATTGTGCAGCCGATTTGATAACGGCAAGGCTTGACTCCGATGACCCGAATGCGAAGATGCGGTTGACGGCAAAATACAGCATTGCCGATGATCGAATGCTCAAACTCACCCTCAGGAGCGACAGGATTGCGCCTACAGAACTGAACCTTTACCCGAGCGACAAACCCCAGGCTTTCTCCTTTGACCTGAATGGTGAATATATAGACTATGGTGCAGGAAGGACTATCGTGAATGCCAAGATAGACAATCTCTATCATATGAGTGGCGGCGATACAACCTTTGTACGTAATTTCTATGTCAGCGACAATAATGCCGGCGAAGACAGAATCTTTATGGTGACATCGGATTTTGCAAGTGCAAGCATATATGGCGATTTTGACTTCAAGCGTATAAAGAGCAGTCTTGCCGGAATATTGAAATCCCACCTGCCTGTGTTGGATATAACGTCCGAGAGTGATTCTTCTCCCTCATTTGTCAATGACTTCTATTACGATGTTGCAATAACCAATACCATACCGTTGACTAATATGTTTAACCTGCCGGTAACCGTGCTTGAACCATCGGGTATCAAAGGAGTCTTTAATGAGCGGGAGAATATTTTCAATGTCGATGGCTCAATAAATAAAATAAATCTAAATGGCGGGTTGATACGTGCTTTGAGCATCAACGGAAAGTCGGGGCATGGCGGGCTCGATTTGAATGTGCAGCTCACCAAACCACTGTCACGCAAGAAAAAGGATTTCGACAACAATGACCAGACCGAGGATATTGTGGTGAGAATCAATGCAAATGTGGAGTCCGACAAAATAAAGGGAATTGTCAACTGGAACAATTTCAAGACCGATGATGTGATGATGGGCATGGTGCGTATGGATGCCGGGCTTGGACGTAATACAAAACGTGAACTGGAACTTACGGCGAATATTTATGAAGACAGCATCATACATAAAAACAGGGTATGGCATGTGAATGAGGGTACGGTGTCCGGCCGTATCGACAGGCTGCATGTTGAAAACATCGGACTTTGCAGTGAAGGACAGAGCCTCAAGATAGAGGGTGTTCTTGGCAAGGAGGTGAGTGATAGCCTGAATGCCTATTTGAATGATGTGGATGTTGCCGCAGTGTTTGACTTTATAAAATTCAAGACACTGGAATTCGGTGGCAGGGCTTCAGGTACGGCTTTGGGAACAGGCTTGCTGTCGGCACCTAATGCAGGAGGACATCTTACAGTTGAGAATTTCAGTATTGACGGTGCCGTATTGGGTGATGGAAACGTGTATGTAGGTTGGGAAAATGACACTAAAAGCATAGTGCTTGGTGCCGATATCTATAACCGCGAGAACGAACTGTCGACAGTGAAGGGATTCCTCTCACAGCCCAACGACACGATAACGTTGCGGATTGATGCCAAGAACCTGAATGCGGCGTTCCTTGATAAAAAGCTCGATAAATTCATCTCGGGAATTGATGGGACTGCCAGTGGAAACGTGCATATACATGGCGGGTGGCGTCTGGTTGATCTGGAGGGTGCCGTGGCATTGTATTGTTCAGCGAAAGTGAATGCGAACAATACAAGGTACTATTTCACCGGTGATTCTATCCGCTTCTCCCGGGGTATCATGGCTTTCGACAATGCAAGGATTTATGACAGGTTCGGTAACAGAGGTAGTCTGTCGGGCCAACTCGGGCACAGTAATATGAGCCAATGGACCTGCAATTTCAATATCAAGGCCAATGAGATGCTTGTGTATGACACGGACGACTTTGGCACCTTGCCGTTCTATGGCACCGTGTTTGCAACAGGTGACGCAATGATAAAGAGTGACGGTACCGGTTTCCTTCTGAAGGCAAATGCCAAGAGCATGCCTGGTTCGCGCTTTATATATAACTCGAATGTTACAAGCGGTGCACGCGACAATAGTTTTGTGACATTTACCGATAATAGCAGACGAAAAAAGAAAGAGGAACTGCCGATACTGGATGTTGAGAAGAAGAATGCTTTCAGCAAAACCGCAAGCAAACTCACACTAGATTTTATGCTCGATGTCAACGAGCATCTTGATGTGAAAGTGTACACGAATTTACAGAACGACGACTATATTAGCCTCAGTGGCGCAGGTCCTGTAAATGCCATATACGACGACAAGACAGGTTTCAGCATGAAAGGCAACCTGAACCTTGTGCGCGGCCTGTATAAATTCACCATTCAGGATATCTTCCCAAAAGTCTTTGACATTTCCAAAGGAAGTACAATAGCGTTCAATGGCGACCCTTTCAGGGCTGCGCTAAACCTGAAGGCAAAATATCTTGTACCGTCGGCATCGCTCAGTGACCTCTCCACAGAGATTGCAAGGCGCAAGACAGTGAAGGTGAATTGCGTGATGGACATTACCGGCACGCTGGCATCGCCAAACCTTGCCTTTGACCTTGAACTGCCCGAGGGCAGTGAAGAGGAGCGCGAACTGCTTGCCAGCGTGGCCAGTACCCCCGACCAGAAGAACATGCAGTTTGTATATCTGTTGGGTGTGGGTAAATTCTATACCTTTGATACCAACAATGCACAGGCCGGCATGACGAACTCTTCGTCGGCGGTGGAGTCGTTGATTTCCAATACAATATCGGGACAAATCAATAATATGCTCGGTAAAATTATCAATAACGGCAACTGGGATATCTCGGGCAACATCTCTACAAGTGAGCGCGGATGGAACAGTATGGAGGTTGAGGGTATGCTGCGTGGTCGCCTGCTCGACAACCGCCTGCAGATAAACGGAAACCTCGGCTACCGCGAGAATCCTATAGCCAACCGCAACGTCATCGGTGACTTTGAACTGCTGTGGCTCCTGAGTCCTAAATACAACTGGAATATAAAGGCCTATAGCAAGACCAATGACCGCTACTTCTCAAAGACCGACCTCACGACACAGGGTGTTGGAACATCTATTCTTTTTGAGTTCGACAGATGGAAATGGTGGGGCAAGAAAAAGAAGAAAAAAGCAGGGGAGGATGATAGTACGCAGCCGGTTGATGTCGAGGAGACTGTGACCGGTGACGGTGATGAGGATGAAAAATGAGTTGTACCAGTAATAGATAATGTAAGTATGAGACACTTTACCTCTGTAAATGATATATGCGACCTTAGAAAGGCGCTCGATGAGGCTTTTGAGATTAAGGCCGACAGGTTCAAGTACTGCGAACTGGGAAAGAACAAGACCTTGATGATGGTATTCTTCAATTCGAGCCTGCGTACGAGATTAAGTACACAAAAGGCAGCCTTGAACCTTGGAATGAATGTCATTGTATTGGATATAAACCAGGGCGCATGGAAACTGGAGACAGAGCGTGGGGTTATTATGGACGGCGACAAACCCGAGCACTTGCTTGAGGCCATACCTGTAATGGGCTGTTATTGCGATATAATAGGTGTACGCTCGTTCGCCCGTTTCGAGAATAAGGACGATGACTATAACGAGGTAATCCTGAACCAGTTCATTAAATATTCCGGTCGTCCGGTCTTCTCAATGGAAGCCGCAACACGTCACCCCTTGCAAAGCTTTGCCGACCTCATAACCATTGAAGAGTACAAGACCAAGCCACGGCCGAAGGTTGTACTTACCTGGGCACCGCACCCCAAGGCATTGCCACAGGCCGTGCCCAACTCATTTGCCGAGTGGATGAATGCTGCCGACTACGATTTTGTAATCACACACCCCAAGGGGTATGAACTTGACCCTGCTTTTGTTGGAAAGGCGCGTGTGGAGTATGACCAGATGAAGGCTTTCGAGGGTGCCGACTTTGTATATGCGAAGAACTGGGCGGCATATGAGGGTGATAACTACGGCAAGGTGCTTTCCATGGATCGCGACTGGACGGTCTGCGAGCGCCAGATGGCGGTGACCGACAATGCCTATTTTATGCATTGCCTGCCCGTAAGACGCAACATGATTGTTACCGACGATGTAATTGAGAGCGAACGCTCGCTGGTTATTCCCGAGGCTGCCAACCGTGAAATATCGGCAACGGTGGTGCTGAAGAATATTCTTGAAGGACTCAAATAAAAGCAATGTGGCGGCTTCACGGCCGCCACATTGCTTTTATTATGAATTGAGAAATATTCTTTTCAGTATTCCGTCGATGGAGAACCTGCCCGGTCCTGTTATGAACAGCAGTGCAAAGATTGCAAGGTACATCAGTGACAGTTCCTTCACGTCGAGCGGGTCGCCGGCGTGTATCACAAAAAGTGCAATGCACATGGTGAATATCATTGGGATTAGGCACAGGCGGAACAGTGCTCCAAGTACAAAGCCTATTGAGCAAAGAATCTCGGCAAACAGCACCAGCCATAGCGACAGTGTGCTGCCAAGGCCTATGGGGTCGGGGAATGTGCATGGAGCCTCGCCGTATGTATGCAGCTTGGCTATTCCGTGCGAAAGGAACATGAAACCGAATATGATGCGTGACATGAGTATCACGAAAGATTTGGCCGATGACGATACCGGCTCGTAGAATAGTGATTTGAGTAATCTGTTCCTGTACATGATATGTTTCGTCTTTAAAAATATGCGGTGCCTCTTTTATATAAGGAACACCGCATTTCTGTTTTTGTTTTCCAGGTGACAAGAAACTTTATTTCAGTTCAAAACGTACATTTGCCGTAAAACGGTATGTAATCTTGCCAATGCTTATCATGGGTTCGCCTGCAGGCTGCCCTACAGCATCGGCTTCTTCTGAAGCGTTGGACATACGTGCCTTGTAGAGCCTTGGCTGCGCCTGTGTATTGTTCATCCAGTAGCTGATTGTCATGGCCTTGTCTGCCTCCTGCCCGATGGCTCCGGCAAGCATCTGCGCCTCGGCCTTTGCAAGCTGCATCGCCTCAATACCCATTTCGGCCTTCAAATCCTTTTCGGCAGTGTATCTTGTACGCACAAGCTCAATGTCCGAAATCTGCCTCTCTTCGAGTGAGGCAATCACGCTCTGCATTATGGTTGCGTCATTGAGCTTAAGCATGTATGTGGCTTCGGTCTGTGACTTTATGCTCTTTGAAAATGCCTTGTAGCCCACTTCGCTGCCCATGTAGTTGAGTGTGAGGCATTCGGGGATGTCAATGCGGTTGGCTTTCAGTGCTCCAAGCATTGCATCCTGCATCTGCTCAAGGCTCTTTTTGCCTTTGTAGTCCTTCTCTCTGATGGTGATTTGCAGATATAGCTCGTTCGGGGTCACTTCACGCTCTACAGTTGTGTTTATGTCAATGTAGGTATCGGTCGATGTCTGTGCAGTGGCAGGTGCGGCAAGCAGTAGTGATAGTGTGGCTAAGACACAGGTTACAATGATGTTCTTTTTCATAAGAGTCAAATAATAGTGTTGTACAATATCTATCGGCGTTGCGTCTTTTGGCGAAACGCACCGCAAGTTGGCAAATATTGTTGTGAGAAACAAATCTGCCATTGGGTATTTAGGGATATTTTGATTGTATTAATCTTTTTTAATGCCTTGCTTGCGGAATTCGAGCGGGGAGATGCCGCTTTTCTTCTTGAAGAATGTAGAGAACTGCCCGATGCATTCAAAGTGCAGTTTCGTGGAGATGTCGGCAATGCTCATGTTTGTAGACAGCAGCAGCTCCTTTGCCTGTATGAGCCTCAGTTCAAGCCTGTACTGTCCGGGCGATATTCCGCACCGTTTCCTGAATTCGCGGCGGAAGAGTGAGTAGCTCACGCCAAGCGAACGTGCGATATCTTCCAGGGGCTCGTTGTTTGTGGTGTCCTCTTTCATGACGGCTTTTGCTTGGTTAATGATGCGCTCGATGTATGTGTCGCCATAAGTGTGGTTTATATCCTCGTAGTGTATGCGCCCTATGAGCGATATCGCAAGGCTTGCAATAGCCTGTTGGTACCCCTTCTTCTCCTCAAAGGCTATCTCGAGAATCTCGTGGAATGTGCCGGTTATCTTCTCGTTTACCCCAATCCTGAACACGCAGTTTTTGAAGGTGAAGAATCCTGCCCTTATCTTGTCGTCCATGAAACCGCCGGTGAAACCTATCCAGTGGTCATCCCATCCCGTCTCAGGGTCGGGGCTGAACTTGTGCCATTCACCGGGGAACAGGATAAACATCATTCCGGCTTCAATTCTTGTTCTTGAACAGGAGGCGCTTTCAAAGTGTCCGCAGCCGCGTGTGATGTAGTACAGCTGATATTCGTTGAGCACACGCTGTCCGTTCTCCTTGAACCGGTAGCCGTCGGGGTGGGTCGAGAGTGAGTGCTCCTCTCCGGGGTGGACATGTCTGTAGCCGACAGTGGTGACGGCAAGCCCCCACGATTTGTCGCGTGGTGTTGCCTGCAGGTATTTGAACTTTTCAACCTTTTCCTTGCCGTCTGTCATATTTATATATTATTAGGGTATCATGCCTGTTGCTGATGCAAAGGAAACAATAAGTTTTGAATTCTCATATTTTCCTTTAAAGAAAACTTCTATCCCTGTTTAAAAAACACCGGGGTGCTTCTTTAAACAAAAAGGGCGGCGGGGTGTTTATTTTTCTGTATTCATATAAAATGTGACATGTTATGAAAAGATTTTCAAAACTTACTTTGTTGGCGGCTTTTGGCTTGCTTGCAGCAGTGTCCGTCAACGCACAGAGCTGGGTGGAGATTGCCGATGATGCAACTCCTGTGATTTGTATCAGCGAGACTGTTAACGAGGCTCCCGATGTGGTGGAGATTTTCCAGAACTCGCAAAGTCCCTACCACAATGACCCTCGCGCACCGCGCTTTGTCCTTGTTGACCAAAAGGGCAAGTGGGGACTCGGTATCGGTGGTTATCTGCAGACAAAAATCGAGTACGATTTTGACCGTGCTGTCGACAATGTCGATTTCCTGCCGTCGGCAATACAGCGTGGCGGTGCACCGTCGAGCCAGTTCAGGATGGATATGACAAACTCGGTCCTCTTCCTTAAGCTTGTGGGTACCAGCCGTCTGCTTGGCGATTTCGAGGTGTTTACATCGGCCAACTGGCGTGGCAGCGGGCTCGGGTTGCAGTTGCAGAATGCCTACATGAGCACCAAGTATCTCAAAATCGGTTATTCTGTGGGTTCGTTCATGGACTTGGCTGCTATCCCTGTAACCATTGACTATGGCGGCCCTTGCGGTATGACATTCTATCGTGCAACACAGGTGATGTTGCGCTATGGCTTCGACTTCGGCCTCTCAATGGGTATTTCTCTCGAGGCTCCCAATGTAAATGCTACCGAGAACGAGACCTTTACCATCGATGCCCAACGCGTACCCAATATCCCTATTTATGTGCAGTATAACCTGTTCAATGACCCGCAGAACCACATACGTCTCGGCGCTGTTATGCGCGATATTTCGTATGTCGACAAGATTACCGGCAAGGACAACGACAAAGTGGGCTGGGGTGCCCAGGCCAGTATGATTGCTACAATGGGAGGTTTGCAGTTGCGCGGACAGTATACCATTGGCGAGGGTATCGGCTCGCTTGTGAACAATATCTCCAATGTGGGCGTGGATGTGGTGCCCGACCCGACAACACCCGGTAATGCCATGATGCTTACAAGCGAGAGCTGGTATGCAGGCATACAGTACAACTTCGGCACCCGTTTCCTTGCTTCGGCAACATATAGCCAGACGGTGCTCCATTCGCGCAAAGGTTTTGGCGAGGCCAATCCCGGCGGCTACCAGAAGGGCCAGTATGTGGCAGCAAACTTCTTCTATAATGTGACTGACAATATGCAGCTTGGTATAGAGTATCTGCATGGCTGGCGCTTCGACTTCAGCGGCAAGACCTACAATGCGAACCGAATAAATCTTTCGGCCAGATATGATTTCTAATCCCTTTCCCGCGTCATAAAACCCGTGTTTTCCCCGGAGAGCCTGTTGCTCCGGGGTTTATTTTTGCACTCTTCGCTTTACGATTTTTATCATATTTTATTTTGTTTTATAGAAATAATGAATATTTTTGTAACGTGAAAGGTTTCGCCTGTTGCAGGCCTGTGGCGGGTCTGCAGATATTGTGGCCAATCTTTACACCGGTAAGAAACCGTAATATTGTGAAAAACATAAATTAATGATATATGGATTTCTTTAACAACATTATCTCTTACGTATCGGGGCTCAGTTCGCTGGAACTCTCCTATATGTTTGTGATTGCCTTTATGTTTGTCCTTGCCATCATTGACTTGACAGTAGGCGTGAGCAATGATGCCGTTAACTTCCTGAGTTCGGCAGTCGGTTCAAGGGCTGCAAAAATCAAACATGTGCTCATTGTCGCGGCGGTGGGTGTCTTTGTAGGTGCCGCTTTCAGCAGCGGAATGATGGATGTGGCGCGTCACGGTATTTTTGACCCGTCGTTCTTCACCTTTGAGAACGTGATGTGCATCTATCTTGCAGTGGTCATCAGTGACGTATTCCTGCTCGACCTCTTCAACTCGCTTGGTCTGCCGACATCAACAACCGTGTCAATGGTGTTTGAGTTGCTTGGCGCATCGTTCATCACAGCGTTGCTCTCATCATCGGGCGAGGGATTGGGTATGCTCAATACCGATAGGGCCATGACAATTATTATCTCAATCTTCCTATCTGTGGCCATCGCCTTTGTGTTCGGTCTTGTAGTGCAGTGGATATCACGTGTTATCTTTACATTCCACTATCGCAAGAATCTGGGACGCAAGATTGGACTTTATGGCGGTTTTGCGTCTACTGCAATCATATACTTCATGATTGTAAAGGGCTTGAAGGGCAGTTCTCTTAAAGCAATGCTCCCTGCAAACGTTCAGGAGTTTGTGTTCGAGGAGACAGGCATGTTCATTCTGTGCTCTTTTGTAGTGCTCACAATACTGATGCAATTGTTGCACTTCTGCAAGGTAAATGTTCTTAAAGTGGTTGTGCTAATGGGTACATTCTCGCTTGCAATGGCATTTGCAGGCAATGACCTTGTGAACTTCATCGGTGTTACGTTAGCCGGTCTCGAGTCTTTCCAGACTCTTGTAGCCAATGGCGGTAACGTGGATATGACAATGGAATCGCTTGGTTTGCCGGCAACAACAAACATCATGTTCCTTGTGGGTGCAGGTGCAGTGATGGTATATGCTCTTTTCACAAGCAAGAAGGCCCGTAAAGTGTTGCAGACATCAATCGATCTGTCAAGCCAGCAGAACGAGGAGAACGAGATGTTCGGAACATCGTCGGTCGCACGCAACATTGTACGTGCCGTGTCAAAACTTGTTGATGCTGTGACACGCAACACCCCCGAAAGTGTAAAACGATGGATTGGCAAGCGTTTCGCCCCGCTCGAGGAACGCGAGGATGTCGCCTTTGACCTTGTTCGCGCATCGGTTAACCTTGTGCTTGCCGGCTTACTTATTGCAGTGGGTACATCGTTGAAGTTGCCGCTCTCAACAACATACGTGACATTTATGGTTGGTATGGGTTCTTCACTCGCCGACCGTGCATGGGGTAGGGAGAGTGCCGTTTATCGTGTAACAGGTGTGGTTTCGGTAATCGGCGGATGGTTCATAACTGCCGGTGCTGCATTCATCATTGCAGCTCTTGTGTCCAGCATAATGAATTACGGAGGTGTCATTGCAATGTATGTAATGATTGCAATAGTAATCTATCTGCTCATCCGTAGCCATGTAAACTATAACAAGAAGAAAGCTGCCGAGACTGTCGATGCAAAGATGGATGTCATACTGAAGTCCGATGACCAGGACGAGGTATGGGAGAACCTAAAGTCCCACACAGCCGATACTCTCTCGCACACCCTTGCATTCTCGGCAGAGGCTTACAAGAAGATGTTCGACTCCTTCTCAAGGGATGCCCTGCGTCCGCTCAAGAGTACATTGATTAAGATTGTTGAGGAGAAGGCCTTGATGAAGAAACAACGCCGTTCCGAGACACGCGGTCTGCAGCGCATCGACCAGCAGATGGCATTCGAACGCAGCACATGGTATCACTTGTGTACAAACAGCTGTCAGCAGATGCTCAATACGCTTACCCGTATTGGCGAGCCAATGAAAGAGCATGCTGACAACAGCTTCAACCCGCTCTCAAAGAGTTATGTCGAGGAGTTCTCGCCATATTGTAGCGAAGTTTACAAGGTGCTCATGGATATAAACGAGATAATAGCTACAGGAAACTATACGAATGCCGAGGAGGTATCCACACGTGCCAAGAACCTGAAGCATCAGCTTGCAAACCTGCGCAAGACACAGACAATGCGTCTGCACCAGAGCAATGGCAGCTTGCGAATGGACTTTGTCTATCTGAACCTTATCCAGGAGAGCCACGAGCTTCTCAGTGAGGTGCGTAACCTGTTGCGTGGTGGTAACAAGTTCTTTGCCCTGCAGGTGACAGCAGAGGGTGGTGAACCCAAATTATAAGAAACTCTTAAGTGACCGAAAATGCCGGCAAGGGTTAATTTTTGATAAAAAAGCCTTTGCCGGCATATATTTTATTATTTTCGCAATAAAAAAGATAATTGGATATGAAATTCATAGGACCCCATGTTTCGGCAAGCGGCGGTGTTGAGAATGCCCCGTTGAATGCCACGGCTGTAGGCGCAAATGCCTTCGCCCTGTTTACCAAGAACCAGCGTCAGTGGGTGGCTGCGCCGCTCACCGCAAAGAGTATAGAACTTTTCAAAGAGAATTGCAGAAAGGGTGGTTTTGACCCACGTTATATATTGCCCCATGACAGTTACCTTATAAATTTGGGTAATCCCGACGAAGAGGCACTGCAGAAATCGCGTGCAGCGTTCCTCGACGAGATGCAGCGTTGCGAACAGCTTGGACTTACCATGCTCAACTTCCACCCGGGAAGTCATTTGAACAAGATTTCTGTCGAGGAGTGCCTTGATGAGATTGCGGCAAACATAAACCTTGCACTCTCAAAGACAACAGGTGTTACAGCTGTCATTGAGAACACGGCAGGGCAGGGCAGCAATGTAGGCAATAAATTGGAGGAAATCCGTTACATTATTGACCGCGTGGACGACAAGAGCCGCGTGGGTGTGTGTATCGATACCTGCCACTTCTATTCGGCCGGTTATGATATTGTAGGCGATTACGATGGGGCTTTCGGTGAACTGGAGCGTGTTGTTGGTCTGGAATATCTTAAGGCCATCCATCTCAACGATACCAAGAAACCGCTTGGCTCACGTGTCGACAGGCATGACAGTGTGGGCATTGGTCTGCTTGGAATCGACTTTTTCAAACGCTTTATGAAAGACCCGCGTTTTAATAATATGCCAATTATTCTTGAGACTCCCGATGAGGCTCGATGGGCCGAGGAGATTGAACTGTTGCGTTCGTTCGAATAATTCAACGAGGCTGACTGAAAATAGCTCTTTCTGTTCAATTTTTTCAACGATAAAAGGGTGGCCCATTTTGTTTTTGATGGGTCACCCTCTGCTGTGATGATATTTGTCATTATTTCGCTCCTAATGGAATTACGCGCAACCAAATCTCGCTTACCCAGTTGTCGCTTTCAGTTCCGCTAAGGTTGTATTCCACGTAAAGAATATTCCTGTTCTCCTCGCTGAACCTGTAACGCAAGTTTGAGATGGTGTTGTTGAGGCTCTTGTCGAGATAGTGCTTGTTGATGTACTCAAGGTAAGTGTTGTCCTCTTTCATCTCAATCTCGCCCTCATGGCTTATGAATGCCAGCGTGCTTGTCTTGCTCTCTTCCCAATTAGCCTCTTTGATGGGGATGTTCACTCCAAGAATTACAAAGTAGGTGTTCTCCTCGGTGATGGTCTTGAAAATCTGCTTGCCAATGTAGGCCTTGCCGCCTTCTGCTGTCGTAACCTCCTCGACATATTGCCACATTCCTACAAGTGGCCCGGCATCGGGTCCTGTCTTTTTCACTTGTGCATGGCCTGTTCCAACTCCTAAAAATAAGATGACTGCAAATAGAAACATGAACTTTTTCATAATGTAGGGAGTTTAAGGTTAGACAATGTTTCTTTTATCGGTTGCAATGTACGAATAAAAAATAAATAAAAGAATTTTTCTAAAGAAAAATCTATGCAGCCGTTGTCATTGTTTCACGCTGTAGGATATTTTTTGTACCTTCGCGCCGCAAATACATAATAATGAGATATCTTTTGGCAATCATCGGAAGCGTGTCATTAGCGCTGGGTATAATGGGCATTTTCTTGCCTGTTCTGCCAACTACCCCGTTCCTTTTGCTCTCGGCAGCCTTGTATATGCGCAGCTCGCAGAGATTGTATGACTGGCTAATGTCGCACAAGCATCTTGGCCCATATATAAAGAATTTCAGGGAACACAAGGCGCTTCCGCTACGTGTGAAGATAGTATCTGTTACAATGGTGTGGGCAACATTGCTCTACTGCGCATTCGTCGTCGCCAAAGAGTGGTGGATGAGTGCCATGTTCATTGCCATTGCAACGGGGGTGACAATACATATTCTCAGCTACAAGACATTGAAGAAAAGGATGTAACCCCTGTCGGGAAACATCCTTAACTCTTTATAATTTCTCCACAATCCTTTCAAGCCACAGTTTGTCTGTTTCGTCAAAGGTGGCGAGCTGTTCGCTGTCGATGTCGAGCACAGCAGTCACTTTGCCTTCTTTGAACAGCGGGACTACAATCTCGCTTTTCGATGCGCTGCTGCAGGCTATGTGTCCGGGGAATTGTTCCACATCGGGCACCACCTGTGTGCACGCTTCTTTCCATGCTGTTCCGCACACACCGCGGCCGTAGGCTATGCGGCTGCATGCAAGTGGTCCCTGGAATGGACCAAGCACAAGCTCTTCGCCGACAACGCGGTAGAAACCTGTCCACCAGAAACGGAATGTTTCGTGTATCATTGCTGCGATATTCGCCATGTTGGCAATGGTATCGCTCTCGCTCTCCGTTACGGCTGCAATCTGTTTGTACAGCAAGGCATATTTCTCCTCTTTGCCGCCCTGTGCAATGTGTAGTTCTTCGGCCATAATAGTTACATTCAACTGAAATCGGAAATATCCACCAGTTTGTTCATAATTGCATAGACCGTTAGGCCGGGGATGGAGTTGATACCCAGCTTCTGCGATATGTTGCGGCGGTGCGAGATGACGGTGTATATTGAGATGTTGAACTCGTCGGCAATCTCCTTGTTTGTCTTGCCCATTGCCACGGCTGCAAGAATATCCTTCTCGCGCGATGACAACTCGTTGAGGTCGCTCTTGGGGTTCTTGCTGTTCTCCTCAATGGCGTTCTTCAGTTTCTGTATTATGCGTGCTGCATTGTCATATATGCCTATGCACTCGTCATACTGGCGCATCACGCTCTCCTCGTAATTGCTGTGTGTGAGCGCTACAAGTGCAGTGTCGCTTGTTCCCAACCACGAGCGTATGTCGAGCCTGTCGTTATAGTCGACAACTGTGGGGTTGATGATTACAATGTCTACATCGGTGTCGTTTGAGTTGTAGTATGACGGGTCGCTCAGTGTCTGCACTACACTGAATTGGGGGTTATTGCCTATTATGGCTGTGATGCCTGTAGCTATAATCTCCGACGGCTCAATGAGCACTACGTTGTATTTACCTTCCCTGTTCATGGCACTTTTCAATTTTTTCTACCAACGGAACAAGCAGCCTGTTCTCAATCTCCGAGTGTTTGAGCAAGTCGTTGCCAATGTTGCCTATCTCGCTGAGAATCTCGTACCTCAGTTGCGAAGCATACTCCCCGCTAAGGTACTTTATTATAATGTTGCTAAGATCGTTGAGCTTTTCGTTTACATTGCCGTGGCTGTGCCCGAAGAGTGAAATTCTGTACTCGCCATCTGTTGTGTGGCTGTCATTGAGCAGTTTCTCGATGTAGGGAAACACAACTTCCTCTTCATATTGGAAATGGCTTGTCACTTCATTGTCATAGTCGTCGTAGAATTTGTCAATCAGGCGACGGCTCACTTCGTCAAGCTCCTTTACCATGCGGTGTATGTTGTCGTGCAATGTAGGGAAGCATATTGTGCGGTAGTAGTTGTGCGATGCGCGCAGATACATTGTTATGCTCATTATATCCTCGTTGCCCAGTGTATCAATCTGCGGCTCATAGTCGCGGAAGGAGTAGATGTTGCATATCATAAGGAACAGGTCGGCCGAAATATTGTGCTGTGCACACACTTCGGCAACTGTGGCCTCACCGAATCCGAGTCTTATATCCAGACGCTGCAGGATAGAGAGCAGGCTCATGTCGCTTGCGACAAGGTCGGCCATTTTCATGCGCGGGTTGTATATTGTGATGTTCTTTTTCATTATGGTTTTTCTTTATGGTTAATTTATAATAGTCCGCCAATGGTGTAGACGATAAACGCTACCACCCATGCTACGGCGGTGTTATATAGAATTGAAAATAGTGCCCACAGCTTGCTGCCGGTCTCGTGTGCTATTGCAGCAATTGTTGCAATGCAAGGGAAGAAGAGCAGGATGAAGACCAGGAATGCGGCTGCCGAGCGTGGTGTGAAGTCGCCCGATGTCCTCAGATCCTCGGTTATGCTCTCCTCCGAGTCGCTGCTGTAGAGCACACCAAGTGTGCTCACAACAAGCTCTTTGGCCGGTATGCTTGTTATTATGGCAATGCCCGAGCGCCAGTTCTGTCCAATTGGAGCAAGCACAGGCTCCACCGCATGCCCAAGCATGGCAATGAATGAGTTTTCGTTAATGCCGCTTATTGTACTCTCCTGGGCAACCTGTTCAATACTCTCACCTTGCATTGTTGCCACCATCTCGCTTTCCGTTTCGCTCATTTGCGCGAGTTTTCCGTTTTCACCTTCTATGGGTCTTGGGTAGTAGCTCAGGAACCAGATGACAATGGTAGAGAGCAGAATCACAGTACCAATCTTCTTTATGTACTGTGCGCACTTCTCCCACATGTGGCGCAGTGTAGCGCGCAGTGTGGGCCAGCGGTAGGGGGGCAACTCCATCACGAACGGTGTCTCGTCCTTGTGGAACTTTGCAATCCTCAATAGGCGGGCAGTGATTATTGCAACAACAATTCCAAGCAGATAGAGCCCCATGAGCACCAGTGCGGCGTGCTTTGGGAAGAAGGCTCCTGTAAACAGGATGAGCACCGGCAGGCGGGCACTGCACGACATGAACGGCGTGATGAGCACTGTTATTATGCGGCTGCTGCGGCTCTCTATGGTGCGTGTTGCCATTATGGCAGGTACGTTACAGCCAAAGCCCATGAGCATTGGGATGAACGACTTGCCATGCAGTCCCATCTTGTGCATGAGCTTGTCCATGATGAAAGCCGCACGTGCCATGTATCCCGAATCCTCCATCAGCGAGATGAAGAGATAGAGTATCAATATCTGCGGAATGAACACCGCCACGCTGCCAATTCCGCTTATTATTCCGTTTACAAGCAGGTCCTGAACAGCTCCTGCCGGTATTATGGCTGTCACGCACTCACCGAACCAGGCAAAGAGCATCTCTATCCACTCCTGCGGGTAGGCACCGAGCTTGAATACCGAGGTGAACATGGCCCACATCACAAGCAGGAAGATAGGGAATCCCAACCAGCGGTTGGCAACAAGGCGGTCAATGCGGTTGGTGTGCTTGTTGGTGTCCTTTGCTCCCGGTTTGTATGTCTCCTGCAGAGCTCCGTTTATGAAACCGTATTTGGCTCCATTGATGGCTGTTTCGGCATCCACTCCCATCTGCGACTGTATCTTCTTTGAACCCTCCTCGGCCAATGCCTTCCATCTCTCCACTTCAAGGCAGGTGTCAAGGTCGCGCAGTGCCTCCTTGTCATTTTCGAGCAGTTTCAATGCCCAGTAGCGCACGGGGAACTGTTGCGGCAGGTCATCGGCCTTGTGCATGGCAGCCGACAGCGGTGCAATCTGCTCCTCGATGATGTTTCCGTAGTTTATGTGAATGTGGCGTATGGTGTTGTTCCTGCCCTCAAACAGTTCAATCACTGTGTCGAGCAGTTTGTCGAGTCCCTTGTTGTTGCGTGCAACTGTGGGTATCATTGGAATACCCATCATGCCGCCAAGGTGAACGTAATTGACCTCGGCGCCCTTTGCCAGCAGCTCGTCATACATGTTCAGTGCAACCACAGTGCGTATGTTCATGTCAATGAGCTCTGTCGTGAGGTAGAGGTTGCGTTCGAGGTTCGATGCCACAACCGAGTTTATGATGATGTCGGGCATCTGTTCATATATGTGGCGGCGCACATAAATCTCCTCGGGCGAATAGGCCGCTATGGAGTATGTTCCGGGCAGGTCGGTAAGGTTTATGCGGTAGCCCTTGTAGTTGAAACTGCCGGTCTTTGCATCAACGGTCACGCCGCTGTAGTTGCCTACATGCTCGTTCTTGTTGGCAAGTGCGTTGAAAATTGATGTCTTGCCGCTGTTGGGGTTGCCCACCAGTGCAACGTTAATCACATTCCTTCTCTCGGTGGAGTGGTGGTAGCCGCTGCTGCACTGTCCGCTGCATCCCGCGCAACTCTCGCACAACGGCATGCAGTTGTACGTGGGTGCCGGCGCCATCTCGCGCTTGGCGTCCTCCTCGGGCAATACCTCAATCATTGCTGCCTCGTTGCGGCGCAACAGCACCTCATAGCCCATAACATGGTATTTGATGGGGTCGTGCATGGGAGAGTCGAGCACCGATGTCACCTTCTCACCACGAATGAATCCCATCTCCATTATGCGCTTGCGGAAGCCACCGTGCCCCGACAGGCGCACGATGACCGCAGTCTCACCGTTTTTCAGCTCCGATAATTTCATCTTCTTTTGTCTTTTGGCATAGGGCTTTCACTTGCTGGTGTAGCCTCTGTCGCTTTTATTTTTGCATTTTAATGCAAAAATAGCTCTCTTTTACTATATTGGCAATAGCTATAATTGCCCAAAACATGCTTTTTTTTAGTTATTTATAACTAACTCCGTTACGGTAGACACATGTTGTTACTGCTTCCCGCCATTTTCATGATAATTTGTTATTGCACACCTGCTTTTATGCAACTAATTTTGCACTGTCCGAAATATGTTTGTTGGATAGACCATATAGAATTGTATTATCTTTATTGCCCTTTGCCGGGCATAAACAGAGGAGAACGTTTTAAGCTGTCGTTCTCCTCTGCAGTTTTTTCTAATCAGTTGTCAGTAGTAAAATAGTGCTATATTTCAATCTCATCATTATTCTCCTCTTGTTGTCATCAGTCGGCTATTGCTGATATCAATGCTGCAAGGCCTATGATTGTTGCGGCTGTCTCGGCAGCACCGTTGTCACAGTGGTGGTGATGGTGGTGATGGTGATGATGATAGCGGGGCGGTGGTGGAGGTGGCAACGGGCGCGGCATTGGTCTGCGGTGTCTCCTTGCAACCGGTGGCATTGGTCTCCTCTCCTTCTCCCTCTTGTCGAACTTCTGCTTGCCGGGTTTGCCGTGACGTGCATTGTCGAACTTCATATTCGCCTCCTTCCTGTCATTCTTCCTTACTCTGTTTTCCACTCTGGGTCTTGCTGAATCCCTGTTGTTGTTCTTTGCCATCATCTGTGCAGGAGCGAGCAACATGCTCATCATCACTGCAAAAATCATCATCTTTTTCATAACTATAAGTTTTTTGTGGTTATTTACCGGGGTGCCGTTATCTCAAATTCTTCTTGTTCAGTTTGCGATCAGTGCAACCAATGCAGCCAGGCCTACAACTGTCGCTACTGCGTTTACAGGGTTTACTTCATTTATTACGTTTACCTGTACCTTCTGCTGTGGACGTGGTTTGGGCTGTTTAACGATTATTGGTTTTGGCTTCGGTTTCTTTACAACTATAGGTTTGGGCTGTTTCTTGTTGTTCCAGTCATTCTTCTTATTGTCCTTGAATTTGTCTTTCTTTTCATTCTTCTTGTTGTCGAACTTCTTGTCGTCCTTGCCCTTTTTGTCCTCCTTGAACTTGTCGTCTTTCTTCTCCTTTTTGTTATCTACTCTGTTTTCAACTCTTGGCTTGGCATTCTTGTCGTTCTTTGCCATCATCTGTGCAGGCATAAGCATCATGCTCATCATCACTGCAAAAATCATCATCTTTTTCATAGCTTTCAATTTTAAATGTTAAACCTGTTTTTTGAAACTTATCTCGTTTGTTTCTGATGCAAAAGTAATGGTACAAAAATCCCCCTGCAATTGATTATTCCTAATCGTTGCAGGGGGTTGTCCTAATAGTTGTAGGAGATTTCCTCTTGCGAGGTGTACTCTGTTGATTATAAATCTATTTTATTTGCTGCCTTTGAGGTATGAACCGAGCGAGAGCAACCAAGCTACAACAATGCTCACTACCATACCTATGGCTCCAAAGAGCAGGAAGTTGGCATCGGTGTATTCGCTCATGCAGAACACTACTATCTCGCCGGCAACAAAGCCGGCAAGTGCAGCATATCCCTTTACGCGCTTCATGAACACGGCAATGAAGAACAGGCCTCCCAGTCCGCTGGTGAGGAGTCCCAATGCCTCGTTGAAGAAGTCGAGGAACGACTGTATGTTCCATGTTGCCATGAACAGGGCGAGCAACAGGCCTACAACACCGCTGACTATTGATGCCCAACGTGCAACAACAACAAGCTGCGAGTCGGTTGTGCCGGTGCGGAAACGTTTCCAAAAGTCAATGGAGAACGCTGTTGCCACGCTGTTGATGTTGCTCGATATGGTACTCATGGTTGCTGCAAAGATGGCTGCAATGAGTGCTCCTGCAACACCGGCCGGCATCTGACTCATCATGAAGAACGGGAAGATTGCATCCGATTGCCCCATGGTTATGTCAAGCTCGGCAGGGTGTGTCTTGTAGAATGTGTAGAGTCCTGTACCAATCATATAAAAGGCCACTGACACAAACACGCTCATCACACCGTTGACCAGGATACCGCGACCGGCCGATTTCTCGTCGGGGGTGGTGAGGTAGCGCTGTATTACGGTCTGGTCCGAGGTATATGATATGAGGTTGTTGGCAAGACCGCCGAGTATTATTACCCACCATGTGGCCTGTGACCATGTGTTGCTCCAGTCGAAGAGCTGCAGTTTGTCATTCTCCAAAGCTATGTTTATGCAGCCGCTTATTCCACCCTCGGTACCCATTGCCAGGTACACCACCGCGAATATTGCGCCGAATACAAGTATCAGTCCCTGGACTACATCGCCCCATATTACGGCCTCGACACCTCCCATGGTACAGTAGATGATTGTAACCAATCCCATGAGCACTATGCACAGATAGATGTCAATGCCTGTTACGGCTGTAAGTGCAAGTGATGGAAGGTAGAGCACAATGGCCATGCGTACAATCATGAATACGCAGAACAGTGTAGATGCCAGCATGCGGGTGAAGAGGTTGAAACGTTTCTCCAGTATCTCGTATGCGCTGGTGACGTTGAGTTTGCGGAAGTAGGGGAGGTAATACTTTATCACCGGGAAACTTACAAGCAGAATCATCCACAGCATGGGGTAGTAGGTCCAGTTTGTGGTGTAGGCCTTTGCCGGGATGGTCATGTAGGTGATTGCCGATAGCATGGTGGCATAGATACTTATGCCGGCTGCCCACCAGGGGATGCGTCCGCCGCCCTTGAAGAAGTCCTCGGCACCGTTTTCCTTGCGCATGAAGTAGAATCCCATTCCCAACATGGCAACAAGGTACAGGGCAAGTACTGTCCAGTTGAGCCAACCGAAACTCTTTTCGTTGCTCACCTCAATGTGTGTCACGTCGGTACTGCGCACACCGGGCATCAATTCACCGCCGCTGTAGCTCCAGCCTTTGCCACCGACCTCGGGGGTGAGGCATGCACCGGCGCGGGCAAGCAGGCTGCTGCCCGGCAATGTGCCCCATGAGTCGGTGATTGTGTGGTAGGTAAGTACATCGTGGCGGAATCTGTACCAGTCGGGTGTGTGGCGCAGATAGAGGCTGTCCTGTCTGCCTTCGATGGCACTGAGGAAAATGTCGTGGTCGACACCGCCGAAGAAGAGTACATGGCTGTAACCTACAGTGCTGCATGTGCTGCCCACAACGGCCTGTATTTGCTGTTTGCGCTCAGTGTCGTTGCTGTTCTCTATCCATGCCAATGTCGGCGATGTACGTTTCCATTGTGTCGCACCGCCATTCTTCAGTTCTGCGATAGGCATGTACACTCCATCGGTGTGCACTTTTGCCTCCATCTTTTCGGTCTTGGGCTGGTAGCCTCCGAAAATGAAGAGGGCATAGCCGGTGGCTGTGTTCTGCACGGCAACGCATGGCTGCAGGCGGCACTCGTCGGGCAACTCGGCAACCTTGCTCCAAACTCCACTGTTTTCACCTTCCACCTTTCCGCTTTGACTTGCGTCGACCGTTGGTTCACCTTTCTGCTTTCCGCTAATAGACAGTGCATACACATTCCTGTTTGGTGTACCGTTAGTCTGTCCACCGGCTACCCAAACCATACCGTCGTGATAGGTGGCCGCAAAGTTATCCAAGCCTACAGGTAGGGATTCAATGGGAGTTGATGTTCCGTCTGTTGCGCTGATGAATGTACAGTCGCTCAGTGAGCCGTGTGCATCCATTCCGCCCAGGAACAGTGCACCGTCGGGTACCTGCACGCTGGCGCCATAGGCTTGTGGGTAGTACACTTTCTGTCCGCCATCGGCGCAGGGAACATCGGGGAAATTGCATCCTCCGTAGGTATGCAGCCCATCAGCTGTCCAGACCGCATAGTGACCCGAGACAGCATTGTCCAATGGCTGTGACGGTGTGACGGTAACCTTGTTCTGCGCTATTCCCAACATTGAGCATAGCAGAACGAGTGATAGGAAAATATGTCTTTTCATACAATGAATCATTTTGTCAGTTCCTTGCAAAGGTCAAACGACTTTATCATCATTCTTGGAATGTGGAACGGGCCTTTGAAGATATTACCCTTGGCCGGCTGAGCCACAGTGCCGTCGCGGTGCAGATAGCCGTACCACTCGCCGCACTCGGCATCGGGGAAATGTGCATATGTCCATTCGCTAATCTGCTTGTGCCATATGAGGTATTTGTCGTCACCTGTTGCCTCGTAGGCATAGAGTGTGGCTATGATTGCCTCGGTCTGTGGCCACCAGAACTTCATGTCCTGCGAGTAGTCCTGCGGTGGCAGGTTGCGGCAGTCTCGGAAGTTGATGATGCCGCCATACTGCTTGTCCCAGCCCCATTCCCAAGACCAGTCAAGGATTTGCAGGGCCTGCTGTGTAAGCTCCTTGTCCCAACCGCGGTGTTTTGCTTCTTCAAGCAGGAACCATGCGGTCTCAATGCAGTGACCGGGGTTAATCAAACGGCCGTTGATGGTATCGATGAACTCGCCGTTCGGGCCCACTGTCTCAAGCAATGCCTCGAATTCGGGCTTCATGAAGTCCTTGATCGATGCTATTGACTCGTCAATCTGCTCGTCGAGTACAGGGTCGCTGATTACGTTACGTATGCGTGATGCGGTGTTGATGAGAATCATTACCAACGAGTGTCCTTTTGCCTGCAATGCCGGCAGGTATTTTGGCTCCATGTAACCGGGTGTGGCAACGAACTTGCGTATGTCCTTGAACAGGTCGAGTGCCTTCCGGGCATATGTCATGTCACCGCTTGCCTTTGCATACTCGGCCATGGCAATGGCAGCAAAGCTCTCCGAGAATACGTAGCGGCGCTTGCGCAGCGGTGTTCCGTCGGCCATCACCTCAAAGTACATGCGGCCGTCGGTGTCGAAACAGTGTGCCTCGATGAAATCGATGGTGCTCTTGGCTGCTGCAAGCCACTCGGGGTTCTTCTCTATTGTGTTGTATGCGAAACTGCATACAAAGGCAAAACGGCCCTGGAACCACACCGATTTGGTGCTGTCGATGAGTGAACCGTCGCGGTCTACACAGGTGTACACACCGCCGTTCACGCGGTCGAGTCCGTTCTTTAGCCAGAAAGGCATAATATCGTTTACAAGGTCGTCGCGGTACTTCTGCGACCAGCCGTTCAAATATTCATTCCAATTCATAGTATTTGGGTTGATTTGTTGTATTGAATTAAAGTCCCCTATCCTTGGGAGAGGGTTAGGGTGAGGCTTCTTTAGAACTTATTGCAACGCTCGAAGAAGTTGATTGCCTCAAGCTCCTTGCGCATTGCAACCTCCTCCTCGTCGGTCATGTTCTGGAAAGGGGTGCGGTTCTTGCCAAGATCAAGGCCGATGAGTTTCATTATACGCTTACCGCCCACGATGTTGCCGCGGTAGTGGCAAATGACGTTGATAACCTCCTGTGAGAAGTTCTGTAGCTCGCGTGCCTTCTCAAGGTCGCCCGCGTTCCAAGCGTCGATGATGCCTGCGAGGTTGCAACCGTTGTAGTTGGTTGTGCCGCCTATGCCGCCCTGTGCGCCGCCCATTGCAAGGCAAGGAAGGATAGTCTCATCCTGGCCGTGGAGCATGTCGAACTTGCCGTTCTTGTAGAGGCGGCACTGGTTATACTCGTAAAGGCTCTCGAATGTATATTTGATACCGGCAAAGTTGGGGATGCGGCCGTCGACAGCCTCAAGGAACTTCACCATTGGAAGGAAAGCCCCATTGAATGCCGGGATGTGGTAGAAGTAGAAGGGGAGTTCAGGAGCAGCCGATGCAATCTCCTCGCAATATTTCACAAGCTCCTCAACACGGCCAACCTTGGGGAATGGAGGTGCCATTGCGCCGATGCCGAACACACCCATCTTCTGTGCATGCTCTGCCATTCTGCGGCTGGACTTTACGCAAGTACTGCCCACATGGACAATAATCTTGAAACCCTCTGGGGCTGCTGATACCCAAGCCTCGGTGAGCTTGATGCGCTCCTCCTCGGTGAGCATATAGCCCTCGCCCGATGAACCGTTGATAAATACACCCTTCATGCCGTTCTTTGCAAGCATCTGCGCATATGCAGGAATTGGTTCGTAGTTCACTTCTCCGTTCTCATAAAATGGAGTGAACGGAGCATCAATCAAGCCGATAATCTTTTCCATAATTTATATGTTTGTTAGTTAATACATTCTGGTTCGCGCGTGCGCGCACATTTTTACTAATCTACAAAAAAAGGAAAAAATATCCTAAACAGCAAATTTGTGTCTTAAAATGTTAACGGATATATGATGCTTTATTATCTTCGCGTGCAAATTGCACCGTGATGAATATTCAGCCTATAGCATATTACCATTCGCGACTGACCACAAAGTTCGGCGTGCCGCGCCAGAGCGGGCTTGTTCCGGAACTTGTCGGGCGCATTGTCTTTGAGCCCGAATATGCCAATGCCGATGCCTTGCGTGGCATTGAGGGGTTCGACTATCTGTGGCTCATATGGGAGTTTTCGCTCAATGGAAAAAGGGAGGGCGAGTGGTCGCCGCTTGTGCGTCCGCCGTTGCTTGGCGGCAATGAGTACATGGGTGTGTTTGCCACGCGCTCGCCTTTCCGCCCGAACCCCTTGGGGCTTTCGTCGGTGCGCCTGTTGGGTATTGAAGATGGTGCGCTTGTTGTTGCAGGTGCCGACCTTGTAGACGGCACTCCAATCTATGATATTAAGCCTTACGTTGAGTATGCCGATGCACATGCCGGTGTGCGCAGCGGCTTTGTTGATGAGAAACGTTGGCAAAAGGTAGAGGTGCGTTTCCCCGAAGATTTGCGGGCTTTGTTCTGCGATGAGGATTTCGTTGCTCTCTGCAAGTTGCTTGAACTCGACCCTCGTCCGCAATATCACAATGACCCTGAAAGAGTCTATGGAATGCCTTTTGCGGGGTACGATGTAAGGTTTAGGGTCTCCAATAAAGGGGTGCTCGAAGTGTTGGAAGTAAAGAATATATGATAAATGACAGCGAAATTTCGCTGTCATTTATCATATCATGTTCAGAAACCGAACTGCAGACCTGCTGACATTGGCTTGAATTCCGGGCCGAAGTCGCTATTAAGCACATTGCATGGCGAGTATTTGAAATACAATCCCACGAAACCGAAATTCAGTTCTGCTTTGAAATCCACTGTTACCGGTGCGATATTGATGTCTTTCAGTTTCTCTTTGACCAATTCTCCGTCCAATGCAAAACGTGTATTTATCTTACCTCTTGTATTGAAACTTACCACCGGGCCGAGTTGCATGTTTACATGGCGATTGAATTTGTATCCATACATGAACGATAGTGTAAGGCTCAGTGTCCTCAGCTTTGAGTAGTCGATGTCTGTACCATCTGGGAAGTCGGTGACGAAGGTATTGTCGCCATCCTTTACCCATCTGCGGTCAAGCATCTTATAGTTGCGCCAATCGAGACCGAAGGTAACTCCTACATGTGAATTTCGTGTTGTCTTGTACTCAAACCCTACAATGCGGTCGAGCATGTACTCAAAAGAACAGTTGCCGAATGAGAGGTTGACACCATTGCTCTGCTGCGTCGCGCCGATGAGACCGAAACCGAATGTGGGGTCAACGACAAACCGTCCTCGTTTATGCATTGTCTGCTCTGTCTCCTTAATGTTTACGAATGGAATAGTGAAATCCCAACTTGTATCGGTCTCCTTGTAGACTGATTTTGTCTCCTCGTCCCTTGTGATGTTATACGTGTATTCAGCTCCATTGTTTTCTCCTGTTATTTTCACAGTAGTTGTGGCACCTTTGTTCACGGTAACCTTTGCCGGGTAAATGAAGATTGTCTCGTTCCCGTTCTCAATAACGGAGCTCTTCTTTTCATTCTCGTTCTGCGCTGTGCCTGCAAGTGAAATTGCAAGCATCAGTGCTGTAAAAAATACCTTTTTCATAAATGTTATGTTTTTTTGTTATTTGTTGCTCCAATATACGAGTGTAGTACCGATGTAATACATTACAATAAGCCTGTTCTCTGTTTTGTCAACTGCCGTCACTGCTAATCTGCCTATCTTGTTATAGTCGTATACAGTGTGGTCATATTTCATTATGAAATCATCGTCATGTATACCTATGCTTTTTGACATTCTTGGATATTTGCCGCATCCCTTTTTCCAAAGGTAGAGGCTCCAACCCGTTCCGAACCGTGTTTTGGGAACAAGTCTTGAGAATGTTTTACTCAGTTTCTTCACCCCCTTGGTCGTATGGCATTTCCAAATGATGATACTGCTGCCATCAATCTCTTCCAAAGACTTTTCAACCTCTTGCGGGTTGTTGCCGTAGTTCAGCATCTCTTTTTTATTGACGAGCTCCTTTATGCTGTTGATATACTCTTGCCCGGTTTCTGCATCGAGGCTTGCGAAATCAATCTGTATGATGTCGGCCCTCTTAATCCCTTTGTCAACGACCTTGCCCAATCGTCCGCCCAATTGCGGGTAGGCTGCAGCTGCCATAACCAAAAGCAGCATTGATAATATGAATCTTTTCATCAGCGGAACATTTTTTTGAGTTCTTCAAGGGTGGGGTATCCCTCCATGTATACAATGGTGACTTCGTCGGGTTCGTCGTCGCGCAGTGAACTGTTGCGGTAGAAGATGTAGCGGTATTTGCCATTCGCGGGTTTGAACTGGTAGAATCCGTAGTAGAGCTTGCCGTTGATGTAACCGCACTCCTTGTCTATGGCTTCCTTGCTGTCACTCTCAACTATACCTTCGAGCTCGTCAAACATATCTGTCTTGGTAGTGGTGACGCTCTTGAAGAGTGTGAGGTTGTATTTCTTGAGGCTCTTGCCCTCTATGACAACTGCACTGAAACCATATTTCGCCCTGTCAGTTCCCTCGAACAAAGGTGATATGCCCATGTTCTTCTGTGCATTGGCAATTGTTGCCATAAGACACACTGTGAGTATAAATAATAGCCGTTTCATATCTTGTTTCATTACTCTATTCTTAACATTGCTCCCAATTGCTCCTCTATGGTGCCGGTGCTTGTGCTGCTCATTTTGTTCATCGTTGCAAGCATATGCTGCATAACGAACTCTTCATCGGTGTACTCCTTTCCATCTATGCAGGCATAGAATATCTCTCTGTTTCCTGTTGCCGGCAGTGTGCCTTGTCGATAGATTGATGTTCCAATTACTGCGGTTACTGCTATGCAGGCTGCCATCGATGCCCATTGCATTGCCTTGCCAACGGTGCGCATCTTTTTCTTTTTTGTAATGCTTTTGCCTGTGCTCAAATATCCCATGACAGCCTTTATCTCATTGAAGGCCGGGTGGCCCGCCGCGTCACTTGCAAGGAAGTGCAACAAGGCCTTTTCCTCCTCGTTGGTAGTGAGGGCATCGAAATACTTCTCGCAGAGTGCGAGCCAATATTTCATTTCTCTGTTTTCTCTATCGTTCTTCATTTGCAGCCTCCTTTCTGTAACACTCCCTTATTTTGTTCCTTGCTCTCGACAGGTTCATTCTCACGGCACTCTCTGTCATATTATACCGCTTGGCAATTTCTTCTATTTCAATACCTTCAATCTCCTTAAGTTCAATTACTTTACGTTGCAGTTCTGTCAACCGGTTGTCTATTATCGCTTTTACTGTGTTGTATCTCTCTTCTCGTTCCTTGTATGTCGTTTCGCTGTCAATGTTGTCGTGCTCCTCGTCGAGCGGGACGGTGGGCAGTTCCCGTTTTCTTGTCCTGTCTATGCAGATGTTTCGTATGGTTACACCGGTCAATGCTTCGGCCTTGGCTTCGTCATTGATGGTGTCGCGTCGTGGCCATAGCTTGCAGAAGGCATCCTGCAGGGCGTCGGCAGCATCCTCCTCGTTGGGGAGTATTGCCATTGCCATGCCCAGGAATTTCCTGCGCAGCTTTGTGAATACCGTTGTAAGTGTCTTGTCGCTCATTCTATGTCTGTATCTCTATTATGTAAACGAAAGATGCCGCGAAATGTAACATATTCCGTTTACTTTTTTTTTGATATTTTTTCGACTTTTTTTAAACAATAGGCCATTATAATAAAAAAGCCTGTCGCAGAAATTGCGACAGGCTTTGAACATATGTACGGGTTGGGAATTACATATGCTCGTATACTCTGTTCTCAACGTTGTAGGTCTTGCCGATAGCCTCCTGAATGAGCTGACCGATTACGTTGGGGTTACCGTAGAAGTCGAGTGACTGGATATAGTCGGCCTCTGCTGCTGTGTTGAACTGTGCGTTCTTTGCCTCCTTAGAGAGTACCTTTACAACATATACCGCGTTGTTGCCCTTGATAGGTGCGCTTACCTCGCCTGCCTGCATGTTTGCAACGGCTGCGCTGATAACCAACTCGTCGGCATTGATAGACTGTACCGATGTAGCCTTCTTGTACTCAACCTGGTCTGTTGTGCTGAACTTAACGTTCTCGTTGGCCTTGAGCTCGTCGATGCTCTTGCCCTTGAGCTCTGCAGCGATGAGGTCGCCCTTCTTCTCGTTGATGAGCTGGAACTTGATGTTCTCCTTAACCTTGTCGAGTGCTACATAGCCCTGTGGGGTAACCTCGCTGATTGCAGCAACAATGAAGTACTTCTTGTTGCCGGCGATGTACTCGTGGATGTTTGAGATGTCGCCTGCGTTTCTGCCACCGAGAACCCATCTCAAAAGGTCTCTTGTACCGGGCTTGTTTGCCACGTTGAGGCTGTTTGAGTTGAGTGAGCGCTGCTGCTCAAGACGGTATGATGTAGAGAGGACATTCTTCTGCAACTCCTCAAGGTTGTTGCATGATGTTACCAACTGACTCAACTTGTTGTACTCAAGGTTGTATGTCTCGGCGCTTACTGGTATTCTGCGCTCGATTACAAGTGCATCGTATGCCTCGACCTCGCCCTTCTTCTCCATTACCTGGAAGATGAGTTTTGCGTTCTCGCCGAACTCTATTACGTCATACTCGTTTACCTTTGCTGTGTAAACCTGGTTCTGTGCCTCGGGAGTTGGGATGAAGCCGATGGTTGTCACAAAGTTTCTTGTCTTGAACTCAACGGTATCTGCGCTGTAGTTCTCGGCAATCTTGTCAAAATCTGCCTTGTTGTTCAATGCGTTGAGCAGGCTGTCTGTTGTAGCGTTGAGCTCCTCGGCCGACTCGCTCTGGATAGCGATTGCGCGAAGCTTGATAGTGTCGGGAACCATTGTCTTTCTTACATTCATGACAAGGTTCATTGTGTTGTCGTTTCTGTCCTCAAACGGTGCTGCAACCTCGCCTACTGCGTTCTGCTGAACGTGGAACTTGTGGTTCTCCTTGAACTTGTTTACATATGTGCCGTTCTCGCTGTCGATGGTGATGGCATCGATTGTCCACAAGAAACCGTCGTAAGGAGCTTCGGTAGATGAGTAGAGAGCGATATCCTCGATGTTGGCATTCTCCTCCTTCAATGATGCTGCATGTCTCTCAATCTCCTCGCGTGCCGCGTTTACGTCCTTGATTGATGGTCTAACCTCCTGATTGATGTAGTAGATGTCGTAGAGGTTGAACGGAACGTTGAAGTAGTTCTCCTTGTTCTTGTTGTAGAACTCCTCAATCTCGGCATCGCTTACCTCAACCTGTGCGTCGGCATAGCTGCTGTAAGGATAAGCCGCAACCTCAATGCTGTGTGTGTTGTTGTTGAGGTCGAAGTTGCTCTGTGCAACTGCCTGGTTAGGAGTAGCCGAGCAGAATGCGAATACGCTCATGAGCTTTCTGCTGATGATGTCGCATGTTACGCTCTTCTCGATGAACTTCCATGCGTTGTGGAGTGTTGCCAACTCTTCGGGCATTGAACCGCTCTCCTCATAGTTCTTGTATTCGGTGTTGATTGAGTTGATGAACTCAACGTTGAAAGCGCCTGTCTGTGTTGAGAATGCCTGTGGAAGACGGCTTGTGTACTGCTGTGCGATACCGCCCCAGTTTGTGCTAAGGATGTAGCTGAGCTCCTCGGGGGTAACTGTGAGACCGGCTTTCTCGGCCTGTGCAGTCAGTGACTTGTAGTTTGTGAGTGTGTTCCAAGCCATCTGTGTAACCTCCTCCTGTGCGCTCTCGTCGAGTGCTACTGCACCGTTGAGCAGTGTATATGCCTGCTCGCACTGGTTACGGAATTCATAGAAATCGCTGGCGGTAACACCCTCGCCATTGATAGTGCCCACAACAGCCTCTTCAGGGCCTTTCTGGAAAAGTTTTACAATGTCTCCTGCGATGAATGCCAAAAGGGCAATGCCGACGAAGGCAATGAGCAGTGAGCCTTTGTTACGTAGCTTTTGTAATGTAGCCATAGTTGAATTTTATTTTTAGTTTATTATATATTTTTATATGTACAACATGGCAAAGTTACTAAAATGCTTTGAATTATTGAAATAGTTGAGCAAAAAGTTAATGCAATTATGGTCAAAAAACAGGTTAATCCGTGTTTTTTGACCATAATTGCTGCCTTGTGTCTATGCTGCGGAACCCGTTCCTGTACGGGAGCGGCATCGTTTATGCTGTAACTGATAATTTGACAAGTTCAATTTTTGTGCTTCGTTGCTTTATTGGACGAATCTTGTACTTTCCGATGCTTATCACTTCGTTGAGCTGCGGAAAGCGCTGGTGGTGCGATAGTATGAAACCGCCAAGTGTCTGGTATTCATCCGATTCGGGTATCTTCAGGTCGAACAGCTCATTGATGCGCTCAATCTCCAGACGTCCCGAGAGAAGGTATTCGTTGTTGCCGAGTGACTTGGCTACAAGGTTCTGGTTGTCGTGCTCGTCCTCAATCTCTCCAATAATCTCTTCCACAAGGTCCTCAAGTGATACTATGCCCGATGTTCCGCCGAACTCGTCGAGTACAACGGCCAATGATTTCTTCTGTTGCATGAGGGTGCGCATCAGTTTCTGCGCCGAGAGCGTTTCGGGCACAACCGGCATCTTGCATATCTTCTGTTGCCACTTCTTGCCCAGGCGGAACAGTTCGGACGAGTGTATGTAGCCTATGATATCGTCGATATTATCACGGTATACCACAATTTTTGAGTGTCCCGATTCTATGAATACCGATTTCAGCTCCTCAAGCGGGGTGTTGTACTCGACGGCCTCAATCTCCGTACGTGGGACAAGGCAGTCCCTTACCTTTATGTTTGAGAAGTCGAGCGCGTTCTGGAATATGCGCACGTCATTGTCAATGGTCTCCTCGTCGCCGGCACTCTCGATTGATGAGAGAATAAGGTTGTTGAGCTCAGTCTTCGAGAATGTCGTGTCGCGTGTCTCGTCCTTAATCTTTATACCTGTGAGGCGCAACAGCAACGTTGAGCATATTGATGTGAAGCGTGACAGCGGGTATAGCAGTATGTATATGGGATAGGTGATGAGTGCAAAGCGCTTGAGCGAGCGGTTTGGGTTTATGCGGAACAGCGCCTTGGGAATGAACTCGCCTGTGAAGATGATTACAATGGTTGATATCAGGGTCTCAAGCAACAGGTTGAGCGATGTGGCTCCCTCCAATCCCTTCAGTATGGTCATGTTGAGCAATTGTGCCATGAGCATACCATAGATGACAATGGATATGTTGTTGCCTACAAGCAGGCTCGATATGAAGTTGTTGCTATTGGAGTAGTACTTGTCAATGACAAATGACGTGAGTGAACGGTTGCTCTGGTCAATGCCCAGCAACAGCCTGTTCGATGACACAAAGGCAATCTCCATGCCCGAGAAGAGGGCCGAGAAGAGTATGACAACCGTCAGTTGTAGTATAAGTGTCAGCATAGATGTTTATTGTTCGACAGTGTAAATTCCTTTTGTGTTTCTTATTTGCCACACCGAGAGGTCCTGGTTCGAGGAGAATCCTACACCCTCGGTAATCTGGTCCTCCTGTTCCACCCTTATGTAGGCATCGGAGTAGATGAGCTCCTCATTCTGGTCCCAGTAGAGGAGGTCGGTGTAGAAGCGTTGGTTGTTGGGGTTTCTCATGTTGACGTTCCCGATGAGTTTCCACAGTTTCATCTCGTTGAAATAGAATGCTTTGTCACACTTTATTGTTGACTCTACATTCATGAGCGTGTCGAACTGCTCCAGGTAGAGCCCTTTCTCGAATGCCCAGTAGGGTGGCCTGCGCTTGCCGTATACAAGCCATTCGTCGGCATTTATCCTGTAGCGTATATGTCCCGAGTCACTAATTATTGTACTTACCCCGTAGGTGCTCATTATTGCAATCGAGTCGGAGTGCTCGAAGGTAGGTATTACGCTTCGTGTACTCTTCTTGCACGAGAATAGAAAAATCAGTACAACAACCGCCATTACGGCAGTTGTTGTACGTCGTATTGTTCTGCTGATATTAGCGTATGGTTGTTGTCTCATTGATCCAGCCACCGATGGTAACCTTTTCGCCAACCTTGTAACCCTTCATGAAGAGCTCCTCGTTCGAAGGAGTATACTTCTTGTATGCAGCGATGAGTTTGTCCGCGTCGCGCTTTACAGATGGGTCAACGTTCTTTGCACGCTCAAGACGGTCGATACACAGGTAGTATGTACAGTTGTTGAGTGTGTTGTCATCGCTCCAGTTTGAAGTTGCTGCATAGCACTGTGCAATGACAATGTGTGGCGCACCGTACTTTGAGTTGAGCGCGAGAGCCTTCTGCGCATATGAACGCGCCTTGCCATACTTGTTGAGGTTGTAGTAGATGTCGGCAACCTTGTAGCAGAGCTCAGACTTGTTGGTTACACTGGCCTCGAGCTCAATGGCACGGTCAAAGTACTCCATTGCCTTCTCTATCTCGCCCTTCTTGAAGTAGCGGTATCCGCAACCCATGGCAGCCTTTGATGTCGGGTTCGGGTCAATCTCGAATGCATACTCCGATGCTGCGAGATATGCATCCTGGTTTGTGCATCTAAGCATTGCCATCACTGTGATGACCTTGTTCAGGTACTCGATATTGCCCTTGTTCTCCTCAATGAGCGGAGCATAGATTCTGTCGAGGTCCTCGCAAGACGCAGCACCGCTGTTGATGAAGTAAGCGTCGATGTTGCTCTTTGCAACGCGTGATGCGTCAATCATCTTGCTGTACTTGCCGGCATTGATGCTGTCTTTTGGGTCGCCCTCCTCGGCATACTTCTGGAGGCACTTCTCGATGTTGTCGTGGTACTTGTCGAGCACGTCAACAATGTATACCGATGCGTTGAGGTAGTCCTCGATAATCTGCTCGCCGTGGCTCTGGTCGTTCTTGTACTTCAAGCCTGAGTACTTCATGAAGAGCTCGGTAACCACATATTCAGACTGGCCCTGCTCAATTGCAACAGACTTTGCAAGCATATCGTAAATCTCCTCTACAGGAGCGTCCTTGCGGTACTTGAGAAGGTCAATAGCCTTTCTGCCAAGAATCTGTCCTTCTGAAAGCTTTGTCTTTGTGATTTCCTGGAGCTGGGCAAGGTATTTGATCTGCTGGTCATACACAGACATGAGCATGTCGATGTACTCCTCCTTCTTTGCAGGGTCGGCCTCTTTTGCTATGAAGTCATTGAGAATCTTGATACCGTTTGTGTATGTATCCACACGTGCAACGGGGAACTCGTCGAACAGAACCTTCCATGCGTCGTATGCCACCTTGTAGTCCTTGTTCTTTACATTTGTGTTCATGATACTGATGCTCTGGATGCAGCGTGTGCTATCCTCGCCCTGACCGAAACGGTAGGGGTTGCTTACGCCGTTCTGGGCGTTTGCTGTCATTGCAACAAGTGCAATGAATGCCAAAAATAGTTTTTTCATCTCTTATCGTCTTATTATTTTGTTTATCTTACTCTTAATTTCATGAACCAGTTCTCGTTGAACGTGATTCCTATGTTTATCCTCAGGTAGTTCTCTGTAATGAGTCCTGCCGAGCGTGGGCGAAGGTGAATGAACTGTCCCGAGACATGCAGCGTTCCGTGGCTGTAATTGTTGTTGTTATTGTAGAACGGCAACGAGAAGCCGGCGCTGATGCCGTATTCATCGCATCCTGTTTTACCGTTGACCTTTGTGTATGGCTGTGCATAATGTACTCCGGCACGGTAGCTCATCATTTTAAGCAGGTTCTTTGAGAACTGCGTAGGGTTATATTCCGCTCCCAATGTAATTTTGCTCCTGTCGGTTCCGGTGCTAATGCCGTCGGCACCGTCGAAGAATGTCGCGCCGCCCCATTGCTGGTATGTGTAGTCGGCGCCTATTGTCCATTGGTCATTATACTTGTAAGCCAGGCCACCGCCATAGGTGTGCGGGATTCTGAAGCCGTTGGGTATGGCGCTCTCGTCTGTTGCACCAGATGTGGAACTTGTCAATGTGGCCTTTGAGTTCATCTCGTGTCCCAAGGAGTATATTGCTCCCAGTGTGAGGTGGTGCTTTGCCGCCAACTTTGCCATGAACTGTACTCCAAAGTCAACCTTGTAGTCCCTGATGGTGGCATTGTATAGCTTCGAGCGGTTGGTGCTGTTGGCAAACTCCGATGTCACCTGGTGTGTGATGTCGCCATATACGTATGAGCCTGTAACACCGGCTGCAAACCAGGAGAAAGGCTTCCATCCAAGGCCTATGTAGGGCTGGTAAAGGCCGCCTGTTCCTGTGTATGTCTCGCTGTGTACCTCGTTTGTGCCCTGTGACGATGTGGTGCTGAACGAGTATCCCACGTTGGAGTAGGGGAGGAAACCTGCCGACAGGCCAAGGCCCTTGCACAGACGGAACTGTATGGCAACGTAGTCGAAGCTTGCATTCTTGGCATTGACGCGTGTCTTGCCCTCCTTGAAGTTTACATTCTGCATTGAGAAACCGGCCTCAAAAAGCATTGTAAGTGTGTCGGCCTCGGAAAACGATGCAGGGTTCATGATGTTCACGAAACGGTGGGTACGCAATGCATAACCCAAACCTCCCATCTGGCGGTTTATGCCCAGACTCTGGTCGGCGAGAATGCCGACGCCAAATCGTGAATATGGCGAGTTTATTCCATTGTCGGCCCATGCGCCGATAACGGAAAACATCATCATCAACAGTGCAAATATCTTTTTATTTATTGCCATAATCGGTTAAAATTCTATTCAGTCCTTTCGCAACTAAATATTTATCTGCAAAGATGCAATTTTTTATGCGATTTTTCAAAGGTTTTTCGTCGCCGCCAGTTAAAAAAACCAAAAGGTCGCAATATTTCTGTTTAAATTCGTTAATATAGCCCTCAATCTCGTGGCAAATGCCATTTATCACACCGCTGCGGATGGCTGTTTCGGTGTCATAGCCGATGGCGGGAGTGTCGCCCTCCTTGTCAACCATGGGCAGGCGGCTGGTGTATTCGTGCAATGCCCTGAGGCGCATCTTTATGCCCGGTGCAATGTTGCCGCCGTTGTAAGTTCCGTCATTTCCCACAAAGTCAATGGTGATGGCTGTCCCGGCATCAATGACAAGTATATTGCGGCCGGGTGCCTCACTCCAGGCTCCAACCGCTGCGGCAATCCTGTCGCTGCCCAATGTCCCGGGAGTCCTGTAGCCTATTTCTAAAGGCAAGGGTGTACTGCTGCTGAATCTCACGACAGGGCACTGCAGCTTGCCGAGCTTCTCCTGCAGCTCGCTGCTGTCGGCAATGACGGTTGAGACAATGGCCTTGTCAATGTCGTACAGCCTGTTCCATTCGTCTATGACATCGAACCCGCTGTTCTCTCTCCTTGTGTGCAGTACAATCTGTTCACCGTTGAAAAGAAAGAACTTTGCGCTGTTGTTCCCTATGTCTATAATAAGATTCAAAACCCGTCTCTGTTAAATTGTTTGCAAAGATACTGAAAATAATTCATATTTTTAAATAAATATCCTCCAATATATTGCATTTGGCTTGCAAATGTGTGGCTTGTGTGTGATAATAACAATGTGTGCAACTTGTCGCTCTCCTGTACGCTTTCTTCTGTCGCGTGCCTTTAATTCTGTTAAAAAAGAGTCGTGAATCCAAGGATAATTGTATCTTTGCAGAATATTATTAAGGTTATATATTGCATTTTGTATGAATATACTTAAAAGAGTTCTTTTCCTCTCCCTCTTCAGCCTGTCGTTCATTGCCGTAGCACGTTCCGAGGTCAAGGTGAGCGTTCTCACCTGTTCGCCCGGTGACGAGGCCTACTCCCTCTATGGTCACACGGCATTGCGTTATGTCGACACTGCGAGGGATATTGACGTAGTGTTCAACTACGGCTGTTTCGATTTCAGTACTCCCAATTTCGGCTGGCGCTTTGTGCTTGGCGAGACCGATTACATGGTAGGGTGTATTGATTTTGAAGACTTTTTGCCCGAGTACGAGTTGCGCGGTTCGTCTGTTGTGGAGCAGGTGATTGCTTTGAGCGACGAAGAGGCACGTGCGTTGTTCAGGCAGCTATTGATAAACATCCAGCCCGCGAACAGGGTCTACCGTTACCGATATCTCGACAACAACTGCACCACAAAGGTGCGCGACAAATTGCTTGAGGCGCTTTCTGCCGACGGCGATGTGGTCTACAAGGACAGTGTGCCGGCCGGTAAAACCTATCGTGATGCGCTTGGCTTGCCATCCATGGAGCATCCCTGGTACACATTCGGTATTAATCTGCTGCTTGGAGCAGGTGTCGACAAAGCCTTGACAGTGGAGACTGCGCAGTTCCTGCCGCTTGACTATATGGCTGCTCTCGATGGAATGAAAATTGCAGTTGCCGACGGAACGGAACGTCGGTTGGTTACCGGGACAAATATCCTCTTGCCCGAGAACAAGGTTGCAACTGTGCGCAGCAATTTCACTCCTTTCAACGCGTCTTTGCTGCTTTTGCTTGCCACTTTTGTAGCAATGTTGTGCGAGTTGCGTCGCCGCAGGACCTATTGGGGTGTCGATGTGCTGCTTATGTCGCTGCAGGGACTTGCAGGTGTGCTCCTGCTCTTTATGGCTCTCTGCTCCGAGCATCCGGCTGTGGATGTAAACTGGCTCATTGTGTTGCTGAATCCGTTGGCGCTGGTGCTCATGCCCATATATGTCTGCCGTATAAGAAAACATAAGTCAATGAAAATAGCCTGGGTTCAGGTGGTGCTTGTTGCTTTGTTTGTGCTGACAGCTCTTTTCCATCTGCAGGTATACCCGGCACCGATATTCTTCTGCGCCATGGCTCTGCTTGTGCGCTCATTGTTCCACATTTACAAGGATAGGATATGCGATTTAAATATTGTGTGATAGCGCTGTTGTGCTGCGCCTCTTCGCTCTTTGCACAACACCGTAATAAAGCTCCCAAACTTTATGTCAGCATTGTGGTTGACCAGTTGAGAACCGATTTCCTCTATGAATTCGAGGGGCTTTACGGCGAGGGCGGTTTCAAACGTCTCATGTCGGGCGGAAAGGTCTATGAGAATGTCTACTATGCATTTGACAATATTGACCGTGCAACAGCCGTTGCAACGCTTGCAACAGGAACGAATCCATATGTCAGCGGCATTGTTGCCGAGCGATGGCTCGACCGCAGGACGCTGCGTGTGGTGGATTGTGTCGAGGACAAGGAGTGCAAGGGTGTATATTCAACCGAGGCGCTCTCACCCTCTTCACTCAAGTCAATAACAATAACTGACGAGATAAAGCGCTCCACACGCGGCAATGCCATTGTCTGCTCAATTGCTCCCGACGGCGATGCTGCCGTGCTTGCCGGTGGCCATGCTGCCGATGTTGTACTATGGAAGAATAATATGGCAGGCTACTGGAGCAGTTCGTCCTATTATGGACTTTACCCATCGTGGGCTGCCGACATGAACAAGAAATTGCAGGGGAAACCAAGCAAATGGACACCGCTTTTCCGCACAAGCGAGTACAACAACTTCGGCGAGAAGGCACCGTCGTCATTCTCCTATGCGTTCGACGGTAAAAAGAACATAATAACCTACAAGACATCGGCATGTATCAATGACGAGGTGAACGAGATGGCCTTTGCCTTCCTCGACAACAGCGATGCCGGCAAGGACGATGTTGTGGACTGCCTTGCGCTTACATACTATGCCGGAAACTATGATGGTGCAGCGATGTCGCACCGTCCAATCGAGGTGCAGGATATGTATGCCCGCCTTGACAGGAACCTGGCAACCCTGTTTGACGAACTCGACAAACGCATTGGACTTGATAATGTGGTGGTGTCACTTGCCTCAACAGGCTATGTAATGGAGAACGGCGACGAGAACAGCAGCTACCGCCTTCCGTCGGGTACTCTATACTCGGAGCGTGTGCAGGCTCTGCTGAATGTATATTTGAGTGCCAAGTTCGGAAAGGGCGATTATATCGAGGGTGTGTATGGTACACAGCTTTTCCTCGACAATAAACTGATTGAGCGTATGGAACTTGACAAGATGACAGTGGTGTCACAGGCTGTGGAGTTCCTGAAGTCGCTCGATGGTGTGGAGGATGTGTTTACAATATACCGTCTTGGCGGCATGCTCAGCCCCGAACTGCAGTTTGCCAAGAACGGTTACAACCCTGTTGGCTCGGGCGATTTATGGTTGCGTCTTATGCCGGGATGGAGGCTTGTCGAGGATGAGCTGCTTGTGTCGCGCCAGGTGTACCGTTCACCGGTTATGTTCCCGGTCATAATATACGGCGCAGGTGTAGGACATACGGTTGTGGACAAACTAACTCCTGCAAATATCCTGGCAACAGAGATGGCACGTGTGTTGCGTGTGCGTCGCCCCAACGATAACTGCCTGAGGGTTTTCGAGTGATAATTATCGGATGATATAAACAATAAGATGCTGCAACCCGCGGGTTGCAGCATCTTATTTTGTTTATTGTATGTTTTCCGGCAGTTTTAGTAACACTGCTCAATGTTCCATACAAAAGCTCTCAGGCCAAGCATCTCGGCGCTCTCATCTATCTTCTTTAGTGCAGCCAAAAGCTTCTCGACAATGGCGTCGTCGACCATGGTGATGATGCCCGAATTCATTGATGCCCAAGCGTGTGTGCCGTAGTGTGGCTCTCCGTTGTTGCTGCCACGTCCCTGCAACTGCTCAATGAACGAGAAACCACGACAGTTCAGGCGGTCGAGTGCGCTGATGACAGCATCCTTGTGTGCCTGGTCAAATGCTATAAATACACCTTTCATATATTATTCCTTTTTATTTCCCGGGGTGGCATATACCACCCCGGGGATGTGATTGATTCTTATTTCTTTGCGTTGATGAGCATCTCCTCGCTCTTGTGCTCGTTCCAGTACTGCTCAAGCTCGCGCTGCTCTTTGTGCTTCTTGCGGTTGCGCTTTATACCGTTGCTGCCGAAGATGCAGTACATTACCGGGGTATATACCAATGTCATGATTGTGGATATTGTGAGACCACCGATAACGGCAACACCAAGCGGACGCCACATCTCGGAACCGACACCCTGGCTTGTTGCCAATGGTACCATACCAAGGATGGTGGTGAGGGTTGTCATGAGGATAGGACGCAAACGGCTGCGTGCGGCACGCACTGTTGCCGGGATGATACCCAGGCCGCGCTCACGCAACAGCATGGTGTAGTCAATGAGCACGATACCGTTCTTAACTACGATACCGATGAGCATGATGGCACCAAGTATTGACATGATGTTCATTGTTGTGCCGGTGAGGTAGAGTGCAATCAATACACCGCTCACTGCAAACGGAACGGAGAACATGATGATGAACGGATAGGTGAGCGACTCGAACTGTGCTGCCATTACAATGAATACCAACACGATAATGAGCAGGGCAAGTACTCCCATCTCGGCATTTGACTCCATCTGGTCTTCATATGAACCTGCAATCTGTATCGAGTAACCGCTTGGAATGCTCATTTCGTCAACAATACCCATACCGTATGCGACACCGTCACTGAGTGCAGCACCCGCTGCCAAAACTGCATCGACCTTTACGATACGTTCGCGGTCCTTACGCTCGATGGTTGGAGGCAGTTCGCGCTGAACAACCTTACCTACATCCTTGACGCGTACCTTGGTTCCGTTGTTTGAGTACAGGACAACATTCTCAATGTCGGCAAGGCTTGTACGGCTTTCGGGCTCAAAACGCACCTTTACGTCATACTCGTCACCATCCTCGCGGAAATATGTGGCAAGAGCACCATTGTATCTGTTGCGCAGGAATGTAGCAGCTGTGCTCAGGTTAAGACCATGCATCGCAAGCTTCTCGCGGTCGAAGTCAACCTGATACTCGGGCTGGTAATCGCTACGGCTTATGTTTACCTGTGAAATCAGAGGCGATTTCTCAAGGTTGCGGGCAAGCTCTTTTGACAAACTGTCAGTTACGGCAAAGTCATAACCATAGATTTCGAAAGTGGCTGCAACCTGTCCACCCATGCCGCCACCACCTGACTGCAGGTTAACGCGTGCAATTTCGGGGAATTTGTTCTTTATGTCGGCACGCATCTGGTCGCAGATTACAGAGAGACCCAATTCGCGCTCGGTAAGTGGAACGAACGAGAAGTTGAACTTTATGATGTGCGAGCCATTGGCACTCATTGACGCGAATGCGTTGTCCTCGTCGGCCTGTCCTACGGTGAAGTTACAAGCCTTCATGTCCTCGCCGTAGCGCTCCATCCACATGTTGGTAAGCTTGAGGGCAATCTCCTCGGCTCTCTCTACACGTGTTCCGATGGGGAGCTCCAGTGTCGCCGAAGCTCGTGCGCTATCCTGTGAAGGGAAGAACTCGCTCTTTATGTGCGGGAAAGTGAACAAGCTGGCAATGAATAGCGAGAAGCAGGCAATAAGTACTGTCCAACGGTGACGTACAGCCCAGTTAATTCGTTTTGCATACCAGTTGTCGAGCTTGTCGAGTGCACGTCCTATCGGGGTATAGAAGACCTTGAAGAACTTGCTCTGCTTCTTCTGCAGTTTAAGCATCTGCGAGCACATCATAGGGATAAGCGACAAAGCCGCGATTGTTGATACAATCATGATGATACACATCATCCAACCCAACTGCTTGAACAATACACCGGCCATACCGTTAATCATTGTCAACGGGAAGAACACTGCAAGCATTGTGAGGGTTGAGGCTACAACCGAGATTGCCACCTCGTTTGTTCCGTGTACGGCAGCACTCTTTGGACTTGAACCGCGCTCAATGTGTGTGGTGATGTTCTCAAGCACCACAATGGCATCGTCCACAACGTTACCGATGGCGATACTCAAACAAGAGAGTGAAATGATGTTGAGTGAACCGTCTGAAACAAGCAGATAGATGAACGAAGCAATGAGCGAGAATGGGATGGTTATACCGATAATCACGGTTGCTCTCCATCGTCCAAGGAAGATGAATACCACCACCATCACGAATATCAATGCATATGCAATGGTTTCGGCAAGTGTCTTCACTGTCATCTTGATGTTCTCCGATGAGTCCATGATGACACCAATCTCAACATCCGATGGCAGGCGCTTCTGCAGTTCGGGCAGTTTCTCATATATCGAGTTGATAATCTCTACCGAGTTTCCGCCGGTCTGTTTCTGGATGATAATCATGGCACCGCTCTGGCCGTCAGTGAATGTCTTCTGTGCACGCTCTTCTGTGCCATCGACAAGGCGGGCTATGTCCTTGAGATAGATGTTGGCACCGTTGTATGAACCTACAACAATGTCCAGCATCTCCTTGGGGCTTTTGAATTCGCCCTCTACACGCAATGCATAGGTGTTGTTACCTATGTCAAAGTTACCTCCGGGGATGTTCCTGTTCTCGGCACCTATTGCAGAGCTTACAGCCTCGACTGTGATGTTGTAGGCCTCCATCTTCTCGGGGTTCATGTAGATGTTTATCTCGCGCTTTGGAGCACCCGAGATAGATACTGTACCCACACCGTCAATGCGCGCAAGCGGGTTGGCGATGTTGTCGTCAAGAATCTTGTACAGTGCAGGCATGCTCTCGTTGGCTTTGGCCGAGAGCATCATGATTGGCATCATGTCGGCCGAGAACTTGAAGATGATTGGGGTGCTGATTTCGTCTGGCAATGCCGATGATATCATGTCGAGCTTGTCGCGGACATCATTCGTCAAGTCATCGATGTCATATCCGTATTCGAATTCAAGTGTGATGATTGAGATGTTCTCGCGTGAATTTGATGTGATGTGCTTGAGGTGTTCCACTGAGTTCAGTGTGTTCTCAAGCGGGCGTGTCACGTTGTTCTCAATGTCGGATGCACTCGCGCCGGAGTAGCTTGTGATAACCATCATTGTGTTGGTCTCGATATCCGGCATAAGGTCAATTGGCAGCTTCGAGAATGAGAAGATACCGAATATTACAACCGCAATAAAGCATAGTGCGGTCATAATAGGCCTTTTTACAGCACTTTCATATAAACTCATATTGTCTTGTTTTAATATGTTTCTTATTCAATTACTTCAACTTCAATGCCGTTGGCAAGGCTCTCCTTTCCTGCAACGACAACCTGTGAACCGGGAGCAATTCCTGAAAGAACCTCATAACGGTTGCCCATGCGACGGCCAAGCTCAACCTTGTTATTGGTTACTTTGCCATTTTCGTATGTGTATACATAGTAGTCGCCACTGCCGGCCTGCTTTATTACGGCCTGGTCGGGAACAACCACGTGCTCTTTTGTGCCGAAGTTGACAACAGCCTTGCCGAACATTCCGGGACGTATCTTCAAATCCTTGTTAGCCACAGAAATCTCGACAGGGAATGTGTGCGATGCAGCAGAGATGGTGGGGTAGATGATGTCGATGTTGCCCTTGAACTCCTCGTCGCCATAGGCCTCGAATGTGAGTGTCACGTCAAGGTTCTTGTTTGTCATTGCATAGTATGACTCGCTGACGTTTATTTTCATCTTTACAGGTGAAATCTGCTCGACAACGAGAATCGCCTGTCCGCCATACATGTCACCGTCGTCATAGTTACGTGCGGTAATCACACCGTCGATGGGGCATATGAGCATTGTGTTCTCGGTGCGGCTGTCAAGGGTCTTCTTTGTCACATCCAACTGAGTTTTTGCATTCTCATAGTCGGCCTTTGCAATACCGCCCACTCTGTAAAGTTCTTCAATGCGCTCAAAGTCCCTCTTCTGGAACTCATACTGCAAGTGCAGTTTGTCTAGGTCTTTTGCATCAAGCTGTACAAGTTTGTCGCCCTTCTTTACATTGTCACCTACCTCAACAAAAATCTTCTCGATACGCAGGGGTGAGTTGGGGATGATGCTGTTCTTGACCTTTGCCTCAACTGTTGTAGGGTACTCTTCCAACTGTGCTACAGCCTCTGTTGTAACGGTAGCAACCTTAACCTTGGGATTCTCTACTGTTGTTACGGTTGTGGCAGTCTCTTCTGTCTTTGCACAGGCACACAACAGCACGGTTGCAGCCATGGCAATGAATTTCAAATTCTTTTTCATAGGTCTGTATTTTTTTATTTATTCTTTTCCAAGTACTTTGTTCAAATCGGATTTTGCAACCAGGTAGTCATAGATTGTGTTGTTGTATGACAATCTTGTGTTGGTGAGTGAAACCTGTGAGTTTGTAAGCTCAAGGATTGTGCCCTTGCCCACATCGTAACGCTTCTGGCTTATTTCGAGTCCCTTCTCGGCAAGCTCTACCGCAGCCTTGTTGCTCTGCAGCTGCTCGGCGCTTGCAGACATGTTGTCCACAAAACTCTGTGCCTGCATGTTCAGCATGCGCTCGGTGTTTATTCTTGTCTCGGCAAGCTGCTGCTGCTGTATCTTGTTTGTCTTGAGGCTTGTGAAGTTGCCGGCCTTGTAGAGCGGAATACTGAGCGACAGGGTGATTGTGGCAGCGTCGCTCCAGTTATATTTGCCAATGTTCCAGTTTGTATTTGAGATTGACTGGTACTGGTAGTTGCCGACAAGTGCAAGTGTAGGCTGGAACGATGTGTTCAGCATCTTGTACTGCTTGTGCAAGAGCTCGCCCTGCATGTCAATCTGCTTCAATGACGAGTTGTTGCTGAGGTCAATCTCCGCTTTCAGTGCGTTGGCAATTTCCTCCTCATAGTTCTTGAGGTTATCGGCAATGACAAACTTCACGTCGGCAGTGATTCCCATGAGTACTTTCAACTGTAGCTGTGCAAGTTCAACGCCGTTCTTGCCGCTTACAACCGATGGCCATGCGTTGTTCTTCTGAACCTCGGCGCTGATTTTGTCATACTCGCTCACGCGTCCCTGCTCATACATCTTGTTCACGATGTCGAAGTTCGCCTTTGCAAGTTCGTAGTTCTCGTTGAGCACCTCGTATGAATCCTGTGCAAGCATCAGCTGGTAGTATGCTTTTGTCACCTGGTTTATGAGGTCGAGCTTTGAGCCGCGGCTCTTTTCGAGTGCGAGCTGCAGGTCGCTTTCGGAGAGGCTCATGGCCTTGTATACGGCGGGAGCATAGAGCGGTATGGCAACCTGTAGTCCTGCGTTCCAGGTGTTCGAGTCGTCCTTACCCATCTTAATCTCCATTGTCTGGCCGCCCATGTCCATTTTCATAGAGGCAACCTGGATGTTATACTGGATTGCACCATCGAGGCTTGCCTGTGGCAAGAGGTTCTGCCATGCCTCGGTCTTTGCAATCTGTTTCAGTTCAATGTCTTTCTCGGCAACCCTCATTGTGGGGTTGTCGCTCAATGCAAGCTCAATAGCCTTGTCGAGCGTAATCTGCATTGTAGGAGTGTTCTCCTGTGCTTTTGCTGTCACGGAGAATAGTGTCAACAATGCAACAACTGTCATTAATCGCATCTTCATCTTCATAACTATTCAATTTTTATTTCGTTTTCTTTAAGATAATCTTCTATAATCTGTTGCCCTCTGGGTGTCGATATTCCTCTCAGGTAAAAAAGGAAAAGTTTGCGTCCCAGTTCATCAAGTGTGTATTTGCTCAGTTCGGTGTGTCCTTTCTGCAGTTTTACCTCGAGTATCGTCGTGAGGTCTCGCTTCAGGATGAATGTGAGAATTTCAAAGTCGGCATCCTCGCGGAAGAGTCCCTGTTGTCTTCCCATCTCCATCCAAGCCGTGAATTTTTTTGCATTCTGTTTCTCCTTGTTCTGTTTCTCCTTGCATATCTCGGGATATTTGCCAAGTTCTGAAAAGAATTTGTTGTTGACTTTCTTCAATAACTCGAAATGGAGGTTGAATAGCTTCAAAATTATTTCAAGGATGTGCGACGAACCGCGGATAATCTCCTTTCCCCTTTCACGCATCTGTTCATGTTGGAATTTCAAGACCTCGTGCAGCAACTGCTCCTTGTCGTTGAAAAGTTCGTATATTGTTCGTTTCGATATTGACAGCTCGGCAGCAATGTCATCCATCTTCACGTCCTTTATGCCACGTTCAATGAAAAGTTCGTGCGCCGCTTCAACAATCTGGTTCTGTATCTCCTTTTTCGTGTTGTTCTCCTTCACTTTTTATCCCTAAATTATTTCACCATGCAAAGATACTATGAAAACTTTGTTGCTGCAAAAAGTTTTCCTGTAAATTACGGAAATTTTTCAATATTTAACTTTTTGAATATTTGGTTTGTATTTTGTGCTGTAAAAATGGACAAATGTGCTTGTAATATGGTACTTATGGGTTTCTTGCTGATATTCGCCGTTCGTCTGCTTGCAATAACTGTGACATTCTCTATTGAAGAAAAAAAGTGTTATTTACCTTGCTAATCAATTCAAGATATTTATTGTAGAGTGCGGTATTTGAAATCATCTGCCATGAATTAATGGATAAAGTCTTGTTGTTCCCACATTTTTTACTATACCTTTGTGCAAACCATTTGAATATTGGGTTGTTATATAAAGTTTTGTGATATGAAAAGATTAATTTTCCTGTGTGTGGCCTTCGCGGCTTTTTTTGCAACAGTAAACGCGCAAAATGTTCAAACGCCGTCATTCGAAAAACACAATCAATGGATGCTTTCGGGAAGATATGTTGCTCCGGTTGGAGTAGGTGTTGACGCTATTTACGGAAGGCAATTTACCCCTATAGTATTCTTGGGAGTCGGTTTAGGTTTCGATGTTTATTTTAACTATATAGGCAAATCTTCGGCAGGATGGACCGATAAGGATGGAAATTATCATTACGAGGAGTACGGTCCTTGGCAAACATGTACGTATATTCCGGTATATGCCGACCTGCAACTCAATTTTTCACGCAAACCGGCGCCAATGTTCGCCGAAATTAAACTTGGTTTAGGTATGGGCCAGCTTCATCTGGAGGGCTTGTGTGTTCAAGCCGGTTTGGCTTTAGGCAAGAGATTTATGTTGAAGAACAATCATCTGTTAAATGTAAAAATCGGTGCAGACTTTGCAAGGGGACCTTGGTACGCCTATATGCCGCTTTATTTGAGCGTCGGTTACCAGTTCTGATTAACTGCGCAACGTTCAAATGCTGAGTGAGGTAGAAATATCAAAATCGTGATTACAAGATATTTAGCTTTGCTCTGTACAAACAATTTTTGGGTCAACATCTATATTGTTGCCTGATTAAATCAAAAGAATCGGGAATGAGAGTTTCCGATTCTTTTGATTTTGTTTGTTCTTTATCTTTCTTTTTGCAATCTGCACTATCGTGCGACCTGTTGCTGCTCGGCTTGTCGATTCTTTCTTGAAAAAATTATTCCTCTAATAATTTTTTCAAGAAAGAATTCATCTCCTCGTCAAAGCCTTCTAAGAGGTCGGCGCTGAGGATGAGCGTGTCGTCGTCAATGATAAGCAGGTCTACAATGGACTGTCCGTCCTCGTCGGTGAGTACAAAAGAGTAGGGCTTTACGATGTTGAGGCTGTCGAATGCTCCTTCTCGGTGCATCTTCGTGAGCAGGCTCTGCAGCTCCTTCTCATACACCTCCTCGTTGTGTTCACCCTCCCATTCTTTAATATGTACGCGCGCGATGAGCGCATCGTCATCGTCAAAGACTGTGAGTTCGCCGTTTTCTCCGTTTATCCTGATGTGGAAATCGGTGACATTGCTCTCCTCTGCAGAAATGTATTTGCTCACCATTTTTGTGATGGCATTCTGCAGCATCTCTCTTGTTTCTCTGCTTAGTGACATATCCTCTGTGTTTTAAATGTTTTTACCGTGGCAGTTCTTGAACTTCTTTCCGCTTCCGCAAGGACATGGGTCATTGCGGCCCACGGTCTTTTCTACGCGTATCGGTTCACGTTTTGCACCCTCGCGTGTATCCTGCTGTGCGGCAGCCTGTTGGTTCGGGTCATTGAGGTCAACCTTTGTTTCGCTGTACTTGGGCTGCTGCTTGCTGCGGCTCTGGTCGGGAGCTACGTTCACTCTTGTCTGCTCCTTCTCCTGTACCGGTATCTGACCGCGCATGAGTATAGATGATGTCTGGTCATTAATCTTGCTCACCATGTTGTCGAACAGGGTTACCGACTCCAACTTGAATATCAACAGCGGGTCTTTCTGCTCATAGCTTGCATTCTGCACCGAGTGTTTCAGCTCGTCAAGGTCACGCAGATTCTCCTTCCATGCGTTGTCGATGGTGTGGAGGAGTATCGATTTCTCGAAGCACTTGATTACCTCCTTGCCTTGTGACTCATATGCAGCCTTCACGTTTACGGGTATCTGGTATACGTGGCGGCCGTCGGTCACGGGAACGTATATGTTCTTGTCGTGCATTTCGGGGTGCTCCTTGTATACGAAGTTGATGAATGGCAATGCAATCTCGGCCATGCGTTCGGTGCGCTGCTTGAATGTTGCCATTGCCGCATCGAATATGAGCTCAGCTTTCTGCTCAGGCTCCATCTTGTCGAACTTCGCCTCGTCGGTGATTGGCAACTCAATAGAGAACTGACGCAATGTCTCCATCTTTGCATCCTCGAATGTGTAGTTCTCGGCGATGTTGCAGCAACGGTCCCACAACATGTTCACAATGTCCATGCCAATGCGCTCGCCGATGAGTGCGTGACGGCGCTTTGTGTATACCACGGTACGCTGCTTGTTCATCACGTCGTCATACTCGAGCAGGCGCTTGCGGATACCGAAGTTGTTCTCCTCCACCTTCTTCTGCGCACGCTCGATGGACTTTGAAATCATTGAGTGCTCAATCATCTCACCCTCTTTGAAACCAAGGCGGTCGAGTGTCTTTGATATACGCTCCGAACCGAACAGACGCATGAGGTTGTCCTCGAGTGATACGAAGAATACCGATGAACCCGGGTCACCCTGTCGTCCGGCACGACCACGCAACTGGCGGTCTACGCGGCGCGATTCGTGGCGCTCGGTACCGATGATGGCCAAACCGCCAGCATCACGTACCTCCTTGCTGAGCTTGATGTCGGTACCACGGCCGGCCATGTTGGTGGCAATGGTAACAGTGCCCGAGAGGCCTGCCTTTGCAACAATGTCGGCCTCCTTCTGGTGCAACTTGGCGTTGAGCACGTTGTGTGGAATTTTGCGTATTGTGAGCAAGCGGCTGAGCAACTCCGAGATTTCTACCGATGTCGTACCCACAAGTACAGGGCGGCCAGCCTTTACAAGCATGTCAATCTCTTCGATTACGGCATTGTACTTCTCGCGCTTTGTCTTGTAGATGCGGTCGTTCATATCCTTGCGCGCAATGGGGCGGTTGGTAGGTATAACCACCACATCGAGCTTGTAGATATCCCAGAATTCGCCTGCCTCGGTCTCGGCTGTACCGGTCATACCGGCCAACTTGTGATACATGCGGAAATAGTTCTGCAACGTGATGGTGGCGAATGTCTGTGTTGCAGCCTCAACCTTCACGCGCTCCTTGGCCTCGATAGCCTGGTGCAAACCGTCGGAGTAGCGACGGCCTTCCATAATACGGCCTGTCTGCTCGTCGACAATCTTTACCTGTCCGTCCTCCGATACAACGTATTCAACATCGCGGTCGAACATTGTATATGCCTTGAGCAACTGGTGTATGGTGTGTATGCGCTCCGACTTGATTGAGAAGTTTGTGAGCATCTCCTCCTTCTTTGCAATCTTCTCCTCGCCCGAAAGGGTCTCGTCACTCTCAAGCAGTGAGAGCTCCGATGCTATGTCGGGCAACACGAAGAAGTTCTGGTCGGTGAGGTTGCCGGTGAGCAACTCTATACCCTTATCGGTAAGGTCGGCTGTGTTGTGCTTCTCGTCGATGACAAAGTAGAGCGGCTCAATGGCCTCGGGCATGCGCTTGTTGTTCTGCTCAAGGTAAATCTCCTCGGTCTTCAACAAACCGGTCTTTACACCCGGCTCGCTCAGCAGCTTTATGAGCGCCTTGTTCTTTGGCAGCGCCTTGTGGCTGCGGAAGAGTGAGAGGTAACCCTCGTTCACCTCCTCCTTGTTGTCGGAGTATATCTTTGTCCTTGCCTCGGCAAGCAGCTGTGTGGCAAGTTTCTTCTGTGCTTCAACAAGGCGCTCCACCAATGGACGGTACTCCTCGAACATCTGATCTGCAGTGCGTGGCACGGGACCCGAAATGATGAGCGGTGTACGTGCGTCGTCAATGAGCACCGAGTCGACCTCGTCGACAATGGCATAGTTGTGCATGCGCTGTACAAGGTCGCTTGGCTGTGTAGCCATGTTGTCGCGCAAGTAGTCGAAACCGAACTCGTTGTTTGTACCGAATGTAATGTCGGCCATGTATGCCCTGCGGCGCTCGTCCGAGTTGGGGCGGTGCTTGTCTATGCAGTCCACGCTCAAACCATGGAACATGTAGAGCGGTCCCATCCACTCCGAGTCACGCTTTGCAAGGTAGTCGTTCACGGTTACCACGTGTACGCCGTTGCCGGTGAGTGCGTTGAGGAATACCGGCAGTGTCGCGACCAATGTCTTACCTTCACCGGTGGCCATCTCGGCAATCTTGCCCTTGTGAAGTACGACACCACCGAACAACTGTACATCGTAGTGAATCATGTTCCACACGGTGTCGTTGCCGCCGGCCTGCCAATGGTTGTGGTATATGGCCTTGTCGTCCTCAATTGTCACAAAGTCGAACTTTGCTGCAAGTTCGCGGTCGAAGTCGTTGGCTGTTACAACAACGTCCTTCTCCTCGGCAAAGCGGCGTGCGCTGTCCTTTATAATGGCGAAAGCCTCGGGCAGAGCCTCATCGAGTGCCTTGTCGAGCTTCTCAAGAACCTCCTTCTCCAATTTGTCAATCTGTGCAAAGATAGCTTCGCGCTTCTCAAGCTCGGTGTTCTCGATGCTCTCCTTTAGTGCCTCAATCCTGGCGCGTTCCTCGGTTACTGTACCCTGTATCTTTGCTTTAAGTGCTGCCGATGCCGCACGCAACTCGTCATTGCTCAATGCCGATATCTTTGGATATGCGGCCTTTACCTTTTCAACCCAAGGCTGAATCTCCTTCATGTCGCGGCTTGCCTTGTTGCCGAAAATCTTACTTATAAATTCGTTGAATCCCATATAATGTTGTTTTTTATTCTTTGGTGTGGCGCAAACTTGTGTGCGCTGTTACTTGCAAAGGTAATGATATTTTGTCAAACTCTCCTTATATATTGCAGATTAAATTTTGCGTTTCTCACTTATCCTCTTGCAAAAACCATGCCAAAGCAGAAGTGATGGCAGTATTTGGCAGATTTTGGTCAAAAACTGCCACTCTTAAATTAAAAAGTCCTATCTTCGCAGAAAATGATTTTGCTATGAAAAAGATATTTTTTGCAGTTGTTTCGTCATTTGTGCTCCTCTTGACATCGTGTACCGGTGGCGTGAAAGTCTATTATGCACGTGATTTCGGTATCGTGCCCGGCACAGGTGAGGACATGACCGAGGAGTTCGCAAAGGCCTTTGAGACAATCAAGGCAGAGTGTAATGGCGAGGTGAAGGCTGAACTTGTTGTAGAGTGTGGTGAGTACGATTTCTATCCCGACAGTGCTCTTGTGCGCGAATATTACGTGTCGAACCACGACCAGGACAACCCCAAGTGTGTGGCAATTGCGCTTGAGGGTATGAAAAATTTTACATTGAAAAGTCTTCCTACGCACCGCGGCAGCGAGTATGTCAACCTGATGATGAATGGCCGCATGTTGCCGGTGGCGATGGTCGGTTGTGAGAATTGTACGCTGGAACGTGTCGCGGTAGATACACGTGTGCCACAGATTACTCAGGTCGAGGTGCTTGAGAATGCCGGCGGTTATATAACATACCGCATTGCACCATACGTCAACTACCGTGTCGACAACGGCCGTCTGGTTGTTTATGGCAGTAACTGGGAAATCACTCCCTCGTGGGGTATTGCATTCGAGGGCGATACAAAGCATATCATATATACCACAAGCGACATTGGCGTGGGAACATCGGGTGTCGAGGAGATTGCTCCCCGCGTAATCCGTGCGCCGTGGAACGATGCGCGCCTTGTTCCGGGCAGTGTAATAGCCATGCGCTCTTATGCCCGTCCCACACCCGGCATTTTTGTTGCAGAATGCAAGAATACAACCCTGTTGAACTCATGGGTGTTCTATGCCGAGGGTATGGGCCTGCTTGCCCAGATGAGCGAGAATATAACACTCGACGGTTTCCGTGTGTCGATGCGTGATAACGAACGTTACTTTACAACCCAGGCCGATGCTACACACTTCTCGGGCTGTAAAGGCAAGATTGTTTCAATCAACGGATTGTATGAGGGTATGATGGACGATGCCATCAATGTCCATGGCACCTATCTGCGCGTGGTAGAGCGCCTCGATGACAACACTTTGGTTGGTCGTTATATGCATGGCCAGGCCTACGGTTTCTATTGGGGTGGTGCGGGTGACAGCGTACAGTTCGTGCGTTCCGACGTGATGGAGATTACCGAAGGCAACCGTGTTGTTGAGATTGCGCCTTGTGACCAGGAGCAGCTTGCCGGTTGCAAGGAGTTCAAAATCAAGTTCGAGAAACCCCTGCCGGCCGACATTGCCAACGGAAAATATGGCATAGAGAACCTGGAGTGGACTCCCGAGGTCTATTTCGCCGGCAATACAATACGTAACAACCGTGCGCGTGGTGCGCTCTTCAGCACTCCAAAGAGCACGCTTGTGGAGAACAATCTTTTCGACCATACATCGGGTACTGCAATTCTGCTTTGCGGTGACTGCAACGGTTGGTTCGAGACAGGTGCATGCCGCGATGTCGTTATCCGCAACAACCGCTTTGTCAATGCTCTAACCAGCATGTTCCAGTTTACCAACGGTATAATCTCTATCTATCCCGAAATCCCTGACCTTGCATCGCAGACCAGGTATTTTCACGGTGGCAACGGCAAGGGTGTCGTTATCGAGAATAACGTGTTCGAGACCTTTGATGCACCGATAGTCTATGCAAAGTCGCTCGACGGTCTTGTGTTCCGTGGCAACACTGTGGTGCAGAACAATGACTTCGCGCCATTCCACTGGAACAGATACCGTTTCCTGCTCGACAAGGTGACAAACGTGACCATTGAGAATAATGACTTCTCCAACGGCTTTGACGAGGAGAAAGATGTAATGTACCGTTATTGATGACATTGTTGCATCGTTTCAGAAAAGATATATCGGTTATTGAAGCGCCACAGCGCTTCAATAACCCTTTTTACTATTCGCCCCATGCTCTGTGCGTAATGGCTGCCGACGAGGTGCGTGCCATGCTAACGCGTGACAGCGCTGTTGCCGCCGATGCTGCAAAAGGCAAGATGTTTGGTGTCCTTGTGGTGCGCGATGGCGGCGGTGAACTCGGCTATCTTGCTGCTTTTTCGGGTCTTCTCGCGGGCAGAAACAACGTTGACGGTTTTGTTCCGCCTGTTTTCGATTTGCAGTCGCCCACAGGGTATTTCAAACAGGAAGAGGCCGGAATTACAGCGCTTAACAGAAAGATAAAGGAGATTGAATGTGGCGATGAATATATGGCTGCCATTGCTGCTGTGAGTGAGGCGAAACGTGAGATGGAACAGCAGCTTGCGGCAATGCGCGAGGAGATGCGCCTTGGAAAGCAACGCCGCAATGAGTTGCGTGCAACGGGCTCTCTCACTGCCGGCGAGGAGGCTGCATTGGTGCGAGAAAGCCAGTTCCAGAAAGCCGAACTGAAACGCACCATGGCAAGGTGGCAACAGCTGATTGCCGAGAGTGAGGCCGCTGTCGCTCCTTTTAAGGAGTCTGTTGCGGCAATGAAAGAGGAGCGCAAGCGCCGTTCGGCCGCCCTGCAACGTTGGCTCTTTGAGCAGTTCGAGGTGCTCAATGCCAATGGCAAGGAAAAGAGCCTGCTCGATATTTTTGCCGAATATTCGGGTATTATCCCTCCCGGCGGAGCAGGGGAGTGCGCAGCACCTAAATTGCTACAATATGCCTATCGTAACTCACTGACCCCCATTGCGGTGGCCGAGTTCTGGGTGGGCGAATCGCCGCATGGCGAGGTGCGCCGCGACGGCTGTTTCTACGGTGCATGCAAGAGCAAGTGCGAGCCCATTCTCGGCTATATGCTGCAGGGACTCGATGTCGAGGAGAATGCACTCGAAAAGGGTGGTGATATCAGCAGTGTTAAAATAGTCTTTGAGGATGAACATATAGTTGTTGTCGACAAACCGTCCGGTGTGCTCTCCGTGCCGGGAATAATGGGCGGCACATCGGTGCAGCAGTGGTTGCGCGATGAGTATCTGCACAGCAACGAACTCTTTGTGGTGCATCGGCTCGACATGGCAACATCGGGGCTTCTGGTGGCTGCAAAGTCAATGGAGGTGTACAAGGAACTGCAACGGCAGTTTGCCGGCCGCGAGGTAAAGAAACAGTACACGGCAATCCTTGACGGCATGCCCCGAAAGAGTGAGGGGGTAATTGAATTGCCGCTTGCTGCCGATTATGATAACCGCCCGCGCCAAAAGGTCGATTATCTCAACGGAAAACCTGCAATAACACGTTATAAAGTCATTGGCGCGGTTGAGCGTGATGGCCGTCAATGTGCAGTTGTCTGCTTTGAACCCGTTACAGGCCGTACGCATCAGTTGCGTGTCCATGCTGCTCACAAGGATGGGCTCGATTGTCCCATAGTTGGCGATGCCCTTTATGGAACATTGAATGAGAGGCTTATGCTCCATGCTTCCTGCATCTCGTTCGTTCATCCCGTAGAAAAAGAGCCGGTAATATTAGATTCTAACCTCTTTGTTTAAATTTTGTATGTCCTATTGGCTTGTGTATCAATGTTTTACCCCCCCCTGTTCCGGCGCAGAAAAAACAACGCTCTTTAGTTGTTTGCTGTTGATAGTTTTATTTAATTTGCATAATATTAATATACGTTTGTGACTGAAATATAACATTAAACATAAAATCTATGAAATTGAAATCAATCTTTCTTTCGGCTTTGTCGGCCATGTTCATCAGCATGGGCGCGAGTGCGCAAAGCGACTACTATGTGAAGCATGGTGCCGATGTGAATGTAACGCACGCAACGCACTATCCCAAGGCGGTTGGTGTTGCAAATGTGCGTGGTGACCAACAGGTGCTCGACAATATTGCAACTGCGCCACGCTGTGCTGCATATTTCGACAAGACATCTACCGTCTTTGAGGTGAAGAGCGGCGAGACAATCACTCCACTCATAACCATCAACGGTGCATGGATGCACGGCTATGTCTTTGTAGACTGGAACAACAACAGACAGTTCGATGTGAATGTGACAGGTGAGGGTCCTTACATAAAGGGCGAAGGCAATGAACTCATGTGCTGGTCGCTTTATAGCCACAACGGTAATGGCGACAACGGTTGGAACAGTGCCGGGCTCTACCAACCCAGCGGCGATGTCCTTGCTCCGGGCTCATTCCGCGTGCCCGAGGGGCTTGAGGTGGGTTCTACCTACCGAATGCGCTATGCAATCCAGTGGAACAGCATAGACCCTACAGGTTCTTATGCCAACTTCATCAGCGACGGTGGTGCAATCATCGATGTCACACTCAAGATTTCGGGTATCGCATCCGAGGATGAGCAGAATGTCTATCCAATTGATGACTATGCCGAGCCTCGCGTGGGCACCACACCCGACGCGGCTGCATGGAATGCATTGCCCGATGGCCTGAACGCTACTTGGGCATCGCGCGATGTGCACTATAAGCTACACGAAGTGCCACAGGTTGCACAAAAGAACGAGGCAACCCTCCATGCGTGGAAGGGCGAGCGCGCAAATATCCAGGCTGTGCTCTACAGCAAGAGCGACCAGGGTATGCTTGCGGTACGCATGACAGAATGGCAGAAGAACGGCAAGGCAACCGGCATCAACGGAGGCGATGCACGTTTTGTCAACTATGTGATTACCGATGACTATGTATCATGCGGCAACCACCCCATGACATTGCCACAGTGGCTTGTTGCCGATGTCATTGACCAGGACAAACCACATGCTGTTCCCGCAATGGAGACACGCCCTGTATGGTGTACAGTTGAGGTGCCACGTGACATTGAGCCCGGTGAATACACAACAGCCCTTGAGGTTGTTGATGAGGCCGGCAATGTTGTAAAGAGCCTTGCACTTACAGTCAACGTCAACTCTCGTTCGTTGCCAACGGTTGCCGAGCAGAAATTCCATCTCGACTTCTGGCAGCAGCCATACGCCATCAGCCGCTACTATGGTGTTGAGCGCTGGAGCGAGGAGCACTACGAGGCATTGCGCCCCTATCTGCAGGCGCTTGGCCGTGCCGGCCAGCGTGTTGTCAGCGCAATTCTCTTCTATGAACCTTGGGGCGAGCAGACACACGACCTCTTTGACCCTATGGTGCAGACGACAAAGAAGAGCAATGGTACATGGGAGTATGACTATACAGTGTTCGACAGGTATGTGGAACTTTGTGCCGAGTATGGCATCACAAAGCAAATCAACTGCTTCAGTATGTTGCCATGGGATATGAGCTTCCGTTATTTCGATGAGGCTTCCGGCAGATACAAGACACTCTCTACAACATACTCTTCGGCAGAGTACCGTGAATTGTGGACAGCGTTCCTCACTGCATTCAAAGCGCACCTTGTTGAGAAGGGCTGGTTTGAGAAGACTGTCATTGCCGTGGATGAGCGCGGCGAGGCTGCAATGCTCAAGGCTCATGAGATTGCCAATGCCCTCGGTTTCAAGATGGCCTTGGCCGGCAACTATCACGGTTCGCTCTGCGATATCCTGCACGACAAGTGTGTGCAGCTTGGCCAGGAGCACTACTTTACAGCGGCACAGCTTGCCGACCGCAAGTCAAAGAACCGTGTCACAACATTCTACACCAGCTGCGCAAACAGCGAGCCCAACATCTATACAAACTCATATCCTGCCGAGGCTGCTTATTTGCCAATCTATGCGGCAAAGATGAATCTCGACGGCTATTTGCACTGGGCATGGTGCAATTGGGACGAGCATCCGCTTACCGACAGCCGTTTCCGCAAGTTCGGCTCGGGCGACACCTATTGCTACTATCCCGGTAACCGCTCAAGCGTCCGCTTTGAGCGCCTCATCGAGGGTATCCACCAATATGAGAAAATACAGATTCTTCGCGAGGAGTATAGTGATAATCCAGATAAGCTCTATAAGCTGAACACTCTGCTGGGCCGTTTTGTAGGTTCTGTTGCAGGCGAAGACTGTGCAGCAATGGTTGATGACCTTGAAGATTTCCTTAATGGTAAAGAGGTCGAGATTCCGGAGCCTCCTACTATCGCAACGGGATACTATCATCTTATCAGCAAGGCTACTGCACGCAAGGAGCATCTTTACAACGATGCAACCCACACCGGTAACGGTAATCGTTTCACTCTACAGTCAGATACAAAAGTAACCACCAACAATGGTATGTGGCACATCACTTCACTTGGCGGTGGCAAGGTTGGTATCAAGAACGGCGACGGAAACCCAATTGTTGCAGGTGGTGCAAATGCTTCGTTGTTGGGTTCGTTTAGTGAGCTTGGTATTGCCAACATTTACGAATATGGTGGTGTCAGCTACTACTACTTCAATGAAGCATTGAACTGCTCGAACAACAACTCAAGTTATATGGTAGGTGGTATCGAGCACCTGACCACATGGGCATCGGGCCCTGCAACGGCCGACGATAACCTGTGGCGTGTAGAACCTGTTGACATGGAAGGAAAGAGCGTTTATGATGTAGTTGTCGAGGGCAATGCCGACGTATACGTTACATACGATGGCGGTTATGCCTTCAACGGCGGTTTCTTTATCACTGCATCAAGCATTGACGCTGCTGATTTGTCGGTAGGCATTGTAGGCAATGTGCTTAAGGGTGCCGATGTCAAGGTAGAGGGCAACACCATCAAGGTTACAAACGTGCAGGCACTTGCAGCTCCTGTAAAGCAGGACCTCTACAACACAAGCAAGGGCGACGGTGTCATTCCTCCCTATCGTATTCCCGGTATCTCAACAGCAAGCAACGGCCGTCTTATAACAGCTGCGGCGCGTCTTGTCTGCGGTACTGACCCCGGCTACGGACAGGTTGACGTTGTTTGCCGCACAAGCGATGACCATGGTGCAACATGGAGCGACATGATTGATGTTGCCGTTGGTACAGGCCGCACATCGGCAACCGTGAACTATTTCGACACAGCATTCGGTGACCCCGCCATCGTTGCCGACCGCACAAGCAACGAGGTGCTCATAATTGCAGTTGCAGGTTGTACCGTATATGGCAACGGCAACACCACACGCCAGAACCCCAATATGATTGCCACAATCCACAGCAAGGACAACGGCGAGACTTGGGAGGAGCCCGTCAATGTCACCGAGGATATATACAGCCTTTACGATGCCGGCAATGTCGTCCAGTCTGCATTTGTCGGCGGTGGTAAGGTTTTTCAGAGCCGCATTGTAAAGAAAGACAAATACTACCGCTTGTATGCTGCCATGTGCGCACGCCCCAACGGTAACCGCGTTATCTACTCCGATGACTTTGGCCGCACATGGCATGCCCTTGGAGGTGCCAATGCACTCCCTGCTCCCGACGGCGACGAACCCAAGTGTGAGGAGATGCCCGACGGTCGTGTTATCCTCTCAAGCCGTGTAGGCGGTGGCCGCATATACAATATCTATACATATAGCAACACCCTCACGGGCGAGGGTAGTTGGAGTACCGATGTAAAGAGTACATTTGCCGGTTCAGGCCTCACTCCCGGCGGCAATTCAACCAACGGCGAGATTCTTATTGTTCCCGTGCAGCGCAACAGCGACGGCAAGGAGATGTATCTTGCCCTCCAGTCATTGCCTACAGGCGGTGGCCGTACTAACGTGGGTATCTTCTACAAGGAACTTACCGATGTTACCGACCTCAACACCGTTGCAAACTTTGCTGCTGATTGGAACGGTTTCTTCCAGGTGAGCAACACCTCATCGGCATACAGTTCAATGGATCTTCAGGCCGATGACCGCATAGGTTTCATCTACGAGGAGACACTCACAGGCTTCGGCCGTCGCAATAACCCTGTCTCTACAAGCTTCCCCAATGGAGAGGGACAGCACAACTTCGACGGTTTCGACAACATCTACGTTGCATACGAACTTGAATACATCACAAACGGAGCATACAGCATTAAACGCGATGTTGACCGCCGTGCATTTGTGAAGGAGTATTTCACTGCTGTTGCTGCCGATGCTTCGGCCGATATAAAGGCCGATTTGAAAGAGGCGCTTGAAAAGCTGAGCGCAGAACCCACCGTTGCCGAGATTGACAATATCTATGCAATCCTTGCAGGTGACGTGCCTGCCGACAAGTGGGATGGCAAGGTGCTCACCTTTACCAATGTGCAGCAGAATGGAGCAGAGCGCGTGTTGTATATCAATAATAATGTACTTGATTTGAGCACATCATCGGCCGAGGAGGTTGGCGATGCAGCACAGTTCCTATGCAAGAAGGAGGCAAGCGGCAAGTACAGTTTTTTTAATGAAGCGGCGCAGCTGTATATGATTTGGCGCGCCGGTGGCAACTACGGCTACAATAACAATAGCGGTACTCTTGCCACATACAATGCTGCCTATTGCGACTGGAGTATCAATCAAGGTTCTGTTGCCGACAGATACTACCTTGTGAGCAAACGCAGTAATGGTACAACCGACGGCTCACTTATAGTTATGGCATCAGGAACTTTTGATGCATACTCTGCAGCAGAAGGCTACACCGGAAATTACAGCAACCTCTTTCGCATAGATGTCGTTGATGTTGAAACAGGCATTGAAGAGGTGAAAACTGAAAACGGAACCAACGGTCGACGCAAGTCAAATGTGAAAGGTATTTATGACCTCACAGGTCGCAAGGTGGAGACAAACAGTGTTCCCGGTATCTACATTGTAAATGGTAAAAAAGTGTTGGTGAAGTAAACGCCTTCGACTGATTTGAACAACAGTGGCATGCTGCTCAAACGAGCAGCATGCCACTGTTGTTATGCTTTCCAGTTACTTGTGATTCTATTTCAAAACATTATAAACCTGCTCGCATATTGCCTGCATTCCGGCATATGTGGGGTGTCCGTCCACCTTTTCAATATCCTCCAGTACAATGTTGGTCACTCCGTAATGCTTGCAGATTCTCTTCATGGACTTTGCAAAAGAACTGCTTATACCAAATGCATCGTCACTATTGGTGATGTTATATACCGTAGCATTTGGGTATAGCTCCTTGAGAGTGTGAATAAGTTTGCTGAATGCCGGGCGAAAAGATTTCAGGTCATCGGCACTCCAGTTCCTGTATACATAGTCGCCCAATTTCACGCCTGCCCAGCAGTCGTTGGTTCCGCCGAATACAAAAATAATGTCCGGGTCTCCGTTATAATCAACACCATTAGGGTTCTTCCCCACGCGGTTTAAGAATGAGATGTCCGTGCCTGCAACGTCCACACCGTTGTAGTGCGTGTTTGAAATGACAGAGCCTGAATATGAGTTTGAAATCTCGAGCTCAAACTCGGGTTTCTGACACAGCATGTACCACCATGTCTTTTCAACACAGTCCACACCTGTCTGCGGGCATTCGTGAGGATAATAGACATAGTAGCCGTTATCATTTCCTGTAATGTCCCTGTTTGACCACCCCTCAAATGTCGAGTAGCTGTCTCCCATTATGGCAATCTTTTTTATTCCCGGACAGTCAGGGGTATCGGGAATCTCGTTGTCGCATGAACAGAAAACCATTAAAAGTACAGCAATGCAAAGTATTGCTTTTTTCATAAAAATGAATGGTTATGGAATCAGTAGTTTATAAACAGCAGATATTCTCCCTTTGCATTTATGGTGAACTCCTCACCGGTACATTCGTTCAGTGTTCCCTGCCACCAGTTGTTGAAGTCGTATATTGGATAGAGCAGTCCCTCGGCACTCAGATTCCGGGCTGTTATACTGAATATCGACACCTGCTGCCCTTTGTGGCATTTGTGTGTGGTGGTGCCGCTGCATGGGGTAAACACGCCGTGGTCGGTGAAAGAACGGACGTCGCACCCCGCACGGGTATATTCAATGAGCAAGCTTATGTTGCCGATGGTGTGGTCCTCGCGCCTGCCTGTTGCGCCCACAATGGCAATGCGGCGCTTGCCGTGTTCCACAAGAAAACGCACGGCCTTTGTCTGGTCGTTTGTCTCCTGTTCGCTGATTATGTGCAGCAAGTGTGCGTATTTCTCGCGGTTCGTGGCACTTATGGAGTCGCCATCGCCCACAATGGCATCGGGTACATGGCCTGTGGCTATGTAGCGGTCGGCCGCACCGTCGCAACAGACTACCAACGGAGCGTTCTGCAAAACCTCCAATGGTTGCGGGGCGGTGGGGAACTCACCGCCTGCAACAATCACCGCATCAAATACATTATTCTTCATTGTGCATCAGTTTTTTCCATTTGAAGTATCCAAAGATAGATATAATTGCATAAACGGCATAGAGAACGGCCGTGAAATGCAATCCTTTGTATACATAGAGCGCGCTGCATGCAACGTCGACCACGCACCACACCCACCACTGCTCAATGTATTTGCGTGCAAGCATCCACATCCCCACAATGCTCAGTGCCGTGGTGAAAGAGTCGCTCCAGGGTACTGTGCTGTCGGTGTAGTTTATCAACACATACGCTATGAGCAACAGCGCTACAATGAATGCCACGGTTGCCTTTATCCACGCCCTTTGTGGGGCATGGCTTATGGGCAACTCCCTCTTTGGTTCTTTGCTGCCAAAGAGGGTGAAGCCCGTTTTCCATGCCACCCAACCATAAAGGGCAATGAGCAGATAGTATATGTTTATTCCAAAGTCGGCATACAGTCCTGCGTTGTAGTATACAAAAATGTATATTGCAGGCATTATTATTCCTGCAATCCACAGGTAGATGCTTGCCTTGTACTCCAGCCACAGGTAGACGATTCCTGTTATTACTCCTAAAATTTCAAGTAGTTGATCCATACTAATCGTTAAGTTCCTTTGTTGTTGGGCGAACACGTCGGTTCGCCCCTACATTGTTGCGTTTCGTAGGGGCAGACCAATGTGTCTGCCCTATAGTTCAATGCAGATATTCCCTATCGCATTAATCCCTGCCTGCGCAGCGTATCCCGCATAGTTGTAGCGGTGGCGTGTGCCGTCGCTGTCGGTGTAGTATCCGCTGCCGGCATAGCCGTTGTTCTCATACTGCTCGTTGAAAAGGTTGTATATGGTTGCTCCAACAGTAACCTTTTTAACGCCCTTGAGTTTGAACGAGTAGGCCAGACGCAGGTTCGTTACAAAATATGCATCGAGCACATGCTCCTCAATGCCATAGTTGCTCATGTACTGCTTGCTCACATATTGCGACTGCAATGCCGCCTCAATGCCGCGCCACTCGTATGAGAATGTGTTGTTTGCTACAATGGCGGGTGAGAAGGCAAGCGGTGTGTCGCTGTGGTGGATTTCCCATTTCTCGTAGGTGTTGTCGTCATACAGCACCTCGGTGAAATCCTTTATCCTGTTGTGGCTGAACGTGGCATTTGCACCCCATCCGAAACCGCAAGGCAACTTCACTGCTGCTGTCAGCTCAATACCGGCGCGGTAGCTCTCGGGGATATTTGTTGCAAGCGGCTCGCCAATCTCGTTAAGCTCGCCGGTGAGTACCAACTGGTCCTTGTAGTCCATGAAGTAGATGTTTGCCCCGGCTGTGAAAAGCTTTCCACTGTAGATGTAACCGGCTTCATAATCAATAAGTCTCTCGGCGGTGGGGTGCTCATCCAGTTTGCCGTCGGTGTAGTTGTTGCGTGTAGGCTCCTTGTGTGCCACACCCACCGATGCATAGAGCCTGTTGTTGCTGTCGGGCAAATATGAGATACCCGCCTTTGGGTTGAAGAAGTTGAATTTTTCGTCTATCGCAAGCTGTTGGTGGCTGTCGGTGGCATCGTTCCATTTGTCGTTGTTGCCGTCAATTCGGTAACCGATGTGGCGGTACTGTGCATCGGCATATATGTTCAGGCACTCTATTGGCCGGTACTCTGCTTTCAGGTATATGTTGGCATCGTTCTTTGTGCCGTTGTTGCGATAGTATTCGTGGTTGGGCTGCAATTCGCCGGTGTAGTTCTTTACCCACAGTACATGCCCGAAGTGGTCGCCATAGTAACGGTTTGCTCCACCGCCGGCAGTGGCTGTAATCTTCTCGTTCTTATATGTAAGGGCGAATACACCACCGCCAAAATGGTTGTCCATTGCCTTCTTGCGTACAAGGTCGCTCTTTTTTACCTCCTCGCCATCGATGAAAAACGTTGGCAATGCATACTCCTTGAACTTGCGCCCGCCCTTGTACTCCTGGTAGTAACCGTCGCCCTTGGTGTAGTGCAGTCCTACGTTAAGGTTAAGGCTCTCGGTGAAACTGTGGTCAATGAGCAACTGCAGGTTCGTATGTGTGTAGTTGTCGGTCTGGTCATCATAGTAATGGTCGGTGCCGGTGCTGTCGGTGAACATGTATCCGCAGCTATTGTATCGGCGGCCATACAGCTCCATCTCCTCCTTTGTGGCGTAGTTCCATGCATGGTATGTCTGCTCCTTGCCGCCAAAGGCAATGAGGCGCACGCTTGTGCTGTTGCCGTAGTATGCTCCCTGCAGGTAGAACGAGTGCAGCTTTGTGGCGGCACGTGCTATGTAGCCGTCGCTACCTATGCTCGACAAGCGCACGTCGACCGCCCAGTGGTCGTGCAGAATGCCTGTTCCTGCGCCCACTGTAGCCTTGTGGGTGTTGAACGAACCGTATGAACCGCTGATGTTTGCATACGGCTGTGTGTTGAACCTGTCGGTCCTGAGGTTTATGCTTGCTCCGAAAGAGCCTGCACCGTTGGTGGATGTTCCCGCACCGCGTTGAATCTGAATATCCTTGACGGATGAGGCTATGTCGGGCATGTTCACCCAAAAGACGTTGTGGCTCTCGGCGTCGTTCACGGGGATGCCGTTAGCTGTCACGTTGATGCGTGTGCCGTCGGTACCGCGTATTCTGAGGCTCGTGTAACCAATTCCCGCGCCGGCATCGCTTGTTGTCACCACGCTTGGCGTTGTTGCCACAAGGTAGGGAAAGTCTACTCCCGTGTTCATCTTCGACAACTGCTCCCTACCGATGTTGGTGTGTGCAATAGGCGTCAGCTCTGTTGCACGTGTCGCTGTTATCTCCACTTCCTGCAGATGGGTGTGCAGGCTGTCACTCACTGCCTCTTGTGCCTGTAGCAAAGAGGGTAGTGCTGCCACAAGAAGGCAGCAACGCAATGTCCTTTTTTTCATTGCAATTTCAATCTTTTAGTGGAGCGTGGGGCATAAAAAAAGAAACCTCCATGCTCCGTGGTTAAACGGAAAATGGGGTTTTTCCTTGAGCTGAAAGGTCAAATGGGAAATGTGAAAGGTTCTTTGTTTGAAACTTGGCTCTAACTCGTAGAACTCACTCGTTTTCACCTTTTCACCTTTTCGCTTTCAGTTCCTATCCCTACGCCGGCATTACCCGGATCAGGTTCATGGGTATGATCTCAGCCTCTGTGCTGCAAGTGCAGACAATTTTGGCACCCCGTAATTGAAATCTGTGTGCAAAGATAAGGCATGTGACGGGGAGAACAAAATAAATCGCTATTAATTTTTCTTCCGGCTCGCTGCCGGTCTTGTCGAAAGATGCTACAAACCACACTCCTTATCCAGCATTGTTTATTTTGTGCCACAGCACTTTCTCCTCTTCGCTGAGCCACTGCTCAATTTCCGTGACATCGTTGTTGCCAGCGTGGTCAAGGGTTTCGATGAGCTCATTTTCGTTACCCTCTCTGTACTCCCTGTTCAATGTATACCGCTCATCATCGTCGGCGGTTATAATTCCCTTGCGTTCCATTGTGTAAATTAATCTGGCCGCCGTGTGTACCGAGATTCTGTACGTCTCACTCATCTTTTCTGCAATCTCTTTTACGGTAAATGAACCGCTTCCATCACTCCCGGCCGCCTCTTTGCACTTGGCAATGGTTAGCATTGTCAGGAACTTGTGATAGTTGTGGCTCAGGCGCTTGAACTTGTTCTCGGCATCGAGCCTGTCGCCCTCCTGCAACAGATAGTTCCACCTTGAGCCCGAGAGGCAAATTGTCCACGAGAAGTATATCCACAGGATGAATATCATTAGGCTTGCAAGGTTACCGTATATGTTCCTGTAGGTGCCGAACAGCCCAAGTATCAATGACGCCGAGTATTGCATTATTACAAATACTATGCCGCAGAATGTTGCCGAAATTGCTGCATGGCGAATGTTTACTTTTGTATTGGGAATAAACTTGTATGCGATGAACAGCACGGCAATGTATATGCATGTTGTCAGTACAAAGATGTTTACTTCGCGGAACAGGCCTTCCCCCTCGAAGAACGAAGATATGCTCATCCATATTGCAAGCAGCAGTATGGCAACGAACGGTATAAGCAGAACGAGCAGGAATACCTTTATCTGTTTCTTGAGACTATGTTCCTTGAGCTCCCATAATGAATTGAACGATGCATCGATTGTCTGGTATATCGAAAAAACCGAGTAGAGCAGGAATGACAATCCTACAATGATACCGAATATGTGGTTGGTGTCGGTGTTGCCCAGATATGTGTCTACAAATTTCAGGAGTTCGCCGGCAATGTTCTCCTGCCCCACGAAAAACTGCTCGACCTTCTCCTTGAATACCTCGCCATAACCCATGAAGTTTGCCACGGCAATCATCATTGCCATAACAGGCACCAGGGCAAAGAGCGTATGGTAGGTGAGCGCTGCTGCGGCTTGCTTCACCTTGTCGGGGCCGGTGAGGAACTTTATGAAAGACCACAGGACAAGGTTGCCGCCAATCTCCCTGTCCTTATATAAAAGTTTCAGTTTCTGTGCCGTTTTCTTTATTCTGTTTCTCATTGAGTGAAGTTTGTGGGGTGCAATTATATGATTTTTTTCTAACATTCCAATAAAATCAATCACTCTATTTGCTGTGATTGGCGAATATTGTATCTTTGCAGGATGTGTAAAAATAGAATTTTTATATAAATGATACTTTCTTTAATCTCTTTCGTAGCGGGTATTGTACTCGTTATTCTTGGAGCCGATTGGCTCACCAAAGGTGCATCGGCCCTTGCTCGCCGTTTCAATATGAGCGAACTGCTCATTGGTCTTACAATAGTTGCAATAGGCACATCGTTGCCGGAGCTTGTAATCAGCACCGGTTCTGCATTGAAAGGCAGTCCCGGTATTGCGCTTGGAAATATTATCGGCAGCAACATCTTCAACGGTATGTTCATTCTCGGTGTAGCGGCTCTCCTGTGCCCCATAAGGTTCAATGCCAAGATGCTTACACGCGAAATCCCATTTAACCTGTTGGCTTCAATTGCACTTATCTTAGTGTCAGGCAGTATGCTCGTCGGCGGTGCTCCGGGTGAGCAGATAACACGCTACGGCGGCATGTTGTTGCTCTGCTTTCTTGCTGTTTTTGTGCGTTATACATTCTCTATTACCAACGATGGCGGTGAAGAGGAAGCCGGCGAAGTGTTCCCGGTGTGGAAGGTGCTGCTCTTTATTGCAGCCGGTCTTGCAGCGCTCATTTTCGGCGGTAACATTTTTGTAGACGGAGCAACTGCTATTGCACGTGTGCTTGGCCTTTCCGAGGCTGTGATTGGTATAACCATTGTGTCGGCAGGCAGTTCGCTGCCCGAGCTTGCTGTGTCCGTAAATGCTGCACGCAAGGGTAATGTGGGCATTGCACTGGGCAATGTGCTCGGCAGCAACATCCTGAATATATTCTTCATTCTTGGTGTCAGTGCTACCATCACCCCTATAGCTCTCGACGGTTTCAGCTTTGTCGACTACTATGTGCTCCTTGCTTCATCACTGCTCATATATGCTGTGGCACGCTTTGGCGGCAAGGCTGTTATTACCCGCTTCGAGGGTGCTTTGCTTGTAGCAGGCTATGTGGCATATACCACATGGCTTGTGATGAATGCCTGACGCATCGTCTGCCAAATTGTCACAATAGGTGTGCCGTGAACATTTTGGCACGGTTTTGGTTATATGATATTTGGAGACACAGATTTTACCCCTCAGTCACTTTGTGACAGCTCCCCTAAGACAGTGGAGCAATATTGTCCCCCTGTTTTAGGGGGACGAGAGACGAAGTCACGGAGGGGGTGTAAATGAAAACAATAACAAAAAACAATAAGACTTATGAACATCAAACCATTGGCAGACAGAGTGCTCATTTTGCCTCAGCCTGCAGAAGAGAAGACTATCGGTGGCATAATCATCCCCGATACAGCAAAGGAGAAACCCCTTCAGGGTAAGGTAGTTGCCGTTGGTAACGGTACAAAGGACGAGGAGATGGTAATTGCCGTTGGCGACCAGGTACTCTATGGCAAATATACAGGTACCGAGGTTGAATTTGAGGGTGTCAAATATCTTATCATGCGTCAGAGCGACGTGCTTGCAATAATAGGATAAAAAATCATTGGATTTGTCATACTGAGCAAGGCGAAGTATCTCAAAAATAATTTAAGAGATTCTCACTGTGTTCAGACGTATTGTTGAGGGCTATGCCCGAAAAATGACAGTAATATCGTAATTTATATTTATTTAAATACTAAATCTGGAACTTTTGTTCCCATATATTATGGCAAAGGAAATATTGTTCAATATGGATGCCCGTGACCAGTTGAAGAAGGGCGTTGACGAGCTTGCAAATGCAGTGAAGGTTACACTCGGTCCCAAAGGCCGCAACGTAATCATTGAGAAGAAATTCGGTGCTCCACACATCACAAAGGACGGTGTGTCGGTTGCCAAGGAGATAGAACTTGCTGACCCTTACATGAACACCGGTGCACAGCTGGTTAAGTCGGTTGCAGCAAAGACAAACGACGATGCAGGTGACGGTACAACAACCGCTACATTGCTTGCACAGGCAATCATCACCGAGGGCTTGCGCAACGTTACAGCGGGCGCTAACCCAATGGACCTCAAGCGCGGTATCGACAAGGCCGTGACAAAGATTGTCGCTTCAATCAAGGAGCAGAGCGAGGAGGTTGGCAACGACTACGACAAGATTGAACAGGTTGCCTCAATCTCTGCCAACAATGATGCCGAGATTGGCAAGCTCATTGCCGATGCAATGCGCAAGGTGTCAAAGGATGGTGTAATCACCATCGAGGAGGCAAAGAGCCGTGACACCACAATTGGCGTTGTAGAGGGTATGCAGTTCGACCGTGGTTACCTCTCTGCTTACTTCATTACCGATACCGAGAAGATGGAGTGCCAGATGGAGAACCCGTTCATCCTTATCTATGACAAGAAGATTACAAACCTCAAGGATATGCTTCCAATCTTGGAGCCCGCCGTTCAGACAGGCCGTCCTCTGCTCATCATTGCCGAGGATGTGGAGAGCGAGGCTCTCACCACATTGGTTGTGAACCGCCTGCGCACACAGCTGAAGATTTGTGCTGTCAAGGCTCCCGGCTTTGGCGACCGCCGCAAGGATATGCTCGAGGATATCGCTACACTCACAGGCGGTATCGTAATCAGCGAGGAGAAGGGTATCAAGCTGGAGCAGGCTACACTTGAGATGCTTGGTACATGTGGCAAGATTACTGTAAGCAAGGACAATACTACAATTGTTGACGGTAACGGTAACAAGGAGGCAATTGATGCACGTGTAGCCCAGATTAAGGCTCAGATTGCTGCTACAAAGAGCGACTACGACAAGGAGAAGCTCCAGGAGCGTCTTGGTAAGTTGGCCGGCGGTGTGGCTGTGCTCTATGTAGGTGCTGCATCGGAGGTTGAGATGAAGGAGAAGAAGGACCGTGTTGACGATGCTCTCTGCGCTACACGCGCTGCAATCGAGGAGGGTATTGTTCCCGGTGGCGGTGTTGCCTACATCCGTTCGATTGACTCACTCGAGGGTATCGAGGCCGTTAACGAGGACGAGAAGACCGGTGTTGCAATCGTTAAGCGTGCCATTGAAGAGCCTTTGCGCCAGATTGTTGCCAATGCAGGCAAGGAGGGTGCTGTGGTAGTTCAGAAGGTACGTGAGGGCAAGGGCGACTTCGGTTACAATGCCCGTGCCGATGTCTATGAGAACCTTTTTGCTGCCGGTGTTGTTGACCCTGCCAAGGTTACACGCGTTGCGCTTGAGAACGCTGCTTCAATTGCAGGCATGTTCCTCACAACAGAGTGTGTCATTGTTGAGAAGAAGGAGGACAAACCCGAGATGCCTATGGGTGCACCAGGTATGGGTGGCATGGGCGGTATGATGTAATAATGATATTATATAAGCTAAGCATTGCAGGGAGCGTTGCCAGACAGCGCTCCCTGTTGTGTTATAGGTGTGCCAACTGTTTTTATTGGGTCTTATGATGAAACAGTTGCTTTATTGATTCTTTTTTATTTCCTTTGTGCATTACATTATATAAATCTACGCTATGAGAACTATACTGAAGAGCTTGGCTTTTGCCGTCGCTGTTGTGTGTACCTTGGGCATTGTTTCGTGCGACAGTAATGATTTCTATCTTGAAGACGAGATTATAGGCTCATGGAGTGCAGTCTATGAGGATAAGACTGTGTTCGAGGAAGAGGCCTATGACTTTGACCCCACAGGTCGTTGGACCTATCGTTATGTCTATGATAATGTCTTTGGAGAGAGTATCTATGAGGTAGATGCTGGAACATATTATGTGCGCTATGGAGTGTTGAGGCTCGAGTCTAACTTTACCGGCCATATGTACTCTTTTGCGATGAGCATATATGGCAACAGATTACTCTTGAGGGATGGTGAGTATTCTTGTGAATTCCTGCGCTACAGATAATGGATTGTAATCCCGGGTGAATGCGGGATGTCTATAAAAACATATAAATAAGGGCATGAATTGAGCGGAGCAACCGCACCGAAAAGTTCATGCTATCTGTTACTTGGGTTCACCTGCAAAAGTTGGGGGGCAAAAAACTCGCTTTCGCTCGCCGTCAAATTCTACAGCAGTCCTCAACCTTAATTGTTCACTTGTATTTTTCTTCAACTTTTTCTTTCTGTACTTTTTTGAAAAAGTACCAAAAACAGGGCAGTCGTGTACGGCATTCGGTGCTTCCTTTGTTCAAGAGTCGCTTTGCGACATCTTTCAGTCGGT
>JAZOOF010000005.1:0-10072 GCA_045654885.1 Bacteroidaceae bacterium
GTAGTTGCCCTCTACCTCGATTGTACCGTCGAACTGACCGTGTACAGAGTCGTAACGCAACATGTATGCCAAGTAATCAGCATCGAGAAGGTCGTTGATACCTACAACCTGAATGTCGTTAGCGAAGTTCTTCACTGCTGCACGGAACACCATACGGCCGATACGACCGAAACCGTTAATACCAAGTTTAATCATTTCTTTAAAATTTAATTAAAACGTTTATAATTAAAAAAAAGTCTCATTTACTCTCATAATAGGGATTTTCATCCACAATTGCAATATTCGGCTGCACGGCACGACACCATAATCAACGCCGCAAGTACAAGAAAAAACATCAATTTTGCAGTTTTCATACTATTTCAGCCTAATATCATCAAAATTCACAATGCAACGACAGTGCCAGCGAGTGAAACGCAAACTTGTTTGGACGTTTTGCAACGAGCGCCGCCTATCTTCGCACAGTAATTACTGTGCAAATTTAACAAAATGTTTTCATATATAAAACATCAAACACAGTTAAAAAATAAAAGTTTTTAATAAAAAACCAATTTATTTGCCCAATCAGGCACCATTCGGCTCACTTACATGCGTTTTTCATGGTCTGATGTAGACTTTGCAGCCACCGACAATGTAGAATCCCGGAGCAGTTAAACGCTCTACACGACGACCATAGATGTCGTAGACCGCCCTTGCGTCATCGCGTTCAACAGTCACTTCGGTTTCTATTCCCGTACAATCGAACTCGGCCTTTTCTATAGCAAACTGCGCATTCTCGGCCGTCGCGTCATCCACAAAGCCCAGTTTTTGCGCCGTTGCTCCATAACGTCCAAGCATAAGCGATGTCTCATACACAGGTTTGAACAAGCACTCTCCACTGTCGAGCACAGTGATGTTCCACTCCGTCACACATTCGGGAGCATCCTTTTCAACGCTCCACACGCGGCCTTCACCGGCCTGCATCACACCGTTCCATGCAGGATTTGTGCCAAGCACCTTGCCATCGCCCTGCTGTGGGCAGATATAGTAACGTCCCACATCGGTGCCACGCACGAAATACCATGCCTGGCAAAGACGGTCGTCATGGGAAGCGGCAAAGGAGACAAGGTTCAACGGTGCGGCATCGACATCGTACATATTAGGTGTTGCGGCAAGTTCATACTCAAGAGGAGCGTTGCCGGCAACCGAAACAATGCGGTAGAAGACCGGGGAGTTGATATCAGGAGTAAGTTCCACCAGAAGCGGTGTAGCCAAAGCACGGCGCAGGGTATCGGCCATCAACTGCAGTTCGGCAGTACAGTTATCGAGTTGCGTTGCCGATGAAGCGTTGGACAACGTTCTCCCGGCCTTGGCAAGAAGTGCCTCGGCGTCGTCGGCATACAGCGGGAGCCATGTTCCTTCGGGGTCGGCCGTATCAATCTTTGCAAGCCCAAATTCCGAGAGGCAGAAGTAATACTGCCCGTTGTACTGCAGATGCGTTGGAGGACATGTGTGACCCTCGACAAAGCAATCGGACTCAGTTACAGTAAAGCGCAGATAGCGGTAAGCCTTGCCGCATGATATGGTATCAGAAACGAAATTTTCTTTTATGCCCGACTCTGCAGCATCGCCCACACGCAAAATAACATCAACAATACATCCGTCAGTGTCGGCAATGGTACCGCCGAAGTTGCTGTTGTTGTCGCCCTTGGGGTCAACGCTGTTCCAATCGACCTTGTAACGCATGCGGTAGATGCCCGGAACCGATGGTGCAACAAACGCAGGCGGGTTGAGTGCATTGCGTCCATCACCCGAGATATAATTACCCAAGCTATTCAAGCCGCTCTCCTCATTGGTCTCACTTCCATAGAAAGAGTATGCGACAATGTCGCCACACGGAATGTTACCATCCATGTATGTCTCAAAGCCATCCTTGTCGGCATCTATGTATATGTAGCCATGCATCCAGCTCCAATTACCATCAGTTACAAACGACGCCGTCACCGTTTCACCGGGGAGAACATTGAACACAGTTGTTGAAGTCATGTCATTATAGAGGCGGTCAGGATTTGCCAAATCCACCGTCTGCATACCGCATCCCGGGCTATAGAGTTTGACAGATGCAATTTTGCGGCTTTTCTTCACCACATCGGCAAAGTTAGAGTTCAGCGAGTAATCAGCATTGTTTCCCGCGCCATCACCTGCGAGTTCCGGTCTGCCGAGTGTGAGTATTGTCTCAAAGCCTGCACCGTCGTTACTACCCGAAACCACAAGCCCTGTGGGCATTGCATGAGGCAGTCCCTCGCGCAACGAATAGTTGAAACAGAAATCCGATACCGAATTGCCGCTTCCCATATCCACCTGCAGGAAGTGTTGCTCGGCGACAGGTGTACCACCCCAACGGCTATGGAAATAGGTAGCCGCAGAGCCATCGAGCAGCGCAGGCAAGCCTCCACCATCCTTTGCTGCGCCACCGGCATTGTGCTCGGCATTCGATGATATATAATATGGTGCCGACCGGTCGGTGCATTGCAGCTGTACCCTTCCGGCAGCTACATTGCCCATTAGTGATGCTTGAACCTCATTCATTGCCGCAATCAGTGCCAGACGTGCGTTCTTCAGTTGAGTATCGTTACCCATGTCGTACACCTTTTTCAATGCGAGATAGTGCGTATAAAGTTCGGCATACATGCTCACATACTCATTGTATGACGCATTGGCCATAGCCTGCGCGTTGACAACGGAACGGCAAGCGGCAACGAGTTCCTGAAGCTCAACAAGACCCGCATATTTCTCGGCCACACCGTTCACCGATGCATTGCCGAACGACACACCCGTTGAAATCTCCTCGACAAGCCACTTAACACCCTGCAACATAACCTCCATATCCAGACGGGCATCATCGGCATCACTGAGCACAGCAAGCCTCATGTTCCAGTGCGAGGCATCGGCATCCTTGTTCCAACCCACGACATTCTTTGCGGCATCGAGATGCAGATAATGTGACGCGCCACCAAGTGCAACGCTCCTGTCATCACAGAACTCCACACGGAACACACCGGCCGAGGAGGTTGAAGACTCACTTGCATAGACCTGACGACTTGCGGCATTCAGCACCCCTATGTAACGGTTGTTGCTGCGGTTCTTTATGTAATACGAGCCGTCATTGCCCGCCTTCTCAAATGTCCAGCATGCAACATCGCCATAAGGCACCGTCTTGCCGTCGACCTCGTTGTTGCTGCCAAGATACATGTAATATCCTTGATACATAACGTTGTCGAGCATATACACTGCTCCATTGCCGATGCCGATGCGAGCCTTGTCGCCAAGCTGTTCAAGCGCTGCAATTTCGGCAGTTAGCCTGTCAATGTATTCCATATACTCTGTTGCCACCCGCCTGTCATGGACTGCAACAGCCTTCTCATACAACAATGTCAGTCCCTGTGTATAGATGGGACTGTAGTACCCCACTCGCCTGTATGATGTATCGACATATTTCTTTATCTCATTAACCTTATCAATCATTGACTTGAGCATCACCCTCTTGGCCTCGTCGCCGCTGGCCTCGTTCACATTCTTTGCAACAATTACCGATTGGTCGGCACCGATGACCTTTATCTTGCACGCGCCGCTCTTTATGGCATCCATGGTAGCGGCATCAACCTGCAGTTGGGTGTCGTTATAGAAGGCATGCATATTACCCGACCATTCGAGCAGCACGCCCACGGCACCCTGTCCGCCGGCTACAGTTACTGTATTATCGGACTCCTGCACCCACACGAACTCACCGCTTACGGGCTGCGGGTTGGCATAATCGGTATACTGTCCCATGCTGCCGGTCTTGAGCGCACCATCCGACCACTGTTTGCTGTGCGAGGGATACTTCTTGCTCTTTACATCGCCAATGCGGTCCTCAATGAACAGAATGGAATAGTTCTTGCGGTAGCCATAGCCTGCAACCTCGTTCTTTGCCGCATTGATGTCGCTCTGTTGGCTAATGACATTGTAGTCATAATAGTCGGTTATGGCAGTCTTGCCGAACGGGACAAAGAATCCCCAAGCCTCGAAGAACGGTGTCAAATCCTCCCCTGCTGCACGGCAAGCATATTTGTAGAACTTGAGCGACTCGCCCGAGGTGTACACATCACCCACATTCGACTCGCGTATTGCCATGGGGTCGTTACGCAAATACTCAAAGAGTTTGGGGAAGAAGTTCCTGTTACGGCCTGCGGCATGATAGTAGAGCCACAACTGGTAGAACATTCTCATTCTTGAATCGGAGTTACGGAAGTGCCATGCAGTGCCGTTGCGGTGAGCCGCGCAGTTATCGGCAATGGTGCCGCCACGCGTATGGAAATAATCCTGATAGAAAATTGCCACATTAGAGAAGAGGTTGTTGCTGACCTCGGTTGTACCCACCATGTTTATGGCATTCTGGTTAGAATGTCCGAACTCATGCGCACAGACCCATATATAACTCGAACGCTCCATTGCATCACCACGGAGCATACCCTCGCCATGCGCGAACTGTATGCGAAAAGGCATCTGCGTATATGCACCTATTGTCGGCAATGAATGTACAAGCTGACGGTTGTTGAAGGAGCGCGAGAAGTCCGATGTGTATGTGTGCAGTCCCAACGGGTCGGCAGCCATCTCCGCAGCCGACGAGATACCCATCACCATGTGTTGTGTGGCACCAATCAGGTCCCACATGTCGAGCGCACGGTCAATGGACGATGCGCTGTTGTTCTTGAAGACGGTTTCCCAACTGGTACGGTATACGAATTTGCCGCCTAGGACATCGTAATACTCCATACCGAGTTTGGAGGCATTGCTGCTGAGCTCGCTGTATATGGCAGCATCGTTCATCGAACGGTCATACATTCCGTTTATGTTTCCACCCTCTATGTGCACCTCAATGTCGGGATAGTTCGCCAATGGGTAGCTGCTGCTTTGGCTGTTAACGGCATAAATGAGATAGAGCATTGTCTTGTCGCCATAGAACGGCACCACATTAAGGCCTGTGGCAAGCTGCACAGGGTTGCTTCCTGCAATGGTGGTCAAATAGTCCTTGCTGTTATGGTTAAGCCCGGCAAGGTAAAGCGCAGCACCTTGGTTGATATTTCCCTTTACCATTATATATAACATATTCATGTCGCCGGCATAAATACCCGTGGGATTGTTCATGTTGGAGTATGCACCCACCTTCACCACTTTGCTAATCTCTTCGGCAACCGAATGTGGTTCAATGGTCTGCACTCTAAAACGCCTTGCGGCAGCACTTGTCCACGACACGTTGCCGTTATCCCTGTTTGTCTCGGCCCAGTTGCCGTTGCACACCTTGAGCGCCATATTCTTGAGTTCCTGCGGCAGAGCCTGGTAGGCCGATGATGCAAGCAGCGCGCTCTGCGATTTGTAGGCACTGCGCAGTTCGGTGCAGAGATTATCGGTGAACAAGGCATTCAGGTAACCTTGGAACTCATCCTTGCGGTTTGCCATGTTCTCGAAGTCGGCCAGTTTGTTCCACTGCGCCTGCACGTCGACACCCGAAACCAGTTCAATGCTCCACAGCGAGGCATCGGCCGAGCCCATCCAGCTCACGCAGCTGCCCTCGGCATTGCTGTGCAGCTTGTCGTAGTAGTAATCTGTATTTCCCGTCTTTTTATTCTCAGCACCAAGTGTGTAATATCCATCTCTGCTGCACTCCCACAGGTCGGTAGTGAAATAGGTGCTCTCGCCATCGTGGCTACCGGTATAAGAACCCGTATTCTTCACCGTTCCCCACGGAGTCGAAGAATTATTGTTGCCCTGCAGATAGCGACCATTGCCAAGGTTGCGCAACCTCACCTTGTAACCTATTGGAATGGCGTTGTAATAACGCTCCTCGACATACCACAGCTGCGAATAGTCGGCGCTGTTGCGGTCGGCACAACTAACCAGCGAAGCATTGCTTGCAGCCACCTTGCCGGTACTGCGGTTCACAAGCTGTACAACCGTTCCTTTTGCAAACTGGGCAAACACCTGCTGTGGGATGCACAACAACGAGAGAAAAAATATAATTGCCGTAAAAATAATACCTCTTTTCATGGACATTATAATTAAAATTATAATCACTATCTCCTGCACGCACAGGCGTCACAGGAAGAAATACATGCAAACTTAATATTTTTTCATATTTTATCACACCATTTACACATTTTTTATCTATCTTTGCAAAGCAAACAAAACAAATGTCATTTGTAAAGACTATGGGCTTTCTTCAGAATTTCAAAGCCTTCGCAATGAAGAGCAATGTAATCGGTGCCACCACCGGTGAAGAGAGACAGCGCACATAAACGAGAGTGAAACCATGCGGTTTTCACTCTCGTTTTTTTATAAAATATTTGCATTGACACTATTGTTGAAAAAGAGAAAAAAGAGTAATTTCGCAACATTGAAACAGTAAACAAGAAACCAATTTAATATATTCAAAAATATGAAACAGGACATGATTGTAATCCTTGACCTCGGTAGTCACGAGAACACAGTGCTTGCACGCGCAATACGCGCACTTGGCGTCTACAGCGAGATCTACCCACACGACATCACAGTCGATGAGCTCAAGGCTCTCCCAAATGTAAAAGGTATTATCATCAACGGTGGCCCAAACAACGTTATCGACGGTGTTGCCATCGATGTAAACCACGATATCTACAACGCAGGTTTCCCTGTTATGGCAGCAGGCCACGACAAGGCTCTCTGCGAGGTTAAGATTGCCCAGATTGGCAACGACGTAGAGGTTGTAAAAGAGGCTGTAAAGGAGTTCGTCCTCGACACTTGCAAGGCCGAGAAGAACTGGAACATGACAAACTTCGTAAACGACCAGGTTGAGCTCATCCGCCGTCAGGTTGGTGACAAGAAGGTGTTGCTTGCCCTTTCAGGCGGTGTCGACAGCTCAGTTGTTGCAGCACTTCTTTTGAAGGCTATCGGCGACAACCTTGTATGCGTTCACGTTAACCACGGCCACATGCGCAAGGGCGAGAGCGAGGCAGTTGTTGGTGTATTCAGCAAGCAGCTCTGCGCAAACCTTGTATATGTTGACGCAACAGACCGTTTCCTCAACCTTCTTGAGGGTGTAGCCGACCCCGAGCAGAAGCGCAAGATTATCGGCGGCGAGTTCATCCGCGTATTCGAGGAGGAGGCACGCAAGCTTGACGGCATCGACTTCTTGGGCCAGGGCACAATCTACCCCGACATCGTTGAGAGCGGTACAAAGACAGCCAAGATGGTAAAGAGCCACCACAATGTAGGCGGTCTGCCCGAAGACCTCCAGTTCGAGTTGGTAGAGCCAATCCGTCAGTTGTTCAAGGACGAGGTACGTGCTTGCGGTCTCGAGCTCGGTTTGCCATACGACATGGTATACCGCCAGCCATTCCCAGGCCCAGGCTTGGGCGTACGTTGCCTTGGAGCCATCACACGCGACCGTCTTGAAGCATTGCGCGAGAGCGATGCCATCCTGCGCGAGGAGTTCAAGAACGCCGGTCTCGACAAGACAGTATGGCAGTACTTCACCGTAGTGCCCGACTTCAAGTCAGTAGGCGTACGCAACAACGCACGCTCATACGACTGGCCCGTAATCATCCGCGCCGTGAACACCGTTGATGCAATGACAGCAACCATCGAGCAGATTGAGTGGCCAATCCTTCTGAAGATTACCGACCGCATACTCGCCGAAGTGCCAAACATCAACCGCGTATGCTACGATATGTCACCAAAACCCAGTGCTACTATTGAATGGGAATAAAAGAAAAAAGAGCCTTACGGCTCTTTTTTCTTTTATTCCCATAGAGCAACCTTTTGAGCAATGGTCGCGTGCAGCACAGGCAAAGTTTGTGCCCACGCGGGTTGCGGTTTCCGCAGGAAACAAAAGGTTGGTCAATGGGAGTTGCCCTAACAGGGCAAACAGTTAAACGACTACATGGTTAATTGCAGAGCCATAGGTCAAGCGTAGTGCCGAAAGGTGGCACCGCTTGGGTGGCGATTGCGTAGCAACTGCAATTAAGCCAATGGGAGTTGCCCGCACGGGGCAAACAGTTAAAAAGAGAGCTTCGGCTCTCTTTTTTATTACTCCTTCCGAAGCAATTACAAAGCAATGGTCACGCGTAGTGCCGAAAGGTGGCACCGCTTGGGTTGCGGTCGCGAAGCGATTGTAATTGATTCAATGGGAGTTGCCCCGCAGGGGACAACTATTTTACTACAAGAGCTGCCTATATAGAACATCGGAAGAATAGTCGCGTGCAGCACTGACGAAGATAGTGCCAGGCGGGGTGCGATTGCCGCAGGCTAAAAAAGGAGTCAATTATTTTGCTTGCAAAATGATAGAGGCAAGCACTGAGTTTATGAATCTGAAACAGACAAGATGTTATTGAAGAATCTAAAAGAGATTCGATATATATTCAATTACCTTTAATATAGATTCCCCAAGAATAATATTTAACGATATCTGTTTTCTCCACCAATCATCTATCCAAACAGACAAAATACAAACAGAGATTGCAAAGCAAACGCTGTAAGTTTTTATGCAATAAAGTGTTGAATATTTTTCACCATTCCTATCTTCCTAGAAATTAATCGAGATTTATTCTCGGTTAATTTCGTTTTTTACAAACTTTAATTTATCTTCGCAGAGTGTTCGGGGTACCGAACTCGTACATTAAAATATTTTGCTCAATCGCCTCTGTATCACCACCTCGGAAAATGAACGAGCAAGAATTTACAAACGTTGAGAGTATATGCTATAAGCGTAGGCTACTCTCATAGTTTGTAATGGTTTGTGGTGAACCAAGAGGCGTATGACGAGGGGTCTGCGCTTTCTTTTTTTATTGAGCGCAGTTTTTGTAAACGTCACGAATGTTAAAGCACTAAGTTCGGTTGCTGAATGGAAGAAGAGAACTGGGAGAATAACGAGAAGGAGTACAAGGCGTTGGCTACAACTTTAAACATTGCAGCTACGATATTCGTCGTAGTTTTTTTGGGTGTTGCCGTTGCCGAAAATAATTGGTTTATGGGTATTCCGGTGGCTGTTATGCTTTTTTGTCACGCGTTATTGGTGCGGGAGATAAAAAGTCAAAAGAAAAAGTGAGACGGCATCATTGAGTTGATTGTTTCTCCTCGGGGCACTGGTGTCTTATTGCCATTTTTGACTGAAAGAGCATCACAAGAAGAACGGCGGAGGGCATCGCTGCGCACACTTTATACCTCATTTGTTATTTAACGAACTTACCGGAAAGGTATATTCCTAAAAGAACCGATAGTATTGAGATTATCACCGAGGCTATTATATAGGTCACAGCCAAAAACCTTTCGCCCGACTGAAAAAGGTTGAGCGCCTGCGAGGAGAAGGTTGAGAAGGTAGTAAAACCGCCACAAAAGCCCACTACTGCAAAGAGATAGGTGCCATTTGAAAGCAGTGGAATTGAGAGTCCAATCAGGAACGAGCCAACCACATTGACAAGTAGTATTGCCCATTCGCCACAAATTGCAAAATGTGCCAACAGCATTGTAAACAGGTAGCGGACTATGCTTCCCAACGCACCACCAGCGCCCACTAGTAACAGACTCTTTATCATCTTTGCTCTAATTTGAATATCTGCCGGCAAAAATAGTAATAAGCATCAATTTCGGCAAGCGTGCGACAGTTTTATGTAATATGTATATTTTGCATAAAACCGCAACTTGTGTATTTTTTGCACAAATTGATTATTAAAAAGATGTCGCCCCAATGCGGCCTGTCATCTCGAACCTTGCGTGAGAGATCTCATTATTGAGGTTTGAGAGATCCCTCGTCGCTGCGCTCTGTCGGGATGACATTAACCGGAGGAGGTATGGGTCAACTGCAGTATTATTGTTATTATTTCAGTTGTCGTATTATTTGCGACAACTCACCATAAACATTAATCATCTGTGCAAAATTTGCACAGACCAAGAAACAGAACTACTTTTGTGTTGATTATTTACAAAACTAAATAACCAATGACAACCAACAACCCAACCCTAAACGACCACAACAAACAGGAGTTTCCACCTATGCACACTGCGGAGCATATTTTAAACCAGA
>JAZOOF010000006.1:0-53211 GCA_045654885.1 Bacteroidaceae bacterium
CAAAGGAAGCACCGAATGCCGTACACGACTGCCCTGTTTTTGGTACTTTTTCAAAAAAGTACAGAAAGAAAGAGTTGAAGAAAAATACAAGTGAACAATTAAGGTTGAGGACTGCTGTAGAATTTGACGGCGAGCGAAAGCATGTTTTTTGCCCCCCAACTTTTGCAGGTGAGCCTGGAAATCTGGCACGTTGTTATTTGGCCCCTCCGCAACGTTGTTGCTCTCTCCTCTCATAGGGACAGCCGTTGCGGCCTGTTTATTACGAATAGTTGTAATTTTACTCGTACAACCTGTATGTAGTACGCAATACCTGGAACTCAGTGCGGCGATTCAGTTGGTGGCAAAGTTCCTGTTCCTCTTTGCCAAGGGACTTTATGAACTGCTCGGTGAGCACATCACCCTCCTTCAGGAAAGTGTATTGCTCAGTCATTTTCTTTGTTACTGTTTTAGGCGTTCCTTCGCCATAACCGACGGCTGTCAGTCGCTCCTGTTCAATGCCCTTTTCGACAAGATATTTCACAACCGACTCGGCACGGGCTTGCGATAGTCTCTGGTTGTAGTTGTCACCGCCTCGGTTGTCGCAATGTGCCGACAGCTCAATGGTTACATTGGAGTTCAACTCAAGCAGTTTCACAAGTTCATCGAGTGCGGCGGTGGACGAAGCTGTGAGCGTGGCTTTGTTGTATTCGTAGAAGATGTTGTCTATGAGCACAGGTTTAGCGGCCGATGCCAATACAAAGTCTATCTTGTAGCTTTGCTCGCCCTCGTCGAGTGTGGTCTTCAGCTCCTGCATTGTGTTGAGGTAACCTTTACAGGTGCCAAGCATCACATACTCCACTCCCGGTGTCACGCGTACGCTGTACGAGCCATCCTTCATCACTCCAAAACTTGTGTTCGTGCCATCGTTGCCAATCATGTAAATCACTCCGTCGGGCAACTCATAACCATCCTTCTCATATATCCATCCGCGTAAGGTGTGCACCGTTTCGGGCAACATGAACGAGTATATGTGGTCCCATCCTCGTGCATCGCCTCTGTTGGAACTGAAATATCCGCGATAGAGCCCCGGTGCAAATGTCATTCCAAAATCGTCGCCATTGGAGTTGACGGGTGCGCCAATGTTCTTCACCTCCCAAATGGTATCGTTCTGCAGTGTTGCGCTGTAGATATCGAGGCCGCCCATTCCGGGATAGCCGTTCGACGAGAAGAAGAGTTCGCCTTGCGGGCCAAATGTGGGGAACTGCTCATCGCCTTCGGTGTTTATTCCCTCGCCCAAGTTCTCCAGTACACCCTCCATTGCGCGGCTCTGGCCAATGTAGAGCCTCCATATGTCAAGGCCACCATAGCCTCCTGCCATGTTTGATGTAAAATAGAGCCACTCGCCACATGGTGACACGGCTGGGTGTGCATATGCAGACAGGGTGTCGCGCGATATTACAACCTGTTCCGGTTTTGTCCACGAAGCATCGCTGCGGTTGCTCTTGAAAATGCTTGCAAAGCGGGGGTACTGCTCGTCTATGGCACAGCGTGTGAAGTACATTACCTTTCCGTCGGGCGTGAAGGCGCAGGCTCCGTCCTCAAACTCTCCGTTTATGTCGCTCTCAATCTTTTCGGTCTTCTGCCACTTGCCCTTCTCGTCGCGTTTGGTAAGGAATATATCGGCGCTCTTTTGTCCTGTTATGCTGCTCAATGCCTCGCCTGTAGCCTCCTTGCGTGTGCTGGTGGTCACAATCATTGTGGTGTCCTCGCCAACGTAAGCAGGGCAGTAGTCGCTGCGCTGTCCGTTCAATTCCTTCGCTCTCTTCACAATGTAGCGGGTAGGGTTCTTTTTCCACTCGGCCGATTGCTTTGCCGACTCAAGGCCAATCAGCGCCATGCGGTCATCGGGCGCTTTGTCAAGATATGCCTCATAACTTTTCTGTGCTGCCTTGTAGTCGCCCTTTACAAGCTGTGCATCGGCAAGGTATCGCAGGGCTGTGGAGTCGGGGTAACCATAGCGCACGGCATTCTGGTATGCACCAACCGCCATCACGGCATTGTAGCTCTTGCGGTAGCACTCGCCCATTTTCCATGCCACCTCGGCGCGTTGCGCACGTTCTTTGGGTGAAATCTTGCGATAACCCTTCTTGTACTCCTTGGCTGCCTCGTAATACTCCATTACAGCAGCATACTGGTCACCTTTCTTGATGGCCTTTTCGCTGCCGCAGGCTGCTGTCAGCAGCACACACACGGCAAGTATCACTATGTGGCATATTCTCCTTTGCACAAAAACGTTTTTTATTGTGTCGCTATTATACAATAACTGAAAAAGGAGGGTTTTATTTTATAAGAGTGAAAATTTTGTTGGTGAGTGGAGTGATAAAAGAGATTCTTCACTGCGTTCAGAATGACAAACAGCGGTTTGTATCATCCCGGGCGGAGCGAAGAATCCCTCAATAATCTATTCCCCAATTATTTCACCAGTATTTTTTTACCATTGACGATGTAAATGCCCGGTTCGGTAATGGCATTCAGTCTGCGACCGGCAAGGTCAAAAATACCTTTCACCTTTCCGTCTTCCGCTTTAACCTCGTCAATGCCGCTGGCAACAGGTGATTTTGCATAGATATTCACATCCTTCTGTCCGCTCTTGTAGCAAGAGAAACGTGGCGAGCTGACGTTGTACTGCAGTCTGTTGCGCGATTTGTCGCCCTGCGCAGTTATTGTTGCAAGCCCGTCACTTATGGTAATTGCCCAACTACCATTTTTATCGAGCGTTGTTGTGGTAGCAACATTGTTGCTGCTGCTTGAAGATGCTGCAAGGTAACCGTTGCCTACATTGAATGCATATGTGCCTTCTACAACACCCTCCTCGAGCAGGATAATCTGTGCGTCATCGGCAAGGTAAGTAATTGCACCATCACTTGTCATCATGTCGGTTTTTGTGCGATATTTGCCATTGTCGCTGTGTGCTCCCATCACATAGTTCTCATATCCAATAACTATTGAGTCGCCTACTGTGAGTTGTGCCGCGTCGGTTACAAGCACGAACACGCCGCCACTGAAGTTGCCGTCATTGCCCTCTCCGCCGGTGTTGCCTTCGTTGTTATCGCCATCATTGTCATCACCACCGCCGTTGCCGCCATCGTTGGCACCTTCAATGGCCTTTACAATAACATTGTCAATCTCGAATGTGCCGGCCTTGGTCTCGGTTCCCTTGTAGAAGAATGCGAGGGTTACAGCCTTCTCACCCATGTATTTATGTGGAATTGCAATGTCTCCTGTCTTTGTCAGCGTCCAATCGGTGGTGTTCTCTGTTGCACCAAAATCAAGCTTCTCCCATGTAGCGTTCTCGACATCGCCGTCAAAGTCGTTGCAAATCATGAGTGCATGATGCTCGGCAGCCTTGCCGCTCTCGCAATAGCGGATTACATATTCAAATGAAACTGTTGCAACGCTGTCGTTCGAGAAATCAAAGAAAGGTGACAATAGCCAACTCTCGGCATTGTTGTTGGTGCTGTTTACGTATGATGTTGCAATGGCATATTTGTACTGGCTGCTGAGCTGCCATGGATAGTGAGCAACACCCTCGTATGTTGTGAACTTCATTGATGAACCATCAAAGTTCTCGTTGAGGTAAATCTTCCAACCGTCAATTATTTCAACATCATCGCCACTGTCATTTCCGCCGTCTGTGCTTCCTCCGTTTCCACTGCCTGTGCCGTCCTCAATCTCGCCTGTGAGGTGGAAAACATAATTGATTGAGTCGCCCCAAACATAGTCGGCAAGCTGTGGATAATCGACATACGGGTTACGGTTGCCTTGCACGGCATACACGGCATTGTTGCGGTTCACCTCCTTCTCGCTCACGGGGTCCTGCTCGTGCCATTTAAGGAGCAAGTCAACAGCCCATGGCTTCAAGGTGGGGTAGGCGCTCTTTTCATAGTTCATCCAGGTGTATTCCCAAGTCAAGTCCTGGTAGCATGTGAACATGTACATGAATACACGTGCAAAGTCACCCTTGTATTCGTCACATGGCTCATAGGCATTCTGTGACTTTCCGTCAACCATTGCCTTGCCTACAAATGTCACCCCATTGTCCCATGAAACGCTTGTGAGCTCTCCAAGCGGGTAGTTGCTTTTGCGGCTGTTGGCGTTCTGGTCCGATGGGTTCAGGTGGTGAATGTCGCAGTATGCGTTGTTCTTTGCTCCGCCCCACCAACTCTTTGCTACGCTATGCTCAATGTTCATTCCGTCAACGGCCGAGCCTTTACTGCCAAAGTAGCGTTTCTCGGCAGAATACATATCTAGCACACGGCGTTGGCCGTTTTCTACAACCGCATCGGTTGTATAAAATGCTCCCCATGTGCTGCCGGTACCACTCCCATAGCTGATTTGTTTATGGTTTTTAATCAGATTGTGCAGTGCAGTCTTCAGGGGCTCGCCACCCTTTATACCGTCTACCGAAGTGTAATACTCCTTCTGCGCGGTTGCGCAAACCACCAATAGAAGCAGGAATATTGATGATACAAAGCGTTTCATTCTGTTTTTGTTGTTTGTGTATTGTATAATATTTCGCAAAGGTACGCATTATTTTTAATAATGGGCACAGCAATGTGAATATTTGTATACATATATGTTCCATCCCGTGAGGGGGGAGTCGAGGGTGATGCTTTGTGAATAAAAACATCGCATTTTCTTGGATAAATAGAAATTTATTGTGTAAGTTTGCTCTTGGTTTGCCTGTTTGGGGTGGCCGATAATGAACGTAATCATAAACTCAATACTATGAACATGGAAAAGGAGAAGCTTTTTAGCGATTTCTCGCCTGTATCATCCGAGGATTGGAAAAACAAGATTGTAGAGGACCTGAAAGGTGTCCCCTATGACAAGAAAATGATTTGGAGAACTCCCGAGGGGTTCAATGTCAACCCTTTCTACCGCAAGGAGGATTTGCCTGCGGGGTGTGAGAACCTGCAGCCGGGTGTGTTCCCCTACACACGCGGCAACAAGGCCTGCAACTGCTGGCTTGTGCGTGTTGATATAAAGGCCGGCGATGCCGCCGAGGCCAATGCCAAAGCAAAGGCGCTCATAGCGCAAGGTGTGGACTCCATTGCTTTTGGAATAAAAGGAAAACTGGTTACCCCCGAATATATACCCGCTCTGCTCGATGGCATTGATGCCGAGAGTGTTGAACTCAACTTCAATGTATGTGTGGGTAAGGTACAGCTCTTTACTCAACTGCTTGTCGGGTATTACCGCCATCGCGGCTTCGACCTTGAAAAGGTGAGGGGCAGCATAGGCTACGACCCCATTGGCAAGGAGATGCTCTCGGGCAAGGTCAACGATTCATATACCGATGTTATCAAGGCGCTTGTTGCCGAGACCGCCTGCATGCCAAAGTACCGTTGCATTGCTGTCAGTAGCGGCAAATTGAGCAATGCCGGTGCCTACATTACCCAGGAACTTGCCTGTGCGCTTGCCTGGGGTAACGAGTATCTGCATGCGGCTACCGAGGCGGGTATCCCTGTAGATGTGGTTGCAAAGAACATCAAGTTCAACATGGGAATATCGAGCAATTTCTTCATGGAGATTGCCAAGTTCCGCGCGGCACGTACCCTGTGGGCAAAGATTGTGGAGCAGTATGAACCGGAGTGCAAATGTGCCTGCAAGATGATTATCCATGCCGAGACATCGGAGTTCAACCTCACCCTGTTCGACGCATATGTTAATATGCTCCGCACACAGACCGAGGCCATGAGTGCCGCGCTTGCCGGTGTGGAGTCAATCACCGTTACACCATACGATGCGGTTTACGAATCGCCCACCGATTTTGCGGTTCGCATAGCAAAGAACCAGCAGCTTATCTTGAAACATGAGAGCCACCTCGACAAGGTTGCCGACCCTGCAGGCGGTTCATACTACATAGAGAGCCTTACAGCATCCATCGCTGCCGAGGCATGGAAGCAGTTCCTTGCTATTGAGGAGGCCGGCGGTTTCCACAAGGCTGTGAAGGAAGGCCGCATTCAGCAGGCCGTTGAGGCTTCGGGCGACGAACGCCGCGCCGCTTTTGCAAAGCGCAAGGAGGTGCTCATCGGTACAAACCAGTATCCTAACTTCGGTGAGCTGTCCGATGGCCGTCGCCCAACATCAAAGGGATGCAACTGCGGTTGCAACTGCGACGGGACAAAGCAGACCGGCGGTCACACGCTGGCAATCAAGCGTCTTGCCGAGGATTTCGAGCAGTTGCGTCTCGCTACCGAGGAGAGCGGTCGCCGTCCAAAGGCATTCATGCTCACCATCGGCAATCTTGCAATGCGCCAAGCAAGAGCGCAGTTCTCTTGCAACTTCTTAGCGACTGCAGGCTACGAGGTAGTCGACAACCTTGGCTTTACAACAGTTGACGAGGGTGTGAAGGCAGCGTTGGATGCAAAGGCAGACATCGTTGTTCTTTGCTCAAGCGATGATGAGTATGCCGAGTATGCAATCCCGGCATACCGTGCAATCGGCGACAAGGCGATATTCATTGTTGCGGGAGCACCTGCCTGCACCGAGGAGTTGCAGGCTGCGGGCATAGTGAACTTTATCAACGTGAAATCCAATGTTCTTGAGACCATGAGGGCTTTGAACGCAAAGTTGGGCATATAATATTTGACGTCATGAGAAAGAATTTCAACAATATAGACCTGTTTGGCTGCACAGCGGCCACAGGATGCTGCACAGCGGCAGCCGACAGCAATAACGTATGGGAGACACCCGAGCAGATAAAGGTGAAGCCTCTTTACACGGCCGATGACCTCAAGAATATGGAACATCTTGACTACGCGGCCGGCATACCGCCGTTCCTGCGTGGCCCTTACTCAATGATGTATGTTTACCGTCCCTGGACAATTCGCCAGTATGCGGGTTTCTCTACTGCCGAGGAGAGCAATGCCTTCTACCGTCGTAATCTTGCATCGGGACAGAAAGGCTTGTCAGTGGCGTTCGACCTTCCCACACACCGTGGCTACAACCCCGACAACGAGCGAGTGGTGGGCGACGTGGGCAAGGCCGGTGTATCAATCTGTTGCATGGAGAACATGGAGCAGTTGTTCGACGGCATTCCGCTCAACAAGATGTCCGTTTCAATGACAATGAACGGTGCGGTGCTTCCCGTGCTTGCCTTCTACATTAATGCGGCGTTGGAGCAGGGTGCAAAGCTCGAGGAGATGGCCGGTACAATACAGAACGACATCCTCAAGGAGTTTATGGTGCGCAATACCTATATTTATCCACCCGCATTCTCAATGCGCATAATTGGCGACATCTTCGCCTACACATCGCAGAAGATGCCAAAGTTCAACTCCATCTCAATCAGCGGCTACCACATGCAGGAGGCTGGTGCCTCTGCCGACATTGAGCTTGCATACACCCTTGCCGACGGCTTGGAGTATGTACGTACAGGTGTGAATGCCGGTATCGACATCGATGCCTTTGCTCCTCGTCTCTCATTCTTCTGGGGCGTGGGAATGAACCCGTTCATGGAGATTGCGAAGATGCGCGCAGCACGTATGCTATGGGCAAAGATAATAAAGCAGTTCAACCCCAAGAACCCCAAGTCAATGGCACTGCGCACACACTGCCAGACATCGGGCTGGTCGCTCACCGAGCAGGATCCCTACAACAACGTCGGTCGCACAGTCATCGAGGCAATGTCGGCAGCTATGGGTCACACACAGTCACTGCACACCAATGCGCTCGATGAGGCCATTGCCTTGCCTACCGACTTCTCGGCACGCATTGCACGCAACACGCAGATATACTTGCAGGAGGAGACAAACATCTGCCGCGTGGTAGACCCATGGGGCGGTTCATATTACGTGGAGAGCCTCACACAGGAGATTGCCGAAAAAGCATGGAAACTCATCCTGGAGATAGAGGAACTTGGCGGCATGGCAAAGGCCATTGAGACCGGTATTCCCAAGATGCGTATCGAGGAGGCTGCTGCACGCACACAGGCACGTATCGACAGCGGCAAGCAGGTCATTGTGGGAACAAATGCCTATAAACTCGATGAGGAGGAGCCAATCGACATCCTTGAAATCGACAACACCGCAGTACGCAACGAGCAGCTTGCAGCACTTGAGCGCAACACTGCAAACCGCGATGAGGCTGCCGTGAAGGCTGCGCTTGCAAAGATTACTGAGTATGCGCGCAACGGCGAGGGCAACTTGCTGGAGGCTGCTGTTGAGGCAGCGCACCTGCGTGCCACATTGGGTGAGATATCGGATGCCTGCGAGGATGTTGCCGGCAGGTACAAGGCAGTAATCAGAACAATATCGGGAGTGTATTCAGCAGAGAGCAAGGACGACGAGAGCTTCAGAGAGGCCTGCCGTCTCACAGACGAGTTTGCAAAGAGAGAGGGACGTCGTCCCCGAGTTATGGTTGCCAAGATGGGCCAGGACGGTCACGACCGTGGCGCAAAGGTTGTAGCTACGGGCTATGCCGACTGCGGCTTCGATGTTGATATGGGAATGTTGTTCCAGACACCCGCCGAGGTTGCCCGTCAGGCAGTGGAGAACGATGTACACGCAGTTGGTGTCTCATCACTTGCTGCAGGCCACAAAACACTCGTTCCGCAGCTCATCGAGGAACTCGACAAACTGGGCCGTGGCGATATCATGGTGTTTGCCGGTGGTGTAATCCCCGCACAGGACTATGACTTCCTCTATCGTGCCGGTGTCGTTGGAATCTTCGGACCCGGTACAAGCGTTGCAAAGGCAGCGTGTGAGCTAATGAAGATATTACTTGACAAGTGAAAATGTAGGTATTATTACCATACTTTATGAGGATGTGTCATCCTGAACGAATGTGAATGTTGCGATTGAGCGAGTGAAATGAAACTTGTTTTAATTTCACAACGAGCATTAGCAATATCGCCGAAGGCAATGGATCTGATATTATACGATACAAAGATACTTCGCTACGCTCAGTATGACAGACAAAATTAGGGCGAAAACAAAATTGCTTAAACTGTAAATCATGCAGAGTCCTTGAAGGCCGGTGCCTTTGAGGGCTTTGCTACGCAATAGAACACTTAAAAGAATAATGATAGTCTGTATAGCAGAGAAACCAAGTGTAGCCAAGGAAATAGCCGATATTCTTGGGGCGAAGAACCGCCGCGAGGGATTCATTGAGGGTAACGGTTACCAGGTGACATGGACATTCGGTCACCTGTGTACGTTAAAGGAACCACACGACTACACCCCCATGTGGCAGCGATGGAACCTTGGCAGCCTGCCGATGATTCCGCCACGTTTCGGCATAAAACTCATCAATGACAAGGGCATTGAAAAACAGTTTGCTGTCATTGAGAAACTCATGCAGGATGCCGATATGATTGTGAACTGCGGTGATGCCGGCCAGGAGGGAGAACTCATCCAGCGTTGGGTGATGCAGAAAGCACAGGCAAAGTGTCCTGTAAAGCGCCTTTGGGTGTCGTCGCTCACCGAGGAGGCTATCCGTGAGGGCTTTGCCAACCTCAAGGACCAGAGCGAATACCAGCCGCTCTACGAGGCAGGCCTCAGCCGTGCCATCGGCGACTGGCTCCTGGGAATGAACGCCACAAGGCTCTACACGCTCAAATATGCAAAGAACAAGCAAGTGCTCTCCATCGGTCGTGTGCAGACACCGACCCTTGCACTTGTGGTAAAGCGCCAGTTGGAGATTCAGAACTTTGTTCCGCAGCCCTACTGGGAACTCAAGACCGTGTACCGCGACACCACGTTCAGCGTAACCGAGGGACGTTTTGATAACGAGGAGAAGGCACGCGAGGCGCTTGAAAAGATTACAGGACAGCCGTTCACGGTAACCGATGTCACTGCAAAGAACGGTACCGAACTGCCACCGCGTCTCTATGACCTCACATCCCTGCAGGTCGACTGCAATAAGAAGTTCGGTCTTTCGGCCGAGCTGACACTGCAGACCATCCAGTCGCTCTACGAAAAGAAGGTGACAACCTATCCGCGTGTCGACACCACATATTTGAGTGACGACATATACCCCAAGTGCGGGAATATCCTCAAGGGGTTACGCGACTATCAGGCACTGACTGCGCCGTTGATGGGCAAACCGCTTGTGAAATCGAAAAAGGTGTTCGACAACAAGAAGGTAACCGACCACCACGCCATAATCCCCACAGGTGTCTATCCCCAGGGGCTCACCGACCTTGAGAAAAAGGTCTACAACCTTGTGGCTACACACTTCATTGCCGTGTTCTACCCCGACTGCAAATTCCGCACCACCACAGTGCTTGGCGAGAGCGCCGATGTAAAGTTCAAGACAACTGGCAAGGAGATTATCGAACCGGGCTGGCGCGTGGTCTTTGCCGGCGAACAGGCCGATGACAAGGAGGAGAAGGAGAACCTGTTGCCGTCGTTCACCGTTAGCGAGAGTGGCCCCCACACCCCCGGCCTCGCCGAGAAATGGACACAACCGCCAAAGTACTACACCGAGGCTACGCTGCTGCGTGCAATGGAAACGGCCGGCAAGTTTGTGGATAACGAGGAACTGCGCGATGCAATGAAGGAGAACGGCATTGGCCGTCCGTCAACACGTGCTGCAATCATCGAGACACTCTTCAAGCGCAACTACATAAAGCGCGAGAAGAAGAATATCGTTGCAACACCCACGGGCATTGAGCTCATTGGTACAATAAGGAATGAACTCCTGAAGAGTGCCGAACTTACCGGCCAGTGGGAGAAGAAACTGCGCGACATCGAAAAACGGCAGTACGAGGCAAAGACATTCATTGAGGAACTCAAGGCCATGCTCGGCGAGGTGGTGCGCGATGTGCTCAGCGACAACAGCGCATCAAGAATCTAAAGGTGTGGTTTGTTGAAAGGACTCTTTCTGAAAAAATGATGGTGACTCAATTTTACATTTTGAATCACCATCATTTTGTTTATTAAAATACTCTTTTAGTCGCAGCATCCGTGCTCGGTCTTTACAATCTTGTAGAGCTTGTCGCTTGGGCGCACCTTGCAGGGTACCTTGAACGAAACCCTGTCGCCCTTGTTCACCTTTTCAACAGGCTCAAGGTTCACGCGCGGGTCTTCAAGTTTCAGGTATACGGCACCTGTTGTGGGGCCGGTGATGAGAATCTTCTCACCGGCATCGATGGTGCCTGCCTCAATGAGGAACTCGCCAACACCAAGTTTTGAGAAGTGCTTCATTGCCTTGCCGATATATACCTTGCGCTCTGTGGCCTGCGAACCGTAAATGTTGCTCCACTCGCCAAGTTTCTGTCCCTGGTAGTATCCGTCCCAGAATCCGCGGTTGAACACGGTTGCAAGGCGCTCGTCCCATGCATCCTTCTTCTCCTCGGTGAGCTCGCCGGCGAGGTAGGCATTGAGCGCCTCGTTGTAGCATCCGGCAACGGTCTGCACATATTCGGGGCCGCGCGCACGTCCTTCAATCTTGAACACGCGCACGCCGCTCTCAATCATGCGGTCGATGAAACGTATGGTCTTTAGGTCTTTGGGCGACATTATATACTTGTTGTCAACCTCCAGCTCAATGTCGCTCTCGCGGTCCTTTACAATGTAGCCGCGGCGGCACACCTGCATGCACTCGCCACGGTTGGCACTGCGGCCGAGCTGGTGTAGTGACATGTAGCACTTGCCCGAGATTGCCATGCACAATGCTCCGTGGCAGAACATCTCAATGCGTAACTGCTCGCCCTTGGGGCCACAGATGTTCTCGTCGACAATCACCTTGTGTATTGCAGCTACCTGCTCCATCTTCAGCTCACGTGCAAGCACCACAACATCGGCAAACTGTGCGTAGAACTTCATTGCCTCGCTGTTGCTTATGTTGAGCTGGGTAGAAAGGTGTACCTCCACACCAACGCGGTTGCAGTACTGCATCACCGCAACATCGGCTGCAATCACAGCCGAGATACCGCTCTCCTTTGCTGCATCGATAATCTTGTACATCATGGGTATGTCATCCTCGTAGATGATGGTGTTTACCGTGAGGTAGCTCTTTATGCCATGCCGGTCGCAAATCTCTGCAATCTCGCGCAGGTCGTTTATTGAGAATGCGCTTGCCGAGTGGGCGCGCATGTTAAGGTGCTCGATACCAAAGTAGATGGAGTTGGCGCCTGCCTGAATGGCTGCCGCGAGGCTCTCGCGTGAACCCACAGGTGCCATTATCTCAAAATCGCTTCTTTTGTAGTTCATGGTTGTGTTGCAGTTGGAAATAACGGAATCGTGTATTTGTCATCCTGAACGGATGTGAAGAATCTGTATTTGTGAGATACTTCGCGTTGCTCAGTATGACATGAATACTTGTCTATGTAAAAGTATATACTGTTTGTAATTTGTCTACAAAGATATATCTTTGCAAGGAAATAACAAACTCAAAGCATATTATTAGATAATGAAGATTGCCAATATAGAATTCGGGAAATATCCCATCTTTCTTGCTCCAATGGAGGATGTTACAGATGCTGCGTTCCGTTTGCTGTGCAAAAGGTTCGGGGTTGATATGGTATATACCGAGTTTGTTTCGAGTGACGCACTCATACGCGACGTCAACAGCACCGTGCGCAAGTTACAGGTCTATGACAAGGAGCGCCCGGTTGCAATACAGATTTATGGCAACGAGGTTGAACCTATGGTCGAGGCTGCCAAGCGCGTGGAGCTTGCAAAGCCCGATATTCTTGATATCAATTTCGGCTGCCCGGTGAAGAAGGTGGCACGCAAGGGGTGTGGTGCCGGTATGTTGCAGAACATTCCAAAGTTGCTTGAGATTACAAAGGCCGTTGTGGATGCAGTGAACATCCCTGTCACCGTGAAGACCCGCCTTGGATGGGACGAGAACAGCAAGTGTATTGTTGACCTTGCCGAGCGTCTGCAGGATTGCGGTATTGCTGCGCTTACCGTCCATGGCCGCACACGCGCACAGATGTACACCGGCGATGCCGACTGGACACTCATTGGCAAAATCAAGGAGAACCCCCGCATGCACATACCCATCATTGGTAACGGCGATGTAAAGACCCCCGAGCGTGCCAAGGAGTGCTTCGACAAGTATGGCGTGGATGCGGTGATGATTGGCCGTGCCAGTTTCGGTCAGCCATGGATTTTCCGCGACGTGAAGCACTATCTTGAACACGGCGAGCCGGCTGTGCCGTTTACATTCACAGAGTGCATGGACATTCTGCGTGAGCAGGTGAGGGATAGCGTGGAGTGGCTTGGCGAGCGTCCCGGTATTCTGCACGTGCGCCGTCATCTTGCAGCAACACCGCTGCTCAAAGGACTCAACGATTTCCGTCCCCTGCGCATTGAGATGCTCCGCTGCGAGAAGATGGACGAACTGATGTCAATCCTTGACAGGATTGTTGAGATATACGGATAATAAATTTTATTATCCTCTGTTGTCGGCAGCCTTGTCTTGCCGTTCGTATATAAAGTTACTCTTTTTTATGTTGTAAATAAAAATTAAACCCGTTCGGGTTGTTTTTGAAATAATATTTATATATTTGTACCCGTTCGGGTTTATTTTGCTGATAAGTTGGCGAATTAACCCCGTACGGGTTTATTTTAAATAAAAGTTTTATGGATTTGGGAGAGTATATCCGTACAAAAAGAAAGTTGTACAATCTTACGCAGATGGAGTTGGCCGAGAGAAGCGGTGTGGGTGTGCGTTTTGTGCGTGAACTTGAGCGTGGTAAAGCAACTGTGCAGTTAGATAAGGTCAATATGGTTTTGGCTCTTTTTGGTGAGGAACTCGGGCCGATGAAAATAGATTCTGAAGTATGAGAAAGGCAAAGGTGTATATAAATGATATTTTTGCAGGAGTGTTGACTGAAGACCATGATGGTTATCATTTTGTATATGATGCAGGTTATCGTGGGTTGGAAAACGCAAAGCCGTTAAGTCCTGCAATGCCGTTGCAAGAGGAGAAGTTTTTGAAGGAGTTTATGTTCCCGGTGTTTGATGGTCTCATTCCGGAGGGGTGGTTGCTTGATATTGTTGACCGTAATTGGAAAGTGAATCCTCGGGACAGAATGAGGTTATTGATGTTGTGTTGCAAGGATTGTATCGGTAATATAAGTGTGAGGGAATATGAGTGAAAGAACTGTAAGAAGATGCCTCTTTTGTTATCAGCCCATAGATGGTGATGGAGGTTGCTATCATCCAAAGTGCGCGAAGAAATTGTTTGGTACCCATAAGGCTCCCTTATTGCCTTACACAAGAGACAACATAGGTGAACAGGCCTTGAAGGTGCTGGAAAGGAGTACTTCCGTTACAGGTGTACAGCCTAAATTGTCATTGGATATAAACAGAGGTGGCAAGAATGAGCCCGACAAGTTGACTATAGTAGGCTTGTGGGGCAACTATATCCTTAAACCGCAAAGCCCAAAGTATGATTCAATGCCTGAACTTGAAGACCTGACAATGAAATTGGCTGGGATTTCGGGTGTTGCTACGGCGTGTCATGGTCTTGTGATGATGGCTGATGGTGAACTTGCTTACATAACAAGAAGAATGGACCGTGGTGATTGCGGTGAAAAATATTCAATGCTTGATATGTGTCAGCTTACAAACCGCTTGACAGAGCATAAATACCGTGGAGCCTATATCCAGCTTGCCGAAACCATAAAGCGTTACTCGGCTGCACCGATGCTCGATGTCCAAAGATTTTGGGAGATTGTGATATTTTCCTGGTTGACGGGAAACTCTGATATGCATTGCAAGAACTTCTCACTTATTGAAAAAGATGACCGTGGCTATCAATTGTCTCCGGCCTATGACCTTTTGGCAGTGCAGCTTACCGGAATAAATGACAAAGATGAGTTGGCCATGCCCCTTGTCGGCGCTGGCATTGATGGTAATGAGACATTGACCGGTTTCAACCGTTCTTCATTCGTGCAGGCAATGGTTGCTTCAGGAATTGCGGAAGGTGTTGCGGTAAAGATTATTGATAAGATGGTTTCTCATACCGGCAAATGGGATGAGGTTATAGATTCTTCTTTCCTCAAGGATGAATTGAAGTCAAATTATAAGGCACTGGTTGCGGAGAGAAGAAAAAGGATAACCGAATGACGGTTGTTTGATATAAAACATTGAAGGCAAATCCCGCGGGATTTGCCTTCAATGTTTTTTATTCCTCTATTGCCTTTATATAGTTGATTACCGGGTTGGCATACATCTCCAGTATCTTTGTGCGGCAGAATGCGTCGTCGCGGTTGGGGAGGTCGACCTTCTCAATCTGTCCCTGCAGGTACATGTCGAGCTTCGCTTTGTCCTCGGCTGTGTACTTGTCGGCAAAGCGTGTGTCGCCGGTGAGCAGTTCATAGTAGTAGTAGTTTATTGGCCAGAACTTGTAGTTCTTGTGTATGTGGCGGTCGATGATACGTGCCACGGCTGCAGTCTTCTCGTTCTTGCCCAGTGAACGGTCAATGGCATCAATCTCGTCGTTGATGCAGTCGGCAATATGGTAGTGGATGCCGCCTTTGTAGCCGAACATACCGGTCTTCATGTTGATGAGGTCGTCCTGTGGTGCTTTCTTCCACTCGGGGTTGTCGCGCTTCTGCTGGAACTCCTTTGCCTTGAGGTAGTCACACGGGTCATACTCGTATGAGATTGTTGTAGGGGCAATGTTCAGCTCCTTCAATGCATCTACGATGTCGCCATTGCTGTACATCGAGAGCATCTTGATGAGGCCCTCCTGTGTGCGGTCGTTGCTGTCCTTGGCGCGTCCCTCGCGCTGTGCAAGCCAGATGGGCTGTTGGCGCTCGGTGATGGCATGGTGCATGTATGCCGACAGGCGCTTTGACGATGCGAGCATCTCGCGTATGCTTGCCGAGCGCTGCACGATGAAGCTGCGGTTCACGCGAACGAGTTTCTTTATCCATGGGCGGATGAGCAGGTTGTCGCCTATTGCTATCTCAACGGTGTTGTCCAACGCTTCGACAAATACTATGCAAAGGAATGCCGAGTCCATGATGATGTCGCGGTGGTTAGATATACAGAGCGACTTTGCCATGTTTTCTTTGTTCTCGAAACTTACGGTCAATCCGCTTGAGAGTTTCTTGAGCAGTCCTTTCAGGAATGGATAGACAAGCGCTTTCTGGAATTCCAGATTATTCTTGGATGCACGCATGAGGCCTGCAACATGCTCAAATGGTATATCCTTGAACGCATAACCCATCACGGCCTGGAATTCGGGGTCGGCAATGAGTTCTTCGAAGATTTGTGGAAGTTCCTCGGGGTTGTAAGGACGGATTTCGTCAAATTCAGCTGGAATCATCATATATCAGTGTTTTTTATAAATGTCATATAATGGTGTGTAAATCCTGCACTATGGCAAAGATACCGCAAGATACGGCAAATTATTTCAAAAACAAAACGAGGTGCCTTTTTTTTGCCTTTCTGCATTCATGAGACAATGGTTTCGCAAACAAATCTTCATATAGTTGTCTTTTTCAGAATTTAAATATAATTTTGCACGATTACAAAACTCTATAGTCGTATATATTGAAATTTAACATAATTTACTATGAGAACTGTAAAGAATAGCTTAAAGAAGCTTTTTGGGTGGATTCCGAATGGAATTATCTGTCTTTTGGTATTTGTTGCCCTGTTCGGTTATCTGGGTTCAAAGATGGGAACAGCAAATATGCTCAACACCATTATGAACACGGCGCACGACCTGTTGCTCAACACGGTGTTCTATCTTATGGCAATATGCGTGTTGACCGGTGCCATTGGAAAAATCTTTGTCGAGTTCGGTGTCGTGAATCTGCTTGAGAAGTTGCTCCGCCCGCTGATGAAACCTCTTTTCAACCTTCCCGGTGTTGCATCTTTGGGTGCTGTGCTTACATTCCTCTCGGACAACCCTGCCATTATTTCATTGGCCCAGGATAAGAAGTTTGCGTCATACTTCAAGAAGTATCAGTTCATTTCGCTCAACAACTTCGGAACATCCTTCGGTATGGGTCTTCTGGTTATTGTGTTTATGATTGGCCAGGGCTATTTTATGGAGTCTTTTGTGGGATTCATAGGTGCCATGATAGGTTGTATAGTTTCTACAAGGCTTATGCAGTATTTTGTGGTCAAGGCCTACCCTCGCTTTAAGGAGGAGAATGCGGCGGAATTGGATGAGGTTGAGGATAGCAGAGAGGTGCATAACAGAAAACCAGTTTTCCTCCGTATCCTTGATTCGCTGCTCGACGGTGGACGTACAGGTGTAGACGTGGGTATGATGATTATTCCGGGCGTACTTGTAATATCTACTTTAGTGATGATATTTACATTCGGCCCCGACAAGGCAACCGGCGTTTTCACCGGTGCTGCTTATCAGGGTGTTGAGTTGCTCCCATGGATTGGTTCAAAGTTGAGTTTCCTTTTCGAGTGGCTGTTCGGTTTTACCGACCCTCACCTTATTGCATTCCCCATCACGGCTATCGGTGCTGTCGGTGCTGCACTGGGTCTTATTCCTAACTTTGCAGCCGAAGGCTGGATTGACGGCAATGCTATTGCTGTGTTCACAGCCATAGGTATGTGCTGGAGCGGTTTCCTAAGTACTCATACAGCGATGCTGGATGCTCTTGGCTATCGTCGTCTTACTTCAAAGGATATTCTTTCGCACACAATTGGTGGTCTTGCGGCAGGAATTGCAGCGCATTGGATATATGTGCTCGTGTCAATGATATTGTAAAGGTTAAAACCTGAATGTAGATAAAACATTTATTATACAATGAAGATTGGTGTATTGACAGCGATGACCTCTGAGTTTGAGCAGCTTGCTGCTATGCTCGACGGGGTTGCCGACTGCGAGAGAAACGGTATAGGCTACCTTGTGGGGCATGTTGGCGGGAACGAGATTATTCTGCGCCAGTGCGGAATAGGCAAGGTGAATGCAGCGCTTGGTGCAGCCGAGCTAATCCGCGCTTTTTCGCCCGATGCAATGGTTAGCACCGGTGTTGCCGGTGGCATAGACTGTTGCCTGGGCGTGATGGATGTTGTGGTGAGTTCCTCAATCGTGTACCACGACGTGTGGTGCGGAATGGGGTGTGAATATGGTCAGGTGCAGGGTATGCCGGCAGTGTTTGCTGCCGACGAGGCCATGTGCAGTGCGGCGCAGTCGCTGAATGACGATGCCGAAAACAGGACCCGTATTCATGCAGGCCTTATCTGTACCGGTGACCAGTTTATCACCAACCGCGACGAACTTGACAAGATTAAGGGCAACTTCCCCGCCGGCCTGGCTGTTGATATGGAGTCGGCTGCCATTGCGCAGACCTGCCACATCTATGGTGTGCCTTTTGTGAGTTTCCGCATAATAAGTGATACTCCGGGTGTGGACAAGCATATTGAGCAGTACGAAAACTTCTGGGGCGAGATGGCCAACCGTTCGTTCGGTGTTACACGTCGCTTCCTTATGAAATTGTAATTATGGAAAAGATACCGAGTTTTACAATCGACCACATACGTCTTCTGCGCGGAATATATGTGTCACGCCAGGACAATGTAGGCGGTGAGGTGGTGACAACGTTCGATGTGCGCATGAAAGAGCCTAACCGCGAGCCGGTGCTCAGTCCCAGTGCAATACACACCATTGAGCATCTTGCGGCAACCTTCCTGCGCAACCATCCGGTGTGGGCCGACAGGATTATCTATTGGGGACCGATGGGTTGCCTCACCGGCAATTATCTCATTGTGAAGGGCGATTTGACATCGGCCGAAATCCTGCCATTGGTAAAGGAGACATTCGCCTTTGTCGCTGCCTATGAGGGGGATGTACCCGGTGCTACGGCGCGCGATTGTGGCAACTATCTGCTTATGAACTTGCCCGAGGCACGTTGGGAAGCACGCAAGTATCTTGACGAAGTGCTTGAAAAGATTTCTGATGAGAATTTGAATTATCCTGAGTAATTGATGCCCTTGGGTAGGGGAGGTATATTGACTTTTAAAAAAGATGGTTATGAAAAAGTTATTTGTAGTCTTGATGGCTGTTTTGATGTTTGCCGCTTGCGGTGGAAATAAAGAGGTGGCAAAGACACCGGGTGATGTTAGGCTTATGCTTGCAGAAATTATAGAAACCGCCGCTGCGGATATAGAGAAAGCTGCGAATGCAGATGAAATTATCGATGCAATGGCCGTGCTTAAAGCCGAGACGGATGTGATACGCGAGACGTATGGCGAAATGATGAACGAACTTGACAGTATGGACGAGGACGTTGCTGAGGAGTTGTATAAAAAGGAGGATGAAGCCCTCGCCGCTGCATTCAGAAACTATTTTGAGGTGATGGCAGGCAAGGCCGAGATGGTGGAGAACCTTACTCCCGAGCAGGAGGCAAGGCTGCAGGGATTGCTTGAGACAGAAATCTGATACTGTTTTGATGATGTCCAACAAAGAGCCGGCATGGCAGTGGGCATAAATTAAAACAGCTTCTTAATGGTTTAACCTAAAAATTCTGATATTATGAAAAAGTTACTTGTAGCCTTTATGGCTGTTTTGCTATTGGCCGCTTGCGGTGAGAAGAAAGAGGTGGTGAAGACTCCGGGTGATGTCTTGACATTGACCTCGAATGTGTTCGAGTCAACTGCTGCAAAGATGGAGGTGGCCGAGAATGCCGATGATATCATCAATGCAATGGAGGAGATGAATGATAAGATAAAGTCATTCGATGAGAAGTATAACGATATCATGGCCGAACTCGAGAATATGGAAGATGTACAGGTCGAGGAGATGTATTCCAAGGAGGTTGAGGCTCTGAATGCTGCGTTTGTGAGGTATTATGAGGTGCTGATGGCTAAGATGGAACTGATGGAGAATCTCACTCCCGAGCAGCAGGAGAGATGGGAGGAGCTATTGTCAGTTGAATGAATATCTACCGGCATAACAACAAAAAAAGTCAGCTTTGAAAGCTGACTTTTTTGTTGTCCTACCCGGATTCGAACCAGGACAAACAGAACCAAAACCTGTTGTGCTACCATTACACCATAGGACAATCCTCATTGTGCTCTCTTTTGAAGAGCGGTGATAATCTCTGCAATGATTATCTTTGCAAAGATAGATATTTAAAGTGTAAATGCCAAATAATTTCGGTTGTTTCTGCTGTAACCGCTTGCTGTGGACTAAATGGTGAATCTGTTGACTGCGTCAATAATCATTTCAACCTCATTGTCGCTCATGGCCTGGTGGCAAGGCAGGCTAAGACAGCTGGCATGTATCTGCTCGGTTACAGGTAGCGCAAGATGTGAATATTCACGCAGTGCCTCCTGCCTGTGTGGCGGGATGGGGTAGTGTATCAGTGTCTCTATGCCCTCTCTTAAAAGGTGCTGCTGCAATTGTTCTCTGTGCAGGCTTCTAATGGCAAAGATGTGGTATACATGGTTGCCGCCGTTGTCGGCAACCGGCAATGTCACATGCGGGTTGTCGATAGCGTTGATATATCTCAGGGCAATCTCCCTGCGCCTTGCATTGTCGGCATCGAGATACTGCAACTTTACACGCAACGCTGCAGCCTGTATTTCGTCGAGGCGGCTGTTGACTCCCTTGTATATATTTACATATTTTTTGTGCGACCCGTAGTTGGCTATTGCTCTTGCCGCGTCGGCCAGCTGTGTGTCATTGGTGGTTATTGCTCCACCGTCGCCCAGAGCTCCAAGGTTCTTGCCGGGGTAGAAACTGAATGCCGCGGCATCGCCAAGGTTGCCGGTGCGTTTGCCGTTATATATTGCTCCGTGAGCCTGTGCGCTGTCCTCAATGACTTTCAGTGAGTGCCTTGCTGCAATTTCGTTGATTTTATCCATGTCGGCCGCAAGGCCATAGAGGTGAACGGGCATTATTGCGCGTGTGCGTTCTGTTATTAGGTCTTCAATGAGCGTTGTGTCTATGTTGCAGCTGTTGGCACAGGGCTCGCAAAGGACAGGCTTCAGTCCGGCCTCAATTATTGACAGTATGGTTGCTATGTAGGTGTTTGCGGGTACAATTACCTCGTCGCCGGGCTTCATTGTTCCCAATGCGCAGTATGCCCTGAGGATTATGGTGAGCGCATCGAGCCCGTTGCCTGTGCCAATGCAGTGCCTGCAACCGCAGTATGCAGCAAAGGCCTGTTCGAAAGCCTCGCACTCCTTGCCGCTTATATACCAACCCGACTGTGCTGCCTTTACAATAGCCTCGGTAAGCTGTGGCTCATATCGGTCATTGATTGTCTTGAGGTCGCAGTATCTTATCATGTCACAGGCTTTTTAAGGTCAATGGTATATGTATCGTACACCACAGCACGTCCGCCCATACGCTCCTTGTAGGCAACCAGACCGCTGTTGAGGTAACGGCCTCCCTCCTCAACAGATATCCCGAAGTCGAAATACTCCTTGCCGGCAAAGCGGTTGTTTATGAGTCCCTCATACAGGTAGTCGAGTGCACTCAAGCGACGCCCCTCGGCTGTGGTTGCCGAATATTGCATATGTACAACTTTATCGGTGATGAACAGTACGACACCGCCAAGCGTGTTGCCGTTGCTGTCGGCGACGCAAAATAGTTTTATATTTTCGGGGAAGCGGTTTTTGAGCAGTGTTATCTCCTCAATGCTATGTACGGGTGCTGTGTCGTACTTCTCTTGTAGTCTCTCGCCAAGTATTCTCCAGAATGTGGAAAAATCGTTCTCTTCAACAATGTGCAGACCGCTTTTTGTCTTTTCGGTAAGTTTGCGACGGCCGCTTATGGGCAACGGGCTTTTCAGTGGAATGGCCGATGAAACCTTGCGTTCGGTGAGCATCGCTCCGTTGCGGAACAGTGCATACAGGTCCTCCTCGCAAGGGTAGCTATGATATATGTGCGGGGTGGGTTTGTAAATGAGTCTTGTGGCGGCTGTGTTTGTCGTGATGTACTCTTTGGCTATCTCAAACAAGTGAAGAGTCTCGGCAGTGGTAGTTCTGTCGGAAAGCAGCAGTCCGCCGTATGTGAGTCCATTGTGCGAGCAGAATGTTTCCTCCTTGATATGCGCCGGCAGAATGGCAACAAGCTCTTCGCCACGGTAGAACATGAGCGAGTGGTCGGCAAAGCGGTGGGCATGGTAGTCCATGTAGCCACGCTTGTGCAGGAACGTGCCGTTGCGGCTGCTGTCGACAAAGCTGTTCCATTCGGCCTCTTTACCCGGTGAGTACCTCTCAATCCTGTATGTGCCTTGTTGCTGCTCCATCATTTGCCGATATGTTTCAGGAACTCCTCATAGGAGTGGATATATGTCGATTCGTCATAGGAGTGCGAAGCCAGTACAAGCAGCACTGCGTCGGGTGAGAAATTCCTTATCTCGTCCCATGTGTCGGGCGGGATGACAAGGCCTTTGTCCTTTGAGTCGAGCAGGTAGGTCTGTCGGCTGCTCTTGTCCTCAAGGGTAATTTCCACGCTGCCGCTCACGGCAACCACATATTCCCACGACACTTTGTTCGAGTGCCTGCCGCGCTCTTCTCCCTGTGGTACGCTGTGTATCCAATAGACGCGCTGTATGTCGAACGGCACGTCAAGCCCCTGCTCTACGATAGTGAGGCATCCGCGTTTGTCGGTAAAGGTTTTCAGCTTGTCCATTGGTGTTTTCTTTATATCGCAAAAATATCGAAAAAATGTTACAGCCGCAATTTTTGCCGTCAAAAAGATTGTAATATGATTCCGCACTTTGCGGCATTCTGCATTGTCTGCAATGCCAACTCTTCAATATCTGCCCCTTTTGCTCGGGCTACTGCTGCATAGATGTCGGCTATTGCTGCATTGCTCTCGTCGCTCTCGATAAAAAGTCTTTCCATCGGGATTACCTTTGCGCTCTCCGTGTTGAACTTCTCGCCAAGCGAAATGTGGAATCCTGCTTTTATCAGCTGTCCGGCCTGTTGCGGCTTGCCACGGAAACCGTGAATAATCCACGCCTGTTGTGGCTTCAATCCGTTGCGCAGTGCAACAAGTCTGTCATATGCTTTCACGCAGTGTATGATGAGTGGTTTCTGCACCTCCTCGGCTAGCATTACGTGTGCTTTGAAAATATCCTCCTGCAGTTCGACAGGAACCGGTGATTTCAGTGTGTCAATCCCACATTCGCCAATTGCAGCGACGTTGCTCTCATTGGCAAAGCCGGCAATGGTGGCGAGGTCGTTATTCCAGTCGGCATTTATGTACCATGGGTGTATCCCGACGGAGATTCTTCTCTCAGCGAGGTAAAGCGTGCCGCTGCTGAATATTGTATTTCCGGCAGCGTTGTTGTGGGTATGTATGTCCAAGAAAGTCATGGCGGTCTCTTATGGAACAGGGTCATAGCCCGAACCGCCCCAGGGATGGCAGCGCAGTATTCGTCTTATGGCAAGGTACAGTCCTTTCAGCGGGCCGTGCTTGCGCAATGCCTCAATGGCATATTGTGAACATGTTGGGGTGAAACGGCACGATGGCGGTGTCATTGGAGATATTACCTTCTGGTAGAACCTTATGGGTAATATTAGTATTGTCGTCAGCAATTTTCGCATGTGACCTCGTGCTTTGCAAGTATGTTTTCAAGCAGCTTGGCCATCTTCTTTCTGATGAAGGCCGTGCTGTTGTGTTTGTTGTCAATGTATATGATGGCAACAGCCATCTTCTTGCCATTGTTCTGCAACGCTTCGATGAACGGGTGCTTGCTTGTACGGTAGGCCTCGCGTATGCGTCTCTTTACAAGGTTGCGGTCGACAGCGTGGCGGAACCTCTTCTTTGCAACGTTTATGAGGATTGCGGCAGTGGGCTCCTGTACCTCCTGCGGCTGCTCTATGAAGACAGCACGTAGCGGGAACGATGTTACCGAAGCGCCATTGGCATATACCTGCTCAATGGCCTTCTTGCTCTTGAGGTGCTCCTTCAATGGAAAGGTGTTGCGTTTCATCCCTACGTCTCTGTTTCTAATGAATCAGCCCCGTCTTTTGGACGAGGCTGAAGGAATTTTATCTTTACTTGTTGTTCGCTGTCAGGTATGCGTCCAAGGCTGCCGGCATGTTTGTCGCCGCCGCCGAAGGCGCTTCAAGGTCGAGCCTCAAACCGTGCTCCTTTATATATTCGGCAGTCACGTTGCCAAAGCAGGCAACAAGCTGCTCGCCCTGAACGTAGTCGGGTACATTCTTCTTCAACGAGTCGATACCGTGTGGGCTGAAGAAGATGAGCATGTCGAACGACTTGATGTACTCGGGAGCAATCTCAGTGCTCACGGTGCGGTACATCTCGGCCTGTGAGTGATGTATGTCATACTTGCTGAACAGTGCATTCAGGTCGTCATTGTGCACGTTGGATGCGGGCACGAAATACTTCTCTGTCTTGTGCTTTGCAAACAGAGGCTCAAGGTCCTGTATGTGTCCGTTGCCGAAGAAAACCTTTCTCTTGCGGTACTGTACATACTTCTGTATGTACAATGAGATTGTCTCCGACAGACAGAAATACTTCATGTCGTCGGGGATAGTAACTCTCAACTCCTTGCACAAAGTGAAGAAGTGGTCTATTGCATGACGAGAGAGGAACACGATAGCTGTGTGGTCGAGAATCGATACCTTTTGCTGTCTGAATTCCTTGGCTGTTATTCCTTCAACCTTGATGAAAGAACAAAAGTCAATCTGCACGTTATGTTTCTCCGCAATGCTGAAATATGGAGACTTTTCTGTAGCAGGTCTTGGCTGTGACACCAGAATTTTATTTACCTTCAATGCTCTAAATTTTTATTGTTATAAAATCACCCAATTGTAGTATAGTTTTCCACACTATAGCTATAGGTAAAAATTCAAGTGCGCAAAGGTATGAAAAAATATCTACATAAATGCATTTTTTTGCAAAAATGATTTTGTAAGCCCCCTTGATTATTGCGTATAGGTGCAAGGCAAGTGTCAGAATTGAATAAAATTCTACATATTTTAAAGAAATTCCGGGCAAAAACAGAATAGTCAAAGCTGCCGGGGCAAGAGTGAAGCCCCATAGCTTGGTGGCAAAGAAGTAGAAACTGTTCCACTCCTCGCTTATGCCTTTGGTGAACAGGATGTTGTTTACAATGCAGTGCATAGCTCTCTTTATCAGCAGGAACGCGGTGAACATGGCTGCAAGCGTGCCTGTTACCTGCAGGGAGTTGCGGGAGGTTATGTCGAAACAGTGCTCATCCACCATTGCTGTGGCAACGATAGTGGCATAGAAGATGAACTGGAAATCCAACAGCGTGTTGCATATTCTGGTTATGTGTGTCCTGTCGTTGTAGGGTGTCGATTTGCTCTCGTAGTAAAAGATGCATTTTATGCGTTCCAATATGCCCGTGCCGTTCATGAGCAGCGCATATGCAATGCCTACAAGGTTTAGGATGAGCAACAGCTGTATTATGTTGTCATTCGCCATGCAGTATGGTGCCAATGCTCCTGTCATAGTGCTGCGTATTTTCTTACCTCAGCACTCCAGCGCGGTGTGTTTCGTATTGCCTCAAGCGCTTCGGCCGGTGTTGTGGCAACGCTCCATATACGGCTGTGGATTTCACCCATGAAGTGCTCTTCCACGGCTTTCTCAAGCTGTGCAATGAAGTGGTCGTAGTATCCGTTGATGTTGAGGATGACAATGGGATTCAGATAGAGCCCCAACTGTTTCCAAGTGATAATCTCACTAAGTTCCTCTATTGTGCCGCAACCGCCGGGCAACGCAATTACCGCGTCGCTCAGGTTGGCCATCATCTGCTTGCGTTCGTGCATGGAGCCGGTTATGTGCAGCTCGGTGAGCCCTGTATGGTGCCAGTTCTGGTCCACCATGAACTGTGGAATTACACCTATTGCCTTGCCGCCGTTGTCAAGTGCTCCGTCCTCAACCTTGCGCATTAGGCCTATGCTCCCGGCACCGGTCACCACTGTTATTCCCTCCTTGGCAAGCAATGCTCCGAGCTCGTATGCCGTCTCGCCATAGATTTCTGCCACCTTGTTGCTCGATGCGCAGTATATGCATATATTGTTTATTTCCATTAGTCAATTAAGAAACAGTTTAATATTTAATCTCGCTCCGTGCGCTTGAACCTCGGCTGCACTCGCAGTAAAATGCTAAAGCGAGCTTAGCATTTTGCTCGTTTGCACGAGCTTTCACCTTGTCAAGTTCCCCAACTGCCACGGTCGAGGTTGCGGTAGCCTATGGCCTCGGCAATGTGTTGGAACTGTATGTTCTCGCTACTGTCAAGGTCGGCAATGGTGCGTGCGACCTTGAGTATTCGGTCGTATGCGCGTGCCGAGAGGTCGAATCTTGTCATTGCTGTCTTGAGCATTGCAAGGCTTGTCTCGTCGAGCACTGCATATTTCGCGATGAGCTTGGGTGTCATTTGTGCATTGCAGTAGATGCCCTTCTCGTTCTTGTATCGCTCTTCCTGAATCTTGCGGGCTGCAACAACGCGCTCGCGTATTGCTGCACTCGGCTCGCCGGGGGCGGTTTTGGATATCTCCTCGAACGGTACGGGGGTAATCTCTATCTGCAGGTCGATGCGGTCGAGCAATGGGCCGCTTATCTTGTTAAGGTAACGTTGCACTTGGCCCGGGCTGCATGTGCAGGCCTTGGTAGGGTGGTTGTAGTAGCCACAAGGGCATGGGTTCATTGATGCGATGAACATCACTCCGGCGGGGTACTCCACCTTGTAGTTGGCACGTGCCACGCAAATCTTGCGGTCCTCAAGCGGTTGGCGCATCACTTCGAGCACGTCGCGGCTGAACTCGGGCAGCTCGTCGAGGAACAGCACACCGTTGTGTGCCAATGAAATTTCGCCCGGCTTGGGGTTTGCTCCGCCTCCGCACAGTGCTACCGACGAAATGGTGTGGTGCGGGCTGCGGAATGGGCGCTGGGTAATGAGCGATATGCCGTCGGGCATCATTCCGCTAACAGAGTGTATCTTTGTTGTCTCAAGGCTCTCTTCGAGTGTGAGGGGCGGCAGGATGGATGGCAGGCGCTTGGCCATCATTGATTTTCCGCTACCCGGGGGACCTACCATAATAAGGTTGTGACCGCCTGCCGCAGCGACTTCAAAGGCACGTTTCACGCTCTCCTGTCCACGTACCTCGCTGAAGTCGAACGGAAAAGTGCTCTGTCTTGAGTAGAAATCGTTCTCAATGTCTACCCTGTATGGGGCAATCTCCTCCTTGCCGTCGAGGAACTGCAGCACCTGGGCAAGGTTGTCGGCACCGTAGACGGTTATGCCGTTCACGACAGCAGCCTCGGCGGCATTGCCGGCCGGCAGTATTATGCCTTCGTAGCCAAGTTCCTTTGCCTTGATGGTTATTGGCAATGCTCCTTTGATGGGCAGGATTTTGCCGTCGAGCCCCAGTTCGCCCATTATAAGATAACGGTCGAGTTTTGCTGTAGAGACGGCCTCGTCGGCTGCAAGTATGCCAATGGCGATGGGGAGGTCATAGGCCGAGCCCTCCTTCTTTATGTCGGCGGGCGCCATGTTCACAATAATCTGCTTGCTCGGGAAACGCAGACCGTTGTGGTGGAACGCGGAGTTTATTCGTTGTTGGCTCTCCTTGACTGCATTGTCGGGCAGTCCCACCAAGTAGAACTTTATTCCTCGCAACGCATTGACCTCAATGGTTACAAGTGTTGCATTTATGCCTTGAATGGCTGCTGCAAGAACCTTTACGAGCATATTACCGTGGTTATTTCTTTATTTTTATCTTGTTGTTCTTCTTTTTGTTCTCTTTCTTCTCGTTCCTGGTGTCGTGCTTATGCGTCAGGGAGTCAATCCTCATTGCTGTTAGGCTGTCGAGTGCGACACCATATTCGGCAATGCGCTTGTACGGGGTGACAATGACCGAGTAGGGCAGCGAGGTTATGTTGAACGACTCCAGCACTTCGCTTGCCATTCCTGTGTGGTCGGATACATTGTCTCCAATTATGCTGTCGCCCAGGACTGCGCTCTTCCAGGCTGCTGTGTCGCTGTCGAGTGAGATGTTGAGAATGGCAAAATTCTCGCTGCGTACCTTCTCCCTGAGCTCACGCAGTTTCTTTATCTGTTCGTGACTGTTGCTGTTCCATGTTGCCCACACGTTGATAAGTATGTATTTGTCGGAGTAAACTCCTGCATTTACTTTTTTCCCGTCGATTGTGGTGTAGTTGAACGAGGGGAACATGCGGTGCTTTACGTTGCCGTTCTTCTTTTCGAGCAGTTTGCTTGTTGTCGTAAAGAAACGGTGGTCCTGCAATACACCGCTCAAGTTCGGGATTGCTTTGCGTATGTAGTCGTTGTCGGGAAGTGGTACCTCTATTATGTATCGGCGGAACAGCTCGGCATTAACCTCGCTGAATGGGTGTCTCTTCGCAAACTCCTCGATAATCCTCTTCAGCTTTACAAAGTCGGCCTCGGCATCGAGCAGGCGCGATATGCTGTCGTGCAGTGCCTGTGTGCTGCCGCCATCTACGCACCATCCGCTTTTAAGCATGGTGTCTGGTCGCAGTGTTGCTGTCGTGCCGGGGGTGGCAAAGAGGGGGATGATATTGCCGTCGGGGAGTGCCAGCATAAAGGTTGTGGTGTCCTCAATGGCAATGGATATGGTGAAGCTGCTGTCGCACTTTGCCGACAGTACATCCTTGTGATTCTTGTCGTTGCTCCACAGGTATACCTCGCCCTCATGTAGCCCGCAACCCTGTATGGTGTAGCAAGGTACCTCTTTCTCTTTGCAGGAGAAGAGGAGCAGGAGCAGTGCAATGAGTGCTGGTAACCTTTTCATATATCCCGGTACCGCCTTGTTATTGCTTGTTGGCGCGTTTGCGCTCAAGCTCATCGAGGATAATCTTGCGCATGCGCATTGACTTTGGTGTCACCTCAAGGTACTCGTCCTCCTTGATGTACTCCAATGCCTCCTCCAACGAGAAGATGATTGGCGGAACAATGCGTGCCTTGTCGTCGCTGCCGCTGGCGCGCATGTTGGTGAGTTTCTTGCTCTTTGTGACGTTGATGACAAGGTCGTTCTCGTGGATGTGCTCACCTACAACCTGGCCTGCATACACCTCCTCCTGTGGGCTGATGAAGAACTTGCCGCGCTCCTGGAGCTTGTCGATTGCGTAGGCAAACGCCGTGCCGCTCTCCATTACCACCAGCGAACCGTTTGTGCGGCGCTCAATCTCGCCCTTGAATGGCTGGTACTCCTTGAAACGGTGTGCCATGATGGCCTCGCCGGCCGATGCTGTGAGCACGTTGGTGCGCAGGCCGATGATACCGCGTGAGGGAATGTTGAACTCTATGTTTACACGCTCGGCCTGTGCCTCCATTGAGAGCATCTCGCCTTTGCGGCGTGTAACCATGTCGATAATCTTGCTTGAGTAGTCGGTGGGGACATTGATTGTGAGCTCCTCGATTGGTTCGTGCTTCACACCGTCAATCTCCTTGTAGATAACCTGTGGCTGGCCTACCTGCAGCTCGTAGCCCTCGCGGCGCATTGTCTCAATGAGCACCGAGAGGTGGAGCACTCCGCGGCCGAACACTGTCCAAGCGTCCTCCTCGGGGTCTTTCTTCACGCGCAAGGCAAGGTTCTTGTCGAGCTCCTTGTCAAGGCGGTCCTGAATGTGGCGCGATGTAACGAACTTGCCCTCCTTGCCAAAGAACGGTGAGTCGTTGATGGTAAAGAGCATACTCATTGTGGGCTCGTCGATGGCAATTGGCGGCAATGCCTCGGGGTTCTCAAAGTCGCATATGGTGTCGCCAATCTCGAACTTGTCGAGTCCCACAATGGCGCAGATGTCGCCCGAACTTACGCTCTCGGTCTTGCGGCGGCCAAGTCCCTCAAAGGTGTGCAGCTCCTTAATCTTCATCTTGCTCTGTTCGCCGTTGCGGTTAACGAGTGTGACGTTAGAGCCTTCGGTGAGTGTGCCGCGATGTACGCGTCCCACTGCTATGCGGCCTGTGTAGGGCGAGTAGTCGAGCGAGGTGATGAGCATCTGCGGTGTGCCCTCCAGTTTCTCGGGGGCAGGGATGTGCTCAAGGATTGCGTCAAGCAGGGCGGTGAGGTCGGTTGTCTCGTTGCGCCAGTCGGTGCTCATCCAGTTGTTCTTTGCACTACCATAAAGTACGGGGAAATCGAGCTGCTCCTCGGTTGCGTCGAGTGAGAACATAAGGTCGAATACCATCTCGTAAACCTCCTCGGGGCGGCAGTTGGGCTTGTCTACCTTGTTCACGACAACAATAGGCTTCAAACCTATCTGCAATGCCTTCTGCAATACGAAGCGTGTCTGTGGCATCGGACCCTCAAAGGCATCAACAAGCAGAATACATCCGTCGGCCATGTTGAGCACGCGCTCAACCTCGCCGCCAAAGTCGCTGTGTCCCGGAGTGTCGATGATGTTGATTTTTGTATCCTTGTACTGGATGGATACGTTCTTTGAAAGGATGGTTATACCTCTCTCGCGCTCCAGCTCGTTGTTGTCGAGTGTGAGCTTGTCGTTGTCCTGCTCCTTGAGCAGGTTGCCTGCCAACATCATCTTGTCAACGAGGGTTGTCTTTCCGTGGTCTACGTGCGCAATGATTGCGATGTTACGAATATTCTGCATATCAATCTTGTGTTTCCTTGTTTAAAAATCATGTGCAACTGCTCTGTGGACGCGCAGTCGCAAGCGACTGCAAAGTTACACAAAAATAGCGAGAAAATTGCCGTTTGGGGGCTCTTTGTGTGCAAATGTTTGAAAATGAGCCCGCTTTTGCATGGCGAGAAGGGTTGTTTTACAAAAAAATGATGAAAAGTGATTGCTGTTACGGAAAATAGTTGTACCTTTGCATCCGCGTTGGCAACATATTGCGCCCCGTGCGCATTCATTTGTCGGCCAAAAGATATTTTTTTAACCCTTTAAAACTTCAAATTATGTATTTGGATTCAGAGAAAAAGAAAGAAATCTTTGGCACATACGGAACGTCTAACACTGATACTGGTTCAGCTGAGAGCCAGATTGCATTGTTCTCATACCGTATTGCACATTTGACGGAGCACCTCAAGGCTAACCGTAAGGATTATAGCACACAGAGAGCTTTGACAATGTTGGTAGGTAAGCGTCGTTCACTCCTCAACTACTTGAAGGAGCGTGACATCAACCGCTACCGTGCTATCGTAGCTAAGCTCGGCTTGCGTAGATAATCTGCGTCAAGAAAGATTTAATCGCGGGATTACCATTAGGAAGTCCCGCGATTTTTTTTGTTTGCTTGTTTTGTGCGAATTTGGCACCCTTATTGTTATCCTGCTGCTGTCATCCTTAACGTAGTGACGGCTCTTTAGATTCTTCGCTTTGCTCAGAATGACAAGCACGGTTGAGGCTTGTCCGAAAAATGACAGAGACGATATGGCACGTGCAGTTTAGGTTCGTTATTTTGTGATTCTTTTATCATTCTTTGTCATTCTGAACGGATGTAAAGGAACTATTGTTCCGCAGTCTGTGTTCTTTGCTTTACAACCTTCCTTTTCACAAGAATAGAAACCACAATCATCACTCCAATGCACATGGGGTAGTAGAGGCTTGGGATAATCTCCAGTGGTGATACCTTTGCCAGTCCTGAGGCAATGAGCAGCTGTGCACCGTAGGGTATTACTCCTTGTACAAAGCACGATGTGGTGTCCATGAGGCTTGCTGTGTGGCGCGGTTGAATGCCGAACTTTTTTGATATGTCGCGCGAGATATCGGCCACGGTCAAAATTGCAATCGTATTGTTTGCTGTGCAAACGTTTGCAAGCGCTGTCAATGCTGTGATGGCAAACTCTGCTGCACGCTTTGTGCGCATGCGCAGTGTCACAATGCGTATAAGGTAGTCTATACCGCCGTTTATGCGTACAATCTCCAACAGTCCGCCGGCGAGCATGGTCACAAGGATAAGCTCCGTCATTCCCATTATTCCGTCACCCATTTCGGTAAAAATGCTTATTCCGCCTACTGCACCGAATGCCAGTCCCATGGCTCCTGCAATTACAATGCCAATGATTAGCACCAGCAGTACATTCATGCCGACAAGTGCGCACACAATGACGGTGAGGTAGGGAATGCACTTAAGTGCATCGTTCACGGTGATGGCTGTTGTCTCAATCTCTTCTATTCCATTGCCGCTGAAGGCGTAAAGTAATAGTGTGACAACGGCGGCCGGCATCACAAGCCTTATGTTGGTGCGGAACTTGCTGCGCATTGAACATCCCTGTGTCTGTGTGGCGGCAATGGTGGTGTCCGAAATGAACGAGAGGTTGTCGCCAAAGAAAGCGCCGCCCACAACAATTGCTACAAGCCATGACGTGTCGCAGTTGAGTTTTGTTGCAAGGGCTGTCACAACGGGTGTAAGTGCAACAATTGTGCCTACAGATGTTCCAATGGAGAGTGATATGAAACAGGCTGCAATGAATATTCCCGCCGGCAGGTAGTTGCTTGGGATGAGGTTCAGTGTCAACTGTACCGTGGCATCCACTGCGCCCATGGCCTTTGCAAGCGCGGCAAATGCTCCTGCAAGCACAAATATCCATATCATGTACATTATGCGTGTGTTGGCAGCACCTTTCGAGAAGTGCTCTATGCGTTCGTCAAGCGTGCTTCCGCGTGTTATTGCCACAGCATATACCGATGCCACAATGAATGCCGTTGCTATTGGTATGCGGTAGAAATCTCCTGCAATTATTGAGCCGGCAAGGTATATTGTGAGCAGTACAATGATGGGCGAAAGCGCAAGCAGCCCATGTCGTGTGTCTATCTTTTGCATAGTGATATGTTTTTCCTGCGCGAAGATACAAAAAAAGTAGTGCGCCCCAAAAGGCGCACTACCATTATATGTTGCTTTAAGCGTATTGTTTATTACTTAACCAATACCTTTGCGTTGCGGATTACGTTGCCGTTCTGCATCTTTACAACGTAAACACCTGCCTCAGCTGCAACAGTTGCAGGGTTCTTGACGAAGTTAACGAACTTGCCGTCAACAGTGTAGATCCATGCCTTCTCAACGTTGTTGAATACGATAGCACCCTCAACGCCCTCGGCTGTAGAAACCTCGCCGGCAACGTTGTTTACAGATGTGTTGCTGTTTTCTGTACCACCGGCAAGGCATACTGGTTCGTCAGCTTCGCCCTGGTCGCGTGTGTCTGCTGCAACACGTCCCGGATTGTTACCGGTGATTTCTGCACTGAAGTCAATTGTAAAGCCCTTTGCATGCAAACCTGTTGGGAGGAACATACCTGCAAACCATGCGTCAGAGAATACAATACGCAAGCGGCTCTGACCTGGAGTTGCATCTGTTGGAACTTTAAACTTAAATGTCAAACCAGGATTTTGGAACTCTGGTGTTGCTGCGCGAATTGCACCAGCCTTGAAAAGACGCTCACCGGTAGGTGATGTTGTCTCACCGTCTGAACCGAGTGTGCCTTCCATTGGGAGTGGGTCATCAAAGTTGCCGCTTGCATTCAAATCAAGCCAGCCACCTGCGAAACACCACTTCAAACCGTCGCCGAACTCAGCACATTTGATTGTCATTTCAATCTCCTGTCCTTGCTCTATTACAAGAAGCTGATCGCGTGCATCGGCATACTGTGAACCATCAGCAACAGGACCGTTAGCTCTATAGTCAAGGTTCTGTGTAGCACCGGTAGTCTTAATCCACTCAACATAGCGTTCTTTACGTGCGATGTCTGCACCTTCACAAGCAGGATCCATAGCACTTACACCATAAGTGTCCTCAACAATCTCTTCTGGGAGTGTGTTCTGGTCGCCACGTGCAACCTTTACCCAAACAATTGGAGAATATGTCTTGAGGTCTGTAGAAACGGCGCGTACACCAATGTAAGGAGTCTCTTCGGCATTCGCAAAGTTGATGTTTGAAACAACAGTTGCCCACTGTGAAGTTGTACCAACCTGAGCAACTTTGCCATCTTCGTTCATCTTCATCATGATTTCGAAGTGGTCGATGTTTGCCTCGTCATTATAAACCAAGCCCCAATTAGCGCGGTCTTTTGCTGTAGCTGCAACATCCCAGTAAAGCTTTACAGTCATCTTGTTCTTGTACTCGTTCTTAACCTCTGCAACAACGTTCTTTACAGTAGCTGGAGCTACGGCTGCACTGTGGTCGTTGATTTCAAGTTTACCCACATAGAGCTGGTAGTCATTGTTGTTGCCCTTTACGCGCAAACCAATGCGTTCAACGATGTCACCGTTGGTAATGTCTTTAAGGTCAAATGCCTTCTCCTCCCATGTGTTGCCTGAAAGTTCTCCATAAGGATACTCCAACCATTCGTTGCTGCCTGCTTTCTTGATGATAAGATAAAGGTCTGAGTTCTTTGTATCTTTCAAACTCTTTACAGCCAACTTTGCATATGCAACTGCATTTGCCTTGAGAGATGTCTTGTAAAGAACGATATCTGTACCATCTTCTGTTGCAGCACCTGTAAGTTCAATACATGAACCGCCTGTGTAAGCATCGAGGTGAGTGTAGTTAACGTCAATGTCATTGCTTACCTCATTGGTGTTAGACTTCAAGCGCAACCAACGGTATGTAGGAACAAGGTCTTGAGCACCCATATTGTACCAAGTACTTGCGTGAGCCATCTTACCGTTGTAGTAGTAACGGTCGCCGTTACCAAGTGTAAAGTATGTACGGAAATGCAAATCGCCCTGGATTGCAGAACGCTCTGGAATCCACTGTGCAATACCTGCAAACTCTACCAATGGGAGCTTGTCACCATCCTTTTCCCAATTGATTTTACCGCTGTTTGCAGATGTTACTTCCGGACGAATAAGCGGGTTACGGTTACCACCTGAGAAACCGCGCTCAAGCAGTCTCTGGTAGTTGCCCTGTGTATCATAAGCGTCAGCACCGCTGTTGTAGCTCATGAAACGGCTCTGGCCGTGCTCACCCCAAAGGCAGATACCACAACGGTGTGCCGCGTCGATGAGTTCATCATCCCATCCTGCATCATAGTCGCCGCCGTCAAGTGCTGTCCAACGGCGATCCATGCCTACAATCCAAACGCCAGCATAAAGGTCTTCACTGGTACCCATAGCTTCTTCTGTCGCAAGAACTGATTCGCCAATACCCCATGAGAAGTCTCCATTGGCATAGTTGAGCATTGTAGCGTGAGTGCGGCCTGTATTGTTACCATATAATGAATTTACATTGCCGCTGTTTAGTGTTGAAATTGATGTGTAAATAGCACTGTTGTAATTTGTGAAACCAACCTCTGCTGCATATTTGTACAACTCCTTATGGAAAGCAATAATATTGTCATTTGCATAGCTGTTGTCCTCCCAGTTGTAGTTGATACCGTCTGCACCAAAGAACATCAAACAGTTGATAAGTGGCTTCACGTACATGAAGTTGCCACTGTTGTCCTTCTTTGTAATAAGTGCGCTGTATGCACCGTCACCGCTGCCGGCTGTCCAGCTCTCGAAGAACTTGATACCGCTCATGATGTTTGTACCATTGCGATGAGCTGCGTCAACCCATGCACCTGGTGCCTGGAAAATTCCGTGGTTCCAAGAACCGTAGAGGTTGGTGTATTGCCACATTGAGAATACGTCTGCAGCGAACTTGTCGTTGGGGTAACCGCCAAGACCATCTGAACCCACGTCCATAGGTGTGTTCATGAACAAGTTACGCTTTTCGTAGGTGTGCTCGAGAAGACGGTCGGCACGGTCAAGGATTTCTGCCTTTCTTACGTGTGAACGTACAAAAGCAATGTCTGAAGCCTGAATGCCGGCAGCTTCGAATTCCTCCATTGTTGGATAGTTACGGCCTTGCTGCAATGCATTGTAGAAAAGATTGAGAAGATTTTCATCTGAAAAACCAGAGAAATCATAGGTTTCTTCGTTCTGTGCATTGACTGGCGATACAAATAGTGCCGCAATCAAAGCCAATACTGCAAAGTAACACTTTTTCATAAATTTATAAATTTGGTTAGTTAAAAAATAAAATATAGTTATTTTGTAATTTTTAGTATTAATATTTAATGTAAAGCGGTGTTTTTGGTTGCAATGTGCCAAAATGCGCTGTTTCTTTGAATGTTTTCTATCTACAAATATCGTTATATTATTGAAATATACAAACAATTCATAATATAAAATTTGTTTACATAAAGGACCCCTGAACATTGCCCAGGAGTCCTTTGTTGTTAGAAGTTCGGACCTGTAGTGTCCCACCAGAGTCGGGTAGCCTGCTCGTCGGGGCCTCCCAATGCTGGAATACCGCTCAGCTCAACCATTTCAATATCGGTTGGGCTTGTTGGAACCCAAGGAATACGGCGTATCATGTCGCCCTGTAAGATAGAACCGTCACCATCATCGGTGTTGAGTACCGGGAACAGCTTTGGATAACCGGTGCGGCGCAACTCTGCCCATGCCTCTGTTGAAAGAGGAAACAGTGCAATGTATTTCTGGGTGATGATCTTCTCGAGTTTTGTCTCGATGTCATCAGCTTCGTTCCATTTTACACCAATCTTAGTAACGCTTTCCCATGCAGGACCATCGCCAATGGGGTCTTCGCTAACGTATGCGACAGGCTCCTCAATCTCCATGTATTCTGGCAATAGTCTTGTATATTTGCTTCTTGCCTCTTTTGTGGGGTCTTCCAAGTATGCCTTTTCGATACCGAGTTTGTAGAACTCTTCGGCTGTGCCGCCCATGTTCCAACCACGTAGTGCACCCTCGGCACGCAGGAATGCAACCTCGGCCAACTTTACAAAATAGAGAGGAGGCTGTTGCTTGGAAATTTCCTGGTCGTTGTATTTTGAGTATGCCTGACGTTGGTTCTGTGTATAGAGCTGTCCGTCACCCACAAGGACACCCGATCTAATACCGCATATCTTGGTTCCGGCTGGAGTTATTTCACCGGTTCTGATATTCTTTATATCCTTTTCGTTTTTCAGGAACAGGTACTGTGTGTATGGGTGGTTAAGGCTCATGAGCAAGCTTTCGAACGATGCACTGAGGCAAAGGTCACCCCATCCTTTGATCTCTACCAGTGGATGTGTGAAGCCTGATGAGGTATATACGCCATGCTGTTGGTATATGTCTTCGATAACGCCGCTTGCCACAGCCTCTTCAGCCCATTTCTGTGCAGTCGCAGGCTCTACCTTTACAATGTGCATAGCCATACGCAATTTCAAAGAGTTTGCAAGTCTTACATAAGAATCGAGTGTAGTACCATCTTCTTTTGGATTGGTGTCTGTGTATTTGCTGATTAACTGCTTGATCTTGCCTTTGTACCAATCTGGACGTGTTGGGTAATTCTTCAGACATTTTACAATAGTGTCAAGGTTTTCAACAATACCGTAATAGATTGTCTTTACGTCATTATACTCATAGGGAGACTCTGAATTCTGTTTGTCCTCAAGGTATGTGTAAGGACCGGAAAGGTCTGCCTGCTCTTGGGCAATCACGCAATAGTAAAGCAATGTGATGGCCTTTATTTCGGGAATTGAGTCAACCATCGGGTGGTGCAACAGCGGCATGAAAGCATTTTTAGCCATTGTGTATGCACCTAATGGGTTGTTGTTGAATTCTGCCGAAACATTGTAGGTCGATGTGTGGCTGCCATACATGAAATCCTTGTGTGGCAAAGTGAAATATTGTGCATACAAATCGGGACCAAGTGAGTACTGGCGCTGATATGCGTGTGCTGCAGGTGTGCCACCCTCTTTACCGCCGCGCATGTTGTACTGTCCGGTAAGTATCTGGCCCAAGTTGTTTGCGAGTGCTACAATGGCGCTGTCTACTCCGGCCTCTGTAGGCTGATTCAAATAAGGAATTTCATCGATGTTGCCTACATGATGTTCTGTATCTGTTGTTATAGAACCTGCACCAAGTTCAGAACCTGGGTCATCAAAGTCAAGGCACGATTGCATTGCAAACGTTGCAAAGAACAATGAGCTTGCCAAAATTATATGTTTTTTCATGACTTTTGTTTTTATCAATTGAATAATTAAATATTAAAGATTGAGCTTGATGTTCAAACCGAAAGAACGGGCTGATGGGTAGTTGAATACATCGATACCTCCCAGACCATTTGCTGTTGACAAAGATACATCCGGGTCAACAGGTGCATTCTTGTATATGAAGAAAAGGTTGCGGCATACAAATGATAAGCTCAGGTTTTTGTAGTTGCCGAAGAGGTTACGGAATGTGTAGCCCAATGACAACTCACGCAGACGGAAGTTTGTAGCGTCATAGATGTAATCGCCGGCGTAGCTTGTTCCAACAAATGTGTAGTAGTCCTCTACAGCTACCATGTCGCGCTGGTCGTTCAGGTACATACCATGACGGCCATCGGCTGTATAAATGTTGTTGGCCTCAGCATACTCACGGGCAGCACCTGTGCGCTCTGATGCTCCGTAACGGTCAAGATAGCCTTCGGTCAGTGAAATGACCTTACCGCCAATACGTCCGTTAATCAGAAGGAACAATGAGAAGTCCTTGTAAGTGAAGGTGTTTGACCATGACAACTGGTAAGGGCTGTTGAGGTTACCTGCATATTGCTGGAACTTCTTGTTTGCGTTGCGGACTGCAATTTTACCACCCTGTGTAACCACTGCTTCGCCTCCAAGTGATGGTTTGCCGTTAGTCACGTATATGTCACCTGCCTTGTTTACAAGTTCTGTAGTCACAGTTGTCTCTACCATATCGCCTTCATTCTCACCCTTGACAGTAGTGGTGACACTCTTGTCTGTTGTGTACTTTACAACATTGCCATAAACAAAGACGTTGTTTTCATCAACATAGCCCTCATATGCGGTGTACTTGTATACATCTGTCTTGTGGCGTGTGAAATCGGTTATGTAGATGTCTCCGTATGAACCATCCTTCCTGTAAAGGAGCTGCACCTTGCCGCTTGCAAGTTTGGTGTCCATATCCTTGCTTCTGCCCGATTTGTCCTTGTAGGTCTCAACAATACGGTTGTCATTGTATGAGAAGTTCACACTTGTCTGCCAACGCCAATTGTTGTTGATTTTCCAGTCATATCCAACGGTTACCTCAATACCCTGGTTGCGGATGATACCGCTATTGACAGGCTGTGACTTACCATTTGTTCCGGCAATCTCAAGATATGAGTTGTGCATTGCCGAGTTGTAGTATGTAAGATCAAGGTTCAGACAATCATCAAGGAACTGCATCTCAATACCGGTTTCAAAGGACTTGGTCTTCTCTGGAATTGGGATGAAACTGTTGCGTGAAGAGACTCCAGTTGTACCAAGAATCTCATTTATGTTTACTGCATTGTAAACGGTATTTGGTATAGAGTTACCTACCTCTGAATAGCTCAAACGGTATTTTGCATATGTGAACCACTCTGGCATTTTGACCATATCGCTGATGATGGCATTTGCTCCTACACCAAAATAACCGTAGCTCTCTTTTGTTCCAAGATATGCGAACTGTTTGAATGGACGGTACCAGTCATGGCGATATGAACCGTCGACAAACAAAACGTCCTTCCAACCGGCCTGCGCTGTTACAAGTGCTGCCTGGTCCCAATTACTGCTTTTGCTTTTGGTTGTTACTCCGCGGCCGCCTGATGTCGGGTCAAAACGGTTGATGATGTTTGAGATAGGATATGCTTCGCCTTGTTTGATAACGTTCTGGCCGCTTGCTGCCATGTCGATTGTTGCATTGCCAATATAAGTGTTGGTTGCGTCGCCCTTCAGGGTGTGACCTACATAACCGGCAGACGCTGAAATAGACCAGTCTTTTGAAAGCTCCTTGTTGTAAGAGAGCATATAGTCTGTGTATATTTCATATGTGCGGCTCTTGTCAAGATAATATGTTCCATAACGGTACATGTCTACAGGACCCCATGTTGAGGCATATGTGCCGCCTTCACTCTGGTATTTTGTGTTGTCAAGAGATACGCGTGCCTGCAGGTTCAAACCGTCTATGATTTGCAATGTACCATTGAATGAAGCCGAGAAACGCTCTTCATCTGTTTCGCCGTTGGCCATGTTTGTAAGCCAATATGGGTTGTTCATGCCCGGTGACTGGTATGCATACTGCTGCTGCTCGCCTTTCAATACTACATATCCGTCGGTCATCACTTCGTATGTGCCGTCCTCCTTGTCCAGATAGTAGTGCTGGCCACCAGAGAATATCTGGTTGCCGTTCTCGTCCTGTGTCATGGTTCCAGAAGAGAGCCATTCGCCATCGGCTTTGTAATTCTCTTTGTAGTAGTTCATGTCAACATCGCGTGGAGTGGTGTATAGATGATAAATGGGGTTGCCCACAGTACCACCACCTACACGGTTTTTAGTTTTTGCCTGATTGTAGTTGACATTCACATTCAAAGTGATTCTATCCCACAGTTTGTAGCTCTGACGGAATGCAAATGTGTTACGGTTGTAACGGTTCGATTCAATCATACCTATAGACTGTGAATTTGAATATGATACGTAGGTCTGGATCTTTTCTGTACCACCTGATATTGACAGTGAGTTGTTTGCGTTGATACCTAATCCATAGAACTCGGCAACATCGTCCATTGCATAATTGCGCAACTGCACGGCATTCTGGTAGCCCTCTTTGAAGTAAGCTCTGTCGCCCTCAATCATTGGTGAATTTTCGTTGCGTGTTTTTGCACCGCTTAAACGGTCGCCCCAACTGTTATATGCCAAGGTTGATTCGCCACTCTTGTATGCACCGTATGAGTTCTGCAGACGTGGGGTCATGAGCGGTGTGTCAAAGGTTGTTCCAGAGTTGAATGCAACCTCCATCTTGCCCTCCTTACCCTTCTTTGTTGTGATCATGATGACACCGTTTGCTGCACGTGAACCGTAAAGAGCTGCTGCATTGGCGCCCTTAAGAACGTTCATTGACTCAATATCATCAGGGTTGATCATTGAAAGAGGGTCACTACCTTCGGAAGAACCTGAATATGTGATGTTGGCAGCGTCGCTCACCTGTCCGCGGATACTGTTTGTCATAGGTACACCATCTACTACAATGAGCGGTGCATTGTCACCCATGATTGACTTGTTACCGCGCAGAGTAATTTTTGAAGCACCACCGGCACCACCGGCACTTGGGGTGATGGTGATACCCGAGATCTTACCCTCGAGTGAGTTGGCAATGTTGGCATCTGGAGCCTTCAGAAGCTCATCAGCCTTTACGAGCTGTGTAGCATAGGTAAGTGATTTCTCCTTACGCATGATACCCATGGCTGTTACAACCACCTCGTCAAGTGCTGTTGACTCCTCCTTCATTACGAAGTTGAGTGTGCCACCTTTCCAAACCTGGTCGTCACACTTGTAACCCATGAGAGTTACGCGGATAGTAGCGCCTTTCTCTACATTGCGCAATTCAAAGTTTCCGTCAAAGTCAATGGGTGATGAATTGGTTGTTCCAACGACGAATGCTACTGCGCCGAACATTGGCTCGCCGAATTCATCTACTACGGTTCCTTTGACAGTCCCGTCCTTCTGCTGCATCGTTGCAGTCTTTGCCCAACCTTCGGTAGGAACGAAAGTCAGTGCCATTCCCAGGAATGTTGCCGCGAAAAGCGACCTTCCAACAATTTTTAGTAGTTTCATATTACTTTTATTTTGGAAGAATATTGCATTGTGTGTAATGCTTTTACTCTTCCGGAGTTATAAAATTATTATATTTCGTAAAAACTTGTTGCAATTTGTCAATTTGCAGGTACTGGTAGCCCATTTAAACAGTTTCAAAAATATATAAATATTTTATGCCGTAAAACTTTTAAGGGAAAATTGTGTGAATAAAAGTGTAAAAAGTTTCTTCTCTGCAAAAACAGAAATCTCTTTTATTACAGCAGCCCGGAAATTTTCCGGGCTGCTGTAAGGGGGTTATTTTATTTCCCAAGTCTCGTTTGTCTCAAGAAGCTCGCTGAATGTGTGGTATGGCTTCGCCGCCTTCACTTCTTCAATCTGTGCGTGGACGGCATCGTTGTAGGTCATTGCCTCTACATCGCGTATCACGCCAAGTGCGATGGGGAAGTCGGGTCCCTCCATCAATGCCAGTTTAAGGTGCAGGGTGGTGTCCTTGCAGTGTGCATCGTGTACAAGGATGTCGCTCTCGGTAATGCCGTTCTCGCCAATCTTCACCACTTTCAGTCCAAAGCCCTCCTGCATGAGTCCATACTCCTTGTTCTCGCCAAAGAGCATTGGCTTGCCATGTTCAAGGTAGATGGCATTCTTTGCACGTCCCTCCTTGGTGTATATGCTTTCGTGTGTGCCGTTGTTGAAGATTACGCAGTTCTGCAATACCTCGACAACCGATGCACCCTTGTGCTGTGCGGCAGCCTTCAGGCAACCTACAGCAGCCTGCATATCGGTGGCAACGCAGCGTGCGAAGAAGTTGCCGCGTGCGCCAAAGCATAGCTCGGCGGGGCGGAACGGGTCTTCAACCGTGCCGTATGGCGATGACTTGCTCACGAAACCGCGAACCGATGTGGGGGAGTACTGTCCTTTTGTCAAACCGTATATGCGGTTGTTGAGCAGTATCATATTGAGGTCGATGTTGCGTCGTACCGCGTGGATGAAGTGGTTACCGCCAATGGCAAGGCCGTCGCCGTCGCCCGAAATCTGCCATACCGTCAGGTTGGGGTTGGCAACCTTGGCACCGGTGGCAATGGCTGCCGAACGGCCGTGGATGGTGTGGAAACCATATGTGTTCATATAGTAGGGCAGGCGTGACGAGCAGCCGATACCCGAAATTACTGCAATGTCATGTGGGGCAACACCCAGTTCGCCCATTGCCTTGTGAAGTGCGCCCAGGAAAGAGTGGTCGCCGCAACCCGGACACCAACGTGGCTGTCCGAACTTATAGTCTTGTGCTGTGTAGTCGCTCATATCAATAAGTGTTTTTTTATGTTGAAAGAAATTTGAACAAATGCTGTCTGTCATCCCGAAACTTGTGTGAGGAATCCGGAATGATATAGAGATATCTCACGCAAGTCCGATATGACACAATTGGACAGCTCCTTATTCCTCCATTATTTTAGTGAATTCCTTTACAAGGTCGGCAACCACGAATGGCTGTCCCTTAACCTCGTTGTACTGCTGCAGCTCGATGCCGCTTATACGTGTGCGCAGATAGCCTGCGAACTGTCCCATGTTCTGCTCGGCAACAACAATCTTCTTGTAGCGGCGCAGAACGTCGGCGGTGTTTGCCGGCAGCGGGTTGATGTAGCGGAAATGCGCCAAGGCAACCTTCTTGCCCTCGGCATTCATCTGCTGCATGGCCTCGCACAGGTGACCGTATGTGCCGCCAAAGCCCACGATGAGCAGGTCGGCATCCTCGCAGCCCTCAACCTGCAATGGTGGCAGGCTCTCGGCAATTTTAGCAACCTTGCGTGCACGTGTCTCAACCATGCTGTGGTGGTTGGCAGGGTCGTTGCTGATGGCACCTGTGGCTGCGCTCTTCTCAAGGCCGCCGATGCGGTGAGTGAAGCCCGGTGTGCCGGGAACGGCCCAGTAGCGTACGTCGGTCTCGGGGTTGCGCTTGTATGGGCTCCAGCCCTCTCTCATCACCTCATTGACGTAAGGCGGAACGATGGCTGGGTACTGGCTTATGTCGGGCAACTTCCATGCAGCCGAGCCGTTGGCTATGAATGCATCGGTGAGCAGGATGACGGGGGTCATACGCTCAACTGCAATCTTGCAGGCATTGAATGCCGCGTCAAAGCAATCGGTCGGCGAGGTAGCTGCAATGACAGGGATGGGGCTCTCGCCGTTGCGGCCGTAGAGTACCTGCAGAAGGTCGGTCTGCTCGCTCTTTGTTGGAAGACCTGTCGACGGGCCGCCGCGCTGTACGTCGATGATGACAAGCGGCAGTTCGGTAATGACGGCAAGGTTGATGGCTTCGCTCTTGAGGCATATGCCCGGGCCCGATGTCGATGTGCAGGCAAGTGCTCCGGCATAGGCTGCACCAACGGCCGATGCACAGCCTGCAATTTCGTCCTCGGCCTGCATTGTGATGACGCCCATTGACTTGTGCTTTGCAAGTTCGTGCAGGATGTCGGTTGCAGGGGTGATGGGGTATGAACCGAGGAACAGCTGCATTCCGGCTTTTTCGGCAGCTGCAATTAGTCCGTATGCTGTGGCCTTGTTTCCGTTGATGTCCATGTAGCGGCCTTTTTTCTTCTCGCGGTCACTCTCAACGCTGTATGTGTGTGCGATTGAGGTGTGGGTGTTGTGTCCCATGTCGTAACCCGCACGCAGAACCTTGATGTTTGCCTCGGCAACCTCGGGCTTCTTGGCGAACTTCGCACGCAGCATATTTTCGGCAAGTTCGAGGTCGCGGTCATATATCCAGCAAACCAATCCAAGAGCAAGCATGTTCTTGCAGCGTAGAATGCTCTTGTTGTCCATGCCGCTGTCGGCGAGTGTCGCCTGGCAAAGTGATGTTATGGGGCATGGAACAACCTCACAGCTGATGCCAAGCTCGGCAATGGGGTCGTTTGTCTTGAACTCGGCCTTTGCAAGGTCCTTCTCGGTGAATGAGTCAATGTCTATGATTATTGCACCTGTGGGCTTGCAATGCTTGTACTGTGTCTTCAGTGCTGCGGGGTTCATTGCAACCAGAATGTCGCACTCGTCACCGGGGGTGAGCACCTTGTCGGCACCAATGTGTACCTGAAATCCCGAAACGCCGGTGAGCACTCCTTGCGGGGCGCGGATGTCGGCAGGGTAGTCGGGGAATGTGCAGATGTCGTTGCCGACAGTTGCAGAAATCGTTGAGAAGATGTTGCCGGCCAACTGCATGCCGTCGCCCGAGTCACCCGAGAAACGCACTACAATCTGGTCGACTTTCTGTGTTTTTTCACTGTTTGCCATATTATGGTCTTTTTAAAGGTTTTTGTATGTTGCTGCCAAATTTCGTAAACATTTATGAAAAGAGGAAATATTTTTCAACAAAAAACAACAAATGGCAGAAACTTTCGCTTCTGCCATTTGTATTGTCGTGTTTACGGGTTCTTACATCTCACCCATTCCGCCCATCTCGTCATATCCTCCGCCTCCGTTCTGCATCTCCTGCATCTGCTTGCGGTCGGGGCGCTTGGCCTTCATGTTTCCGAAACTGTATGTGAGTGTGAAACCGAATGTGCGTCCGCCATGTGAGTTCTCCGAGTAACGGTAGAAGGTGTCGTTGACAGTCACTGTGTGGCGGCCGCGTGAGTCAAGGATGTCGCGGGCATTGACGCTCAAGCTCCAGTGCTGGTCGAACATCTTGCGCAGGCCAAGGTCGAGCGAGTAGCTTGGTTCGCGGTAACCCTGTGCCACAATGCGCTTTGCATCGTAGCGGCCTGTAGCCTGCAGTGAAATGCCCCAGGGGAGCATCACATTGGCCGTCATGCGTGCGTTCCATGAGAAGTTTTCATCAGCATCGCCTGTAATTGTCTGTCCGTTTATTATATATTTGAATGCATCGAGCTTGTAATAGAACAGGTTTACTGTTGTTGTGAGGTCGAGCACCTTGAAGAGTCTGTTCTTGCCCACAATCTCCAAACCGGCCGACTGTGTCCTTGCCACATTCTCAAAGGTGGTGTAGATGACCCTGCTGTTGTCGCTGCCGTAGCTTATGCGCTCAATGACATCCTCGGTGGTGCGGTAGTAGCCCGAGAGCGAGAGGGTGTGGTTCTCCCAGTTCTTCAGGTAGTTCAGCTCGTAGGCGTTCGAGTACTCGGGTGTCAGTCCCGGGTTACCGAACGAAATGTTCGTTGAGTCGCTGATGTTCTGGAAGTTGTTGAGCTGTCCGCCCCATGGACGACGCAGACGGCGGGTGTAGTTCACCTGTATCTCCTGTCCGTCGCTTATTTCATAGCTGAGGAATGCGCTGGGGAAGAGCTTGAAGAAATCCTTTGAAGTAAAACCGGGGATGTTACCGCTTTCCTTCTCTGCCCATCCGTATGACTGTGTCTTTACGTTCCAGTACTCACCGCGCAGGCCAAGCTGGTAACCGAGCTTGCCTATGCGGCCCGAGTAGGTGGTGTAGAGCGCCTGTGTGTTCTGCTTGTAGCGGAATTGGTTGTATAGGTTCTTGTCGATGTTCTGTTCGGTATGCTCCTCGTCGGTGTATGTTATCACAGGGCTTCTGTCGTCCGAGAAGTTGCCCTTGTAGCCGGCCTCTATGCGGTGATTGTCGTTGATTTTATACTCATAGTCGAGCTTTATCTCGGTACTGTTGCTCTTGTTCAAACCATCCTGGAACTGGTAAGAACTCATTATGGTTGTGTCGCTGCCAAAGAACTTTTCTGTTGTCTGGCGGTAGGTGGCACCGCGCTGTTGCTGCCACAGGTGATGTCCCACAGAGAAATCAAGGAAATGGGTGTCACTCCAACGGTGTGTGTAGCCAAGTTCCACGTTGTACATTGTGGGCTTGCCCTGCTGTGTGGTGGTGCGGGTCATGCGCTGTGTGGGGTCGGCATACAGGTCATTCTCTATCGGGCCGCTGATGGCCGAAATCTCGTTGTTGTGTCTGCCACCTCCGAGCATACCCATGACATTGGCATAAATCTCATCCTTTGTGGTGAAGCGCCATGTTAAGCCTGCACGGCCGAAGATGTTGTTGGGGTTGTGGCTGCCTATGTTTGTCTGCTTCTGGTATTGGTTGGCACCAAAATACTTCGTGTCGGTAATTCCCTCGTTCTCGAATCTCATGTTGCGGTAGTTGAGACCTGCGTATGCATCGAGTTTGCCGCTGCTGTAGTTTATGTTGCCACCGGCATTGTAGCCCAAACGTGAATCCATGCCTCCCTGCACGCTGCCATAGTAACCGGCCTTGCGGTCGCGCTTGAGGATAATGTTGATGATACCGGCCGTTCCCTCGGGCGAGTGCTTTGCCGACGGGTTGGTGATAACCTCAATCTTCTCAATTGAGCCGGCAGGCATCTGCTGCAGGATATCGCCCTGGTTGTCGCCGGTGAGGCCGCTTGCCTTGCCGTTAATCCACACGGTAACGCTCTCGCTGCCGCGCAGTGACACGGTGCCTTCATTGTCTACCTCAACCGATGGGATGTCGGCAAGCACATCGCTTGCCGAGCCGCCTGTTGTGGCAATGCTCTGGTCAACGGTGAAGACGCGCTTGTCAATCTCAAAACTCATCTGTGAGCGCTGCTCGGTAACAACTACCTCTTTCAACAGTTTGCGGTCGCTCTTGAGTTTTATTGTCCCCAGGTCTATATTGCTCTTGCCGGCAGTGATGCTTACGTTGCGGCTATCGTCAAGGTAACCCACGAACGATGCTGTAATGTTGTATTTGCCGGCCTTGATGTTGCTCAGACGGAACGAGCCGTCTTCGCCGGTGCTGCATCCTGCTGTGGGTGCATTGCTGCCTTCGGGGGTGAGGGCAATGGTTACAAAAGGCAACGGGTCACCTGTTTCATCCTCAATGATAGTGCCTCGGATGGTGCCGCTAACCTGTGCAAACAGGCTCAACGGCGCTATCAGCAGTAGTGCGAATAGTATTCTCTTCATTTTTATGTGGTTATTCTTCTTGTTTGGGCTGCAAAAGTACAAAAAAGTTCTTTTATCGGTGCAATTTCAGGTAAATATCATCATTCAAGGTAGTTACCGATTTCGCCGCTGATGAGCAATAGGGAGATTTCGCAAATCTTGGTGTCGTACTCAACTGAGAGCAGGCGCTCTTCGGCGCGCAGAAGACTCTGCTGCGCCTCGCGCATCTCAATACCCGACAGGTCGCCGAGCATATAACGCTCCTTGGCAATGTCATGGTTCTCGCGTGCAGTGATTACGTTCAGCTTCTCAAGGTTCAGAAGCTGAAGGTTGTTCTGGTATGCCTGCCACATGTTGCCAAGGTCGGCTTTCAGTGACAGAACCAGTTTTTCGCGTTGCAGCTTGGCATTCTCAATGGCAATCTGTGCGTTGCGCTTCTCGCGTCGGCGGTTGCCGTCCCAAAGGTTGATGCCGATGGTCAGCGATGCATTACCGCCCCAGCCGTTACGGTGTATGTATGTACCTTTGCCGTAGTTGTTGAAGTTGTAGTCGTAGCCCGCATTGAGCTTCAGGTAGGGATAGTTGCGCGAGAGAACCTTCTTATAGTCGAGTTCGGTGATGGTGTTGTTGTGGTCGGCAAGCAATAGCTCGGCATTGTTCTCGAGCATCCTGTTCCACAGGTATGTGAAATCGAGTGTACTGTCAATCTCAATGGTTGTCTCAACTGTAGTGATTGGGGTGTACACCTGCTCTATCGCCATCATCTCATTAAGCGCGATACGCGATGTGATTACCACCTCCTGCTGTTTGATGTATTGTGCGCTGTCAGCATTGAAATCGACCTTCGCCTGCTGATAGTCGAGGCGTGAGAAGTTACCTATATTATAGCGCTCCTCTACAATGCGCAGACGCTCTTTTGAAAGCAGTACTGCATTGTAGTAGTTGTGCAGACGCATGCGTTGCTGCAGGAAGTTGTAGTATTCGGCCGTGAGGTCGGCTATGAAATCTTCAATGGCAAGACGTGTTCCGGTCTCGCCCATCTTCTCCATCTCCTTCAGTTGCTCGTATGTGGTTTTTGTCTTGAAACCGTTGAATATGGTCCAGTTTACATCCACGCCGGCGCTTACGTTGTTGTCGAAGCTGTTGCCGCTCTTTTCAATCTCTCCTGTGGTGCGCAACTTTGAACTGTTGCCTCCTATTGAACCGTTGTAGCCTGCCGCAAGGTCAATGGTGGGCATGTAGCCTGCATTGGCGGCTGTGGCATTGTTGTGGGCAACCTCCTCCTCGTTGCGTGTTATGCGAAGCGAGTAGTTGTTCTCCAACCCTTTTTTAAGGCATTGGCTCAGGGTGAATGTCTGTGCATTGCCGCCAAGTGCAAACAGTGCCAAGGCGAATATTGTCAATATGGTCTTTTTCATCTGTTTTCCTCCTCTTTATTTTCTTCACGCTCTGTCGAAATGTAGCTGTAGACAGCCGGAACAATGTACATTGTGAGTATGGTTGACACCAACATACCGCCTACAACGGCTGTACCCATTGCAATACGCTGGTTGGCACCCTCGCCACCGGCGAACATCAGCGGGATGAGTCCGAGCATTGTAGAGAGGCTTGTCATGAGAATGGGGCGCAGACGCTGCAGTGATGCGTTCTTTATGGCCTCCATCTTGCTCTCGCCGGCCTGTTGCTTCATGTTGGCGAACTCAACGATGAGGATACCGTTCTTTGCCACAAGGCCAATGAGCATGATGATACCGATTTGGCTGAACACGTTCATGGTTATATCCCTGCAGTACATGAATATGAGTGCTCCTGCAATGGCAAGCGGAACGGTGAGCATGATGATGAACGGGTCCTTGAAACTCTCGAACTGGGCTGCCAGAATAAGGTATATGAGCACCAGTGCAAGGATGAATGCGAACATGAGGCTCGAAGAACTCTCGCGGAACTCCTTTGAGTCGCCGGTGAGTGCTGTGCGGAACGTGTCGTCAAGTACCTCCTCGGCAATCTTGTCCATCTCGGCAAGTCCGTCGCCAATTGTCTTGCCCTCGGCAAGTCCGGCAGATATTGTTGCCGAAAGGAAACGGTTGTAGTGGTAGAGCTTTGGCGGTGCCGTAGACTCAATGAACTCCACAAAGTTGTCGAGCTGTATCATCTGTCCGTTGCTGCAACGTATGTATATCGACTTTACGCTCGATGGCGTGTTGCGCTGTTGGCGGTTAATCTGTCCAATGATTTCGTACTGTTTGCCGTTCATGTAGAAATAGCCCATGCGCTGTCCGCTAAGACCATACTGCAGTGTCTCGGCAACATCGCGCACGCTTGCTCCAAGCATGCCTGCCTTGTCGCGGTTGATGTTCACGCGTGTCTCGGGGCTGTTGAACTTGAGGTCGGCATCGGCCATCTTGAACACCGGGTTCTCATGCACGCGCTGCAGGAACACCGGAAGCACCTCCCTCAGTTTGTCGGAACTTGTAGCCTGTATTACGTACTGGATGGGCATGCTGCCGCGGCGGCCGCCGAACGATGACTGCTGCTGCACGAAAGCCCTTGCCTTGGTCTTGCCGGCAATGGCTGCTGTGAGCTTTTCGGCAACATCCATCTGTGTGTAGTCGCGGTCGGCAATATCCTTCAAAGTAATTCTTATGTTACCGCTACCGCTCGAAACGCGCGAGGTGACCGAAACGGCATCGGGGACAATGGAGTCTACAAGCAGGGTGATATCCTCGGTGTAGTCGCGCATGAACTCGTAGCTTGCACCCTCGGCTCCGCGTGTGTTTATGGTAATCTGCGAACGGTCCTCCATAGGTGCCATTTCGGCAGGAATCTTGCTCCACAGGTATCCTATGAGCACGAACATTATCAGCAGTACGGGAATTGCAACCCAACGTACCTTCAAGAAACTGTTCAGTGATTTGTAATACAGATTGTTGAGACCGGTGAAGAATGGCTCGGTCTTGCGGTAGAGCCACTTCTGCTCCTTGCGGCGCTTGAGAATCTTGGTCGCAATCATGGGAGTGAATGTGAGCGCCGCGAATGATGAGATGACAACCGAACCGGCTACCACAAAGCTGAACTCACGGAACAGGCGGCCGCTGGTACCCTCCATAAAGACAATGGGAAGGAACACGGCGATGAGGGTGATGGTTGTTGATATGACGGCAAAGAAAATCTCCTTCGAACCCTCGATACCGGCTTTGAGAGGCCTCATTCCCTGCTCAATGCGTATGTATATGTTCTCGGTCATCACAATGGCATCGTCAACCACAAGACCCACCGACAGCACAATGGCAAGCATGGTGAGCACGTTGATTGAGAAGCCTGCGACGTACATTACAAAGAATGCACCGATGAGCGACACGGGGATTACGATGCAGGGCACGAGTGTCACGCGCCAGTCGCGCAGGAACAGGAAGATGATGATGATTACAAGGATGAATGCCTCGTAGATGGTGCTCTTCACCTCGTCTATTGATGCACGGATGAACTTGGTGCTGTCGAAACCGTATGTGTACTCCACGTCATCGGGCAGGTCCTTCTTCATCAGCTCCATACGCTCATATACCGCATCGGCAATCTCAATGTGGTTTGCGCCAGGCTGTGGTATGACGGCAACACCCACCATGGGAACACCGTTCATCTTCATGTAGCTCTTTATGTCGGCAGGGCCAAGCTCGGCATGTCCCACATCGCTTATGCGTATGATGTTGCCGCCGCTCTTCTTCAGGATTATGTTGTTGAACTCGCCGGCAGTGTGCATCTGTCCCATTGTGCGCAGTGTGAGCTCAACGGTGTTGCCTTCAATGCTTCCCGAAGGCAACTCCACATTTTCCTTTGTGATGGCATTCTTTACGTCCACCGGTGTCAGCCCGTGTGCGGCAAGCTTGGTGGGGTCGAGCCATATTCGCATGGAGTAGCGCTTCTCGCCCCAAATCTGCACGTTGCTCACGTCGGGGATTGTCTGCAACTGCTCTTTTACTGTAAGGTCGGCAATTTCGCTCAGCTCAAGCAGTGAGCGCTTGTCGCTCTGTATGGCAATCATGAGGATTGGAGTGGCATCGGCATCGGCCTTTGACACGGTTGGGGGGTCGCAGTCGCGTGGCAGGAAACGCTGTGCACGCGAAACCTTGTCGCGCACGTCATTGGCCGCTGTTTCAAGGTCTACCGACAGCTCGAACTCCACGGTGATGCGGCACTGTCCCTGCTGGCTAACGCTGGAGATTGAACGGATGCCCGGTATACCGTTGATGTTCTGCTCAAGCGGCTCGGTTATCTGGCTCTCGATGACATCGGCATTGGCACCGGCATAGCTGCACGATACCGAAATGATAGGGTTGTCCACCGATGGATACTCGCGTACACCAAGGGTGTTGTAACCTATGAAACCGAAGATAAGTATTATAATTGTAAGCACCGTCGCAAGAACGGGGCGGCGTATGCTCAGTTCGGAAATGTTCATATATCTCTACTCTTTGGCGTTGAGTTACTCGAAACTTTCAATCTTTACAGCAGAGCCTTTGCGCAGCTGCAGGGTTCCCGATGTGAGGATGGTGTCGCCGCTGTGCAGGCCTTCGATAATCTGAATCTCGGCATCGGTGCGCAGGCCTATAATAACGTCAACAGGCTCGGCCTTGCCGCCACGGTACACGAATACCTTGTTCTTGCCCATCTCGGGCACGATGGCCTCGGCAGGTACTGAAATGGCATCGGCAATCTCCTTCTGCTTCAGTCTGATGGCAGTGTACTGGCCGGGCATGAGCAACTGGTCCTTGTTGTCGTAAAGGGCACGCACCGTGAGGTTGTGTGTCTCGGGGTCGAGGCTCGACTCGGTAGCATACACCTGTGCCTCGAATGGCGCGATGTGTCCGTCTACGTTGAATGTGAGGTTTGTACCTCTTTTCACATCCCTTGCATATCGTTCCGAAACAGAGAACTCAATCTTTATTGGTGAGATTGATGTCAGTGTAGCAATGATTGTGGATGGTGATGCGTATGCACCCACGCTCACCTGTCGCAGACCTATTATGCCGTCGAACGGTGCGCGCAGCTCTGTCATCTTAATCTGTGCCTTTACTTGCTCAATGTCGGCTTTCAGTGTTGCAAGCTCGGTCTTTACAATCTCCAGCGCCTCCTTACTCACGGCATCGCGCTGCAAAAGTGCGCTCTGGCGGTATACACGGTCCTCGGCCAGCGGAACCTGTGCCTCGAGGCGAGAGAGGTGTGCCTGCAACTGTGAGTCGTTGACCTTAGCCAGCAGTGTTCCCTTCTCCACGAATGTGCCCTCGGTGAAGAATATGTCGGTAATCTTTCCCGATGTCTCGAATGTGAGCTGCACCTCCTCGTCGGGTACAAGCTTTCCCACGGTGAGAATCTCGTCGGTTAACAGGTTGGGCTTCAAAATCTTTGCCGTTACGTTCAACACTTTCTTGGCATTGTTCTTGACGGGGGTGTTCTCGGTTGTGGCAAGTTCTTCGTTCTGTTGCGGTCTCAGTTTGTAATAACCGAAAATAGAGACTCCTGCAACAATCACTGCAACCATTCCCCATTTGAGATATTTCTTCATCGTAGTAATTTGTGTAAGATGTTTAATAAAAATTTGACTTCAAAAAGATAAAAAGGTTTAATTTGAAAGTTCTTTTAACATGTTGGCACAGATGATTCTTGCCTGAATGCCAAAGAGTTTCAAAAGTTACCGCAAAGATAGTAAGAAAAATCGAAAGACAGGGAAAATCGGGGAATAATAGTTGTCTGCGAGCGATTTATCGTACATTGGCGAAATAAGGCGAAGCCACGAAAAGCCAACAAAATGCCCGTTGAAGCCAAAGTTTCGTTACCA
>JAZOOF010000007.1:0-25256 GCA_045654885.1 Bacteroidaceae bacterium
TATGTACAAAGCCTTTGCACGACTCCACTTGTTTGATTTTTCTTTACACATCATAGTGATACGTTTTTTAGTTAAACTGTGATTAAAGCTGTTGGCAATAGAGTAGAGCCTTGCGCCAACGGCTTTTTTTATTATCAATAATTGGTATTGCTTTGCATTCACGCCCGAGGAAATCACTGCCTCATCGGCTTCGAATTCGTGTATATCCTTCAAGGTATTCTTCATTATCCACGCAAGCGGGTTGAACCATTGCATTATTATCACAGCATCGGCAAGCATTATATCCCACGAATGCCCGGCCTTGACGTGTGCCGCCTCGTGGGTGAGTATCTCGCGCGCACCCTCGACCATGTCATTGTCTGACACCACTACCCAGCCGAACCAACTGAAAGGTTTCTCCTCGCCGCTGTGCAAACGCAGTTTAACGCCAGGCAGGCCGTACTGCTCGGCTGTGGCCTTTCTGCTTCGCATAATAAGGCGCGACAGCTGGACATACATAACAACTTGCCTCACCACAAGCAGCGCAACACCCAAGCCATATATGACTAACACAATAATCTGCCATAACGGTGCTGTACTCCCCTTTTCATCAATGCGTACAGGTGTAACATCAGCCACAGCGTCAAATGCAGCTACCGATGGTTGCGTTGCCATCATCGGCTGTTCGTCAGCCAAAAGAACATCGGCAACCGGCAATGCATCGTCTGTTTTTGTAAAGCCGTTTTCAATGGAATCAAACACACCCTGCAACGGAGTGCTCACACCCACATTGGCAAAAGGCAGAGCCAATGACACCACTACTATAAGCAGCAAAAGAAAGCGGTTGAGTTTATGAAAAGTCTCGCGGCTCATAAAGAGCATGAAAAGCGAAACCAGCATCGCGAGTAGAAGCGATGACTTTATTATGTAAACGATAAATGCGCCCATAGTAATGGTTATTTCTGTTTTTCAACCAATTCAATCAGTTCTTTAAGTTCATCGAGCGAAATCTTCTCCTCCTTCACTAGCGACGACACCGCGTTTAGGTATGAACTGCCGAAGTAACGGCTCACCACACTACCCAACGACAGCTTGCCATATTCGGCCTCGCTCACGGCAGCATAGTAACGGTGAGTGTTGCCGAAAGCCTCGTGCGCAACATAGCCCTTTGCCTCCAATCCACGCACAATGGTGGATATTGTATTGAAGTGCGGTTTAGGCTCATCGAGCAGTTCAATGATTTCTTTCACAAACAATGCACCCTTCTCCCAAAAGAGTTTCATCAGTTCCTCTTCTCTTTTTGTCAAGTTCTTCATGATATTGAGTTTTTTATATTATCAAACTATAAGATTTGTTGTAATGAACTATATTTTTTAGTTCACACCGCAAAGAACTATATTTTTTAGTTAGAAAACTAATTTTAATAGTTAAAAGAAGTTAAAGAGAGAAAATAGCAATTTTCCTATATAAAAGGACAATTTTCCATTTTGCGGACAAGTGGACATTCTCTAATGGAATAAAGCAGCAAAGTTGAACATAATCTCTATTTTTGCAGCCCTGCAACACTCTATTGCGTGTTATAATATAAATAACGTGAGTTCTCGATATAAGCTAAATCAAATCGCGAACCTGTCATCCCGACAGAGCGTAGCGACGAGGGATCTCAAAAAATCGTAAAATAAGAGATCTCTCACGTAACGTTAGTTCGCTATCGCTCATCGAAAACATCTTTTAATATTTTATTAAGGTATGGTCGAGATGACAAAATACGCTAAATTTTAGTATAAATTCTTATATCGAACTCACGTTAAATAGGAGGAGACACTACGGTGGAAATCCTATTGAATAATACCATTTGTATTTAAAAAACAGACTATGAAAATATTGATTGTATGCAATAATGCCTTCATGCGCGGTAATGGTGTATGCACTGCAGTGTTGTCACTTGTTGACAGACTGAAAGCAAGAGACATTGAAGCAAGATTGATGGCTTGCGTAAACCCTGACACCGAAGGCAAACAGCCCGAATATCCACTTAAACACTTCAAATTTCCATTTTTTGAGCCTATAATATATTCCAACGGATTCAGATATGCATCGTTCGACAAAAAGATTGCCCAAAAAGCAATTGAGTGGGCCGATGTAGTACATCTGTGCGAGGGTTTCCCTTTGGAGGCAAAGGTAGCCCGCCTTGCCAAGAGGATGGGCAAGCCCTGCGTCGGAACATACCACATTTTCACAGAGAACATTATGGCAAACCTTGGCATGCGCAAGGCCAGGTTACTGAACTATCTTGTGACACTATGGTGGAGAAAATCGGTATACGACCATTGTGCCTATGTACACTGCCCCACAGATACCGTGAAGCGACATCTTGTTTCAAACGGTTTCCAATCACCGATGCGTGTCATTTCAAACGGTATTGAAATTCCTGCAAACATTGAGCCGGCACTGGTAGAACCAAAGGAACAGATAATCATACTTTGCACAGGAAGGCTCTCACACGAGAAATCACAGGACACGCTACTGAAAGCCATGAGATTTTCAAAACATGCCGGCAGGATTGAGCTACATTTCGCAGGCAAAGGGCCTTACATGAAGAGATACACGAAACTGGCAGACAGGCTTGTAAACGATGGAGTACTGAAGCATCACCCGCGATTCGGTTTCTACAGTCGCGAGGAGCTTAAGCAGCTTATAAGACAGGCATACCTTTACATACATTGCGCATGGGTAGAGGTCGAAGGTCTATCTTGCGTGGAGGCTATTATGGAAGGCACCGTTCCCATTATCGCAAAGGGAGAGCTGACAGCAACATCACAGTTTGCACTTGACGAGAGAAGTTTGTTCACCGAATCGGACCCGCGCATGCTTGCCGAAAAGATTGACTGGTGGATTGAGCACCCTGCCGAGAGGAACAGGATGGCAGCAAAATATGCCGAATCGGCCCAAAAGTACAATGCCGAAGATTCCACCGACAAGATTATCCAAATGTACAAAGATGCCTTAACGAAATGAAGTGCCTACGATTCATCTACCTGTCGATTGTCATCCTTCTCCTTGGTGCGTGCTCAACGTCAAGGATGGCCGTAGCCGTCGACTATCCTAAGATAGATAGCAGCTACTCGCCAAAAGGCATACTCGAAGAACGCATATATGAATGTTCGGTCGAGGGGCCAAAGGAGAGACGCATGTTCGTGTTTCTGCCGCAGGACTACTATAACAACACAGAGCGCTACCCGGTCTTTTACCTTCTGCACGGTGCACGCGGCAACGAGACATCCTGGATAACAAATGGAGACCTCCTGCAGAACATTGACAGCCTCACCGCCAATGGGATGATGAAGGAGTGCATTGTTGTACTGCCCAACACCAACCAACACAACAACGACGAGGACTATGGTAAATCACGCATAAAAGGTGCTGTTGAATCGTTCTTCGAGAACGACGGACGGGTTGAATACTCCTTTGTCAACGATGTTGTGAAAAAGATTGACAGCACATACAGGACTATCCCCGAGAAGAGCTCAAGAGCCATTGGCGGGCTTTCCATTGGAGCATTGCAATCACTGCACATCAGTGCCAACCATCCCGACACTTTCGGGTACATAGGTCTCTTTTCGCCAATGGTACACCCGTTCATCATACACAGCGAACACTCGTCATTCTTCAAGGGACTGAAAAAGAAACAAGAGGTACAGTTTGCCACGCCGCCGGCGCTCTATTGGATAATGATTGGCAAGACCGACTTTTTCTACCCAAGAATAAAGTGGTACCACAACTACCTTGAACGCAAAGGCTACAAGCACGAATATCTTGCTTCTCCAGGCGGCCACCAATGGTACAATTGGGAGGAGTATTGCATAATGTTCATGAAAAGATTGTGGAAATAGACAGTCAGGCCTATACAGATAAATGACAGGAACGGGGTTTGCGTTGCAAACCCCGTTCCTGTCATTTATATAAAAATATTTATCTTATCCTTTACGTGCTACTACATTCTTTACAAAATCCATTACAACCGGTGATGGATGAAGAACTGTACTTGAGTACTGTGGCTCGTAGATTACACCCATGTACCAATCGCAAGCAGGGAACTCGACGATATCTACCAATCCACTCTCGGGGTGAACACCTGTGCAAGCCAAGCCTGCACCGACAAGAGCATCGCGATACTCTGTGTTCAACTCAAAACGGTGATAGTGACGTTCTACTATCTTCTCCTCGCCATAGATGGCATAGGCCTTGCTATCCTTTGCAATAACGGTGTCGTAACCGCCACGGCGCATTACACCGAACGGGTTTCCAACGCTCTTCAAATCCTCCATGACATCAACGATGCGGTGGCTTGTAGCTTCGTTCATCTCGTAGCTGTTTGCATCGGCATAACCAAGAATGTTACGTGCAACCTCTATGGCCATGACCTGCATACCAAGACCGATACCAAGTGTCACAAGGTTGTTCTCGCGGCAGTACTTTGCTGCAATAACCTTGCCCTCGAAACCGCGTGGGCCAACGCCCGGACAGATGATGTAGCCGTCCATGCCCTTGAGTGCCTGTGCGACATTCTCCTCGGTAATCTTCTCGCTGTTGATGAAGTGAGGCTTAATTTTGCAATCGTTGTATGTACCGCACTGCGAAAGGCTCTCGTGGATACTCTTGTATGCATCCTGGAGGTCATATTTACCGACAAGACCAATGTTGATGACTCTCTTTGCATTGTTGCGTCGCTCAACGAATGTACGCCAAGGCTTCATCTCGGGAGTCTCGCCAACCTCCTCGCCTGTGAGGCGCAGAATGGCAGCATCCAATCCCTGCTCCTGCATCTTGATGGGCACCTCATAGATTGAGGGAACATCAAGGCTCTGCACAACGCAGTCGGGCATGACGTTACAGAAGCTTGCAACCTTCTTGCAAAGACCTGTGCTCAACTTGTGCTCGGCACGGAGTACAAGACAGTCTGGCTGTATACCGAGGCTCTGCAACTGCTTCACAGAGTGCTGTGTAGGCTTTGTCTTGAGCTCGCCTGCTGCCGAGAGGTAAGGAACATAAGTCAAGTGAACACAAACGGCGCGACGGCCAAGTTCCCACTTCAACTGGCGGATAGCCTCAAGGAATGGAAGGCCCTCGATGTCGCCCACAGTACCGCCAATCTCGGTAATCACAAAGTCGAACTTCTCCTTTGTGCTGCCGCGCTTCATCTTGCGCTTTATTTCGTCTGTGATGTGAGGAATAACCTGTACGGTCTTGCCAAGATACTCGCCACGGCGCTCCTTCTCGATAACCTCGCTGTATATGCGGCCTGTTGTAAAGGTGTTCCAACGTGTGGTCTTGATATCGGTGAAACGCTCATAGTGACCAAGGTCGAGGTCGGCTTCGTGACCGTCGATGGTGATATAGCACTCACCGTGCTCCTGTGGGTTCAATGTACCCGGAGAGACGTTGATATATGGGTCGAATTTCTGGATTGTAACCTTGTATCCTCTCGCCTGAAGCAACTTTCCGATAGATGCCGAGATGATACCTTTACCAAGAGACGATGCAACACCGCCGGTGACGAAGATGAATTTTGTTTCAGCCATATTTTAAAGTTTATTTTGTTACAATTAAACAATGTCCAAAACATTCATCTTTGGACATGCAAAGTTAATGCAAAGTAAATTTACATCAAAAAAAAGTACCGTTTTTTTATGAACAATAAAAGAATTTAACCTTTTACCTTCCTAAGTTCACTATACAGCCTTTGCACCGGCAAGCCCATCACATTGAAATAGGAGCCATTAATACCGGTTATACCTATGTAGCCAATCCACTCCTGCACGCCATATGAGCCGGCCTTGTCCATGGGGCGGTACTTCTGCACGTAGTATTCAATCTCCTCATCGGTAAGCTCTGCAAACACAACATCGGACTGCGCAACAAAGCAACGTTGTTCATCCTTTGTGGTTATGGTAACACCGGTGAATACCGAATGGGCCTTGCCCGACATATTGTGGAGCATACGCTTTGCATCGGCTTCATCGACAGGTTTGCCAAGTGCAGCGCCGTCGAGCCACACAATGGTGTCGGCAGTTATCACAAGTTCATCATCGGCCATAACTGGGCGATAGGCATCGGCCTTCTTCTTGCTGATATATAAAGGTATATCACCGCCCTGCAAATCGGCAGGGAAAGATTCATCGACATCGGGAAGGGCACGGACCGTGAAATCAACGTCAAGCCCCGCAAGCAACTCCCTGCGACGCGGCGATGCCGACGCAAGGATTATTCTGTATTTCTTTAAATTATCCAACATGTCTAAAAACTGAAAGGTGAAAGGTTAAAGGTTAAAGCTGCGATTAAGCGAGAGCAGAGGAAAAGTTTACTTTTACTATGCCGAGCGTGAGCAGGTTCAAGCACACGAAGTGTGATTAAAGCTGCGATTAAGCGAGTGGGTGGAAGCTGGCTTACACACAAAGCGAGCGAAAGCAGGTTCAAGCACACGAAGTGTGTTTAAAAGTGAAAACTTGTGCAAGCGAGTGAGTAAAAATTTATTTTTAATCACAACGAGCGTAGCCAAGTTTCAAGCGCACAAAGTGCAGTTAAATCTGCGGTTGAGCGAGTGCAAGGCTTGCAATCACAATTTCATAAAACTGAACATAGTCACCAACCGAATGCATTCGCCTCATCCATCCACTTTCCCTGCGCACGCATCACCTGTTCAATTACATCGCGGCCGCAACCCTCGCCACCATTGATGGGCGAGATGTATTTGGATAGCTGTTTAATCTCAACGGCTGCATCGGCAGGACAAACAGGAAGGCCAACAATCTGCATCACTTCGTAATCGGGGATGTCGTCGCCCATATAAAGAATATCCTCGGGAGCAAGTTCATACATTAGCATGAGTTCTTCGAGACATTCCTTTTTTATTGAGGCACCGGTGTAGACATCTTTAATACCAAGCCCGTTGTAACGCACTTTCACAGCCTCGGTGCGTGCTCCGGTGATTATGGCAACGTGGAAACCGGCTTTCACTGCAAGCTGCAGGGCATAGCCGTCCTTTATATTCACAGTGCGCATTGGTTCGCCGCTTGGGAACATTGATATTGTCTCGCGGCTGAGCACACCGTCAACATCAAAAATCAGCGCCTTTATCTTTTTAAGGTCGTAGTTTATCATAATTGGAATCATTCATTAACCCCATCAGCAACACCGTAAACATAACGGTACCACTTTTAGAACATTAATGTTCCGCTGTAGCAGACATTGCTCAATCGCAATGCCCCTAAACAGGAACCAATATTGCTCCCTTGTCTTAGGGGAGCTGTCCGAAGGACTGAGGGGTCTGTATAAACAAGTTTATTATCTGTTTCTCTTCATTATATAATTGCTTAGCGTCTCGTATATATTGGCGAGTTCACTGCCAAGCATTGATTTGTGAGCGTTCATCACATTCTCGTCGCCACGGCGCGCGGGTCCCGTCTGTGCCTCAAGCGGCGACATGCGGTGCACCTTGCGGGCAGCCTCGTCAATGAGCGGCAGCATTGCATCAAACGGCAAGCCGTTGCGTTGCATCAGTTCATAGGCCATATTGTAGACCGCATTGGGAAAGTTGCATGCAAAAACCGCTGCCACGTGGAGCGAACAGCGCTGCTTGCTGGTTGCATAGACAACCTTGTCGCTCACCATAGCCGCCACCTTCTCTATCTGCGCGGTAACCGCGTCATTGCATCCCTCAATGAAAGTAGTTATATTCCTGAGCGATACAGGGCTGTTCTTGTTCACCGTCTGCATGGGATAGAGCACTCCATAACGGGTTGTACCGGCCTCGCACAAGGCATCCATTGGTATGCTGCCGGCAGTGTGCAACAGCAGCGCATTGGGGAAACGTTGAGCAACCGCAGCTGCGACAGTGTGCAAGGCATTGTCGGTAACGGATATTATAACGATCTCTGCAGCCGGCAAAGCGTCAAGGTCGTCGGTAAACGCACACTCCACCCTGCTGCCAAGCAGTGCCGCCGATTCGAGCGTACGGCTCCACACTGCCACCGGAGCATTGCCGTTCTCTTTCAAGGAGCAGGCTATTGCCGTTGCCATGTTACCGGCACCGACAAGAACAATTCTCTCACTCATTGCCAAAGCCTCCTATATGCAATTTATCCCACTGAATGTTATCCTCGTCAAAAGGCTGTGTCTCGCGCGCCTTGTGTCCAAGACCAACTACCGAGAGCACCGCATAGTGTGCGGGGACATTCAAAAGAGCACGCACATTATCCTCGGCAAGGTTACCGTCGGCATCCTTGCGAAGACGCATCTGCACCCAACAGCTGCCCAGGCCATACTCCTCGGCAGCAAGCTGCAGGATGATTGTCGCAATGGAGCAATCCTCAATCCACACATCGGTTTTCGTGGTATCGGCAAGCACCACTACTGCCATGGCTGCACCTGCGAGCAGACCGGCGCCATGCTCCTTGCATTGCGACAGAGCCTTTAGCATAGCCTTGTCCTCGACAAGGACAAACTCCCATGGATTTATCCTGCGCCCCGACGGCGACATAAGCACCGCCTTCATAAGATTGCAGACCGTATCTTTATCAATCAGTTCGTCGGTAAACACGCGCGAAGTGCGTCTTTGTTTCAACAGTTCCAGTAAATTCTCCATACTATATAATTATAGCGCGAAGATACATTTTTAAACCGAAACGGCAAAGACACGCAAACAAAATGGCAGCGCAGTTGTTGGAATAATAAAAAGATATGGACGATTTTTTCAAAAGCAGAGCACTTGAATACCATAGTGCGGGCAAGGCGGGCAAGACATCGACAATCCCCGGCAAGCCATTGGAGACACCCGAAGATTTGGCAATGGCATACACTCCGGGAGTGGCAGCACCGGCAATGGAGATAAGCAAAGAGCGCTGGAGAGCCTACCGCTACACCAACAAAGGCAACCTGGTGGCAGTTGTGAGCAACGGCAGTTCGCTGTTGGGACTTGGCAACCGCGGTGCATTGGCAGCTAAGCCGGTAATGGAGGGCAAGGCAATGCTTTTCAAGACATATGCCGACATTGATGCTTTCGACATTGAAATCAGTGACGAGGAACCCGACAGGGTTGTTGCCACCGTGCAGGCACTTGCTCCCACATTCGGCGGCATAAACCTCGAGGACATCAAGGCACCCGAATGTTTCTACATAGAAAAGCGCCTTCGCGAGCTACTTGGCATCCCCGTGCTGCACGACGACCAACACGGCACAGCTGTTACCGTTGCCGCCGCATTGCTAAATGCCTGCGAGGTTACAGGCAAGAGCATCGGGAGCATAAGGATTGTCATTAACGGCGCCGGCGCGGCAGGCATCTCAAGCGCCATAATGCTGCTGGAAATGGGTGTCGCACAAGAGCAGATTACAATGCTCGACAGCAAGGGAGTAGTCAGCACCCGACGCACCGACCTCAACGAAATGAAAAGCCGCTTTGCAACCGACAGCGACATGACAACCCTGTCACAGGCAATAGCGGGAGCCGATGCGTTCATAGGGCTATCCAAGGGCGACCTTTTGAGCGAGAGCGATGTAAAATCAATGCAACCCTCGCCAATAATATTCGCACTGGCCAACCCAGTACCCGAAGTATCCTACAACCGGGCCAAGCAGTGGCGTCCCGACGCCGTTGTTGCCACCGGGCGCAGCGACAGCCCCAACCAGATAAACAACGTACTGTCGTTTCCCTACCTGTTCCGCGGTGCACTCGACACACTCTCCACTACAATTAACGAGGCGATGAAGATTGCCGCTGCAAAAGCCATAGCTGCCATAGCGCAGTTGCCGGCAAGCAAGGAAATTGAAAAGCAATATGGCCTGGCATTCACCTTTGGAAAGGAGTACATCCTGCCCAAACCGGGCGACAAACGGTTGCTCACCGAGGTGTCGGCAGCCGTTGCACGCGCTGCAATGGAGAGCGGCGTGGCAAGACGCGGCATAGCATCGTTCAACGAGTACAGCCAGACATTGCTGAAACGCGTGGAGAGCGAGAACTTCTTTGCACGCGAATATGTGAGGCACAAAATGGGAAACCGCAGAATTGAAAAAGAGAGATAAAACCAAACCAAGAAAATTATGATAAACAAGGAATTGAGCGAGATACTGGATGCGCTCACGCGCGAGACAGGCGACACCATGTCGCCCTGCAAGGAGCTCGAACTGTTGGGTTTCGACCCGTTCGGCCGCGTGTACAACATAAAAGGAGTAGTCACTTTTGGCGAAGACAATGATACATTGTATGAAGATGGCACCATGGAGAATGATGACTATGACGAGGAGTACGAGTTTGACGAAGACGACGAGCAGTATGCCCTGCTTGCCCAGGTTCTGCGCCTGAACAACTGCCGGAAAAAATATTTTGCATAAAAAAGCGAAAAAGCAACAAATAAAATTTTTCATTTACTACCTTTGCAACCACAATCCATTTTGTCATACCGAGCGCAGCGAAGTATCCCGCCCGTTCAGGATGGCATCAATTCATAAACATAAAAAACACATTATAATTATGGTACAGAGCTGGTTCGAAGTAAAAGTGACATACGAGCGCCCGGGCGAAAAGGGCCTCAACACTAAAGTAAATGAGGTATACCTGGTGCAGGGCTTCACATTCACCGAGATTGAGAAGCGCATAACCAAGGAGCTGCAGCCACAGGTTACAGGCGAGTTCAACATCAACAAGATGGAGCGTACAAAGTACAACGAGCTTGTCGACAGCCAGAGCGAGACAGCCGACAAGTGGTTCAAGTGCAAGATTACAATGGTTACCATTGACGAGGTTTCGGCAAAAGAGAAGAAGTCGTCGGTTGTAATCCTTGTAAAGGCCGAGGACGTTACAAACGCCGTGAAGAACCTCAACAAGCACATGGAGGATTCCATCATGGACTACAACCTCGCATCGGTGAACGAGAGCGCTATTGTGGACATTTTCCACTATGAAGCATAACCACATAGCCGAAAGGATAACAGCACTGCGTGCCACCCTGCCCCAAGGGGTGACGCTCATTGCCGTGTCGAAATACCACCCTGCCGAAGCCGTGCAGGCCGCCTACGATGCCGGGCAACGCGACTTTGGCGAGAGCAAGGCACAGGACCTCACCGCCAAGTACGAGGCACTGCCAAAGGATATAAACTGGCACTTCATCGGGCACCTGCAGACAAACAAGGTAAAGTACATTGCCCCGTTCGTGCACCTCATACACAGCATAGACAGCTACAAGCTGCTGTGCGAGGTCAACCGCCAGGGCGAAAAGGCGGGGCGCAGAATACCGTGCCTGTTGCAGATACACATTGCGCAAGAGGAGACCAAGTTCGGGCTCACCCCACAGGAGTGCCGCGAACTGCTTGCCGCAGGCGAGTGGCAAGAGCTTGGGAACATTGAACTGCGCGGCATAATGTGCATGGCAAGCAACACCGACGATACTGCACAACTGCACCGCGAGTTCTCGCAGGCGCAGGCACTGTTCAACGAAATGAAAGAGCTCTATTTTGCCGAAAATGAGAGGTTCAACATAATTTCGGCGGGCATGAGCGACGACCATCCCATTGCAATTGAGCACGGCAGCACACACATAAGAGTCGGTTCGAGCATATTTTGCGAATGAGACCAAAAAAGAGCAAAAAAGTTTTGCCGTTTGCACAAAAAAAGCTACCTTTGCACCTCGTAAAGTAATGCACACATTTTTGTGACAGCAAATAAATAATTTAAAAACAATATTAACAATGAAAAAAGACATTCATCCCGCAGCTTATCGTCCGGTTGTATTCAAGGACATGTCAAATGGCGACTGCTTCCTTTCGCAGTCTACCTGCAACACAAAAGAGACTATCGAATTCGAAGGTGAGACCTACCCATTGATCAAGCTTGAGATCTCTAACACTTCTCACCCATTCTACACTGGTAAGGCAAAGTTGGTCGACACAGCAGGTCGTGTGGACAAGTTCATGAGCCGTTACAGCAAGACTTTGAAGAAGTAATCGAACTCGACGATTTATATAAAGGTGTATCTCGGTACACCTTTTTTTATGCCAAAAAGCGAACACACCCACAACTATGAAAAAGACACTCCTTGCACTACTCACACTCATATTACTGGTTTCATGTAACGAGACAGGCAATGAAGGGTCGACAGTTGACCCAAGCAACAAGAACGCCAACAACGGACATGCAGGCAAGTATGCCACACGCATTGAAATACCAGCTATTGAGAACGGCGACCTCTTTCTCTCGCACACCACAACCGTCAACGGCAAGGAGAACATCACCTACAGCATAGCCCACAACCCCGCGCGTAAGCACTGCCGCTGGACAGCATTCACCTTTGACCCAAGCAACAGGGCCATCAGATGGAAGCGTGACAACTGGGATAATACCGAATGGGGAGGCGACCCATTCCAACCCTGCCCCGACATGCCCGAGATTTACGTAATGACCAAAAGCGAGATAAACCATAACGGTTTTGTACGCGGCCACATTGTTGCATCATATGACCGCGTATATTCACAGGATGCAAACGAGCAGACCTTCTACTACAGCAACATATCGCCAATGTACAGCCGTTTCAACACAGGTGCGTGGAGCGACTGCGAAGGACTTGTACAAGGATGGGGGCGCAACAGCGGTTTCTGCGACACGCTTTATGTTGTAAAAGGCGGCACAATACGCGAGGGCGAATACCGCACAGTCGGCAGTTGTCCAACAGTACCAAACTACTACTTTATGGCATTGCTATGCCTGAAGAACAACACATACAAGAGCATAGGCCTGCTTTTCAAGCACGTCAACGGCAACAGCCAAACCGAAGTATGCAGCATTGATTTCCTTGAGCGCTTCACCGGCATCGATTTTTTCTGCAACATCCCCGACAAGGTGGAGAACATCACTGAAAGACAATACAACACCGGGCTTTGGAGCGGTCTCTATAATTACATTGAAGCAGAGAAGTAATCCCATCTGAAAAAAGCATTGACAAAAAAGTTGGAAAAATCGCAATGATTTTTTCAACTTTTTTTGTTTCCTTGTGTAACAAATCGTAAATTCATCCGTCTTATAGGTGGAAAGCAACCACAGATAACACAAAACAAGGTGACACACGACGAATTCAAAAAGCGGTTCATGCCGCTGCAACAGACGCTCTATCGCGAGGCATACAGGATGCTTTGCGACAGGTTTGAAGCGGAGGATGCCGTGCAGAACCTCTACATGAAGCTGTGGGAGAAAAGAGAGGAGACAAAAACCCTTGTTACACCGGAGGCCTACTGCCGCACGCTGCTCAGGAATATTTGCATCGACCGATGGCGGCAGTTGAGGGCACACGATGGAGACGAACAGATTGAGACCGAAGAGATTGCTGTCTACACCCCGCCCGAAACAGACAAGAAAGAGGCCGAAGAGTGCCTGCAACACTTCCTCGCCGGCCTGCCCGGGGTGCAACAGAAGATTATACAGATGAAGATGAACGGCTGCACGTTCGAGGAGATTGAAAAGGTAACAGGCCTGCAGCAGACGAACATAAGGGTTATAATCTCAAGAGTGCGAAAAAGATTCAGAGAGTTTTACGACAATATATAATTAAGGAGTTTATGGAAGATTTCAGATTAAGAATGATGATTGAGCAGTTCTTCGACGCTGTGCTCACAGCCGAGGAGGAGCGCGAGCTTTGTCGCTATCTTCGCGAGAACGATGTTCCGGCCGAACTCCAAGCGGACAAGGAGATGATTCTGGCCTTTTGTCGTGAAGATGAGGAGGTAGAACTGCCCGACGGCGCAGCCATGCGACTTGAGGCAATGATAGACACTCTTGCCGAGAAGAGCACACCGGCTACAAGTGACGAGAAGAACGTAACAGAAACACGCAAGCGCATTATTGCCATCCCGCGCATAATGCGTTACAGCGCAGCCGCGGCAGCAGTGATTGCATGCTTGCTGACTGCCGAATATTGGTTGCCTGCAACAACACAGCGAAGCAGCGAGGCCATGGCTTTTGACACGGAGCGCGACACTTTTGACAACCCCGAGGATGCAATGCGTTGCCTTGAGGCTGCATTCAACGATATAAGCCTTGCGGTAAACTCCACGCAGAACAACATAAAGGAGATTGAAGCAATACTTGGAGCATCAATAAAAATGAGTAAAAACAACAATAATATATAAGGGAATATGAAACGGAAGTTATTTATAATGCTGACGCTGATGTTCACAGTGCTGGGCGCGTGGGCCACACCACCCCAGCAGCCACAGAAGAGCGAAGCCGAGAAATTCGTGCAGAGCCTGGCTAAGATAAAATCGGACGAAATAAGCTATGCCTACGTTTCGGCCAATATGTTCAAGCAACTTTTTATCAAAACAGACCTTGACGAAGAAATGCAAGAGTCAATCTCGTTCATTAAGTCACTGAAAAGCCTACGTCGCTTTTTCACGAACGGCAAGCAGGGATACGATGCAATGAAAGCCGCCCTGCAACCGTTCCTGCAGGAGAAAGAGGAGGTTATGGGCATGACACTGATGGCATCGAACAGGGACGGTGGCGGAATGGTGGCCATATACTCCGGGCTGGGGAGCACCATGGTAGTGACCGACTATGGCAACAACGAGACAATTACAGTGGTGTTTGTTGCAGGACTCTCCTACGAGTCATTTATGGAGTTCAACGATTTGGGTATTGATTTTTATTGATAAAAAGATTCTATGATGAAAAAGATACTGTTCACACTTACTATACTACTACTTGCCACCGGCTGCCTGACGGCACAGGAGATTAACAACCCGGAACTGAAGAAATTCATTCAAGAGTTGAGAGCCCCGGGAAATGGGCCACGCAACGTGAGCAAGGACGAAGAAAAGGGTATTTACGTGATAAACTCCGTTGACGAGGAGAGTTACAAGGCGCTCAGTGCCATAATAGAGAAATATGACATCTACTTTGCCGAGGAGATTTTCGGTATGGAGCTGATGTTCAACACAAGGGAAAGCGGTAGCCAAACAATAATATTCCAGGGCGACGAATACGGTTTTGCAATAGTAGACAATGCACACTCGCAGAGCTTGACAGTCATAATTGTCAAAGGCTCGGCCGCAAAACTCTTTTTTGGGATTAGTGAGACCGGAGATGTAGAAATACACTCACACGAAGTCTATTTCAACAACCGCAATGGCGATGTACATATCGGCGAGTCGAGCATAACAGTTGAAGAGCCGGCAGAACTTATAGACATTACAGAGGCCGAAAGCATTGAAAGAAGAATTCCGGCAGACATCAGCCTGGAGCTCTTTGACCACTATATGCCAATGATTCAAGAACTCAAAAGGAGGGCACAGAGTGCCACCAGCAAAGAGCAACTCAAGATGTTGAAGACAAGTGCCGACTCGATACGAGACGTGTGGGAAGCCGAAATACAATGCCTGGAGAATTTGATGGAAAAAGTAGAATCACCGGGAAGAGCAAAAATCCCCAGCACGGGAAAAATGATGATTGTAATCCCAAAGGACACAAAGCAAGGCTTGTACGAGTGGATTAACAGCACCGGAATATGCCGCACCGAGGGACAGGAGACTACCATAATACCGGCAACCGACATTGCTGCATTTGTAGCGACAAAAACCATGAAGCTGCAAACATCATGGAGCCTCGAGGGCTATTCAAAAGAAATGAAAGCTGTCTTTGCCGAAGAGGTGCCCGGTGGAGAACCGGCCTACATCTACCGCCGCTCAACAACCGCCGAGGGCTACAGGACAATGAAGAAAGACCTTGAGCAGTTCTTCTACCTCGACGGCAAGAACCCGGGCCACAAATACAAAGGCTTCAGAGCAATAGAGAGGATTGACACCGATGAGTACTGCTTCCTGCACCTTTATGGCGACAACACAACCATTCTCATCTTTGACTGCCCCGGCAAGGAGCATTGCCAGATGGACATCATTGTAGGCGGCATTGAACTGTTCAACGAAGCCGTAAATGACATAAGCATTGACCACGAGAAAGGACATGCCACAAAATGCAACATCATCATACGCGGTGGCGAGGTGGAATTTGCTGACGGCGAGGTTGAGATAAACGGTGTTACATACGACAACGGCGTACACTTCACAACAGGATATATGAATAAATTAAATTAACAGATATGAAAAAGAAAATTTCATCAAGCTTACTTATAGCTTTTGCATTTGCCATAACAACATTTGCACAGACAACAGCGCTTGTGGCATACGATGGCGGCTACTTTGTGAAGAACGGAGAGAATTGGACCGAATACCGTCCACAGGACAAGGCCGAGCCATGGAACGAGTATAAACAGTATAAAGAGAACGACACATTCTATTTCCTCGACAGCAAACGTTGCCGCGTATCGGTACCCAAACTGGCGCGTGACAAGATTTTCGTGGACCGGGAGAAGAATGGTAATTGGCAAGTAGTCTACAACACAATCAGTGTATACCCCATGTGTCCCGACGGCAATGGACTGTTCTATTGCTACAAAGGTACAAGCACCGAATATGACGGTTACTTTGTGCGTGGCAACGGCAAATGGAAGGAGTATCGCCCTAACATGAAACGTGGAGTGTGGGCCGAGTTTGACGAGGTCGGAGAGGACGACACACATTTTGTGTTGGAAAGCAAGTACAACACGGTGCTGGTACCCAAGACAACAGAGTACCGTTTTATAATAACCAAGCACGACAACAGCAGCTGGCGCGGAGGCTATGCAACTGCTGCGATATATGACACATCGGCAAAGAATGTCGGCTACTTCAACTACAGGCTTGACTACCAGAAGACATTCGTGGCAAAAAGAGGCAATAACTACAAGCAGACAAAGAACGTCTGCAGCATCAGTTTCGATACCAGAGGAAGCATTGATATAAAATGTGATGACAAACATGTACACACTGTATACAGCAGCATAAAGCTTGAGAGATACGAGGGTGAGCTTGCGATACACATTACCATAGACAAGAAAAACAACATATGGATTCTGAACCGTGACCAATGTATCATCGAGTGCAAGAAGGGCGGAAAGACAATGCTGCTGGGATGCAGCAACGCCAAAGCCTACACTGAACTGAAGGACATACTCAGAATAAAGCCTATAATAATCAGGAGATAAGCAAGCATTAGTATTTACTGCAACACATTATAAGAAGCCGTTTGAACAGGCTTGAATATTGCTTGTTCAAACGGTTTCAGGGGCATTCTATACCTTTTTTCAGACAATTAATCTACAACGAAAAGAATTATGAGAAAGTTTATATCTGTTTACGCAGCACTGGCAATACTTTTTTCAGCCATGCTTGCATCTTGTGACACCGAAGACACTTACACTCCATACAGAATTGAAATAGCAGCCGAAGGACACGGAAGTGTTCAGTTTAAGGGGTATCATGGTTGTGCGCAAAACTACAACCCGGGAAGCGAGGTTGTCATTATTGCCCACCCTGAAAAAGATTACAGCTTTGAGGGATGGTACACAGAAGGTTCGGAATCACCTCTCTGCACAGAAAGAATATATACATTCACAGCCGAAGAAGACCTTACACTTACAGCCCGCTTTGTTTACAAATCGTACTCCATAAAAATAAGCAACACGCACGGCGGCAGAGTGTTTTTTGAGAACGCAGCAGAAACATCTTTGACTTTGCCGTATGGCAGAGAAGTCACAGCCGTTGCCAGAGCCTATGAGGGTTACACATTTATCGGTTGGTACAAAGAGAACTCCTCCACCCACGCAATTCCACAGCCGACATATTGCTTTAAAGTCAGCGAGGATGTGGAACTGGTTGCAAAATTCGAAAAGAGCCGGTTCGCCAATGGACATGAATATGTTGACCTTGGCCTGCCAAGCGGTACCTTGTGGGCGACATGCAATGTGGGAGCGCTGAATCCCGAAGAGTACGGCGGCTACTATGCCTGGGGCGAAACCGAAGAAAAGAGCGTGTACTCCCGGGAAACATATAAATGGTGCAACGGCAGCAACAATACATTAACCAAGTATTGCACAGAAAGCATTTACGGCACTGTCGACAACAAGACCACTCTTGAAGCCGAAGATGACGTTGCACGTGTCAAATGGGGCGAAGATTGGAGAATGCCCACAGCAGATGAGCAACAAGAATTGGTTGACAACTGTATTTGGAGCAGAGGAAGACTCAACGGAGTCGATGGCTACTGGATAACAAGCAAGCAAAACGGGAAGAGCATTTTCCTGCCAACAGCAGGATGCTTTATAGGAAAAGAGGTCCAATACTGCGGATTGTTCGGTTATTTCTGGTCGGGTACTTTGCGTAACGACAACAGCAGTGCATACTGCATACGCTTCTACAACGACTACAACAACATGGAGGGATACGGACGCTCTGCAGGCTTTACCGTACGCCCCGTATGCAAATGACAAGAAATCCGTATCTGCGTCAAGGGACTATTCAAAATAAGATTGAGAGCAACAGATAAGCAAACAGAGCAAAACGGTGCGGACCGTACCGTTTTGCTCTTATTTAACGTGAGTTCGATATAAGAATTTATACTAAAATTTAGCGTATTTTGTCATTCCGAATCGAAGATCGACGCCCGTAGGGGCCAAAGTCAACCCTATGTGAGGAATCTCATTATACGCGGATTCAGAGATCCCTCGTCGCTACGCTCTGTCGGGATGACAGGTTCGCGATTTGATTTAGCTTATATCTAACTCTCGTTATTTACGCTTTCTCAACTCCTTTACATCCGCCTTGTCAACATTCCCGTCGGCAGGCAATCCCTTATCTTTTTGGAAGCGCAAGAGCGCGTTGTAAAGTTCGCCGTCAAACAACGCTCCGTTATCGAAAGTCGGAGTAACATCTTCGGGCTTAATGTAAAGTTTTTTAACCAAAGCATTCGCCACACTCCTGACATCGCGCCCGCTGTCGCCACGCACAATAACGCGGTCGCCAAGTTTGTATTTGCGAGCCAGCTCACGAGCCGCAGCCCTGCGGGCGCGCTCATTGGAGTGCACAATTTTCGCCATTGTCTTTTGCGCCAGTTTCTCAATCCCGGCAGCCTTGCTTGGGCGCAAACGGACAGAATCGCCCGACACCTTTTTATAAGTGCGCGGAGCTGTGAGTACCACACCGCCACCCTGCGACTGCGCAAATGACAGCAGCGGAGCAAGCAACAGAAATGAGAAGAAAAGACGTTTCACAAACAGTAGTCATTAAAATAAAAGAATGGCTGCCGCCCCGTAACAAGACATTAGGACAACAGCCATATCATTGTATCTCATCACTCGCCACCGAGCAGTTTCTCGAAACAGAAAGGCACCGGTGTCTCAAAACGGAGGTGCTTGCCTGTTACGGGATGGGTGAAGCAGAGCATGTAAGCATGCAGGCCAAGGCGACGCATGGGGTCCTCGTCACTGCCATACTTGCGGTCACCCACAACAGGATGGCCAAGGTCGGCCATGTGTACGCGAATCTGGTTCTTTCTGCCCGTCTCAAGCTCACATTCAACAAGCGAATAGCCGTTAGACGAAGACAAGACATTATAATGTGTCACAGCATACTTTCCACCATTATCAACTGGACTTGAATGTGTTATAAATTTCTTATCCTCGGTAAGCCATGACTGTATGCGTCCGCGTGTCTGCTGAAACTCGCCTTTCACCAAAGCAAGGTAACGACGGTCGGTAACAAGCTGCTGCCAACTGTTGATAAGCGACTGCTGGGTCTGCACATCCTTGGCATAGACCATCAATCCCGAGGTGTCGCGGTCGAGGCGATGGACAAGATGCGAGGTGTTACGGCCGCCACCCTTTTCAAGATAACGGTTAAGCACAGTCTGCACTGTCTGCTGACGCGAATTGTTGCTCATGGAGAGCAGACCGGGGTGTTTGTCGATAATAAACAGATATGGATCCTCGAAAACAATATCCAGTTCCTTGCAGTGGAACGATTTCTTGTGCTTGGAGCGGTCAAGCTGCACCACATCACCGGGCTTCAACTCGGCAAGCGGATGAGTGGTAATTGTGTTATTTACAAGGACTACCCTATTACTTATTAAAGCTTTTGCTCTATTACGGCTTACTCCGTGCATCTTCTCCATTATGAAGGCAATAAGCTGCGCGGGCTCCACAACCTTAAATGTGAGCAAACCTTTTATTTTTCGTTGCATATTATACTGATTTTAAATCATTTTACTTCTCTACGTTCAAGCAATACCACATTCTCTACATGGTGGGTATGAGGGAACATATCCACAGGCTGCACGGCAACAACCTTGTAATCCACATCGAGCAACTGCAAATCGCGTGCCTGGGTTGCAGGGTTACAGCTAACATAAACAATACGCTTTGGAGCCGCAAAAAGGATGGTATCGATTACATCGTTATGCATGCCGGCGCGTGGAGGGTCGGTAATGATGACATCGGGCATTCCGTGCTCGCTGATGAAGTCGCGTGTAAGAATATCCTTCATATCGCCGGCAAAGAATGTGAGGTTATCGAAACCATTCAGTTCGGCATTTATGCGCGCATCAATGATTGCATCCTCGACATACTCCACGCCAATAACCTTCTTGGCATTGCGCGCAACAAAGTTGGCGATAGTTCCGGTACCGGTATAAAGGTCATACACCACCTCGTTGCCAGTGAGCGCAGCAAACTCGCGCGCAACCTTATAAAGGTTATAGGCCTGTTTGCTGTTCGTCTGGTAGAACGACTTCGGACCAACCTTAAAGCGCAAGCCCTCCATCTCCTCATAAATGACATCGGTACCCTTATAAGTAACCACCTCAAGATCGCCGAACGTATCGTTGCACTTGTTGTTTATCACATAGAGCAGAGAGGTAACCTCGGGAAACTCCTCCGCCACATATTGTAAAGTTTTTTCAAGCTGCGCCTTGTCATTTTCGCACTCCACCCTCGCCTGCAGGAGAAGCATAACCTCACCTGTTGTAGAGGTGCGCAACATCATGCTGCGCAACACTCCCGAATGGGAGCGCAAGTCATAGAAAGGAATGCCCTCTTTGTTGGCGAACTCCCTTATTCCGTTACGCAGGCGGTTGTTCAAACCCTGCATGAGAGCACACTCCTCAATGTCGAGAACCTTGTCAAACGCACCGGGAATATGGAAACCGAGCGCATTCATATTGTCGTACTTTGTACCTGCCTCGACCTCTTCCCAGGTGAGCCAGCGCTTGTTGCTGAAGGTAAATTCCAACTTATTGCGGTATTCGCGTGTCTGCTCCGAGCCAAGGATAGGCATAATCTCGGGCAACTCCACTTTACCAATGCGCTTCAACGCATCGTGAACCTGCTGCTGTTTGTACTTGAGCTGATGTTCGTAGGCCAGACACTGCCATTTGCAACCGCCGCAGACACCGTAGTGCTTGCAGAAAGGCACATCGCGCTCCTGCGAATATTCATAAAACTTCACAGCCTCGGCCTCGGCGTAGCTGTGTTTCTTGCGCTTCACCTGCAAGTCCACCACATCACCGGGCACAACATAGGGCACAAAAACAACCAGGTCGTTGACACGAGCAAGCGCCTTGCCCTCGGCCGCAACACCGGTAATCTCAATCCGCTCAAGCAGCGGCAGCTCTTTCTTTTTTCTTGCCATTATAATCGTATATAAATTTTCATAAAGGGAACAGAGACACCCCACAAGGGTGCAAACTACTGCAAATTACAAAATTTAATACAAAGATATGGCAAAAATCACTATAAAATCCATTTTTAACAGTTGAACTTAAAATTTTTAGTTTATTACGACATATTTCCTCTTTTAAATTTCGTGGTAAAAACATTTTTGTTATATTTGCAAATTAGTTGAGCATGCATTTTCGGGTGCAGCGCCCAGCGTGTGATTAGCTAAACATTTTTTATTTATCAACAAACAATAAACTCAAAAATTTATGGCAGACAAAAGAGTCTATACCTTTGGTAATGGCCTTGCTGAAGGTAATGCGTCAATGAGAAACTTGTTGGGAGGTAAAGGTGCTAACCTTGCCGAGATGAACCTCATCGGCATTCCAGTACCTCCGGGTTTCACCATCACAACCGAGGTTTGTGGCGAGTACTACAGCCTTGGTAGAGAAAAGGTAATCGAACTTCTCAAGGCAGAGGTTCAGGCCGCAGTAAAGAACATCGAGAACTTGATGAACTCTACATTCGGCGACCCAACCAACCCATTGTTGGTTTCAGTTCGTTCAGGTGCCCGTGCTTCAATGCCCGGTATGATGGACACAATCCTCAACCTCGGTCTTAACGACATTGTTGTAGAGGGTCTTGCAAAGAAGACAGGCAACGAAAAGTTCGCTTGGGACTCTTACCGCCGTTTCGTACAGATGTACGGTGACGTTGTTTTGGGTATGAAGCCAACAAGCAAGGAGGAGATTGACCCATTCGAGGCTATCATCGAGAAGGTTAAGGAGGAGAACGGTGTTGTTCTTGACAAGGACCTCAGCGTAGAGGCTTTGAAGGAGCTCGTTGCAAAGTTCAAGGCTGCCGTAAAGGCTCAGACCGGCAAGGACTTCCCGACAGACGCTTACGAGCAGTTGTGGGGCGCTGTTTGCGCAGTGTTCGAGTCTTGGAACAACGAGCGCGCTATCCTTTACCGTCGTATGGAGAAAATTCCCGATGAGTGGGGTACAGCCGTTTCAGTACAGGCAATGGTATTCGGTAACATGGGCGAGACATCTGCAACCGGCGTATGCTTCTCTCGCGACGCTGCAACAGGTGAGAACCTCTTCAATGGTGAGTACCTTATCAATGCACAGGGTGAGGACGTGGTAGCAGGTATCCGCACACCACAGCAGATTACAAAGATCGGTTCACAGCGTTGGGCTGCATTGCAGAACATCAGCGAGGAGGAGCGTGCAAGCAAGTATCCTTCAATGGAGGAGGCTATGCCAGAGATCTACAAGGAGCTCGACGCTATCCAGACACGCCTTGAGGACCACTACAAAGATATGCAGGACATGGAGTTCACCGTACAGGAGGGCAAAATGTGGTTCTTGCAGACACGTAACGGTAAGCGTACAGGTGCAGCGATGGTTAAGATTGCCATGGACCTCTACCGTGACGGTATCATCGACGACAAGACAGTTTTGAAGCGCATGGAACCAGAGAAACTCAACGAGCTTCTCCACCCTGTATTCGACACTGCAGCTCTTGCAAAGGCTAAGGTTATCGCCAACGGTCTTCCCGCATCTCCGGGTGCTGCTACAGGCCGCATCGTATTCTTCGCTGACGACGCCGAGAAGTGGCACGAGGATGGCGAGAAGGTTATCCTCGTTCGTATCGAGACCTCTCCTGAGGACCTCGCAGGTATGGCAGCAGCTCAGGGTATCCTCACCGCACGTGGTGGTATGACTTCACACGCTGCCGTTGTTGCACGTGGTATGGGTAAGTGCTGCGTTTCAGGTGCAGGTACATTGGTTATCGACTACAAGAAACGTACATTGACAGTTGACGGTCTCACATTCAACGAGGGCGACTACATCTCATTGAACGGTTCTACAGGTCAGGTTATCGAGGGTAAGGTTGAGACTAAGGCTCCTGAGCTCAGCGGTGACTTCGCAGAATTGATGGACATCTGTGACAAGTACGCACGCTTGGGCGTACGCACAAACGCCGATACTCCACACGATGCACAGGTTGCACGTGATTTCGGTGCTATCGGTATCGGTCTTTGCCGTACAGAGCACATGTTCTTCGAGGGTGAGAAGATCAAGGCAATGCGCGAGATGATTCTTGCCGAGACAACTAAGGAGCGCGAGGTTGCTCTTGCTAAGTTGTTGCCATTCCAGAAGGCTGACTTCGTTGGTATCTTCAAGGCAATGGAAGGCTTGCACGTGACAGTTCGCTTGCTCGACCCACCACTCCACGAGTTCGTACCACACGATGCTAAGGGTCAGCAGATGCTCGCCGAGGCTATGGGCAAGACAGTTGAGGCTGTTCAGCGCCGCGTTAAGTCTCTCGAGGAGTTCAACCCAATGCTCGGTCACCGTGGTTGCCGTTTGGGTAACACATACCCCGAGATTACAAAGATGCAGACAACAGCCATCCTTGGTGCAGCTCTCGAGTTGAAGAAGGAAGGCAAGGTTATCTACCCTGAAATCATGGTTCCACTCGTAGGTATCATCAACGAGTTCGAGGAGCAGAAGAACGCTATCGTTGAGGCAGCTGAGGCATTGTTCGCAGCAGAGGGCGACCGCGTAGAGTACACAATCGGTACAATGATTGAGATTCCACGTGCAGCTCTTACAGCCGACCAGATTGCACAGCAGGCTCAGTTCTTCTCATTCGGTACAAACGACTTGACACAGATGACCTTCGGTTACTCTCGTGACGACGTTAACTCATTCTTGCCAATCTACCTCCGCAAGAAGATTTTGAAGAACGACCCATTCCAGGTTCTCGACCAGACAGGTGTTGGCCAGCTCGTTGAGATGGCAACAAACAAGGGCCGTGGCGTTAACCCAGACCTCAAGTGCGGTATCTGCGGTGAGCACGGTGGTGAGCCTGAGTCAGTGAAGTTCTGCCACAGAGTAGGTTTGAACTATGTTTCTTGTTCTCCATTCCGCGTGCCTATCGCACGTCTTGCTGCTGCTCAGGCTGCAGTTGAGGAAATGGCATAACAATAAACCTCACATAACAACAAATAGGCCGTGCAAATTGCACGGCCTATTTTATTTACAAGCCCACACTACAACATCCCTGCAACCGGCAGAACTTATTAAAGAGAACCTTCACATTGAATCTCTGAGCCAAATCCTTTAGCGCCGGCTGCGAGCATATTTTCCTCATGTTCTTGCCCCATACTTTAGGAACAAAGGTTTTATCCTACTTTTTGTCCACCCTGCCGAAATAAACGCATTGAGAGGCCCCGCATCAGCTTTTACGGAAGAGCAAGCAAGGTTTACAAAGTTGTTCTCTATATTATTACGGCTCTGTAGAATTTTAGTGTGGTGATCGTTTCGCTTATAGTCTTATTTTACGGCAGCCCTCAACCTTAATTATTCACTTCTATTTTTTCTCAAGTCTTTCTTTCATCTACTTTCGTCGCGCGAACCAACGGTCGCCGCCCGAAGGGGCTAAAGGCAAAGTAGCAAAGCGCCCGGCACCGGCAAAATCAGTCATAACAGCCTTTTGCTCGCGAGTCGCAAGCGACATCCCTCGGCCGGCCGTTATTTGCCGCAAACAGCTGTTCGTTCAAGCATCGGGGACAAAACAACTCGCTTCTCACGCAATAACAGCATCGCATATATGCACCGCTCAAACAAATTTTGTCCTGTT
>JAZOOF010000008.1:0-29851 GCA_045654885.1 Bacteroidaceae bacterium
GGATCTCTGAATCCGCGAATAATGAGATTCCTCACACAAGGTTGACTTTGGCCCCTACGGGCGTCGATCTTCGATTCGGAATGACAAAATACACTAAATTTTAGTATAAATTCTTATATCGAACTCATGTTAAAGAAAGCATATACAACGAAAAAGAGATTGCTGACGGCAATCTCTTTTTCGCTGTATATCACACTACCACTCTATCCAGTATCCCGCTTAGCGCAGCAATTGCAATGCCATAATTTGTTATGGGAACACCCTGCGCCTTTGCACGGCGCACACGAGAAAGAACCGTGCGGCGGTTGAACATACATGCCCCGCAATGAATAACAATATCGTAACCGGTAAGGTCTTCGGGGAAATCGTTGCCGCCCACAACATCAATCTTCAAACCCTCGCCTAACTTTTTGCGCAACAGACGCGGCAACTTCACGCGGCCTATATCCTCGTTCTGCGGGATGTGGCTACACGCCTCGGCAATGAGCACACGTGCATTGGGCGGCAGGGCAAGCAGTGCCTTCGCACCACGGCGGAACTCATCAATGTCACCTTTGTGACGTGCCATAAGCACCGAGAAAGAGGTCAGCCTTGTTCCCGGCGGTGTCATCTTCTCAACCTGTGCAAACACCTGCGAATCGGTTATTATCAGCTGTGGCGCTGCAACCAGCGACTGCAAAAGTTGCGGCAGTTCCTCGGGAGCGCAACAGAGCGGGATGCAATGCTTGTCGAGCAAGTTACGCAATGTCTGCACCTGTGGCTGAATGATGCGTCCTTTGGGAGCCGATGCATCCTGTGGCATCACAAGCACCACAACATCGCCGGCTTTCACAAGTGAATGGGTTATATCGTCAAGGTTATCGTCTTGGATATACTGCCGTGCAATGCGCTCAAGCAGCGCCTCGCGCCCCTCGCCAGTGACAGCCGAAAAAGGAACGACATCACATTCCAAAGCCTTCTGCCACGCAACAATGCGCTCCGCGCTACCATCATTGTCGCACTTGCCGGCAACAACAATCAATGGCATCTGCTGTTCATTTATTTGCGCAAGCCATTGCTTTTCGAGCGCGGCATCGCCGTCATATTCACCAAGCAGAAGAATGGCAACATCAGCCTGCCCAAGCACCTTGCGCGCCGCATCAACACGCATGGAGCCAAGTTCACCGGCATCGTCGAACCCGGCGGTATCGGCAATCACAGCCGCCCCCACACCCGGCAGTTCAATGTTTTTCCACACAGTGTCTGTAGTAGTTCCCGCAACATCGGAAACTATGGAGACATCCTGCCCCGCAATACAATTCACAAGCGAGGACTTCCCCGCATTCCTGCGGCCGAAAATAGCTATATGATAACGGTTTGAACGAGCTACAGAGGTCATGGTATATAACAAAGTACTTTAAATCTATTACTATAAAAAACACAAAAGATGTGGTAGAAAAACAAGTCTGCAACTTTTTCAGAACCGGAAATCCCTTTCGCCGTTGTCTATGCGTTCCAAGTACTCGGCCGCTTTGGAACGGGCGCGTTCGTTGGGAACATCGGCAAGCAGGCGCTTTATCATCGCTTCGCCTTTTTCGCGTGTGGCGGGCGAGGCATAGTCCCTGATATACTCCTTCAATGTTATAAGTGCATTCGGGAGGCAGCAGTTTGATATCTGCCCATTCTTCAGCAGTGTCATGAAGCGGTCACCGGTGCGTCCCTCGCGGTAGCAGGCGGTACAGAAACTGGGGATGTGATTGAGGTCGAGCAACCACTGCACCACCTCGTCGAGCGTGCGGTGGTCGGCAATGTCGAACTGTGCGGAGTTTCCATCGGGAGTCTCCTCGGTGACATAGCCGCCTACGCTGGTACGTGAGCCGCCGCTTATCTGTGAGATTCCAAGTTCGAGCAGGCGCTCGCGGCTCTTGGCACTCTCTCGTGTGGAGATTATCATTCCGGTATATGGCACGGCAATGCGTATTATGGCAACAATCTTGTAGAAAATGTCATCGGGTACGGCGTTCTCAAAATCGGCGGTGTCGACATCGTCGGCCTTGCAAAGGCGCGGTACACTGATGGTATGAGGGCCGACACCGTATGTTGCCTCAAGATGCTCGGCATGCATGAGCAGGCCCACGAAATCGTAACGATAGGTATCGAGCCCAAAGAGCACGCCAATGCCGACATCGTCTATGCCGCCCTGCATTGCGCGGTCCATGGCCTCGGTGTGCCATGCATAGTCCTTCTTGGGGCCTGTGGGGTGCAGTGCCTCATAATTTGCTTTGTTGTATGTCTCCTGGAAGAGAATATATGTACCTATGCCGGCATCGCGCAGGCGACGGTAGTTCTCGACAGTGGTTGCCGCAATGTTCACATTCACGCGGCGGATAGCACCGTTCTTGTGCTTTATGCTGTAGATGGTATTTATGCTCTCGAGTATATACTCGATGGGGTTCATGAGCGGGTGCTCGCCTGCCTCAAGTGCAAGACGTTTGTGCCCCATATCCTGCAGGGCAATGACCTCGGCACGTATTTCCTCCTGCGAGAGTTTCTTGCGGTGTATGCTTTTGTTCTTTGCATGGTAAGGGCAATACACGCAACCGTTGACGCAATAGTTCGACAGATACAGCGGCGCGAACATCACAATACGGTTGCCATAGAAACGGTGTTTTATCTCATTGGCAAGCGCGTATATCTGCTGCACCACGGCAGGGTCATTGCACTCGAGGAGCACCGCCGCCTCGCGGTGTGTAATTCCTTTGAAATTGCGTGCCTTGTCAAGTATTCCCTTCACAAGTTCAATATTGTCGCAATTCTCGCGCGCATACTGCATTGTGGAGCGTATTTCGCTGTCACAGATAAATTCGGTTGCTATAGTCGATTTTGGATTGTACATAATTATTTCATTATTTAGTCTTATCTCCTCCGCTTCGCTCGTCCCCTAACACAGGGGGACAATATAAATACAATTTCATCAAATCATATTCCTCCCCTGCCTTTAGGGGAGGTGTCCGCAGGACGGAGGGGTTTAATCACTATTACATATTTTACTTCACTTGTTCCCCTAACACCGGGGGACAATATAAATACAAATTCATCAAATCATACACCTCCCCTGTTTTTAGGGGAGGTGTCCGCAGGACGGAGGGGTTAAATCGCTGTTACATATTTTACTTCACTTGTTCCCTAACACCGGGAGACAATATAAATACAATTTCATCAAATCATATTCCTCCCCTGTTTTTAGGGGAGGTGTCCGCAGGACGGAGGGGTTAAATCACTGTTACATATTTTGCTTCATTGTTCTCAAACAACAAGTAATCTCATTTAAAACTCCTTCGAGATTATAATACAAATCTCTATTTTCGAACCTGAGTATTTTTATGTTGCGTTCGTTAAACAAGTAAGCGGAACGCTGTTGGTCGTATTTCACACCATCAATTGTGCAATGACCGGCTCCATCCAATTCAATACCCAATTTGGCCTCTGGGCAATAAAAATCAAGAATATATGGTCCAACACTGAATTGACGTCTGAATTTAAATCCAAGTATCTGACGCGACTTTATACATTTCCACAAGACAGCCTCAGCGGGTTCGCCCGCTTTACGTAGCTGTCTGCGTGCATCAAGCAATTCGTGTCTGTTACAGCATTGGTAATCTTTTTCTTTATTTTCCATTTCGTATTGCATATATATCACCCCCCTCCGCTTCGCTCGCCCCCTTAAAACAGGTGGACAATATAAATACAATTTCATCAAATCATACTCCTCCCCTGCCTTTAGGGGAGGTGTCCGCAGGACGGAGGGGTTAAATCACTATTCCATATTTTGCTTCATTGTTCCCAAACAACAAGTAATCTCATTTAAAATTCCTTCGAGATTATAATATTTTCCATGTGCCGTATGTTTATATTACCCCCCTCCGCTTCGCTCGTCCCCCTAACACAGGGGGACAATACAAATACCATTTTCTTTTCATATTCCTCCCCTGTTTTTAGGGGAGGTGGTCGTAGACCGGAGGGGTTAAACCACTATTCCATATTCCGCTTCATTGTAGTCTCCACGTGAGAAATCTATATGATAGCCAATTTCATCTAACTTCACCGCAAGCAAATCGAGTTGCTGTGCCGATTCGCTGCCGCTGCTCTTTTTATTGTCATAAATTGAGTATTTAGTGCGGCAATGCAATGGGGTGAAGTTGGGCATCACCACATTTGCACCGGCAAGCACTGCGCGTTGCGTGCCATCATTGCACAACGTTGCCAATGCCGTTGTTGCGGGAATGAGCGCACGTGGGAAACGAAGGCGCAATAGCGATACCAGCAAAAGCGTATCGTCCACACTACCCGGCCGTTCACCTTCAAAAGGTGTTCCCGTTGCGGGAATGAAAGGTCCAATGCCAATCATCTGCGGTTGCAATTCATCAATCAGCATCAAGTCCTCGACAAGATGCTCCACAGTCTGCCCCGGAGAGCCCACCATCATTCCGCTACCTACCTGATAGCCGAGTGCCTTGAGGTTCGCAAGACATTGCAAACGGTTTTCAAGGCTCATATTTGCGGGATGCAGATGCGAGTAATGCTCTGCATCGGCCGTCTCGTGGCGCAGCAGATAACGGTCGGCACCGACACTGCGCAGCAGTGAATATCCATCTATTGAGCGTTCCCCCACCGACAGGGTAATTGCCTTTGAAGGGAACTCCGCACGTATTGCGGCCACCACATGGGCAAGCCACTCGTCACTCTGTTGCGGGTCCTCGCCACCCTGCAGGACAAAGGTATTGAAACCAAGGCCGGCTGCTTGGCGACAGCAATCGAGGATTTCCTCTTTTGTAAGCCTGTAACGTTTAGCAAGCCTGTTGCTGCAACGCAATCCGCAATAGTTGCAGTTGTTGCGGCAGTGGGAACTTATCTCTATGAGAGCACGCACAAAGACCCCCTTGTCAAAACGTACCTGCGCCACATCGCGTGCCAAAAAAGCAAGCTTTGCTCTTTGCCCGGCATCGGACATGGCAAGCAGTGCGCGCCACGCATCGGCAGGCACTTTGGCCGGCGATGCAAGCTGTTTCAACAGGTTATCGAGGTCCTTTTCTCCCATTTTTTGGTATAAACAAAAAACATTGTTGCAAAAATAGTTGAATTAGTAGTTTTTTAGCTATTTTTACTGCAAAATTTAATAACCATAAAACCAACCATAACAAGATATGTTCATCCGTTACCGTCTTTTATCGAATCTTGTGGCAATGTGGAAGAATAATGAACTTCTGCAGAAGATTGACAGTATGCCATACGAAATGTACCCACGCAACCAGAAGCCCAAAGGGCGATGCTGCATACACAAGGAGCGTGCCGTTGTAAAATACAAGACCATGGCCATGATGGGTTTCACCATGCAGGATGAGACCGATGAGATGACACCGCTGAGCAGCTATGCACGTCTTATGCTCACCGGAAACAACCAGAACGAGAACAGGACACTGCTGCACGTGATGGACGAGGCCTGCTCGTCGTGCGTAAAGACCAACTACGAGGTGTCGAACCTGTGCCGCGGTTGCGTAGCGCGTCCCTGTTACACAAACTGTCCCAAAGATGCAATCTTCTACGACAAGGATGGCAAGGCACACATTGACCACGACAAGTGCATAAGCTGCGGCAAATGCCACCAGGTATGCCCCTACCACGCTATCATATACATGCCCGTTCCATGCGAGGAGGCATGCCCCGTAAAGGCCATTTCAAAGGACGAATATGGTGTTGAGCACATTGACCCCGAAAAATGCATCTACTGTGGCAAGTGCCTCAATGCCTGCCCCTTCGGTGCCATCTTCGACAGGTGCGAAGCCTTTGACGTGCTCAAGGAGATGCGCGCCGGCAAAAAGGTGATAGCCATGGTTGCACCATCGGTGCTTGCACAGTTCGGCAAGCCCATTGAACAGGTATATGGCTCGCTCAAGGCCATGGGCTTCCACGACATTGTGGAGGTGGCATACGGTGCCGAGGAGACAATACGTCGCGAAGCTGAGGAACTGAAAGAGAAAATAGAGGAAGGCCAGCCGTTCATGACAACGAGCTGCTGCCCGGCCTACGTGAACCTTGCCAAGAAGCACATCCCCGAGATTGTAAAATATGTATCGTCCACAGGCTCTCCAATGCACTACACGGCAAAATATGCCAAGGAGAAGTTCGGGCAGGAGTGCATGACGGTGTTCATCTCCCCCTGTGCATCGAAGAAGGCCGAGGGCGCTGCCGACAAGAACGTAGACTTCGTGCTCACCTTCCGCGAGATTGACGCAATACTGGAAGGCTTGGGAATTGACATTGAGAGCACAATGCCCTATACCCCTGAGGAGAGCGCCTGCCGCGATGCACACAACTTCGCAAAGACAACAGGTGTATTCTCTGCAGTGAAGAACCACATAGGCGACGAGAGCCTTGAGGGTGTGGTCATTGCCGACCTCAACAAAAAGAACATTGCAATGCTCAAAGGCTATGCAAAGACAGGCAAATGTCCAGGCAAGTTGATTGAAGTAATGTCGTGTCCGGGCGGTTGCATCACAGGCCCATGCGTATGCAGCCAGGGCGGCGAGGCAGCCCGCCGCTTCGATGCCGAAGTAAAGAAGAGATAAATTTTGTCAGGCGAAGATAAATGGTTATCTTCGCGCCCGATTAAAGATTTGGAAAACAATAGATGATAGAACGCCATTTTATACTCGACGGCATTGACCCCGTCGGTTTCTACGGAGCAGGGAACATACACTTGCAGATGCTGAAGAAGCTGCACCCCAAGCTCCGCATTGTTGCGCGCGACAACATAATAAAGGCATTGGGCGATGATGAAGAGCTGGAGCGCTTTGGCAGGACAATAGACCTGCTCAAGGAGTATTGCAACAAATACAACAGCCTTAACGAGGAGGCTATAATAGATGCCGTAAACGGCAAACGCGGCGACAAGGGCAGCGACAGCAACGTCATTGTCTACAACATAAACGGCCGCCCCATCTATCCACGCACCGAGAACCAGTGCCGCCTTGTCGAGGAGTACAGGAACAACGACATGCTGTTTGCCGTGGGCCCTGCCGGAACAGGAAAGACCTACATGGCAATTGCACTTGCCGTGAAGGCATTGAAGAACCGTGAGATAAGGAAGATAATCCTGAGCCGCCCGGCTGTTGAGGCAGGCGAGAAGCTCGGATTCCTGCCCGGTGACATGCGCGACAAGATAGACCCCTATCTGCAGCCGCTATACGATGCTCTCGAAGACATGATACCGCTTGCCAAACTAAAGGAGCACATGGATAGCAACGTGATACAGATTGCTCCGCTCGCTTTCATGCGTGGCCGCACACTGAACGATGCGGTGGTTATCCTTGACGAGGCGCAGAACACCACCCCGCAGCAAATAAAGATGTTCCTCACCCGCATGGGCAACAACACAAAGATGATTATCACGGGCGACCTCACACAGATTGACCTGCCCCAGAGCAATACATCGGGCCTTATGCACGCGCAACGTGTGCTCCATGGAGTGCCGGGAATAGGATTCGTGACACTCACCAAGAAGGATATTGTGCGTCACAAACTGGTGACACGCATTGTGGAGGCATACGAAAAGCACGAAAAACAGGCTGCCGAGAAAGCCGCTGAAAAGAAAAAGAAGAACGATTGACTCAACGATTTGTCATACTGAGCGCAGCGAAGTATCCTCATCGGAAAGTTCTTTTAATATATTCATAACATATTGTACAGGATTACATACAACAAAATTAATTGACAATAACTTAAAACAATAATACAATGGCAAAAGCATTAACAAACACTGAATTCAAGTTCGAGAACCAGAAGAGCGTTTATCACGGCAAGGTACGCGACGTGTACACCGTTGGCGATGACAAATTGGTTATGGTGGCAACAGACCGCATTTCGGCCTTCGACGTAGTACTTCCCAAGGGCATCCCCTTCAAAGGACAGATGCTGAACCAGATTGCAGCAAAGTTCCTCGATGCCACAACCGACATCTGCCCCAACTGGAAGCTCGCTACTCCCGACCCGATGGTTACCGTTGGCGTGATGTGCGAGGGTTTCCCCGTTGAGATGATTGTCCGCGGCTACCTCTGCGGTTCGGCTTGGCGTGCCTACAAGAGCGGCGTTCGCGAGATTTGCGGCGTGCAGCTCCCCGAGGGCATGAAGGAGAACCAGAAGTTCCCGGAGCCAATCATCACCCCAACGACAAAGGCCGAGATTGGCGAGCACGATGCCGACATTTCAAAGGAGGAGATTCTGGCTCAGGGTCTTGCTACTCCCGAGGAGTATGCATTGCTCGAGAAGTACACACTCGCCCTCTTCCAGCGCGGTACCGAGATTGCTGCAGAGCGTGGCCTTATACTCGTTGACACAAAGTACGAGTTCGGCAAGCACAACGGCACAATATACCTGATGGACGAAATTCACACCCCCGACAGCAGCCGTTATTTCTATTCAGAGGGATATGAGGAGAAGTTCGAGAAGGGCGAGCCACAGAAGCAGCTCTCAAAGGAGTTCGTGCGCGAATGGCTCATGGACAACGGTTTCCAGGGCAAGGAGGGACAGCAGGTTCCCGAGATGACCGACGAGATTGTAGAGAGCATAAGCAACCGCTACATCGAGCTCTACGAGAACATCACCGGCGAGACTTTTGTAAAAGAGGAGTGCGAGGATATTCATGCACGCATTGAGCAGAACGTAAAGAACTATCTGGGATAAAAATGAGTTACAGGCACGAAAAGCTGAAACCTTACCGCAACGAGGGCGAGAAGGCCGAACAGATTGAAGAGATGTTCGACAACATTGCACCCGAGTACGACAGGTTCAACTACCTTGCATCAATGAATATAGACAGGATATGGCGCAAACGCGCCATATCCGCTTTAAAGCCCTTTGCCCCGCGCAAGGTGCTTGACATTGCCACAGGCACCGGCGATCTCGCACTGCTCATTGAAGAGATACTGAAGCCCGAGAGCATCATTGGTTGCGACATTTCCGAGGGGATGATGAATGTTGCACGCGAAAAGTGCAAAAAGCGCGGCGTGACAAACATCCGCTTCGAGAGGGAGGACTGCACTGCCCTTACCTACCCCGACGAGAGTTTCGATGCAGTGACATCATCGTTCGGAATAAGGAATTTCCAGGAGCTCGACAAGGCACTGTGCGAGATGCAGCGCGTACTGCGCAAAGGCGGTCACCTGGCAATCCTTGAGTTGTCGTCACCCGTAAAGTTTCCCATGAAACAGCTGTTCCCCATCTACGCACGTTATGTAATGCCGTTCTTGGGTTGGCTGTTCTCAAAGGATGCCAAGGCCTACAAGTACCTGCCCGACTCCATTGCGGCATTCCCGCAGGGCGAGGTTCTGAAGAGCGCGCTGGAGCGTGCCGGTTTCAGCAAGGTTGAGTTCCATCGCTTGACCGGCGGAGTATGTACGTTCTATCTTGCAACAAAATGAAACTATACGGAATCATAGGCTACCCACTCGCGCAATCGGCCTCGCCGTCATTCTTCAACAAAAAGTTCGAGGACGAGGGAATAGATGCACGTTACATACCGTTTGAGATTGAGAGCACCGACGAACTGCCACGCATAATTGAGCAGCACCCCAATCTCTGCGGCTTCAATGTAACCATTCCGCACAAGCTCAATGTCATGCAGCACCTTGCAGGCATCAGCGACGAGGCCAAGGCCATAAACGCGGTGAATGTGGTAAAGGTGACACGCAACAGCGAGGGCAAGGCACAGTTGTGGGGATATAACAGTGATGTCATAGGCTTCACGCGCTCAATTGAGCCCTTGCTCGGCACAAACCACAAGAAAGCATTGGTGCTTGGCACGGGTGGTGCGTCAAAGGCTATTGTATATGCACTGCAGCAGTTGGGCATTGAGGTGCAGAAGGTATCGCGCAAGGCAAGCGCAGAAGCCATAGCATACGAGGATATAACCCCTGAGATTATGCATAGCCACACCGTCATAGTAAACTGCACACCGCTTGGCATGGTGGGCCACGGCATCGACCAGTGCCCTGCAATCCCCTACTCACTAATTGGCAATGAGCACTTGCTCTACGACATTGTCTACAACCCCGAGAACACCCTCTTTCTACAAAAAGGTGCAGCGCAAGGCGCGGTAACCAAAAGCGGTTACGAGATGTGGTACCTGCAGGCACTTGCCTCCTGGCAAATTTGGAATCAAAGCGCGCTTTGATTCCAAATTCGACAATACGAGCGACAAGCGAGTGTTGTCAAATCAGGAGCGAATAGCGGAGGATTCGATAACATACATAGTGATTAGTCACGCGAAGCATGGGTGCAACTCATGCCGCGTGGGTCACGATAAATGTATGTTATCAAATTAAACAAAAAAAACAAATTCGACAATACGAGCAGCGAATAGTCACGCGAAGCGTGGGTGTAACTCATGCCACTTGGGTCACGACAAATGTATGTTAACGTAAGTTCGATATAAGAATTTATACTAAAATTTAGCGTGTTTTGTCATCTCGACCATACCTTGGTAAAATATTAAAAGATGTTTTCGATGAGCGATAGCAAACTAACGCTACGTGAGAGATCTCTTATTTTACGATATTTTTGAGATCCCTCGTCGCTACGCTCTGTCGGGATGACAAGTTCGCGATTTGATTTAGCTTATATCGAACTCACGTTAAATAAAACAAGTTAATCAATAAATTTCCACCAAAAAAAGGACAACCGCGCGGTTGTCCTTTTTAAGTAGTATCAAGTTATTAGAGTTCAGGTGCCTTGACCATCGACATTACTGCCTGTTCCAATTCTGTCTTGTTCTCCTCGGTCCACTCCTCAAGCTCCATCTGCTGCTCGTCGTCAAGATTGGCAACCTCGTCAGTATAGCTCTTGAAGTTCTCCAACGTGGGGTTCTTCATGAATGTTTTTCCGGCCTTTATACCGGGATTCGATGAACAGGTGGCTACGAAAACAAGCACTGTCAAACATACTATGGCCAAACACAGAATAGGAAAAATTCTCTTCATAAAATCTTTCTCTTCATCCAAGTTCCTTAATCACTCCTTCACCTGTGGAATGTTTGTATAGTCGCCACGGATAATCTGGAAATCGGGGTGCACATCGGCAAATGCATTATTTGCAATCTCAACATCCTCGGGAACGTATGCAATCTTCAAGTTCGGACAGCGCTCAACGCCCCATGCCTCAATCTTCTTTGTACCGGGAGCGACTATGAGCACCTCAATACCGTCGTGATAATATACAGTATTCTTGTAGATAGTCTCCATTGGCATAAGCTCCAGGCACTTCATTGCTGCAGGGATGTAAAGCAAATCCAAGTCACTGCCATTTTTGCGGTAAACAGCACCCATATAGCTCGCAAAAGTGGTGTTCGCAGGGTCAATGTGTACAGCCTCCAAATGAGGTGCATTAACCGAAAGACCTACAGGGCTCTCGCCAAGCGACTTTATATTCTTGCCAATGTATACCTCCTTAATTGATGATGGGAGGGGCACTGTGGGGTTGAACGATGATACCTGGTAACCGGCTGCACTGAAAGGAACGGTAAACGAAGACTCGCCATCAAGCACCCTGCACAGATTGAAGTTTCCGCCGTTGAAATCGAACCAGCAGCCCTGCTCCTTGTAGAAGACGATATCAAGCGACAGTGGAATAAGATGAGGATATGAGCCCAATGCCCTGTATCCCCATGGACCTCCATCCCAAGGATTTGTCGGGTCGGCAACATACCACTTTCCATCGGGGCAAGCATAGTTCCATGCATGGCCTCCAATGGTGCTGTGGAATCCGTTGGTCACGCAAGCCGGTATACCCTGGCTGTGGAGCATTATGAACAGGAGGTTTGCATAGCCCTGACATACACCCGTACGGTTGATGAATACCGCGTACGGGTCATTGTCACTCTGTCCATATTCAACATTCTGGCTCACCCATTCATAACACTTGATGAATGCACCGTACTGTGTTGTGCAGCCTTTAACAAGTTCATCGGCAAATGCCTTGATTTCGGCATACTGCTCGGGTGTAATGTTTGCACGGCCAAGTGTGTCGGTAGCCTCAACGGCATTGACATTCATCAGCAGTCTTGCAACATTTTCTTGAGGTCCCTTACCGGGAACCACAGGCGAACCATCATCCTCGGGGAATGTGGCACGTGATATTTCAAAGCCGGGTGTCTGCGGGGTCTCGGGATTCACGAATTGTGAGCTGTCGTCATTGCAAGCAGTGAACGTAAGCGCCGCTGCAACAATAGTCATCAGTAAAGGTTTTTTCATAGTTGTGTCATTAAAATTGTTGTATCATATAAATTAGATGTTTATTATTGATTATCAGTCTCTACACTCTGTTTCACCTCCTCAACACCATCTATGCGCGAGATGCTATCTATCACCTCCTGCAGCTCGGCCGACGAGTGCACGGGGAACTCCATTGAGCAATAACCGATGGAGTCGTGGCTCTCGGTGCAGATACGTGTCAAGGATAACTGCAACTTGTTTGTTATGCAGTCGATAAGGTCAATGAGCAAGTGATTGCGGTCAATTACCACAATGTCAATCTTAACCGGGTAGAGGAATTCGCGGTCCTCCTCAAAATTCACGGCAACGATATCATCGCCGCGCTGCGATGCCAGACGTATTGCCACCTTGCAGTCGCGACGGTGTATGGAGATTGTATCATCGGCATTCTTGAAACCAATGACCTCGTCACCCGGCAACGGACGGCAGTGCTCGCAACGGCAGAACTGCAATTTGCGCTGTTTGTTGAGGAAACTGTTTATGTGCGACTTTGCCTTGAATGTCGACACATGGTCAAGCCAGTCGCGCTTTGGGGTAATGCTCTCGTTAGTGCCAATCTGCACCACATCGCCACGCTCAAGCTCCGTCTTCACCGAGCAGAGCTGGCCGTTGATGCGGGCATAGTGGGCATGCAGGCCAAGTTCGCTATGTATTTCAAAAGCGAAGTCAAGTGCTGTAGCACCCTTTGGCAGGATAATACCCTTGCCATCGGGGGTATACGCCTCGATATCGTCGTTGTAGAATGACGATGTCACACCGTCCATATACTCGACCTCCTTGCCTCGCGTTGCCATCTCCTGCAACACATGTTTGAACTTTTCGAGCCAGTTGGTAATGTTTGTCTCGGTACTCTCGGCAATGCAGCCGAACTGCGACTTGCGAATCATGCGCTCCGATGAAATGTGCACCTCTTCCCATGTACCCTGCGGGGTCAGGAGCTTCACGTGATAGCTCTGGTAACCGTTCTCCTTGGGCGAGTCTATGTAGTTTGCCACACTGCCCGGTTTCTCCTTGAAACGGTCGGTGAGGATTGAGTAAATCTTCAGGCTCATGTCCTTCTCGGAGTAGTCATGCGTGTTGGGGTATATGATACGTATGTAGTATTTGCCCTCGACATGTTTGAAGTCGCAACCGCTGCTGTTCATTTTGCGCCATGCACTGTAGGGACCACGTGAATAGACCTCGGTACGCGCCATAAGGATATCGTTGTTCTCAAGCAGGCGCTCAATCTCAAACATGAAAGCCTTGAGCCCGGGCTCGCGCTCTTTAAGGTCCTTCGCAAGCTGCTCCTCAATATATGCATAGTCGCGCGGACAGCGGTAACGGAACGACAGGTTCTCCATCTCACGTTTAATGTAGTAAAGGCCAAGGCGGTGGGCCAGCGGTGCATAGAAGTAATCGGTCTCACCCGCAATCTTCATCTGTTTGTCGGGGCGCATGCTGTTGAGCGTACGCATGTTGTGCAAGCGGTCCGACAGTTTGATTAGCAGCGCGCGGATATCGTAGTGCAACGAGTCGAGCATCTGCTTGTAGTTGTCAATCTGGCTCGACGATTTCACGTTCGCATTCTTCTTTTTCTTTTTTGTCACCACGTTAACCAGGAAGGCCACGTCATCGCCAAAACGTTCGCTTATATCCTCAATGGTATAAGGTGTATCCTCCACCACATCGTGCAGGAAAGCCGCAATTATGGGGTTCGCTCCAAGGCGCAACTCCTCGGCAACAATCTTTGCCACTGCAACAGGGTGCATAATATATGGCTCGCCCGACTTGCGGCGCTGCGCCATGTGTGCTTCGCGTGCAAGGGCATAGGCATCACCAATGCGCTGTATATCCTCGGCCGAGAAACGGCGCGCAAGGCGCACAAGCAAATCTTCGACCTCTTTATCAATCTTCTTAATTTCCAAATCCATACGGCAACGTGTTTTTACATAATCAACGAAATGTTGCATGCCTCTTCATGTGCATGGTAATTCAAACTCGCTATTCTTCGCAAATTTGAAAAAAAAATATCCAATGTCAAAACATTTTCACAGTTTTTATAACGTCCCGACCCAAAAAGATATTATTCCATTTTATTTCGTTTTTTACGCCGTTTTTATTTACCTTTGCACATTATTATAAAACAGCACACTATTATGATAGAAAAAATAAACGGTTTACTCCAGGAAATTGCAGCTTCAACAGCCACCAATGCCGAGGAGTTGGAGGCACTGCGCCTGAAGTACCTGAGCAAGAAAGGTATCATCAACGGTCTCATGGCCGAGTTCCGCGAAGTTCCCGCCGAGCAGAAACGCGAGGTTGGCGTAAAAATCAACGAGTTGAAGAACGCGGCACAGGAGCGTTTCAATGCCCTCAAGGAGCAGATTGAGAACAAGGAGGAGGCACAGTGCGAGATTGACCTCACACGTCCGGCCTACCCCACCACACTTGGCACACGTCACCCGTTGTCGATTGTAAAGAACGAGATTGTCGACATCTTCGCACGCTTGGGATTCTCAATTGCAAACGGTGTTGAAGTGGAGGACGACTGGCACGTATTCTCGTCAATGAACTTTGCCGAGGACCATCCCGCACGCGACATGCAGGACACATTCTTCATCGAGGCTCACCCCGACATCATCCTGCGCACACACACCAGCAGCGTGCAGAGCCGCGTGATGGAGACAAGCCAGCCCCCAATCCGCATCATAGCTCCGGGCCGTGTATACCGCAACGAGGCCATCAGCTACCGCGCACACTGCTTCTTCCACCAGCTGGAGGGTCTCTACATCGACAAGAACGTATCGTTCACCGACCTTAAGCAGGTGCTCCTTCTTTTTGCACAGGAGATGTTCGGCAAGGACACCAAGATACGTCTGCGCCCATCGTACTTCCCATTCACCGAACCAAGCGCCGAGATGGACATCAGCTGCAACATCTGCGGCGGCAAGGGTTGCCCATTCTGCAAGAACACAGGCTGGGTTGAGATTTTGGGTTGCGGTATGGTTGACCCCAACGTACTCGAACTTTGCGGCATCGACAGCAAGGTATATTCGGGCTACGCATTCGGTATGGGTATCGAGCGCATCACCAACCTCAAGTATCAGGTAAAGGACCTTCGCCTCTTCAGCGAGAACGATGTCCGTTTCCTCAAACTATTCGAGAGCGCCAACTAAATTCCTCGTTTGTCATATCGAACGGACGTGAGATATCTCAACATCATCTTTTGAGATCCCTCACACAAGGTTCGGGATGACACAACCCCACAACACCATGGCTACAACCATATACATGACTCGCCACGGCGAGACAATTGAGAACTCAAAAGGCCTGTTCCAGGGACAGACTCCCGGTCACCTTTCGGAACTAGGAATTGAGCAGGCACACTCCCTGCGCCCACGCATTGCAGAGCTTGAGTTCGACGTTGTGCTCTGCAGCGACCTCAAACGTTGCCTCGACACAGCAGAGATTGCACTCCAAGGCATTGAGTGCACCTTTATAAAAGAGCCGCTGTTGCGCGAACGCGACTTGGGCAACCTCGCCGGCACCCCAATAAAGGGTGCTGTCTACAACGACACAGTAGAGACCGAGGAGTCAATGAAGGAACGCGCCCACAAGTTCCTGGACAAGGTGCGCCGCGAATACCCGGGGAAGAAAATCCTCGCATTCAGCCACGGATTTTTCTGCCGCATAATGGAAGCGGAAATCAAGGGAGTAACCCACCGCGATGTTACCCTCTTCGGCAACTGCGAGATAAGGGAATTTATTGTATAATAGTATAATACACAATAATGGCGACCAGTGGTCGCCATTATTGTTGCCAACACTCGCCTGGCAGGTTACTTTATTCCTTCCTTTACCGCTGTGTCAAACTCGGCCTTTGTACAGGGTTTGCGAATAACCCAATACGTCATTTTCAAGTCACTCGGAAAGCTGGTGTCACCTTTGAAATACAGTTCCCATCCTTCAGAGATAAAGTACATCAACGCAGCGGCCGGTGTCCTGAATTTTATTTTCTTTCCATCCTTGCCTTTCAGCGTCTTAATACTCTTTCCATCGTCAATGTCAACATCAAAGCCACCATTGTTCATGCTGCCGGGAAAAGTCACTACATTATACATGTAATACAGCTGCTCCTGAGCCTGCTGCTCAACAGCCTGTTCAACCGCCGGCAGCTCCACGGCCTGTGCAGAAGCCAGGAATGGCAACGCCATAAATGCCGATAACAAGAATACCTTTTTCATAATTGCAATATTTTAATAAGTTAATACTTCCACTCCCCAACCGCGCAGCACTCCACACAACAAGCACAGCCCGTTCTTTCTTTAGTACAAAAATAGATACAGACAAGATGTTTTCACAGGGAAAAATCCTACAAAGAAGGAGGAATATTCCTATTTGGTCACAATCAACGCCGTTAAACACTTTTTCACAGCTTTCGTTTTGAAAAACTGCAATTAAAAATTATCTTCGCAAGGATTGACAATATACTATGAAAAAGAAAGAACTATATAATAAGGTAATAGAATACTTTGAGGTTGCAATGCCGGTGGCCGAGACGGAGCTCAACTACACCAACCCGTTCGACCTGTTGGTGGCCGTCATCCTCTCGGCGCAGTGCACCGACAAGCGCGTGAACATGGTCACCCCCGACCTCATTGCGCGTTACCCCGATGCACAAGAGATGGCTCAGGCACACCCCGACGAAATCTACAACTACATAAAGAGCGTGTCCTACCCCAACAACAAGGCAAAACACCTTGTGGGCATGGCACAGAAGCTGTGCAGCGACTTCGGCGGCGAGGTGCCCGACACGCTTGATGAACTCACCACCCTGCCCGGTGTGGGGCGCAAGACAGCAAACGTAATCCTCTCCGTGGTGTGGGACAGGAGCGCCATGGCCGTGGACACGCACGTCTTCCGCGTAAGCCACCGCATAGGACTCGTGCCCAAGCGCTGCACCACCCCCTACAGCGTCGAGATGGAGCTGATGAAATATCTGCCTCACGAAGTCATCCCCAAGGCGCACCACTGGCTCATCCTGCATGGACGCTATGTCTGCACGGCGAGGTCGCCCAAGTGCGACAAATGCGGACTGACAGCCGTGTGTAAAGAAAACGCAAAACGGAAAGGTAAAAGCTGAAATCCGTTTTCAGTTTTAACCACACTTCGTGTGCTTGAAACTTGGCTTTGAGGCGACTTTGTCGCACTCCTTTGGGGAGCTAAAGCTCCCGTCGTCGCAAACAACGCTCGTCCGCGTTGTCGCTGTAAAACGCTAAAGCAAGCTTTGCGTTTCGCTCGTTGGCACAAGTTTTCACGTTTCACATTTCAGCTTATATTCAACTTTTTCCTCGTTTATAACCTTGTTTATATAAAAAAATTATATCTTTGCAATATTGCAGTAAATAGAGACTGATTTTATTAACTAAATAAATTTTCAATCATGACAATTGACAATTTCCAGTTTGCCGGTAAGAAGGCAATCGTTCGTGTTGATTTCAACGTGCCCTTGAACGAGGAGGGTAAAATCACTGACGATACACGTATCCGCGGTGCTCTCCCCACATTGAAGAAGGTTCTTGCTGACGGTGGTGCTCTCATCATCATGTCACACATGGGCAAGCCAAAGGGCAAGGTTAACGCAAAGTACTCTTTGAGCCAGATTGTTGACGCAGTTTCAGAGAAGTTGGGTGTTGCTGTTCAGTTCGCCCCCGACTGCGCAAAGGCTGCCGAGGCTGCTGCCGCATTGAAGCCGGGTGAGGTTTTGATGCTCGAGAACCTCCGTTTCTATCCCGAGGAGGAGGGCAAGCCAGTTGGTATCGACAAGGAGGACCCTGCATACAACGACGCAAAGAAGGCTATGAAGGAGTCACAGAAGGAGTTCTCAAAGACTCTCGCTTCTTACGCAGACTGCTACATCAACGACGCATTCGGTACAGCTCACCGCCGTCACGCATCAACAGCTGTTATCGCAGACTACTTCGATGCCGACAACAAAATGCTCGGTTACTTGATGGAGAAGGAGGTTCAGGCTGTTGACAACATCCTCAAGGACATCAAGCGCCCATTCACAGCTATCATGGGTGGTTCAAAGGTTTCTACAAAAATCGGTATCATCAAGAACTTGATGGACAAGGTAGACAACCTCATTCTCTGCGGTGGTATGACATACACATTCGCAAAGGCTCAGGGTGGCGAAATCGGCCGTTCAATCGTTGAGGACGACAAGCTCGACCTCGCTCTCAGCATCATGGAGCAGGCTAAGGCAAAAGGTGTAAACCTTGTTCTTGCTACAGACTGCGTTGCTGCCGATGACTTCTCTAACGACGCAAACACACAGGTTTGCCCAGCAAAGGCTATCCCTGCTGGTTGGGAAGGCTTGGACGCAGGTCCAGAGGCTCAGAAGGCATTCGCAGCTGCTATCGTTGACGCAAAGACCATCCTTTGGAACGGTCCTGCAGGTGTGTTCGAGTTCGACAACTTCACAGCCGGTTCACGCGCTATCGCCGAGGCTATCGGCAAGGCAACTGCTAACGGTGCGTTCTCTCTCATCGGTGGTGGCGATTCAGTAGCTTGCATCAACAAGTTCGGTATGGCCGACCAGGTATCATACATCTCAACAGGTGGTGGTGCTCTTCTCGAGGCAATCGAGGGTAAGGTTCTCCCAGGTGTTGCAGCTATCAAGGGCGAATAATTTACCGCTTAAATAAAAATCAATAAACAGCGTGCCCGCGCACGCTGTTTATTTTATTAAATGACTGATGGAAGAGAGACAGATTACAGACATACAGCTCAAGGTAGCAACCCTGCTCGACGAGAAAAGACTCAAGCAGGCCATTGACACATTGGCCGACGGCATTGACCAGCTGCAGGACTGGGAGTTGCGCACACGCTTCACCGAGATGCAGACAGCATACCGTTACATGCTCGACTACATGCGCCAGGGAATGCCCGACCCCGACAGGGAACGCCTGCATGCCGAACTCATTGGCCGTTGCTACATCATCAACGACCAGGTTGCCATTGCAAGGCTCATCGAGCACTCCACAAAGGTCTACTGCCAGATGCGCCGCAAGTACAAGAACCTGACGGCACTTGGCAGCATATATGACAGGCTAAAGGAGAACGCTGCGAACTTCGCCGTCACCGAGAGCCTGCCGGCAAACGAGTGCAAGAGCGTGCGCCTGCAGCTGTCTCAGGAGCATGAAAGGCTGTTGTCCGAACTCTTCAGCGCCATCTGGAGCAGCACAGGCTGGAACAAGGGCGACGCCGAGCTCATTGACCGCATCATCTGTGACGATGAAATAAGCCTTACCGACCGCGCCACAGCAGTGAGCGCCATCACACTCAGCACACTCAAATGCTTCGAACCAATCAAGATTGAGTCACTCTGCAACATAGCCATAAACAGCTGCAGCACACTTGCCGTGCGTGCCATCACAGGCCTTGTCATTGCACTGTTCCAGTACGAACAGCGCATTGCCCACTACCCCGCCCTCATGGCAGCACTTGACACCCTGCGCGACAACCCTACCGTCATGCGCCGCATACAGACAATACAGATTCAGTTGCTCCGTTGCCGCGAGACGCAGAAGATTGACCGCAAGATGCGCGAGGAGATTATCCCCGCCATGATGAAGAACTCGCAGAAGCTCAACGGCAAGCTCAGCATCGACATTCTCAAGGAGATTGAGAACGACGAGGACAAGAACCCCGAATGGCAGAAGTGGATGGACGAGGATGGCATAAAGAGCAAGATTGAGGAGATGACCAAGTGGCAGATTGAGGGTGCCGACGTCTACATGAGCACCTTCTCGCAACTGAAGAACTACCCCTTCTTCGGCGAAATATGCAACTGGCTGCGCCCCTTCGACAAGAACGTGCCCGGCATAAGCGATGTCCTCCCCGGCAGCGACAGCCAGGCCCACACACTCATTGGAGCCATATGCAAGTCGCCCGTCTTTTGCAACAGCGACAAATACTCGTTCTGCTTCACCGCGCAGCGCATCCCCACCGAGCAGCGCGACATGCTCATGGGACAGCTGAGCGGCGAAGACGGAGAGGCAGTGAGCGAGGCCGAGAGTCACATGATGGCCGACAAGGAGCGAATGGCCGAGATTGAGAGCAACCAGTACATACAGGACCTCTACCGCTTTTTCAAGGTATCCAATTTCCGTCACGAGTTCAAAGACCCGTTCACCATGCAGCTCAACCTGCTCGAAAGCAAAGCACTCACACCGCTCATCAGCGACAGCAATGCCGTATTGCGCACATTCCGTTACCTGGTGGAGAAAGAGTACTATGCCGAGGCCTACAATGCCGGCAAGCTATTTGAGAAGAGCGGTGAGTGCGACGCACAGTTCTTCCAGGAGATGGGCTACTGCCTGCAGAAAGAGCTGCGCTACAAAGAAGCCATTGACTACTACACCCGCGCCGACATCGTAAAGCCCGACACACTGTGGACACTGCGCCACATAGCCCAGTGCTACCGTATGCAGGGCGAGTTCGACAACGCACTGGCATACTACCGGATGGCCGAAGAGCTTGCCCCCGAGAACATCTCGCTGCTGTTGCAGACCGGTGAGAGCTTCGCCACAATGAAACAGTACGAAGAGGCCTTCGCCCGCTTCTACAAAGTGGAATTCCTCAAACCCGGCTCACTGCGTGCCACACGCGCCATTGCCTGGTGCTCATTCGTCACCGGCAAGGACCAACAGGCACGCACCTACTACCAGCGACTGCACGCAATGCCAACAGCAAGCTATCAGGACTATCTCAACGCCGGCCACGTAGAGTGGGTAAACCACAACCATTCCCAAGCATTGGAGTACTATGAAAAAGCGAAGACACTCTGCGGCAGCGCCGACAAAGTAGCCGAGCAAATCCTTAACGACAGCGAGACACTCACAGCCCGCGGCATAAGCGAAAACGAACTGCTGCTGTTAAGAGACCTTATTTTAACGTGAGTTCGATATAAGCTAAATCAAATCGCGAACCTGTCATCCCGACAGAGCGTAGCGACGAGGGATCTCTGAATCCGCGTATAATGAGATTCCTCACACAAGGTTCGGAATGACAAAATACGCTAAATTTTAGTATAAATTCTTATATCGAACTCACGTTATTTTAAGCTAAAAAAGCGCACATAGTGCGGTTAAAACGAAGTTTCGACAAAGCAACTGGTAAGTGAGCAAAAGTCACGTTTAACTTGACTTTTGCAGCGAGCGTGAGTCGGTTCAACGAAGTTAATGCCGGCAGCATTTTGTCAAGCGAAGTGCCGTGGTAGTAACACTTCTTGGGTTGCGAACAGACGGCGTTGTCAAAGCAGAAAAAAGCGCAACGCAAGTTCACTTTAACCTTTCATATTTCACCTTTCAGCTCATTATAGCCACAAACAATTATCGGTGGTTTAGATTATCAATATTCAATCCTGGAATATCATTTTCTTGCAGATTTAATCTGCAAGAAAACGGTACAAAGTTTATAATCTTTTAGACATAAACGATTATCGGTAACAATCATTCATTGCCACAAATCGCCCCACGTGCCACGATTACTGCCGGACAAATCGGGTGTATTGCCACCTACAGGTTTATTACCGACACCGGCACCACCAGTTTCTGTAGATGCAACATTCATCATTGGTTCAGTCTCAATTTCAACCAAGGCCATTGTTGGCATTTCATATTTCTTTTTCATAATCCCCAAATCACCTAACAAACCTCTTCTTACCATTAACAATATATAAACCTCTGCTTGGGTTTTCAACCTCACGTCCTTGAAGGTCATAAACAGTTTTAACCTCTTCGCTCTCACCATTCGCCTCGTCAAACACCTCATCAACACCGGTTGTCTCACCATTGTCAAAACGCACACCCACTGTTTTTTGGGCAGCCTTGGGTAACCAGGCTGTCGGAATCTGCAAATAAGCCTTACCGCCACTGAATACAGTATTGTCCATAAATGGATAAAACATTGGAACATCGCTACTCTCGGCAATCGTAAATTTAAAGTTCGAATAGCCGTCAGCAGTACTGTCCACCACTGTTTGCACAAGCGTACCCACAAGCAAATTCAATGTATGGTCATGACAATCCTCAATAATAGGCACTGCGTAACTTCCTGGTTCACCTTTTAAAAAGACACCACTCCCGGCCATAGTTGTCATAACTCTTGCAAGTGTCACCACTTGTGTATTTGAGTTAAAACCTATAGCACTATATGCTTTAATCCCTTCCACTTCACTGAAGTCAAGAGCATATTCCGAACAATACGTTCCGCAACCGAAATCATTTATTGTAATTACGACTTCGGTTAAAGCCACTTCAGGTTCAATTTCAACGATATCGGTAAAAACATTCCAACCGACAGCTGTTTCATACAAATCTTTTGTACCATATGGAACATAAAGAGTCGCTTTAACATCCATAAATGCTTGTGGGTCAATAGTCGGAGGAGTCTTGCACTTTACTGTTACGGTTGATAGTTTATTACATTGATAAAAAGCCACAAATCCAATACTCTGCACATTATCCGGTATTACAACACTTGTTATACCACTACAGTTATAGAATGCGCGGTCCCCAATTGACACAAGAGAATCAGGCAGTGTTACCTCAGTCAAGCCACCACACCCACTGAATGCATCGTTTCCAATCTTCGTCACACAATTCGGCATTATTACACTTGTTACAGCACAAGAAAAGAATGCCTCATCACCAATCGCATCCACACGATATACGGTTGACCAGGAATTGACAGTTTCCGGGATTACAAGTGCACCGGAATATGCATAGCCATTGCTCGCTACTGCAACTGTTCTATTAGCATCCGACGTGATTTTATAAGAAATCCCATTCACTTCAAAATCCTGAGCACTTACAAAACAACTGTATACAAGTAACAATGTAGTCAAAAAACATTTCAAGTGTTTCATAGCAAAAAGCAACCTTAGATTATTTTGTTTTATACTTCCCCTGCATCATGTTGTCCATTTGCAGCAGAACACATTAACACATTAACATATTAGTATCCAGGGTAAAGATAATGCTTTTTCTATATTCGCAAAAAAGATTAGGCTCACAACATCCAATAGACACGATAAAATTATTGATTATAAAACATATGTTGACCCAAATCGTCCAATTTCAGCGTTTATGCCACATCAACCCATCGATAGCGATTCCAGTTATCAATATTCAATCCTGAAATAGTCAAGCAAAGCCTTATAGTTATCCTGGGCCGTGAGGCAAGTATCAAGCAGATAACCGCGAACACTGTTCCACTGCTGCAAGCCACGATAATAGAAGTATTTCAGTTCATCGGTAATAATGAACGGCACAAAACCACAGGCCAGGCACTCCTTGAACATAATCAAACGCCCCACTCGGCCATTGCCATCCTGGAACGGATGAATCGCCTCTAAGCGCTGATGAAAATCAATTATATCCTCAAACGACTTGTTCTTTATGGCATTGTACTCTTTCAACAATGCCTGCATCGCATGCGGAACATCCTCGGGCGCTACGGTATCATTGCCACCCACCTCATTCGGCAAACGCTTGTACTCCCCCACTGCAAACCATTCCTTGTTGCTGTCAGTAGTACCCGACTTCAACATCGCATGAAGCCTCTTTATAAAGCCCTCGTTCAAACGCAACTCTGCATTGTCAATGATAAAATCAATACAACGGAAATGGTTTGTCGTCTCAATAACATCGTCAACACGTATTGTATCACCCGCCACACCAACGGTATTTGTTTCAAAAATAAAACGTGTCTGTTCGTGAGTAAGACGGCTGCCCTCAATGTGGTTTGAATTATATGTAAGGTCAACCTGCGTGCGATGATATATTCCACCCTTTAGCCTCGCTTCCCTCTGCTCTTTCAGCACCGCAAGCAAAGGCATCAGTTTGCGTTTCTGAGCTCCGCGCTGTGGCAGCTCCGCATCACAAGGCACACTCCAAGTCTTGCCAACGAGCACAGCACCGTCTATCTTGCCTTGAGCGCAATAGTTACGCGCAGTACGCTCGGCAACACCATACCTTTTGGCAAATTCAGCAACAGAAATATAATCCATACTATCGGCAAGTTTACTTATTAAAAACAATGCAAATATAGCATTTTCTTGCCGATAACGGCAAGTTTTGACAGAAAAAGCCACATTTTAGAGCATTTCTTGCCGATACCGGCAAGAAGTATCATTTATACCCGCGACCCTCTGCTTGGGAAGCCTGTGCTCTATCAGCGCCCCTTGGCTTCCCAAGCCGAGGGGCGCTGATAGAGCCCTTACCCGCAAAAACCCAAATTTTTAGCCAAAGATTTTCGGCGAATAGAAATGGTAATCACCGGAAGGTTAACAAACACTTTAAAATACACATAATATCAATCCTTTAATCCTGTTAGTAATTCTATATGAGGAAAAAGAATCGATATTGAATCGAAGGATGCAGAACAAAATTTCATAAATTCCAATATTTTTTCTTTATCTAAAACCTTACATTCAAAAGCCAAAGATTTGCCATCATCGGACAAAACTTTTAACTGCTGCGACCCTAATCCAGCATTTGAATACAAATAGATAAACTCTATGAGAACAAAAAGCGAATACCTAGCAGAATGATCGTAAGAATTCTCAAAAATGAAAACATCTTTAAATTGATTTGATTCAAAACTGTCAATTAACTCCTGCATAGACAAGTTCCTTTTCTTTATATGATTGTAAAGTTCCAAATCTGTTTTCTTTATGTAAAATAATAGAAGAAGAACTGCAGGATATAGCATCTGTCTTTTATCATACGACAAGAAAATCAAGCGCATATGAGCATAAATCCTATCCATTTCTCTTAAAGTCAAATTCATTTTCTTAAAAAGACGACAAGACAATGACTCAAAAAGTTTCCCTTCCTCATGTAATTGATAATTACAATTGGTGAAGAATGTATCATACTGATAATGTTTGTATAAATACTTACAGAAAGTTTCTGAATTAGGTTCCGGTAACTGATACTCCAAATTTATAAACCGTTGCAAATACTCTTCCGCATTAATTCCATCTGTACCATAATAACCTCGTATAGAGCTACACAATTGCATCTTGTCAATAGATAAAACAAACACTACGTTCGGAATATCAAAGAGATGTTTAATTCTTTCCAAAACCTTAACTGCATAACTAGGATTACATCTATCCAACTCGTCAACCATAAAAACAACAGGCTTGTCACTACCAAAAGACGCGACAAACTCAGTAAGAAGTTGACGAAATCCCTCTATAGAATTACGTTGCTCTTGATAATCATCAATTTCTTTCTTAAAACCATCAACGGCATTGTTTATAGAATCATACACAGCTTCCGCACATGTATCTCCAAGACATTTCCTTGTAAGTCCTTTTAATATTGCGGGAACAGCGCTTGCTAAAATTTTAGATCCCGTCTCTACCACTTTTGAAAATTTCTCTTTATTTTCTTCCGTTTTGCACATTTCACGCATTTGAGCAATCAAGCCAATCAGAGGATCGGTAATATAATCATCTTGCCAAACGTTGAAATATAAAGTTTCAAAACCATTATTTTCCAAACTCTGTTTCCACATCCTAACAAAAGTCGTTTTTCCTGTTCCCCACTTGCCATTAATAGCCATAACCCCACCTGCATAGAATCTTGACACAATTTGAGTCAGAACATTTGCATATTCCTCCCTCCCCAACTGACAGTTCGCGAATGGATTTTCTTTTTCAATCTTTAATTCAGGTAAGTTTAAAAACATATTTGTATTATTTAATTCATAATTTTATCACCTACCACAAATATACTACCACAACGCAACCATATCAATAAAAAACAGCGAAAAGATATCAACACTTTGATAAAAGGAAATACCCCAACGCAAAAAGCATTGGGGCATACATTTACATCTCAAACATTAACCGTTAATCACTCGTTAGAGCCGTTCTTCAAATTGAAATACATCGCCCTTCCCATTTCCTCCATCACTTTACCATAGAATGATGGTTCTTCAAAGAGTTTTGCAAAGGCATCCATTTGTTGTACATAAAGTCCTGTGCAATCTTTTCAAAAACCTTTGGGAATATGTTCTGAGCAAAGATATTTACGTCGGAGTTTTTTGCTTGTTTGGACAGTTTCTTCTCCTCATTATACACCACATCAAGATGCACCTTGCCATCTTCGCTTTGGTAAATTACTATGTTGTTGTTTTCGGACATTAGCTTTATTTATTTTAAATCATCTATTTTTTTCTATTGACAATTTTTTACTCTAAATTTATACCAAGCTCATTTTTTAGACTTTCGTACCTTTCCGACAACCTCTTATCTTTTGACTTTTGAGAGGACATACAGTACACTTGAAAATTACCACATATAAGTAAAGAAATTATACTTATAAAAACCGTAATATTGTGTAACCCTTTTTCATTAAATACATACTTTGCTGATCGTGTAGATGCGTGAGCAAGAAGTCCTCTTTGCCAAACCAAATAATTAAAAACATTCTTTATAGTAAATGAGCCATACTTATTATCAACCTCAGATTCCAACCAAGCATATTGTTGTGGACTATGCGTCTTAAATGACTTAATTGAGTCAAGCAGAGCAAAACACAGTTCTTTACTTTTAATAAATTCAGTAACCTGTTCCTTCTTTCCAAACTTTCCATTTGCAAAACAATATTCAACAATCATATAAAAATGAATATATGCAAGCCTATATTCCCTATTATGCAAATAATTATTAGCTTCTCTAAAATAGTTACACGGAATATTTGCATCTGGAACAATCCTGTTAAGTACTAAGATATTAGAAATAGAACGTTCTGTTAACAGTTTCTTATCTCGTGCTTTATACTCTTTTTGTAATGAAAAAATCTGAATTAAATTATTGAACATTTCTCCACCAGTAAACCAAATAAGTTCTAAATGTTCATCGTAGAAAATTTTGGCTATATTATAGTAACATCCGCCTATGCTTTCAATGTATTGTAATTGTTTAATAAAATCGATATAATCAGTTTCTTGAGGAGCTATGTAGTTTATAACACCATTATGTATTTGATGATTTAGAACGAGAGGACTATCATTGGGGATTCTTCTAATAATCGAAATCTTGTAAACGTCATCTTCTATAAACAATGAAACTTGATAACCAAAATTATTAGATACAATAGGAGCCTTCAACGCAAAGTCTCCTTTAACAATAGACTTTACACCGAAATACAAAACTTTATCATTATCCATACTTAATGAAGTTGTACGTTTTCAATAGTAGAAAAAATCTTCTTTCCTTGTTCCCATTCAATAGTTATTGGAATAAAATTAGGAGCTGAAGTACATAAAGTCATATGTATATCAAATCTATCGTGTCTTTTCAATGACGGACATATATCTTTATCACAATCCCAATGAGCATAAACCCCCTCCGATTCCGGTATAAGAATTTTTACATTTACGGCTTCAATATCAGACTCTGAAGAATTATAAATACGTAGACGCCACGAACTGCCTGACTTAAAGAAGTTTGCTCTTATGGCAGCTTGCTTAACCTTAACTTTTTTGATAAGAAAATGCACACTTTTTACCAACCCCCAAATAGCACCAACCACTGTTATGATTGTTACAATAATTGTGCAAATATCTTGTATAGACAAGTTTGTTATATTCATTTCTTAAATAAACGACTTAATTCTTTTTCAAGCTCTGATTTGACTTGTTTTGCCAAATTCTCCTTTGCTTCATCTATTAATTCTTGATTATATTCAAGAAGTTCATCTTTACCACCAAAATACTCTCGACCACAATTAGTGCATTTTATATATGAATAATCATCATTGTGTTCAAAGTAATCTTGACAACCACAAGTATCACATCTTGGAATGATGTCCCCTTTAATATTTTCAAAATCCATTCTTGACATATATAAATATAAAATGTATTATTTATATCAAATGCGAAACCTTTATTTTCTTATACTTCTTACCAATATCAAGAGCAAAGGCCATTTGGTCTTTTATGATTAACTCACCTTTCTGCAAACCGGCTATTTCGGTGCGTATCTCTTGCAGTTCTCTACCGCTGACACCGAATAGGTCTTTAATAACAGCATCAGTTATTGTCTGCTGTTTCATAATGAGTGGGTATTGAGCATTAGCGTAAAAATCAAAATGCTTGCTCTGGAAACTTGCCATATTCTGTGTGGCAAGAATTATGCTCAATCCTTTATTACGGCCAACTGCAATAAGATTACGAAGAGGGCGATTGTCAAAATCCAACATATAATGCGCCTCGTCAATTATAGTAAAGTGTCTTATCTGCACATAATCATCACTGACAGCCTGTTTTTCAAGTTCTTCGTAAATGATATTTAGCTTTGAGATAAGGAAATAAACGATTGCTTTTGCAATCGGGCCGTCTTTAGGGAAAGCGTCCATTTTAACCACAAAGCAATCTTCAATAAGGTTCATCTTATCCTCATTCTCAAAAAGTTTATTTCGTACCAACTGTTTAAGGATTGATGAAACACTATCATCTTTTTCAGGATTTGGCAACCTGTCAATGTAGTTCTCCAATATCAGATCAAAGGTAATAGGCAAGCCGTTAGTTGTCTTATATGCTTCAACAATGGCTTCACTCAACCTGTTGCTCATATTGGCACTAATGCGTGCATTATCGAGCGAACAAAGGGCGGTAGCCATTTCTGTAGAATAGAGGTTTATTTCGTTTATTGCCTTACCTGTAAAATCCTTGAAAGGGGTAAACGGCAATGGTCGTTCTATCGGGTCGAGAATAGCAGTCCTGTCTGTTTCAAATAGGTTCAACCAATGACTATTTGCGATGTCCGAAAACTCACCTTTGTAGTCAAACAAAAGGAAATTTACAGGATATAGTGTCTCGATAGAACGAGAACGTATCTGCTGTATAAGTACAGCCAACAAGTTCGTTTTTCCCGAACCTGTTGCACCTGCAACGAGTATCTGCGAATTAGTTATTGCACGGCTGTTAATGTCGAGTATGGCTTCCATATCTTCGTCATACTCTCCAATAAGCAATTCAAGTGCAGGAATGTTATTGCCTGAATAACTCTTTGCATTTACAGCATAGAGGAACGAATTAAGATTATGCTCATCGAGAAGATAATCACGGCCACGCAACATTTCATAGGCGATGATACGAGAGAGCAAACCAATATCGCTCCAATCAACACCGTATGCGTTGTAGCGTATTTTCAGCAATGCCGAATACAACGAAGAGAGATTGTTTTTCGTAAAGAAACTCTCAACAATACGCTGGCTATTCTTTGAAAGAGGAATAGCCTTTATAGCCTCCATATCCCTTTCGCCAATATTGCACAAGCCAACAATAAAGCATATACGCATTACCTTGTTATTCGCAAGGGTAACACGCTTTTCACTGCCGACTGTCTTTGTCAAGTTCAGTCTGCTTTCGATGCTCTCCTTAACAGCATTCAGTTCATCTAAAATGCCTTCCGATTGTTTTACTCCATAGAAATTTATAGCCATAACTTTATGCGTTTAAGGTAACACCAAAATACC
>JAZOOF010000009.1:0-8603 GCA_045654885.1 Bacteroidaceae bacterium
ATATTGACTTCCTCTCCATTTTTGAGAAGAGCAGTTATATTAAGAAATTCATCAACTGAAGACAAATCTACATTCTGTGCATTTGATGATATATTAAACGCAAGTAGAATCAATAAAAATGAAACTATATTTTTCATATAATTACCTTAAAGTAACAACAATTATTCCAAAATCATCTCTGAATTATCACTTTCCTTGTTGTACTATTTTACAGCACCTTGAATCAATGAATCCGAAGCGATACTATCAGTTGCTATATATTCTGCTTTCGTGATTAGCATTGCATACAATGCCTTTGTGCCCTCGTCTTGAGAAGCAAGTCCCCTGTAACTCTTCAATACAACAATTGCACTATCTGGCTTTTCATTTATGTAGTCCTGCACCTCAGTAAGCAACCTGCGAGTTTCTCGATATTGAGATGTCGCGTGGGTGGTAAAACTGAATAGTATTAAAAATAGGATGGTTATTTTCTTTATAAATTGTTTCATTCTGTATTGATTCATATTACGGAGTGCAAAGTTACGGCAATTTTTCTGAAATAATCTCTGAATAACCTCAAAAGTAGGATTTGAACGCATTATCTATAACCATTTTATGTGTGTTTGGAATAGATGTTGGGCAACATTTTCAGAATATATTGTCGGGGGACAAAGATTTTACAAATAAAACCATACTAAATACAAATAAATTGGGTTTTGAGCGAGCTTTTTTTGCTAATTCATATTTGCAGATGTTTGTATTTCATCACTTTTTACCTCAAAAATAGGCATTTTTGTCCCCCGAAGTGCCCGAGGAACAAAAAAGGGACAAAAAAATACGTCCCTCGAGTGTCTGGGGCACAAACGAGGGACAAAATTGATTTTTTGGACTTTGCTTATTATAATTGTAAAATCGTTCTATTTGATTGCTGTTCAGTATGTTAGCTTGCGATTATTGCTTAAAATTATTAATTTATGCAAAATTTGCCAATGCATTGATTACCAATATATTAACTAATTACTACTTTCCGATGCAGAAATTGGCAAATATATTCCCAAGCACCTCGTCATTGGTGACTTCGCCGACGATTTCGCTAAGGTTGTGGATGGCGGCGCGGAGGTGTTCGCTCACGAGGTCGCCGCTGAGGCCGAGGTCAAGACCTTGCTTTACTTCCTTTATCTCTTTGAGGGCGCGGGTGAGGGCTTCGTAGTGGCGCACGTTGGTGACAACGACGTCGCCGCTTGAGATGGCGGGGAGTGCTGCACTGCGCACGAGGAACTCCTCCAACCTGTCGAGGTTGCTCCTTAGACGGGCTGAGATTGCCCACATGTCATCCCGGCTCCAGACAATGTCTTCGCCACACTCGGCAACGAGTGTCCTGCCCCACTCCATCACTTCGGCAAGGCGTTCTTCTCTAATGGTGTCGCTCTTGTTTATGAGTATCGCCAGTTTCTTGTCCTTGCACTCGGGGAGTATCTTCTTTGCGGTGATTTCCATCTGGGCATAGTCGGCGGCGGGGTCTACAATCCACAGCGCAATGGAGGTCTTGCGCAGCTGCTCAACGGTGCGCTCTATTCCCATCTGCTCCACCACATCCTGTGTCTCGCGCAGGCCGGCGGTGTCTATGAAGCGGAATGTTGTTCCGCCAATGGACATTGTACCCTCGATGGTGTCGCGTGTGGTGCCGCTTATGTCGCTTACTATGGCTCTCTCCTCGCGCAGGAGCGCATTGAGCAGGGTGCTCTTGCCGGCATTGGTCTCTCCCACTATAGCTACGGGCACACCGTTCTTCACAGCATTGCCAACGGCAAACGAGTCGGTGAGGCGGGTCATCACGCCATCAATCTCATCGCACAGTTGCATGAGTTCGGTGCGGTCGGCAAACTCAACATCCTCTTCGCTGAAGTCGAGTTCAAGTTCCATGAGCGTTGTGAGCTTTAGCAGTTTGTTGCGCAGGCCTGCAAGTTCGTTGCTGAAATCGCCCTTCAGCTGGTTCATAGCCAGGCGGTGCGATGCCTTGGACGATGAGGCTATGAGGTCGGCAACGGCCTCGGCACGGCTGAGGTCCATCTTGCCGTTGAGGAAGGCGCGCATGGTAAACTCGCCCGGCTCGGCCTGACGTGCACCAAGAGAAAGGAGCGAAAGCATGAGCTGCTGGGTAATGTAGGCCGAGGCATGACAGCTGATTTCGACAACATCCTCGCCCGTATAAGTACAGGGAGCGCGCATAACGGTTACAAGCACCTCGTCGAGCAGTTCGCCTTGGGTGACGCACACGTCGCCAAACACGGCGGTATGGGACTTGCGCTCTGACAGCGGCAATCCCTTGCGTGGAGTGAAGATTTGCGATGTATATTCAATGGCTTTGGGGCCGGATATTCTTACTATGCTTATTGCTCCGCCCTGCGGCGTTGCCAAGGCGCATATTGTGTCGTTCATGGTTTAGGTTTGTTTATTTGTAATTTTATCCCCTCCGCCCTGCGGGCACCTCCCCTTTTAAAGTGGAGGAGTTCTTTTGTTTCATTGCAAGGGCAGACACATCGGTCTACCCCTACAAGTGCGGCTTGCAAGATCCTTCGACTACGCTCAGGATGACAAGTGAGCGTTCTGGATGATAATATATACAGCGACATTCAGTCGTGTTGTCACAAGCAAAGCATGTGACTGTCCTATTTTTATTGCAAGGGCAGACACACCGGTCTGCCCCTACAATCATTTCCAATATCAGATGCGTTCAAGCACCGTCTGTATCAACTCCTTCATTTTCTCGTTGTAGTCGACATTCGCCTCTTTTGCACGGCGATTTGCGATTACAAGGCAAACGGTGACAGCCTGGTGTCCCATGAGGGCTGCAAGGCCGGCAAGTGCCGAACTCTCCATCTCGAAGTTGGTTATCTGCTGTCCCTGGTAGAGGAAAGACTCCACCTTCTCGTTCTGGTGAGGGTCGGCAAGCGGCACACGCAAACGGCGTCCCTGGGGGCCGAAGAAACCTCCACAGGCAATTGTCACGCCACGCACCATGTCGTCCTTGGCAATGCGCTCAACAAGCTCGTTATCGGCTGCAATGACGTATGGCGCAGGCTGGCACATGTTGCCGCTCCATCCCAGGTGGTTGAGCAAGGCGCGCTCCATAGGGAGGTCGCACACTTCGTTGCGTCCGGCATAGAAGTTGAGCAGACCGTCGAAGCCCACCGACTTTGCCGAGCAGATGAATGTGCCCACGGGGGTGTGGGGCTGCAAACCGCCACAGGTACCTATGCGCACCATCTGCAACTTGCGAAGCTCGTCCTTCTCGTAACGTGTGGCAAAGTCGATGTTTGCAAGCGCATCAATCTCATTTACCACAATATCCACATTGTCGCAACCGATACCTGTTGACACAACGGTTATGCGCTTGCCCTTGTAGGTGCCGGTGATGGTGCGGAACTCGCGGTGCTGTATGTCGCACTCCTGATGGCTGAAATATGATGCCACCAAAGGTACACGACCGGGGTCGCCAACAAGGATAACCTTGTCGGCCAACTGTTCGGGCTTTACACCCAAATGGTAGATTGCTCCGTTTGGCTCAATGAGCAGCTCCGAAGGAGCGAAATAACGTTTCATAACAATTTCATTTTATAGTCTTCAAAACATTCAACAACTCAATCCTTTGCAATGTTGTCGCGCATTGCGGTGTCGGCCTGAATATTTTTCATTCTATAATAGTCCATTATACCGAGATTACCGGTGCGGAATGCCTCGGCCATAGCCTTTGGTACCTCGGCCTCGGCTTCAATCACGTGGGCACGTGCCTCCTGTGCGCGGGCCTTGTTCTCCTGCTCAAGAGCGATGGCCATAGCACGGCGCTCCTCGGCCTTGGCCTGAGCGATGTTCTTGTCGGCATTTGCCTGGTCAATCTGCAATGCAGCACCGATGTTCTTGCCTATGTCGATATCGGCAATATCGATTGAGAGAATCTCGAACGCAGTGCCGGCATCGAGTCCCTTCTTGAGCACGAGCTTCGAGATTGAATCGGGGTTCTCAAGCACAGCCTTGTGGCTCTCGGCCGAACCGATTGACGACACGATACCCTCGCCTACACGGGCAAGCACGGTATCCTCACCGGCACCACCCACAAGGCGCTTGATGTTGGCACGCACCGTTACACGTGCAATGGCAATGAGCTGGATACCGTCCTTTGCCACCGCTGTGACGTGTGGTGTATCGATAACCTTGGGATTAACGGACATCTGCACAGCCTCGAACACATCACGACCGGCAAGGTCAATGGCTGTTGCCATCTGGAAGGTAAGCTCGATGCTAGCCTTTGATGCAGACACGAGCGCATGCACCACTCTCTCCACGTTACCGCCTGCAAGGTAGTGAGCCTCGAGGCTGTCGCGTGTAATATTCTCCAGGCCCGCTTTGTGAGCCTCAATCATAGCCTGAACAATTGTGCTTGGGGGCACGTTACGAATGCGCATGAGGAAGAGCTGCAATAGCGAAATACGCACACCCGACACCTTGGCCGACAGCCAAAGCATGAAAGGAACATAGTGGAAGAATACAGCCAGAAAGATTATCAGGCCCACTATGACACCAAAGATAAAATAGAAGTTAGTCTCCATAATTCAACGGTTTTAAATTATTTACTATCGTTTACTTTCTCAACAAAAATGGAGTCGCCCGAGATGCGGATGATTTCCACTTCCTCACGCTCGTCGATGAAGCCGTCCTCGGACTTTACCTCGACAACCCTGCCGTTTATGAGCGCCTCGCCAATGAGCGCAAGGCGGGTGCGTGTGACACCACGGTCGCCGACAGAGAAGAGCGACATGTCCTGGTCGCTGACGGTTGAGTCGATGTTCTTCTTCAACGCCATTCTGTCGATGGAGTTACCGTACAATGCCCACAGAAAGAGCGAAATGCAGACGAGAACACATACAAGCAGCGTAATCCAACCGGCAAGGGTACCAATCTGCATAAAGGCATAGAACACCGAGCCTACCATAGACAACACACCAAGGGTACCGGTGAAGCCGAAACCGGGGATGAACACCACCTCGGCCACCAGCATTGCTGTTGCAAAAAGCACAAGCAGAGCAGTTATCAAAATATCCATAACATTAATATTTATTGTTTCATTCAATTATCATTGCCATAAAGAGCGGCCTGTTCAATGCGCCTCACCTCGTACTCCATCCTCTTGAGCATCAGGTCATCCTCCTCGACCTTTCTCTCCAACTGCAGGATAGTCTGCCGCATGCTCTGCTTGGCAGCAGCCGAAGAACGGGCATACTCGTCGCGATGCGCAGCAAGCTGCTCAATGTCGCGGTTGTGCTGCTTAACACGTTCCTGCCACTCGCTAAAGAGTTCACGCGCCTCGGCACTCCTGAATTCGTCGAGCGATTTATAATCGTGCAGGTCGTCTATCACAAAAAGGAACTCGCCATTGTGGCCGGTGGTATCGCGGACATACAGCAGCATAGCCATCTGCTGATGTGCACGGCGCACGGCATCGGCATCGGTCTGCGTAGCTGCTATTGAAGAGATATTTGCAATCTCAAGCGCACGGGCATAGCCTATTGAACCGACATCCACCCTCTTCTTCTCGACATTGGGAATGAAGATATAGACACACACCTTGCCCTGTGGCTGGTTGCGGTCGCTCACAAACCATCCCAGATTGGCAACCTCGTTTATAGCCATCATGTAGTCGTTGGCTGTGGAGTTGAAAGGCATTCCCACGTTGTCGGGGCGGAAGAAGCGACCGCTCTCGGTATCCATGCGCGACACAAAGATGTCATAACCGCCAATGGAGCCCTCGCCGTCACTGGCGAAATAGAGCGTAATACCGTCGGCAAGCATAAAGGGATAGTCGTCGTTGCCTTTTGTATCAAAGCCCATAATTGGTTGCACACTACCCCAACTGTCGCCCACCTTCGAGCGCCTGTAGAGTTTCAGCAACGGGGCATCGTCGTCATTCTCGTCGGAGAAGAAAATATCCATTCCGCGCTGTGTCTCGTTCAGGTATCCGGGCAGGGCGGCATCGCCGAAATAGTCGGCACAACTGGCCAAACGGCCCACATCACTACCCATTGTATAGACCGAGAGAAAATCCTCCTTGTCCACCACAAAGCTGTCCACAAAGCAGACAATCTCGCTGTTACGCACCATGCGGTTGAGCCTGTCGCAGATGTTCATCCGCTGCTGTGCAACATTGCGCAAGGAGTCGTCCTTTGCCTCGTCGATGAAGTAGCCATAGTTCTCCGATGCCAAAGAGTAGTCCTGCTGCAATGAGTACCAATATCCCAGATACCAATAAGCCTTTACGATATTGCGTGATGCGGCAAACTCAAGCATCTCCTCGACATCGACAGTGTCGCCCGTTTCAATACAACAGGCCGCATACCAATAGTTGTACTCGCTGTTCTTGGGGTTCTTTGCCAGCAGTTTCTCAAACAACGGCTTGGACTCCTCAAAACGTCCCTCGTCGAACATCTTCTTCATCGCATCCCTGCTCTGGGCAAAGAGCGGAGCAAGCGAGGCCAAAAGCAATATATATATGGCTATGATTCTTTTCATAGGTCATTTGATATAAAATACAATCCTCATACACGTACAGACGAGCGAGAAACACAAAACTTGCTTCGGTTTTCCCACTGCGGATGCAGTATATATTCACGCTTTACCGCAAATATAAATATAAAATGATACAATCACCCCCCAAAGAATGGTATTTTTTAAATAATTTAAGAAAAAAAGGAGCAGCGAAGCACCCTACAGCGAAAAGTAGAAGAGAGAAATTGCGCCAATGCCGCTTTTTCATTAATTTTGCGGCCGGAAATGAGAGCCCTTCCAAGCCTCACCACACAACATCAAGCAAACAACACCAGGATGCCTAAATTCACACAAGAGCAGAAGATATACCGTAGGATACAGAAGCAATTCAGCAAGGCCACCAAGGACTATGCCATGTTCGACGACGGCGACAAGATACTCGTTGCCCTGTCGGGAGGCAAGGACTCACTCACGCTGCTTGAACTCATGAGCGAGAGAAGCCGCATATTCAAACCATCGATAAAGATTGTGGCAGCACATGTAACAATGGTAAATATACCTTACAAAACCGACCCGGTTTTCCTGCGTACATTCTGTGACACACTTGGGGTTGAGTTACACATTGTGGAGAGCGGATTCGACGCGTCGACCGACACACGCAAATCGCCCTGTTTCCTCTGCTCATGGAACCGCCGCAAGGCGCTCTTCACCCTGGCCCAGGAGTTGGGATGCAACAAGATTGCCTTGGGACACAACATGGACGACTTCATTGAGACAATGCTGATGAACATCACATTCCAGGGAGCATTCAGCGCCATGGCACCGGTGATGACCATGGAAAAATTCCCAATCACCATCATACGTCCGCTATGCCTTGTGAACGAGAACAACGTTACCGAGTACGCTACAGAACGCAAGTTCCCGCCACAAATAAAGAATTGTCCATACGAGAACGACTCACACCGCAAGACAATGAAGGAGCTGTTGGCTCACCTCGAATCGCTGAACCCCGAGGCACGCTATAACCTATGGGGAGCAATGAGCAACATACAGCCGGCGCTGTTGCCGCCAAAGATTGAAAAGAAAAAATAAACAACAGTAAAAATATTCAACAATGTCAAAAAGTCTGCTAACAATTATGCTGCTCGTCATATCGAACAGCTTCATGACTCTTGCCTGGTATGGCAATCTCAAGCTCCAGGAGATGAAACTCATCTCGCCCAACACATCAATCGTTGTAATCGTGCTCATCAGCTGGTGTGTGGCGTTGCTTGAATACTCATTCCTTATCCCCGCCAACCGCATAGGATCCGACATCAACGGCGGTCCCTTCTCACTTGTACAGCTGAAGGTAATTCAGGAAGTAATCTCGTGCCTGGTATTCGGTGTAATAGTATCGGTACTCTTCAAAGGAGAAACCCTGCAGTGGAACCACCTTGTTGCAGTAATATTCCTTGTACTTGCCGTATACTTCGTATTCCTTAAGTAAATTGTTGATTACCAGACAGTGGCAGATGGAGTGCACCGTTCCATCGCTCATAAAAAACGCGCCGGATGTATCACTACAGCCGGCGCGCAACATTTAAACACTATTCACTTACTAAAACAATTACATTTATGGTTTCTTCTCAGTTGTTTTTCAATAATAGATTCTAACAGTTTTTCCTTAGTCGTTTAGTTATATCGCAAATTACTTGAAGTAGCGGTTGAACAAGCCCTCAAAGCCCTTGCCGTGACGAGCCTCGTCCTTTGCCATCTCGTGTACTGTATCGTGGATTGCATCGAGGTTCAGTTCCTTGGCGCGCTTTGCAATGCGATACTTGTCGCTGTTGGCCTCGGCCTCGGCATTCATGCGCTTCTCGAGATTTGTCTTTGTATCCCATACGCAGTCACCCAAAAGCTCGGCGAACTTGGCTGCGTGCTCTGCCTCCTCCCATGCGTAACGCTTGAAAGCCTCGGCAATCTCGGGATAACCCTCACGGTCGGCCTGGCGGCTCATTGCAAGGTACATACCTACCTCGGTGCACTCACCGATGAAGTGGTTGTTCAAATCCTTTATCATCTCATCGTCGCAACCCTTGGCA
>JAZOOF010000010.1:0-85983 GCA_045654885.1 Bacteroidaceae bacterium
ATACCATAGGTATTAATGTCCGAAGCAATAGCCATCTGAGTTCCCTTCAAATTTCTGGCTGACAAATATACTGCTTTATTGCTAGATGGCAAAACGAACAACTGTTTCTTACCCGAAACTTTAAGATTATTTAACACATTAACAAAAGCTTTTGTACTTGGAGCCTCGAAGTTGAAGTCCTCAACAACTACAATCGCACCGTCGATAGCCTTCTGTGAAAGAGCCGACTTGCGAGCGAGCTGCTTAACCTTCTTGTTCAATTTGAAGCTATAATCACGTGGAGTAGGACCGAACACGCGAGCACCACCAACCAACAGAGGTGAGTTGATGTCACCACGACGAGCGCCACCGCCGCCCTTCTGACGACCGAGCTTACGTGTAGAACCTGAAATCTCGCTTCTCTCCTTTGACTTGTGAGTACCCTGACGCTGAGCAGCAAGATACTGTCTTACCGCCATGTATACAACGTGCTCGTTGGGCTCGATGCCGAAGATTGACTCATCCAAGACAACCTTTCTGCCGGTATTCTCACCATTTATGTTTAATACGCTGATTTCCATTACTTTTCAATTATTACGATTGAACCATTGTAACCTGGAACAGAACCCTTGATAACCAAAAGGTTGTGCTCAGGAATTACCTTTAACACCTGGAGGTTGTGTGTAGTAACACGTACGTTACCCATCTGACCACCCATTCGGAGACCCTTGAATACCTTTGCAGGGTATGAACAAGCACCGATAGAACCCGGCTTGCGAGCGCGGTTGTGCTGACCGTGAGTAGCCTGACCTACACCACCAAAGTTGTGTCTTTTAACGACACCCTGGAAACCCTTACCCTTTGAAGTACCTGTTACGCTTACGTAGTTGGTATCAGCAAAGAGATCTACTGTGATAACATCGCCCAAAGCGAGCTCTGTCTCAAAACCCTTGAACTCGGCCAAGTGGCGCTTGGGAGCTACACCGGCCTTCTTGAAGTGGCCTGCAAGAGGAGCGCTGATACGGCTCTCCTTCTGATCCTGGAAGCCAACCTGAACAGCCTCATAGCCATCCTTCTCGATTGTCTTCACCTGTGTAACTGCACAAGGACCTGCTTCGATAACAGTGCATGGAACATTCTTACCATCGGCACTGAAAACGGACATCATTCCGATTTTTTTTCCTAATAATCCTGGCATTTCAGTTTAATTTAAAAAATTAATAATTCGCATTAAAATTACACCTTAATCTCAACCTCAACTCCTGAAGGCAACTCAAGCTTCATAAGAGCGTCAACAGTCTTAGCTGTAGAGCTGTAGATGTCGATAAGTCTCTTGAATGAAGAGAGCTGGAACTGCTCGCGGCTCTTCTTGTTAACGAATGTAGAACGGTTAACGGTGAAGATACGCTTGTGTGTAGGCAATGGAATTGGACCGCTAACGATAGCACCTGTTGCCTTTACTGTCTTCACAATCTTCTCAGCTGACTTGTCAACCAAGTTGTGATCGTAAGATTTAAGTTTGATTCTAATTTTCTGACTCATTGTCTTTAAATGGTTTTATATAAAATTTACAATTGCCTGTCGGTTAAGAGTCATTCGCTAACCGACAGGCTTTATTTATTTACTTCTGAAGTTCCTCAAGTATCTGCTTTGTCAAAGAAGCACTTACCTGCTCGTGGTGATCGTATGTCATTGAAGATGTAGCACGACCTGAAGTGATGGTACGCAATGAAGTCACGTAACCGAACATCTCAGACAGCGGAACCATTGCCTTAACGATACGTGCACCGGTGCGGCTTGTCTCGAAGCCCTCAACCTGACCACGACGCTTGTTAAGGTCGGCGATTACATCACCCATGCTCTCCTCGGGAGTAACAACCTCAAGCTTCATCACAGGCTCAAGGAGCACAGGGTTAGCCTTCTGACATGCATTCTTGTATGCCTGGATAGCACATACCTCGAATGACAACTGGTCTGAATCGACCGGGTGGAAACCACCATCGAGAAGAACAACCTTCAAAGACTCCATTGGGTAGCCGGCGAGGACACCTGCCTTAACAGCTGTCTGGAAGCCCTTCTGTACCGATGGGATAAACTCCTTAGGCACGTTACCACCCTTAACCTCGTTAACGAACTGAAGGTTACCCTCCTTGAAGTCCTCATCTGCAGGACCAACCGATACAAGGATCTTTGCATACTTACCCTTACCACCGGTCTGTTTCTTGTAAGTCTCGTCAACCTGAACAGTGCTTGTTATAGCCTCCTTGTAGCTAACCTGTGGACGACCCTGGTTACACTCAACGCTGAACTCGCGCTTCAGACGGTCGATGATAATCTCAAGGTGAAGCTCACCCATACCAGAGATAATTGTCTGGCCTGACTGCTCGTCTGTTCTTACAGTAAATGTAGGATCCTCCTCGGCGAGCTTTGCAAGACCGTTAGCGAGCTTGTCAAGGTCCTTCTGAGTCTTAGGCTCAACTGCGATAGAAATCACAGGATCGGGGAATGTCATAGACTCGAGCACGATTGGAGCCTCCTCAGCGCAGAGTGTGTCACCTGTACGTACATCCTTCATACCGATTACAGCACCGATATCACCGGCACCGAGAACCTCTACAGGATTCTGCTTGTTAGAGTGCATCTGGAACATACGAGAAATACGCTCCTTGCGGCCCGAACGGCTGTCATAGATATATGAACCAGACTCGAGCTTACCTGAGTAAACGCGAACGTAGATCAAACGACCAACGAATGGGTTTGTAGCAATCTTGAACACGAGAGCCGAAGTCTTGTCATCCTCAGAAGGAGTACGTGCCTCCATCTCGTCTGTCTTGGGATTCATACCCTCAATGGCAGGAGTATCGAGTGGAGAAGGCAAGAATGCACACACAAAGTCAAGAAGTGGCTGAACACCCTTGTTCTTGAATGAAGAACCGCAAGTCATAGGAGTAATCTCCAACGCAAGTGTACCCTTACGGATAGCTGCGATAATCTCCTCCTCTGTGATTGACTCGGGATCCTCAAGAACCTTCATCATCAACTCCTCATCGAAGTCGGCAGCCTTCTCAAGAAGGTGCTCTCTCCACTGGTTAGCCTCGTCAACCAACTCAGCAGGAATCTCCTCTACAGTGTAATCCAAAGCACCCTCTCTGTAAACGAGAGCCTTCATGGTGATAAGGTTGACTACACCAAGGAACTTCTCCTCAGAACCGATAGGAATTGTCACAGGACATGGGTTTGCACCAAGAATCTCCTTCATCTGACGCATTACAGAGAAGTAATCAGCACCTGAACGGTCCATCTTGTTCACGTAAGCGATACGTGGAACGTTGTACTTGTCAGCCTGACGCCATACAGTCTCTGACTGAGGCTCAACGCCACCTACTGCACAGAAAGCAGCAATAGCACCGTCAAGTACACGGAGTGAACGCTCTACCTCAGCGGTAAAGTCTACGTGTCCCGGAGTGTCAATCAAATTGAACTTGTACTGCTGGTTCTTCCAGTTCCAGAATGTTGTAGTAGCAGCAGAGGTAATTGTAATACCACGCTCCTGCTCCTGCTCCATCCAGTCCATGGTAGCAGCACCGTCGTGCACCTCACCAATCTTGTGTGAAAGACCGGTGTAGAACAAAATACGCTCCGATGTAGTAGTCTTACCAGCATCGATGTGAGCACTAATACCGATATTACGGGTAAATTGAAGATCGTTTGCCATTTTCTTATGCTGTTAGGATTAGAAACGGAAATGTGCAAAAGCACGGTTAGCCTCAGCCATACGGTGCATATCCTCCTTACGCTTGAAAGCACCACCCTGGTTGTTGTATGCGTCCATAATCTCAGCGCAAAGCTTGTCTGACATAGACTTGCCGCCGCGCTTGCGAGCGAAGAGAATCATATTCTTCATTGAGATTGACTCCTTACGGTCTGCACGGATTTCAGTAGGAACCTGGAATGTTGCACCACCGATACGACGTGACTTAACCTCAACCTTTGGAGTAATGTTCTCAAGAGCCTGCTTCCAGATTTCGAGAGGAGTCTTCTCCTCATTCTTCATCTTGTTACCAACGAGCTCGAGAGCACCATAGAAAATAGTGTACGAAATGTTTTTCTTTCCATCATACATCAGGTGGTTAACGAACTTAGAAACCATCTGATCATTGAACACGGGGTCTGGAAGAACCACGCGCTTTTTTGGTTTTGCTTTTCTCATTTTCTTTTGCGAAAATTTAATGTTTTGTGTGGCTGTGTTATTGCAAATTCTTCAACGTCTCCACCGAGACATTTACTCAACCTTATATAACTCCCAACAAACCAAAACTAAATTAAAAATATGTCTTTTTTTTGAGTCATATCCCGTTTTTTACAAGCCGGGATCACTCAGCTACGCTTGAAGGCGGGAATTACTTCTTAGCCTTAGGACGCTTAGCACCATACTTTGAACGACGCTGTGTACGGTTAGCAACACCTGCGGTATCAAGAGTACCACGAACGATGTGATAACGTACACCAGGGAGGTCCTTAACACGGCCACCACGTACCAAAACGATTGAGTGCTCCTGCAAGTTGTGACCCTCACCAGGGATGTAAGAGTTAACCTCTTTCTGGTTTGTCAAACGCACACGAGCAACCTTTCTCATCGCAGAGTTAGGCTTCTTTGGAGTTGTAGTGTAAACACGCACGCACACACCACGACGCTGTGGACAGCTGTCGAGAGCGGGCGACTTGCTCTTCTCTACAAGAACCTCTCTGCCTTTTCTAACTAATTGCTGAATTGTAGGCATTTTGTTTAATTTTTAATTATTATATATTGTTTTAAATATTTCTGCGTAACTGAACCCATCAAAACACGATAGTCCATTTTGGACTGCAAAGGTAAAAATTATTTTTCTAATAAAAAAGAAAAAGCCTGCTTTTTAGCACACCCACACCGCCAAAAATGCCGATTGGCATAAAAAGTACCCTCAAAACGGCCTCAAAAGCACTATTTTTAATGTTAAATAAAGTTAAATATGTAAGCGGGCGCAAAAAAAGTATAAATCTACAACCAAAAAGCAGAAGGAAAGCACACACATAGCCCACTACACTCACAGGACAAGAATACTTATTACCTTATTATATAAGAAAGCCGGACAAATACAACGCCTCACGCCAAGCAGTTCCGCATACACAAAAAAAGACGGCCGAGGCCGTCTTCATATAAAGGGGTAATTGCAATCACTCTTCTTCAAAATCAAACTCTTCATAATTGAAATCATCGTCATCATCAACCACGTCATCATCAAAATCAACCTCCCAATCGGCAAAATCATCAGCAAGCATCTTGCGGTCATAATTGCGATGCACAAGTTCCTCGCGCTTCACTGCAGCCAGGCGATTCTCCTCACTGTTAAGCGCGGTCCATAGAATATCCTTCAACTCCTGCACACCCTCACCTGTAGGCGCAGAGATGAACACATGCGGAACATCTTCGGGCAGATTCTCCGAAAGCATCACCTTCAGTTCCTCGTCAATGAGGTCACACTTTGTAATCGCGAGCACACGCTGCTTGTCGAGCATCTCCGGGTTAAACGTAGCAAGTTCGTTTAGCAGCACCTCATACTCCTTCTTTATATCATCGGCATCGGCCGGAACCATAAACAGCAACAACGAGTTGCGCTCAATGTGACGAAGGAAACGAAGTCCAAGACCCCTACCCTGACTTGCACCCTCTATGATACCCGGGATATCGGCCATCACAAACGACTTGCCATCGCGATAGGAGACAATTCCAAGGTTCGGTTCAAGCGTTGTAAAGGGATAGTTCGCAATCTTGGGCTTAGCTGCTGAGACAGATGAGAGCAACGTTGATTTACCCGCATTAGGGAAACCTACCAGACCGACATCGGCAAGCAGTTTCAATTCCAAGGTAACCGTCATCTCCTGCATGGGCTCACCAGGCTGTGCAAAACGCGGTGCCTGACGCGTAGGAGTAGCAAAATGCACATTACCAAGGCCACCACGACCACCTTTGAGCAGAGTGACAAGCTGGCCGTCCTCCATAACATCGCAGAGAAACTCGCCGGTCTCGGCATTGTATGCCACAGTACCACATGGTACATCCACAATCTTGCTCTCACCGTCAGCACCGGTGCTCTTGTTTATACCGCCATTCTGACCATTACCGGCAAATATATGGCGTTGATATTTAAGGTGCAACAATGTCCAGTAGTTGCGGTTACCGCGAAGGATAATATCGCCTCCCTTGCCGCCGTCACCACCGTCGGGACCGCCGTTGGGTATATATTTAGCACGATGAAGATGCGCCATTCCGCGACCACCACGGCCGGAGCGGCACACAATCTTCACATAATCGATAAAATTTGATTCTGCCATAATTTAAAAGTTCAAGACCCTCACGGGCTGTTAAACAACTAACAGCAATAGTTGCCACTTTAGTGACAACTATGCTTTATAAAATCCAAAAAGGAACACCCTTGACAATTCTTATAATTTTGAGTCAATCGCAGCCACAATATCGGCAAAAATGCGGTCAAGTTCGCCAAGACCATTGATATAACAGTGCTTGCCGTCGTTCTTGTACCACTCTTTCAACGGGGATGTCTGTTCGTTATACACGACAAGACGTCTCTTTATAGTCTCCTCATTGTCATCTGCCCTACCGGTCTCCTGACCGCGCTTCAACAGACGGGCCATAAGCTCATCCTCGGGCACATCAAGCTCAATCATCGCAACGACATCCTGTCCGCGCTCATTAAGCATAACCTTCAAAGCCTCGGCCTGCGCAATTGTACGCGGGAAACCGTCAAAGATGACACCGTTACCCGATGTCAACGAATCGAGCTTTGAAGCAAGGATACTTATCATCAACTCGTCCGGAATAAGACACCCATTGTCAATGATACCCTTCGCAGTATTACCGAGTTCGGTACCGGCTGCAATCTCGGCACGCAACACCTCACCTGTAGATATATGGCTCAAACCATACTTTTCAACAATTCTCTCACTCTGCGTGCCCTTACCACTGCCCGGGGCACCAAAAATAACAATATTAAGCATAATATAATATTTTATTCTTTAACATCGTACACATCGGGAAGATTTCGGCCAAGGCCGTCATAATCAAGACCATATCCAACAATAAACCTGTCGGGAATCTCAAATGCCGAATACTTCACCTCTACCGGGACACGCAAACGCGCAGGTTTCAGGAAAAGCGATGCCACAGCAAGCGATGCAGGCTTTTTCTCGACCAACGTCTCCAGCATCTTGTGCATTGTGAGACCCGTGTCCACAATATCCTCCACAACAATCACATCGCGACCTTCTATTGACTCCGACAGACCCAGCAACTGCTTTACATTACCTGTTGTCTCTGCGCCCTGATAAGAGGAGAATTTCACAAACGAAACCTCACACTCAATCTCAAGGTTCTTCATAAGGTCAGACACGAACATAAAACAACCGTTCAGCACACCTATCAGCAGAGGACGTTTGCCCGCATAGTCCCTGTTTATCCTTTCGGCCACGCCCTTTACACGGGCCGCAATCTCTTCTGCAGGAATAGTTTTTACAAATTCCCTGTCATGTATCTTTATTGTCGCCATACCAGACATGCGTTTATATTATTAGACGCAAAAGTAAAAAAAAGTTGCGGAAAAACCGCAAGAAACAGGTATATAATTAATGCAAAAAAGGAAATAAGGACCTTATAAATAAGTTCCACCATCTTTTAGAGGCAAAATTAAAAACAAATTACTATCTTCGCAACAAATTAGACTTTTTGCGCGCAAGCAGAACATAACCCGAAGGTATGATGAAAAAACTGACTACACTTTTTATCTTGGTTCTGGCAACATCAGGTATGGCACAGACAATCCTGAGTTCATTCTTCCCCGGTACAAGCGAGGGGGTTACATACCATCTGCCCGATACAAGGATAAACATCACGGTTGAGGCAAGATGCATCACGCACACACCGGGCGAATTCTACAGTTATGCCGAAAGGTTCCTGCATATAAAGGACGTCATTGCTGAGGCAAGCAACCGTTGGGAGATAGCAGATATCACAAGTTCAAGCGAGGGAGTGCCCAACAAGGACAAAGGCTTTACAGTAAGGCTCGGCAGCAGCACTGCAAGCAACATATTACTCAACGACAAGGGCATCATCTGTGCTATAAACACCAATGCAGCAGGCAAGCAGGGTGCAATCAATGAGAAAAAGCAGCAAGGCACAGACAACGGCAACAATGCCCAGCAATACATGACCGAGGAGATGCTCACCGCCACCTCAACGGCAAAGATGGCCGAGCTCACGGCAAAGGAGATATATGCCATACGCGAGAGCAAACTTGCCATAACACGCGGCCAGGCCGAGAACATGCCAAGCGACGGCGCAGCCATCACACTGCTCCTGCAGGAACTTGACAAGCAGGAGAAGGCACTCACCGAGCTTTTCACCGGACGTACCGACACCATATATCACACCTACAGCTATCACATAGCACCAAACGAGGTGCGCGACACCACCAAAGCCGTGATGTTGCGTTTCTCGCAGAAACTGGGTGTGGTCGACAAGGAGAACCTTGCCGGCGAGCCCATATATTACAACATCAAGGACATGAAGACTGTGACACTGCCCGTTACAGACGAAACCACACAGAAGAAACCGACAAAGGTCGAAGGAATATTGTACAACATCCCCGGCCGTGCAAGCTTTACCGTATATTCACGCACCAGAACGTTTTTGGACAAAGAGATTCCAATTGCACAGTTCGGCATAACCGAGTTGCTCTCCAAGAGCCTCTTCGGCAAAAACAACACCACAAAAGTGCTGTTCGACACGGCAACCGGAGGAATAATAAGCATAAATAGAGATTAACAAAAAAATATACTGAAAGATGTTTGAAAACCTTAGCGAGCGCCTTGAACGCTCATTTAAAATACTCAAGGGAGAGGGTCGTATAACCGAGGTCAACGTTGCCGAGACATTGAAGGACGTGCGCAAGGCACTGCTCGATGCCGACGTTAACTACAAAGTAGCAAAGACCTTTACCGACACCGTAAAGAACAAGGCCATTGGCCAGAACGTGCTCACATCACTGCACCCCAGCCAGCTGATGGTAAAGATTGTCCATGACGAGCTTACAGCCCTCATGGGTGGCGAAACCTCCGAAATCAACTACGAAGGACATCCTGCCGTCATACTCATGTCGGGTCTTCAGGGTAGCGGTAAGACCACATTCTCGGCAAAACTTGCCAACTACCTCAAGAAAAAGAAGAACCGTAACCCGTTGCTGGTAGCCTGCGACGTATACCGTCCCGCAGCCATTGACCAGCTCAAGGTCCTTGGCGAGACAATAGGTGTACCCGTTTATAGCGAGCCTGACAGCAAGGACCCTGTACAGATTGCACTCAACGCCATCAAGGAAGCAAAGGCAAAGAGCTACAACCTTGTCATCATAGATACCGCCGGCCGATTGGCTGTCGACGAGGCCATGATGAACGAGATTGCAGCCATCAAAGAGGCCGTAAACCCCACCGAGACACTCTTTGTGGTGGATTCAATGACCGGACAGGATGCCGTGAACACCGCCAAGGAGTTCAATGACCGCCTGGACTTCACCGGTGTAATCCTCACCAAACTCGACGGCGACACACGCGGTGGTGCAGCACTCTCAATACGCACAGTGGTGACAAAACCCATCAAGTTCATCGGTACAGGCGAGAAGATGGAGGCTATCGACCAGTTCCACCCCAACCGTATGGCCGACCGCATCCTTGGCATGGGCGACGTGGTATCACTTGTTGAGCGCGCACAGGAGCAGTTCGACGAGGAGGAGGCAAAGAAACTCCAACGCAAGCTTGCACGCAACCAGTTCGATTTCAACGACTTCCTCACACAAATCCAGCAGATAAAGAAGATGGGCAACATCAAGGACCTTATGGCCATGATACCCGGTGTGGGCAAAGCGGTGAAGGACCTTGACATCGACGACAATGCCTTCAAGAGCGTGGAAGCCATCATCCAGTCCATGACACCCAAAGAGCGTGCCAACCCCGACATCATCAACCAGCCACGTAAAGAGCGCATTGCCCGCGGTAGCGGTACCACAATACAGGAGGTCAACCGTCTCATGAAGCAGTTCGAGCAGATACGCAAGACAATGAAGAGCGTTGCCGGCGGCAAAATGGGCAATATGATGCCAAGACTGAAATTCTAAAAAGTAGCGTGGAGAGACCACGCTACCCATTCATGCACCTTAACAACAAATCCTATGCAACTGATTGACGGCAAGGCTGTAGCAGCACAAATCAAGAGAGAGATTGCAACCGAAGTCGATAACATCCTTTCAAGCGGCGGCAAGCGTCCACACCTTGCAGCAATCCTTGTGGGACACGACGGTGGCAGCGAAACATACGTTGCCGCCAAGGTCAAAGCCTGCGAGGAGTGCGGTTTCACCTCCACACTCATACGCTATGAGGCCGACATCACCGAGGAGGATCTGCTTGCAAAGGTCGATGAACTGAACAATGACCCCGATGTCGACGGTTTCATCGTGCAGTTGCCGCTGCCCAGGCACATAGACGAGCAGAAGATAACAGAGGCCATCGACTACCGCAAGGATGTCGACGGTTTCCACCCGGTAAACGTAGGCCGCCTGTCAATAGGACTCCCGTGCTTTCTCTCGGCAACGCCCAACGGCATAATGGAGCTTCTGCGCCGATACAATATTGACACCAAAGGCAAGAAATGTGTGGTGCTTGGACGCAGCAATATCGTAGGCAAGCCAATGGCAAGCCTCATGATGCAGAAGAGCCTGCCCGGCGATGCAACCGTTACTGTATGCCACAGCCACACGCAGAACATTGCCGAGGAGTGCCGACAGGCCGATATCATAATTGCTGCATTGGGACAGCCCCATTTCCTCAAGGCCGACATGGTGAAAGAAGGCGCAGTAGTCATTGATGTGGGCACAACACGCGTCCCCGATGCAACACGCAAGAGCGGATTCCGTCTGTGCGGTGACGTCGACTTTGAGAACGTTGCCCCAAAATGCTCGTTCATAACCCCTGTTCCCGGCGGTGTAGGCCCCATGACAATAGTGTCGCTGATGAGAAACACCCTGCTTGCCGGCAAACGCGAAATCTACAAATGAGACAGGTACTCAGGACTTTTTTACTGACAATTCTTATATTTGCGCTACCGGGTATGACGGTGGCGCAAATCTTCACTACACCCATACAGCAGGTCGACCTACTATTTGCCGGCGACATCATGCAGCACGAAGCGCAGTTGAAGATGGCAAGACAAAGCAACGGAGAGTACAGTTTTTCCTACTGTTTCCGTCATATAAAGGAGTTTGTCCGTAGCGCCGACATATCTGTTGCCAACCTTGAGACAACCATAGGGAAAAGCGGCTACAGCGGCTACCCGTCATTCTGCGCGCCGGACAGTTTCCTCTTTGCCGTGAAAGATGCCGGGTTCAAGGTCCTGCTCTTTGCCAACAACCACTGCATGGACAAGGGCAAGCGCGGCGCATTGCACACACTCGACATGCTCGACAGCCTGCAGATAGCACACTGCGGCGTGTACCGCAACGCAAAGGAGCGCGAAGAGAGATACCCGCTCATCGTTGAGGAGAAAGGCGTGCGCGTTGCAATACTCAACTATACATACAGCACCAACGGCAGAGAAATCCCCTCGCCCATGGTTGTAAACCTTATCGACAAAGAGACAATAGCCCGCGACATACAGAGTGCGAGAGAAAAAAGGGCCGATGCCATCATTGCCTGCATGCATTGGGGCGACGAGTATGTGAGCCTGCCACCGCAACGTGTAAAAGAACTTGGCGACTGGCTCATAGAGCAGGGAGTGGACCACATAATAGGCAACCACCCGCACGTTGTGCAACCGCTTGAGATACGCGAATCGTCCACAACCCCCGACAGGAACGTAGTTGCCTACTCCACCGGCAACCTTGTGTCCAACATGTCACTGCGCCGCACCGACGGCGGCATGATGATAGCAATGAAGTTGATGAAGATACTCAATTACACACGCCCGCGCAATGTGCATTACCTGCTCACATGGATAGCACCAAAGAGCGAGGACGGTAAACGCGACTTCACCATATACCCCGCAGCCACAACCGAAATAGACGGCTGGGAGTATGCCGAACAGAAGAGACAGCTGTTCATAAACGACTGCCGTTCACTCTTCGACAAGCACAATAAAGGAGATATCAGAGAAATGAGCATCGACACAGTGCGCATCAGTCGATGACGAAGCGCCCACCGCTCCAGCGGTATACCAGTTTGCGCAACAGCGGTTTCACCTTTGCGGCATCATCCACATTCATGTACGCTGGCATTGTATACTCGGCAACAAGAGTATTGTCACCGGCAGAGAGCGCAAGAGAAACAAGATATATGTCACACGCATCGCTCCATGCAGCGGCATCGGCGGCCGAAGCAAAGAAATCATTTATTGACGGATAGACGAACATAGCGCTTCCATCAAGCGCATTCCACTCCTTGTCATAGAAGTATATGCGGCTGTCGGCAGCCTCGGCCTTTACACTCTTTACCATACATATTATCGTGTCACCCTGTAACGGCAACAGTTTCAACTGCATTGTAGACGATGCCGTCACGGCAAGCCTCATATAATCGGGAGCAAGCTCCTCCAGCGTACTGCTGCCATCGAGGCTGTTTGTAACGCGAGCCGTCATTCCGGCATCCACATAGTCAACCAAATCGGCACGGTAGCTCCCGGAGAGCAGCGGAAAAATGCTGTCGGATGCCTCCAGGAATATGGTACGCATCTCCTGGCCACGTATGTGCGACACTGCACCACACAACAATATAATTATAAAAAGTAACTTTTTCATCTTGAGCCCAAATATAGGAAAAATAATCCAACCAGTATCAACAACACATCAACTGCTTTGCTCTTGAGGTTCTTTTCGTGCAACAGCAAAGCACCAAAGGCAAACGAAACCACCACACTGCCCCGCCTAATCATTGACACCACGGCAATCAGTGCACCATCCTGGGCCAGAGCTGTGAAATAACAGAAATCGGCCATGCCAAGAAAGAGCGAAATCAAAGGTATCGACCAGCGCCAAAAGAACTTGCGACCACGCTGCACGGGATTTACGGCATTCATAACCGTTATAATGAGCCCCATCAGCACGCACTGGTAAATATTGAACCACGACTGCACCACTATAGGTTCAATGGAGCGCATCAGGAACTTGTCATACAGAGCACTCACCGCACCGAACAGCGCCGCCAAGGCCACGAATGCCACCCAACGGTCAGCAGCAAAGTCAATACCTTCGCGCTTTCCACTGCGGCTTAGCAGAAAGACAGACACTATGGCTATGAGTACACCAATCCATTGATATGCATTCAATGACTCTCCAAACAGGAACAACGCACCAAGCAGCACCAGCACCGGACGCGTGGACTGTATCGGGGATACAATGGTTATAGGCAGATGCTTTATTCCTATGTAGCCACAAAGCCACGACGAGAGCACTATAACAGCCTTCAGCACCAGCAGCAGGTGTATCCTTGCCTCTATTGGAGGCACATACAGCTGCCCCGATGTTATTACACCCGCGCGTGACAATAATATGAACGGTGCAAAAAGCAGAGAGGAGAAAAGCGTATTCAGGAAAAGCACCGCAAGGACGGAGTTATCCTTCAAAGAGACCTTCTTGAAAAAATCGTAGCAGCCAAGCAGCGCAGCCGACATGAAAGCAAGCAACGCCCACATCACAGATAAATCTCCTTTGGATATTCAACATTGACAAGGAAAAGCGCCTCGCCCATAGCCGAATCACCCGCCTCGCCACGCGCCTTGTTCTCAATGACATCGCGGAACCCGGCGATTGTAATCTTGCCGCGTCCCACAAGCAACAGCGTACCAACAATTGCACGCACCATGTTGCGCAGGAAACGGTCGGCCTCAATCTCAAAGACCCACTCGTTAGCGCCCACATTGCGCCATGCCGCATATGTCACCTTGCAGTTGTTTGTCTTCACATCGGTATGCAGCTTGCTGAAGCTTGTAAAATCGGTATAGTCGTACAGCAACTCGGCCGCACGGTTCATAGCATCGAAATCAATCCCGGGCATAACGCGCAGAGCATAACGGCGGGCAAAGGGAGACTTTGCCGTCACCACGCGGTAGCGGTATCGGCGCGATATGGCATCGAAACGCGCATGGGCATCGTCGCGCACGCGCTTAATGTCGCTCACGGCAATGTCGGGCGGCAGAATCTTGTTCAATTTGTATATGAGCTGCGCAATGTCAACACCCGACGGCAGATTGGCATGCGCCACCATGCACTCGGCATTCACGCCCGTATCGGTTCGTCCTGCACCCACAAGAGGCACAGGCACACGCAACAGGGTTGCCAATGCCTCTTCGAGCACCTGTTGCACTGTTATTGCATTGGGTTGCACCTGCCAACCATGGTAGGCCGCGCCATCGTATGAAAAGAAGATGAAGTAGCGCTGTGTCATATCTCATTCTTCAATATAAAGGTGTGGCATGCCACCAGGGCCGCAGTCTCGGTGCGCAGGCGCGAACTGCCAAGGCTCACAGGCCTGTAGCCCGCCTTCACGGCAAGCTGCACCTCCTCGGGGCTGAAATCACCCTCGGGACCAATGAGCACCGTTGCATCCTCACCCTCGGCAAGCACATCTTTCAAAAGCACTCTCTCGCTATCATAGCAATGGGCAATATATTTTGCACCGGGACGCTCTGCGGCAATGAATTTCTTGAAATCGACCATCTCACTAACCACAGGCTTGCTGTATTTGAGAGACTGTTTCATTGCCGACACCACAATGCGTTCCACACGTTCGGGCTTTATAACCTTGCGTTCCGAGAAACGGCAGTTGAGGAACGTGATGGCATCAAGCCCAATCTCCGTAGCCTTCTCGGCAAACCACTCTATGCGGTCCATGTTCTTTGTGGGCGCAATGGCTATATGCACATTGCCGCGCCAGTTCTTGGGTTTCTCAAGCGGAGCACAGGGCTCAACATAGCAATGTTTGCCCGCAATAGAGGCAATTGCCGTCCTGTAGAGATTCCCCTTACCGTCTGTTATCTCAAGTTCCGCGCCCACGGTAAGACGCAGAACACGCAGAGCGTGGGCAGCCTCCTCGTCGGAGAGTTCCCACGTCCTTGCAATATCGGGTACATAAAAAAGTGCCATACTGTTTGTCTGTGTTCAATTATCTTGCGGCATGCCGCTCTGTGTCACATGGCGGGATTCAATTTCCTCCTTCAACTTGTGTGCGAGCTCATAGTTTTCCACCTTCACGGCATTCTCCATTGCAACGCGCAGGGTGGCCTCATCGGCAGCTGTAATGGGGATGGAGAATGCACCGTTCTGCTCGTCACGCACACACATGCGATTGAGCAGTTCGTCCTCAATATATATAGGTGCTCCGGCACGCAGTGCAATGGCAACAGCATCGCTCGTGCGCGCGTCGATACTGCACTCCACCTCGCCTTGGCGATAACACAGCCTTGCACAAAAAGTGCCGTCCTCAATCCTGTCGATGAGGACATGCTGCAGTTCGATACCGAAAGCCTCGGCCACACCGCCAAAAAGATCGTGCGTCAATGGGCGGTCGGCCTTTATGCCGCGCAGGACGAAGGCGATTGCCTGCGCCTCAAGGAAGCCCAAAGAGACAATTATGCGGCGCAGGCCATCCTTCTCGCCAAGCAGAAGCACATGGGCGCGATGGTCGCTAACCTTGGACATTATGTCGGTAACAACAAGCTCTACCATATTGCATCAAGCGTTATTTGCCTTCTTCTCCTTGAAAACCACGGCAAACAGCACCGCAATTACCAGTGCATAGCCCGCGAAGATGTACCATGCCGATGTCCATCCCGCAAAGTTTGTCTGGTTCGCTGTAAAGTGGTTAACCACCTCCTGTGCTGCAATGACACCTATTGAGGCACCAAGACCGTTTGTCATGAGCATGAAGAGTCCCTGCGCGCTTGAACGCATGTTCTCGGGAGTCTCCTTGTCCACAAAAAGCGAACCCGACACGTTGAAGAAGTCGAATGCCACGCCATACACAATCATTGAAAGCACAAACAGGAGCACACCCGGCATTGCAGGGTCACCCATCGCAAAGAAGCCGAAGCGGAACACCCAGCCAAGCATTGCAATGAGCATCACAATCTTTATGCCGAACTTTCTGAGGAAGAACGGAATGAGCAGGATGCAGAGAGTCTCCGATATCTGTGACAGCGAGATTAGCATATTCGTGTGCTCCACAGCAAACGTGCCGGCATACTTCTCTATCCCGCCAAAGCCGCTGATGAACATATTCGCATATCCGTTCGACACCTGCAGTGCCGCACCAAGCAGCATCGAGAAGATGAAGAAAAGCGCCATTCTGCGCTGACCGAAAAGCTTGAATGCATCGAGGCCGAAGGCCGATGCAAGGGATTTTTTCTCGGCGCTCTTGTCAACAGGACAGTTCGGCAATGTCAATGAGTATGCAGCAAGCAGCACACCCCACACGGCCGATGCAAAGAACTGCGAATAGTCGTTCTGGAAGCCTGTGAGGTCAACAATCCACATTGAAACTATGAAGCCCACAGTTCCGAACACGCGGATTGGAGGGAATGCCTTCACTGTGTCGAGCCCGGCCTGGTTGAGCACGGAGTAAGATACCGAATTGGAGAGCGCCAGCGTGGGCATATAGAATGCAACACTTATGGTGTAGGTCCAGAATAGGTCACCAAACACCACCTCGCTTCCCTTTGTCATTCCAATGTAGCCGGTGATACCCATAAACACCGCCGCTACAGCGTGACAGAAAGAGAGCATGCGCTGGGCAGGCACCCAACGGTCGGCAATGATACCAATGAGAGCCGGCATGAAGATTGAGACAATTCCCTGCACCGAGTAGAACCAGCCAATGTCACTGCCCATACCGGCATTACCAAGATAACGTCCCATTGATGTGAGGTAGGCACCCCAAACCGCAAACTGCAAAAAGCTCAACACAATGAGCCTTGTCTTAACATTTGAATTCTGCATAAATTATATTTTTCAGTTATATTCCTTTAAAAAAACAGTGACGCTTATACCCAAATTATAAACCATAAAAAGGGTTATATGTTCACCTTAGCACAATATCAGTAATCACCTGTGCCTTCACGTGCTCGTTGAGCTTGTGCACAAGAGCCTTGCGGTTCATCAGCAGCTCCTGGCGCAACACCGACGATGTCAATGTAACAAAGAGCACCTGGTTGTATATCCTCAGGTCCTTTGTATATGACTGCACGGCCGGGCCAAGCACCTGCGACCAGGCATTTATTAGACGATACTCGTTGAGCGGTGTCTCAAGCCCCTCTTCGCGGCACATCACCCTCACCAGTTCTGCTATTGATTTAGTCTCTCCACGTTTCATATATTCTTCTCTTTCAGCATCTTTACACAGCCGCTTTCAACTTCAAACAAGCGGTATTCCCCGTCTATCTGCTCAAGTATTCCATCGATATGCTCGCGGTTGACATCGGTAATGAATATCTGCCCGAAGCCCTCGCCCGCAACAAGAGAGACTATACGCTCCACCCTGCGGCTGTCGAGTTTGTCGAATATATCATCGAGCAACAGCAACGGCATCTCGCCGCCCTTTGTGCGCAGGAAGTCATACTGCGCCAGTTTCAAAGCCACCAGGAACGTCTTGTTCTGTCCCTGCGAGCCCTCGCGCCTTAGCGGGTAGCCGCCAAGCTGCATCACCAGTTCATCGCGGTGCACACCCTTTGAGGTGTGGCCAAGACGGCGGTCGTCAGCTCTTGAGGCACTCAGCAACTCAAGCAGACTGTTCTCGTTAAGGTGCGAACGGTAGCTCAACGACACCGGTTCATTGCCCCCGGTTATGGAATTGTGGTATGCGGTAAATATCGGCACAAGCTCATCGATGAACCCTTTGCGGCATCTGTTTATGAAAAGCGCCTCCTCGGTCATCATCTCCTCAATTAGCGAGAGCATATCGGCATCGGGCTCACGCTCGCCGCGCAACAAGGCATTACGCTGCTGCAGGGCACGGTTGTAACGTATGAGCGACTGCAGATACTCCTTGTCATACTGCGAGATTACGACATCCATGAAACGGCGGCGCTCCTCGCTGCCGCCGGCAATGAGTTCGTTATCGGCAGGCGACACCATCACAAGCGGCACCGTACCGATGTGGTCCGACAGGCGCTCGTACAGCTTGCCATCCTTGCGGAACAGCTTCTTCTCGCCACGCTTCAGGCCACACGACACCTCGCTCCCTATGCCGCTTCCGCTTCGGTAACGTCCCTGCAACATAAAGAATGGCGCATCGTGCAATATATTCGTCGAATCGGAAGCATTCACTGCGCTCTTGCAGAAGGAGAGATAGTAGACAGCATCCAGCAAGTTTGTCTTGCCCATTCCATTGCTGCCAATGAAACAGTTGATTCCGGGGGAGAACTCAATGTCCACCTCCTGCAGGTTCCTGTAGTTGAGTAACGATATATTACGCAGTTCCATATTTACACATCAGGGATGCCCCGACCTTATATTTTACATTGCAAATATACAAGTTTACTTTGATATTCTATTGAGAAAGTCGCTTCATATTCACAACCGGACAAAAAGATAGGACAAAACAGAGAATATAAATCCGTTTGAAAGCAAAAAATAGCCATATAATTTTCAACCTAACGATATTTTGTTTATTTTTGCGCTCTGATATTGCGCTTACAGGGCATTCTCTAAAGAAAACAAAATAAAATAATTAAATACTATGAGCAAGAAAAACGACACACCCATTGCACCGGATGAGGCTCTGGGCAAAGCAGAAGAGTTTGTATTGAAGAACAAGAAGGCATTCATTGGAGTGATTGCGGCCATCATTGTTGTGGCAGCCCTCAACGCTTTCGGTGTTTTCTCACCAAAGAGCAACGAGAACAGCGAGGCCAACCAGGCTATCGCCAACATTGAGTACAAGGTTCTCGAGGGCGATTTTGAGACTGCACTGAATGGTGACGGTTTCAACATGGGTCTTCTCGAAATCATTGAGAAATTTGACGGCACAACCGCTGCAAACAAGGCAAATCTCTATGCAGGTATCGCCTATGCACAGCAGGAGCAGTATGAGGAGGCTATCAAGTACCTCAGCAAGTACGAGGGCGAGGACAACATCGTTGCAGCAAAGACAAAGCACACTCTCGGTAACTGCTATTCACAGACCGGCGACCAGAAGAAGGCTCTTGAGCTTATTCTTGAGGCTGCCACATTGGCAAACAACATTGCTGTTACACCGGCTTGTTTGAGAGACGCCGCTGCCATGTACGAGGCACAGGGCAACACTGCCGAGGCTTTGAAACTCTACAACAGAATCAAGGACGAGTTCCCTGCTTCACCTGTTGCAAACGAGGCCGAGATTAAAATCAACGCTGCCAAGTAACAAATTCCCACAGAAATAACCAGAAGGCTGTCGCAATAAAACGGGACAGCCTTTTTTAATAACTATAATTGATATGGCTACAGAACTTAAGAATCTATCGTCCTATGACCCGGCAAAGGTTGCAAACGGCAAAGGCTACAAAATAGGTATTGTATATGCCGAGTGGAATGATGAGATTACATACGCTTTGCGCGATGGCGCAGTAAAGACACTGATTGACAACGGTGTGGAGGAGAGCGACATTGAACTGGCGAGTGTTCCGGGCAGCTTCGAGCTCATTTTCGGTGCATCGCAAATGGTAAAGAGCAATAAATACGATGCCGTGATTGCCATCGGATGTGTAATCAGAGGCGACACACCCCACTTCGACTACATATGCGAAGGCGTGACAGCCGGACTATCGAAGCTGAATGTAGATTATAATACTCCTGTGATTTTTGGTCTCATAACCACCAACAACCTGCAACAGGCGCAGGAGCGCAGTGGCGGCCGCCTTGGCAACAAAGGAGACGAGTGTGCTGTAACCGCGCTGCAGATGATTGCGCAGTTCAAATGACAAGGTGAAAGCTCGTGCAAACGAGCAAAATGCAAAGCCGCGAGTAAGCGAGCGCAGAGCACAAGTTTACTTGGTGCTATGCCGAGCGTGAGCGGGTTCAAGCGCACATAGTGCGGTTAAAGCTCGCTTTAGCATTTTACTGCGAGTGCAGCCGAGCTTCAAGCGCACGAAGTGCGATTAAAGCTTAAAGGTGATCACCTTTAAGTTCCCAAACAGAAACCCCGACAGGTGATTCACTTCACTTTGTCGGGGTTCTTGTTTACGAAATCGGCCCAGGAGGAGTACTTCTTCTCGCTAACCGGCTTGCCGTTCTGCAGGTAATGGCAGAATGCCGCGCCAAGCGCATCGGTAGCATCCATGAACTGCGGCATCTCGTCACTCGATATGTTGAGCATGCGGCGCAGCATGTCGGCCACCTGCTCTTTGGAGGCCGAACCGTTGCCGGTGATGGCCATCTTAATCTTTAGCGGGGCATACTCATGAATGGGCACCTGGCGGCTTATGGCCGCCGCAATTGCAACGCCCTGTGCCCTACCCAGTTTGAGCATACTCTGTACATTCTTTCCAAAGAACGGTGCTTCAATGGCAAGTTCGTCGGGCAGGAACGAGGCAATGAGCCCCTGCACCCTTGTAAAGATTTCGCCGAGTTTCATGTACATATCCTTGCACTTGCGCATGTCGATAACACCCATGGTAATGAGGCGTGCACGGTTTCCGTTCACGCCAATGAAGGCATATCCCATGATGTTGGTTCCGGGGTCTATACCCATTATGACCTTGTCGTCGGCAACTGTCCGCATATTAATATCCCAAATACTTCAACAGCCCCCTGCAACCTTGCTCAATCTCCTTGTATGTCTTGTCGAAATTGCCGTGATACCACGGGTCCGAAATATCGGCACCATTAAATGGCTGTGGCTCGTCGGCTACGAAATCGAGCAGTTTCCACACCTTGCCCTCGCAGTCGCACCCAATGAGACGCAACAGGTTTCGCCTGTTATAATCCTCCATCACAACAACCATGTCAAAAGCGTTGTAGTCATCAACGGTAAACTGGCGAGCACGGTGACCATCACTCTCTATGTCATGCAACGAGAGCGTGTAGGCTGCGGGCGGATATATTGAGTTGCCAATCTCCTCGCGGCTGGTGGCCGACGATTCAACATGCAGTTCAACACCTTTTTTTGCGGCAAGCGACTTCATCACAAACTCTGCCATTGGAGAACGGCATATGTTCCCATGACACACGAACATTATCTTTTTCATTATTGCAAAAGCTGTTTATTCAAGAAAAGCGGCATCAAAGGAGAGCGGCAACAATGCCTTCACACCATCCTCAATAATATAACATTCCTTGGCACCATAGAGAATTATACGCATTGCCTTGTTGAAACGTTTCTCTGTCTCAAGGATTACCTGACGGCATGCACCACAAGGGGGGATTGGTTTCTCAAGCTCGCCCTGCGCAGTACGTGCTGCAATGGCAAGCACCTCGACCGCCTGTGTGGGGTATTGCGAGTTTGCCCAGAAGAGCGTTGTTCGCTCGGCGCAAAGGCCCGACGGATAGGCCGCATTCTCCTGGTTTGTGCCGGACACCACAGTGCCGTCGGCAAGACGCACCGCCGCCCCCACATTGAAATTGGAATAGACTGCATAGCTGTTGGCTGTTGCTGCGCGCGCAGCATCCACTATCTCCCTGTCGGCAGGCATCAGCTCATCATACGAACACACCTTGACCACTGTATTCAATACCATCTCTTTCATATGCTTTACATTTAAAGAAAAACTGCGTTTTATTGTCAATAAAACAATTCCAACGCAATTTATTTGTGCGAATTTAGCCCAAATATTGCGCAAAAACAATTTATTCACTTATTTTGTGCCATAATAGAAATTTATATAAGATGAAAAAAATATACAAGCTACTGTCAGTTATAGCGCTGATATTGACATGCGGCAGCCCCACCCGGGCGCAAGAGAAGCCGTTGAATGACAGTGAGAGATATGTGTTGCAATACTCGGCCATTGCCGTGGAACAGATGACAAGGCATGGAATCCCCGCAAGCATAACACTGGCACAAGGATTGCTTGAAAGCGGAGCCGGAAAAAGCGAACTTGCAACGGAGGCAAATAACCATTTCGGCATAAAAGCCGACAGCCGATGGAACGGAAGAACATACTCGCATCTCGACAATGGCAACTGGCACAAGTTCCGTGTCTACAACAGCGCCGAGAAGTCATACGAGGACCACTCGCTCTTCCTTGTCGGCAACAGCCGGTACAGCGCACTATTCAAGCTCGACCGCACCGACTACAAAGGATGGGCAAGAGGGCTGAAGAATGCCTACTATGCCGAGGACCGCGAGTATGACAAGAAGCTTATAAGCATAATAGAGCGTTACGGGCTGCACAGATATGACAACTACACGGTTGCCGATGCCAGGAAAGAGCAGAGAAAAGAGAACGTAAAAGAGAACAGCATTGCAAGCGGGTCCAAGGAGATTCTGTTGGCCAATGGGCTACCATACGTAATTGCCGATGACGGCGACACATATGCAAGCCTATCACGACAAACAGGAATCTCAAAGCGCAAGATACGTAAATACAACGAACTCTACAAGGAGTACATATTCAAGGAGGGCGATATCGTATACCTCAAGAGCAAGAACAAGAAGGCTGTCCGGGGACACGACTTCCACACCACAAAGAGCGGAGAGAGCCTCTACAGGATATCCCAAATCTATGGAATAAAACTCAAGGCGCTTTACAAGATGAACCCGCAATACGTGAGCTACACCACATTGAAAGTGGGCGACGTTGTGAGACTGAGATAAAATAGAAGAAGTGACGGACTGTACGTCACTTCTTCTGTTTATCAAGCTTTCCCTCCTCGTGCGACAGGCGGAAGACCGTATATACCTCCATTATCGTTGCACACAGCAGTATCAGAATCCACTCGTTACTGTAGTGTGTAAACATGAGCACACCTGCACCTACAAAAAGCAGCCCGGCAAGTTGCTGCTGCGCTACAAGACGGCGCATTACCAAGCCCTCGTGGCGCGGACGCAGAATAAACTGTGTCACCGCAAAGAGCACCGCACCACACATATACACAATGGCATAATAGGCTGGCAGCAACATACGCATTGCCAACCCTGCCAGCAGCGCAAAAGCGCCGACATAATTCAAAAAAAGAAATAAACGTTTCACTCCTTTATTATATATATATCTTCATTCTCCTTTATCAATCCCTGTTCGCGCGCGACATCCTCAATGACAGAAAGGTCGCCATCGGTATACAGTTTCAGTTTCGCCTGCACCTCGGCCGAATCGGCCTCCATCGCACGTATCTCCTCGTTCAATTCGGCGATGACCGCATTGTTCCTTATATGGCTTATCATATTGTTGTCATCAATGACAATGATTATGAAAAGGAATACAATGGTAACAAAAAGATACTTGTGCCCTACAACCCACTGCCAAACGGACTTCAGTTTATCCAAAATCAAACCCATAGTAATTTCTATTATTTACTTACCGACAAAGATACTAACAAACGAGCGAGAAATATGAAGCTCGCTTCAATATTTTTCAAAGCGAGTGCAGTGTATGTTCGCTGTCCACAGCAAAGATAATAACAAACGAGCGAGAAATATAAAGCTTGCTTTAATATTTTTCAAAGCGAGTGCTGTATATCTTCGAGATTTAATCTCAAAGATACTAACAAACGAGCGAGAAATACGAAGCTTGCTTCAGTATTTTTCAAAGCGAGTGCAGAAAATGTCTTCACTTTGATTTTTCGTGGAGAAAAAAACAACCCGCCTGTTTTGTTCTACGGCCTATTTGCACTATCTTTGCGTTAGCCCCAAAACAGAATACCCGGGACTGTCATTTAACAACATTTATAAAGGAAAAGATGGAGAACTACATAGTTTCGGCAAGAAAATACCGCCCCGACACATTCGAGTCGGTTGTTGCACAAAAATCACTCACCACAACACTCAAGAATGCCATCCACAGCGGCAGGTTGGCGCATGCCTTCCTGTTCTGCGGACCACGCGGTGTGGGAAAGACAACCTGTGCACGAATATTTGCCAAGACAATCAACTGCACCAACCCTACCGAAAACGGAGAGCCCTGCAACCAGTGCGAGTCGTGCCAGTCATTCAACCAGCAGCGTTCATACTCAATCTATGAGCTCGACGCGGCAAGCAACAACTCGGTCGACGACATCCGTTCACTCAATGAGCAGGTGCGTGTACCGCCCCAGGTCGGCAAGTACAAGGTCTACATCATCGACGAGGTACACATGCTTACACAGGCCGCCTTCAATGCATTCCTCAAGACCTTGGAGGAGCCGCCTGCACATGCCATCTTCATCCTCGCCACTACCGAAAAGCACAAGATTATACCAACCATCCTGTCGCGTTGCCAGATATATGACTTTACGCGAATTGAGGCTGCCGATATAATTGCCCACCTCAAGAACATTGCCGAAAAAGAGAATATAAACTATGAGTACGAGGCGCTGCGCATAATTGCACAGAAGTCGGACGGTTGCATGCGCGATGCATTGTCACTGTTCGACCAGATGGCAAGCTTCACACAGAGCGACCTCACGTATGCCAAGGTCATAGAGAGTCTGAACGTTCTCGACTATGAATACTACTTCAGGCTCACCGATTTCATCCTTGAGAAAAAGACAGCGCAATGCCTGTTGCTCTTCAACGAGATTCTGAACAAGGGATTCGAGGGCAACATCTTCATAGAGGGTGCCGCATCGCACTTCAGAGACCTTCTGGTAAACAGCGACGAGGCCACTGCCGAGCTGTTCGAAGGCAGTGCCGAGCTACGTAACAGATACACAGAACAGGCGCGCCGTTGTACAGCAAAAACGCTGTTCAAAGCCATCAGGCTTTGCAGCAACTGCAGCCTTAACTACAGGACAAGCCGCAACAAACGCCTGCATGTGGAACTAACGCTAATCGAGCTCTCACAAATGAGTGACAGTGACGGCGAGGATGGCGGGGGGCGCCGCCCCAAGATACTAAAACCCATATTCAACAAGGCAACCCAAGAGACAGCGCAGGTGCAGACAGCGCAGACAGCGCAACCAGTTGTGCAGCCAACAGCACAACCAGCAGCCGGTGACGGCAGCGCGGCAAACATGGCGCAGCATAATACACCTGCAGCCAACACAAACAGCGGAAGGCCGGCCCCCACAACCCCGGCTCCCGCACAGGCACAGACACCGGCAATACAGCAAGGAAGGCCGGCAGAGCTAAGGACAAGGAACGAGGAAGGCGGAAGCCTCGGCAAGATGTTCAGGAGGTCAAGAAGTGCTATTGAAACAAGCGCGCCACCCACCACCGCACCTGTTGAGACAGCAAAGGTTGAAGAGGCAAAGCCAATAACCCAGCCGGCACCACCTGTCACAGTTGCAATAACCGACTCAACGGTATCGCAAGCATGGACATCGTTCGCGCTGCTGTTGCCCGAGAATGAGCGTGCCCTGGCCGACAGAATGAAGATAATGTCGCCTAAAGCCGAGGGAAGAGACAGTTTTGTAATCTCCGTCGACAACCAGATGGCAGCCGACCTTTTCACAAGAGAGGAGAAACGCATATGCGAGGGAATGGCGCCCTACCTGGGAAACACCGTCCTTAAAATGAAGATTGTGGTAAACAAGGTTGTTGTCGAACGCCATGTAAGTGACAAGAGCAAGCAATATGCGATTCTTGTAGAGAAGAACCCCCTCATTGAAAAACTGAGGCAGGAACTGAACCTTGAGGTTGCAAGATAAATATGGATTGGCAGAACATTCTGCCAATCCATATTTATCTTAAAGCCCCCAAAAAGCAAAAAGAGGGGCTACAGTTCCGGCAAAGGAATATCGGGAATATCCCTTTACACACGGGAGAAAAAAGCTGATGCGAGCCCCATAAGTAAAGCCATAAATTCAGAAAATGCAAATAATTTTGCCACATTTTTCAGCAACCCCAAGTGCTCTATAATTTATTTCTGAATAAAAAAATTTTTCGCTCTATTTAGATTGTGTCTAAATAACAGCACCGCAGCGGGTATATAAACTATTTGCCCCCAAAACCACACCAGAAACAAAAACAACGGGTCTTTATACCGGATTTAAAGATATAAAAGCGGTGCACATGCAACGCTAAATCACTGAATATCAATGTTTTAAAAAAAATAACACAAAATAGCAACAATGGTGTTTCCCAAAATTTTAAAGCACTGATATACAATCCATTATTCAATGCAAATTTTTGAGCACTTTTTCATTGCTTGCATTTTCATTTTTATTTGCAGATATTTGCATTGGATTTGAGCGGGAACGCGTCCCGGCAACCTACAAAAACCGGCCATCCCAACACTTTTTTCAAGTCCATTATTATTCAGAACAGAAAGAAACACAAATAGTCGATGACACCTAATCTCGATACAAAATGGAACAAATGTTTGGAGATCATCCGTAACAATGTCTCCGAAACAACCTTCAACACTTGGTTTGCGGACATCAAGCCGCTCAAGTTTGAGGGTAACACTCTTACCATACAGGTAAAGAGCAATTTTGTATATGAGTTTCTCGAGGGCAACTTTGTCGATTTGTTGCGTTCTACCTTGTTCAAGGTTATGGGCAACGGCACACAGCTCATGTACAGCGTACTCACCGACAAGGACAACAACCTCAGCATGGAGGTGGGTGCAAACGTCTATGCAAATACAAGTACAAGAACAGCCAATAGCGGGAACAATGCCCCTGTAGCAAACCAACAGGCCATACAGGAGTTGGACTCCATGCTCATAAACCGATACACATTCGACAACTTCGTAGAGGGTATCAGCAACCGCCTGTCACGCTCTGTTGCTGCCAGCGTTGCCGACAAGCCCGGCCGAGCATTCAACCCACTGTTCATACACGGCTCATCGGGTGTGGGAAAGACACACTTGATAAATGCCATTGGTATAAAGATTAAGGAACTGCACCCCGAACTGCGCGTGCTCTACGTATCGGCACACCTGTTCCAGGTACAGTATACCGACTCTATACTCCAGAAAAACTTCAATGATTTCATGAGATTCTATCAAAGCATTGATGTCCTTATCATTGATGATATTCAGGAGTTTGCGGGCCTTCAAAAGACCCAGAACGCTTTCTTCCATATTTTCAACCACCTGCATCTGAACGGCAAGCAGCTGATTATGACATCGGACCGCTCACCGGCACAATTGCAGGGTATGGAAGAGCGTTTGCTTACACGATTCAAGTGGGGCATGACAGCCGAAATTGAGAAGCCCGACTATGAATTGCGCAAGAATATCCTCAGAAGCAAGATACACAGGGATGGGCTGAAGTTCCCCGAAGAGGTAATTTCGTACATTGCCGACAATGTAAATGCAAGCATCCGCGACCTTGAGGGTATCGTAGTGTCAATTATGGCACATTCAACCATCAACAATGCCGACATCGACATTAACCTTGCGCGCAGAATCATCGGCGATTTCTCCGATTACGAGAAAAAGACAATCACCATAGACGACATCATAAAGACCGTTGCTGACTACTATGGTATTGAACCCGGTGCCATAAACACCCGCTCACGCAAACGCGAGGTTGTACTTGTACGTCAGGTCGCAATGTACCTTGCAAAGAAGCACCTTGACATGTCGACATCAAAGATTGGCAAATACATTGGTGACCGCGACCACGCGACAGTGCTCCATGCCTGCAAGACCATCAGCAACCTTGCCGAGACAGACAAGCAGTTCCGCATAGAACTTGAGGAAATAGACAATTCACTCCTTAGCGCATAATACTTCACAACATAACGGACAATAGTGGCTGCATCATGCATGATGCAGCCACTATTGTCTTTAATAGAAAACACCGTGTTACTCCCGGCAAACAAAAATCGGCTTTCAAAATCAGATACCCGGTACAAGAATTTATATTTTAGAAAACTTTTCACTCCTCTCAAAAATTTACATCATTGATATACAAATATTTAAAAATATTTTTGGAAAACTTTATGCAAAACAAGAAGTTGCAAAAGAAAATATTTGGTAATTATGAAAATGATTTTTAAATTTGTGTTCCCCTTTTGGGGAAATATCGGAAAGCTATAACTAAACAAAATATACACTAAAGTGAAACAACAGATATACACACATGACGAGGCGTTCAAAGCGGCACTCGACTATTTCGGCGGCGACGAACTGGCCGCCAGAGTCTGGCTCAACAAATATGCTTTGAAAGACTCATTCGGGAATATCTATGAAAAGTCGCCCGAAGATATGCACTGGCGAATAGCGAACGAAATCGCCAGAATAGAATCGAAGTACGAGAACCCCATGACGGCACAGGAGGTCTTCGACCTGCTCGACAGGTTCAGATACGTGGTACCATCGGGCAGCCCTATGACCGGAATTGGCAACGATTTCCAGATAGCATCACTCTCAAACTGCTTTGTCATCGGCATGGACGGCAAGGCCGACTCATACGGCGCAATCATACGCATAGACGAGGAGCAGGTGCAGCTGATGAAACGTCGCGGCGGCGTGGGACACGACCTCTCACACATTCGCCCCAAGGGTTCGCCGGTAAAGAACTCGGCACTCACCTCCACCGGACTTGTGCCATTCATGGAGCGCTATTCGAACTCCACCCGCGAGGTTGCCCAGGACGGACGACGCGGTGCATTGATGCTCAGCGTATCCATCAAGCACCCCGATGCCGAGGCTTTCATCGACGCAAAGATGACCGAAGGCAAGGTAACCGGTGCAAACGTCTCGGTGAAGATTGACGACGACTTCATGCGGGCTGTCACCACCGCAACGCCATACCGCCAGCAGTACCCGATAAACAGTGACGAGCCACTCTACAGCAAGGATGTCGATGCGGCAAAGCTATGGGGAAAAATCATACATAACGCATGGAAATCGGCCGAACCCGGAGTGCTGTTCTGGGACACAATCAAAAGAGAGTCAATCCCCGACTGCTATGCCGACCTTGGTTTCGAGACCGTGTCGACAAACCCATGCGGCGAGATTCCGCTGTGCCCATACGATTCGTGTCGTCTGATAGCAATAAACCTCTTCTCATACGTTGTAAACCCATTTACACCCGAGGCTTATTTTGACTATGAGCTCTTCAAGCAGCACGCAGCAAAGACACAGCGCATAATGGACGACATCATTGACCTTGAGCTCGAGAAGATTGAGGCCATAATGGAGAAGATTGAGAGTGACCCGGAGAGCGACGAGGTAAAAGGTGCCGAGAAGAGACTTTGGGAGAAGATATACCGCAAGAGCAGTATGGGCCGCCGCACCGGTGTAGGTATAACAGCCGAAGGCGACATGCTTGCAGCCATGAGCCTGCGCTATGGAACAGAAGAGGCCACAGCCTTTGCCGAGGAGATTCACAAGACACTGGCCATTGCCGTCTATTCATCATCGGTAAACCTCGCCAAAGAGCGTGGAGCGTTCGAGATTTACGACACCGCGCGCGAGGCTGCCAACCCATTCATCAACCGCCTGAGAGAGGCCTGCCCCGCCATGTACGAGGAGATGCAGAAGTATGGCCGCCGCAACATCGCCTGCCTGACAATTGCTCCCACCGGCACCGTGAGCATCATGACACAGACAACATCGGGTATCGAGCCGGTGTTCATGCCCGTATACAAGCGCCGCCGCAAGGTAAACCCCAACGACCCCGATGTACATGCCGACTTCACCGACGAGAACGGCGACACATTCGAGGAGTACATCGTCTACCACCACAAGTTCGTGGAGTGGATGGAAAAGAGCGGTATCGACACCACAAAGCGCTACTCACAGGTGGAGATTGACAACATAGTTGCACGCTCGCCATACAACAAGGCAACATCCAACGACATCGACTGGGTGGCAAAAGTAGAGATGCAGGGACGCATACAGAAGTGGGTCGACCACTCCATCAGCGTAACAATCAACCTGCCCAACAATGTAGACGAGAAACTTGTAAACGAGCTCTACGTGACAGCATGGAAGTGCGGTTGCAAGGGATGCACGGTATATCGCGACGGTTCGCGCGCCGGAGTGCTTGTCTCAACCGACAGCAAGAAGGAGAAGAAAGAGAGCGAGGAGATGAAACCATTCATCACCGAGGTGCGCCCAACAGTACTTGAAGCCGACGTGGTACGTTTCCAGAACAACAAGGAGAAGTGGGTGGCATTCATAGGCCTGCTCAACGGCGAGCCATATGAAATCTTCACCGGCCAGCAGGACGACGAGGATGGCATTCCATTGCCAAAGAACGTAACCCACGGAATAATCATAAAGCACACCAACGAGGACGGCAGCAAGCGCTACGATTTCCAGTTCGAGAACAAGATAGGTTACAAGACCACCATCGAGGGACTCTCGGAGCGATTCAACCCCGAGTTCTGGAACTATGCCAAGCTAATCTCGGGAGTGCTGCGCTACAAGATGCCTATTGAGCAGGTGATAAAACTCATCTCGTCGCTGCAGCTGGCATCGGACAACATCAACACCTGGAAGAACGGTGTAGAGCGCGCCCTCAAACGCTACATAAAGGACGGAACATCAACCGCCGAGAAGTGTCCTAACTGCAAGCAGCAACTCATTTTTGAAGAGGGATGCCTGCACTGCCCCGGTTGCGGCTACTCGAAATGCGGATAAGAAAAGTGAGATAAAAACAACGATAAAGAGCCACACGTGGCTCTTTATCGTTAAAGCTTATATATATGCAAATAGAGAGATACACCATAGAACTGCGCGATGTGCACCTGTTCGCACACCACGGTGTCATGCAACAGGAGCGCGAGATTGGCGCCTGGTTCACCATCGATATAAAACTTGATATAGACGATTGCAGTTGCTCGCAGAGCGACCTCATAGAGGGCACAGTGAGCTATGCCGATGTATACAGCATACTATGCAAGGAGATGGAGCAACCATCCAACCTGTTGGAGCATGTCTGCAACAGAATTACCAAAAGAATTTATGAAAGTTTTCCACAGGTAACGGCAGTAAGCATTACCCTATGCAAGGATACCCCGCCAATGGGAGGCGACAGGTTGAAAGCCGCCGTAACCCTTGAAAGCAGAAGATAAACAGTTTTACTTACGTATCTTGGCCAGAGCCTGACGGGCAGCCTTCTGCTGGCTCTCACGTTTTGAAAAGCCCTCACCGATACCGCATACCTCGCCATTCACAAGCACCTCGCTCACAAAGAACACACCCTCCTTGCGCAGCTCCTCCGAGACAATGCGGAATTCGACATCTATATGCTGTTTCTGCCCCCACTCTATGAGGCGGCTCTTGTAGTTCTTGTCGGCCTTCACAACCGACTCGATGTCCGTAATGCGGGCAAACACCCTGTCGAGCAGGAAGCGACGGCACTGCTTGTAACCCTTGTCGATATATATTGCTCCTACAAGCGCCTCAAGGGCATTGCCATATATATAATTATTGTGTTGGTTGGCAACCCCACATGCATGCACATACTTGTCGAGCCCAATCTGTATTGCAAGCTCGTTCAGCCTCTCACGGCACACAAGATTGCTGCGCGACTTTGTGAGAAACCCCTCACGCTCACGGCTGAAACTGGAGTAGAGATAGTCTGCAGTGACGGAACTCAGCACTGCATCGCCAAGGAACTCAAGGCGCTCGTTACAAGACAGTTTCTTGACTCCCGATGTAGAACTGTGCGTCATGGCCATCTCATAGAGCCTTATATCACCCGGCACATAACCCAGAATGGAGTACAACAACAAATAAGACTCCCTGTCCTTTTTGGACAGGAGTCTTATCTTGTCAATGATTTTCTTGAATAATCTATCAGCCTTCAATTTTCTTAAACGCAATGCTTGCATTGTGGCCACCGAAACCGAAGGTGTTCGACAGGGCGACATTCACCTCCCTCTCCTGGGCCTTGTTAAAGGTAAAGTTCATACGATAGTCAATCTCCGGGTCCTCATCGCCTTCGGCATGGTTGATTGTTGGCGGTATTATATTGTGCTTGAGAGCAAGCACCGTCAGCACAGCCTCCAGGGCTCCCGCACCGCCAAGCAGATGGCCGGTCATGGACTTCGTTGAACTGATATTCAATTTATAGGCATGTTCACCAAAAAGCGTCTTTATTGCCTTGGCCTCGGCAATATCTCCGGCATGCGTCGATGTACCGTGCACATTGATATAATCCACGCTCTCAACGGGCAAGCCCGCCTCATCGAGCGCAGCCTTCATCACACGGCATGCGCCTTCTCCCTCGGGATGTGGAGCCGTTATGTGATATGCATCGGCAGTAAGACCGGTACCCACAATCTCGGCATAGATTTTTGCACCACGGGCCACAGCGTGCTCATACTCCTCAAGCACAAGCGAAGCGGCACCCTCGGCAATAACAAAGCCGTCGCGGCTCTTGCTGAATGGACGGGACGCACCCTTTGGGTCATCGTTACGAACAGAGAGGGCATGCATGGCATTGAACGCACCCACACCTGTACTACAGATGGCAGCCTCGGCACCGCCCGAAATTATAACATCGGCACGTCCGAGACGAATCTGGTCATAGGCATCAATGATGGCATTGGATGAAGATGCACATGCCGATGTCGTCACATAGTTAGGACCTTTCAATCCATAACGTATTGATATGAGACCCGTCGTCATGTCCGATATCATCTTTGTTATCGTAAAGGGCGAGAAGCGCGGACCGTTCTCCTGGTTCTGTACAAAACTGCGTACCTCGTCCTCAAGTGCAGTCAACCCACCGATACCTTCACCGAATATAACGCCAACTCTGTTGCAGTCAATCTTTTCAAAATCCAGCCCGCTGTCATTTATGGCCTCCACCGCAGCAGCCACGCCATAATGCGTGTCGGCATCAACCTTGCGTATTTCGCGACGGTCTATTGTAGCTGTAGGGTCGAAATCCTTGACTTCACAGGCAAACTGAGTCTTGAAAAGGTATGCATCAAAATGAGTAATAGGTCCTGCACCACTCACACCATTTTTGGCATTTTCCCACATTGTGGGAACATCATTGCCAATTGGCGAAACGGCACCAAGACCTGTTACAACAACTCTTCTAAGCTTCATACAGAATAGTTAGAGTATAGTATGGAGGGGGTGAGAAATTATTTCTCAGCCACCATCTCCTCTACGAACTTGACAGCATCACCTACTGTCGCAATCTTCTCAGCTGCATCCTCTGGGATTGAGATACCGAACTCGTCCTCAATTTCCATAATCAGCTCTACTCTATCCAATGAGTCAGCGCTCAAGTCGTTTGTAAAGTTAGCCTCTGAAGTAACCATAGACTCTGATACACCGAACTTCTCAATGATAATAGCTTTTACTCTTGATTCAATTTCTGACATAACTGTAAAATTTAAAGATTCATAAACTATCTTTGGCGCAAAAGTAAGATAAAAATTAAGAACTACAAAAAAAATCGAGAAAAAACGCAAAGCCACTGCACAAAACAGTATAAAATGTGCAAAAATCGGGTCTTAATCTACATTTTTCAGGATTTCAATGGTAAATGCCGACGGTTCACGCCTTAGTTTATAGTTATTACGCAAGCTCTCGAAATCGCCCGGAGCACTTTTCAACGTAGCCGTATCCTCAAGCGGCGAATATATCGAGAGGAGAGCCTCACTTTCAGCAGCCGCCTTTACATGATGGTGCTGCGGCGGAGCAAGCTGCAGGGCAGGAACCTCACCCGTATAACCGGTGTGGCGCATAAACTCGCGCAGCACAATCAATGTCGCGTTCATCTTGCCCTCGGCCGAATAGCCTGCGATATGCGGTGTCGCAATATATGCCCTCTCCAGCAACGGCAAACTTATTTCGGGCTCATTCTCCCACACATCTATCGCCACACTGCCCACCTTGCCTGCATCAAGAGCTGCCAACAGGGCGCCATTGTCCACCACCGCACCGCGCGACGCATTGATAAGAAGCCTGCACCTGTTTAAATTGTCGAAGAAATGTGAATCGGCAAGATGATAGCTCCTGTACTTGCCGTCCATGTTCAGGGTCGGATGGAATGTTATTATATCACACTCCTTTGCCACCTGGTCAAGCGGCATAAGCCCCGTATGCCCGGCATCGGCCTTCGGCGGGTCATTGGCAAGCACTCTCATGCCCACACCCGTGGCCCATGCTGCCACGCGCGAGCCAATCTCGCCAATGCCGACAACACCAAGTGTAAGCCCCGCAATGTCGCAACCGTTATCGCGCGCCCATGAGTAGATTACCGACTGCACATACTGCAGCACAGCCCCGGCATTGCACCCTGCCGCGTTTGTCCAATAAATTCCATTTGCGTTGCAATACCCGGCATCTATATGGTCATAACCTATTGTGGCCGTACCTATGAATTTTACAGCCGTGCCTGCCAGCAGCGACGCATCGCACCTCGTACGCGTACGCACAAAAAGAGCCTGTGCATCCTCAAGGTCACCACGGCATATGGCACTTCCCGGCAATGCCACCACTTCGACACCCATCGCCACCAAGGCATCATGCAGATAGGGAATTTTCTCGTCAATAACAGCTTTCATACATCAATAGCAAGCAAGATATTATTTTTCTTACAAATATACGAACAAACGAGCGAGAAATATCAAGCTTGCTTGAATATTTATTACAGCGAGTGAAGAATATATTGGAGATTCATCTCAAATATACGAACAAACGAGCGAGAAATATCAAGCTTGCTTGAATATTTATTACAGCGAGTGAAGAATATATTGGAGATTCATCTCAAATATAACAACAAACGGGCGAGATACGCAAAGTTTACTTTAGCGTATTTCAAAGCGAGTGCAGTTTATAACAAGTTAAAACGAGTTTTCGGACAAAGTTTGGCAGATATGATTAAAATCGTTAGCTTTGCACATTATATAAAACATATAATGCCATCTGCTGTTTTACACAGAGAAGGCACCAATAAACCCAGAAGCAGGCTTATGAAAAATTTCACACAGATGAGCTGGCCCATTTTCAACGAGGCCATTGCCGACTACCACAAGACAGACAACGTTGACACACCCATAAACAACCCCTATCCGGTTAAGAGCATAGAGTACTATCTCTACCTCAAGTGCTGGATAGACACAGTGCAGTGGCACTTCGAGGACATCATCCGCAACCCGGAGATAGACCCCGTAGAGGCACTCACGCTCAAGCGTCGCATAGACAAGTCCAACCAGGACCGCACCGACCTTGTGGAACTCATCGACAGCTACTTCCTCGACCTGTATAAGGATGTAACCCCACTTGAGGGCGCAACCATCAACACCGAAAGCCCCGCATGGGCCGTCGACCGCTACTCTATCCTCTCGCTCAAGATATACCACATGCAGGAGGAGGTGAAGCGCACCGATGTCGATGAGGAGCACCGCGCAAAATGCCAGGCAAAGCTCGATGTCCTCAACGAGCAGTACAAGGACATGACAACATCAATAGGGCAGTTGCTCGACGACATTGCAGCCGGACGCAAGTACATGAAAGTGTACCGCCAGATGAAGATGTACAACGACCCTGCGCTCAACCCCGTTCTCTATGGACAGAAGAAGTGACAGCGGCAGCAGGACCATACTTATAACACGTTTCTCGGCCGTGGGCGACATAGCAATGACCATACCATTGCTATACTCGCTCTGCGAGGCCTACCCCACTCACCGCTTTGTCTTCGTGAGCCGTGAGAGGTTCGGGCAGTTCTTCATAGACAAACCCGGCAACCTTCATTTCATAGGGGTAAACCTTGACAATTACAAAGGCATACTTGGCCTGTACAGGCTCTACCGCGAACTCTCGGCACAGAAGCCCGACATGTTTGCCGACCTGCACGATGTGCTGAGAACAAAAATCCTAAGGACATATTTCAAGCTCTTCGGCCACACAAAAGTGGCAAGCATAGACAAAGGCCGCAAGGAGAAGAAAGAGCTTACAAGAGCCGGCAACGCCCAAAAGAAGCAGTTGAAAAGCACTTTCGAGCGTTACCGCGATGTCTTCACAAGACTTGGCCTGCCCTTTGAGCCCCGTTTCACATCCCTGTTCAAGGAGGGCAAGGGCAACATAGATGATTTTGCAGCAACCATACCCGCAAAAGGCAACGACCGTTGGGTTGGAATAGCCCCGTTTGCCCGCCACAGCGGCAAGATATACCCGCTGGACAAGATGGAGAAGGTGGTGCAGTTGCTGGCAGGAGAGGAGAATATAAAGCTCTTCTTCTTTGGAAACGGCCCCGAGGAGGAGAAGACAATAAAGAGTTGGTGCAGCAAGTACCCCAACACTGTATCATTCATCGGGAAAAGCAATTTCAACGGTGAACTGCGCCTCATAAGCCACCTCGATGCCATGCTCTGCATGGACTCGGCCAACATGCACATGGCCTCGCTCGCCGGTGTGCCGGCAATCTCCATTTGGGGAGCCACATCACCCCTTGCCGGCTTCCTTGGCTGGCAACAGAGCAAGGATGACTGTGTTGAACTGCCATTGGAGTGCCGCCCATGCTCAATCTTCGGCAACAAGCCCTGCCGTTTCGGCGACTACCGTTGCATGGAGATAGCACCCGAGGTAGTTGCAAAAAAGATTATAAAGAGGATAACAGACAAACAAGAACAGTAAAACAATGCAAGCGACAATAAACAAAGAGAAAGACCCCATGGGAAGAGCCATTTCCGACTGGTTCCACACAGGGAAAGCAGGCAAACTGAGAGTGCTCTCGTCAATGTTCTACGAGGACGAGATACCGGTTGCCACACTGTTCCGCGACTTTGGCGAGATGCCCGTCCAGGAGCAGAAAGCCATTGAACTCTGCCGTGGCAAGGTGCTCGACGTGGGTGCCGGCAGCGGCTGCCACAGCATCGTCCTCAAGGAACGCGGCATTGAGGCCACAGCCATAGACATATCTGCACTCTCCGTGGAGGTAATGAAGGAGCGAGGCATTGATGCCCGCAACATAAACTTCTTTGACGAGACATTCACCGAGAAGTTCGACACCATTCTGCTGGCAATGAACGGAATAGGCATTGTTGGAAAGATAGAGCGCCTGCCGATGTTCTTCCGCAGCATAAAGCGCCTTCTTGCGCCCGGCGGGCAGGTACTGCTCGACTCGTCGGACATAAGATATGTCTTCATGGACGAGGATGGCGGCATGGACATTGACCTTGCGGCCGGCTATTATGGCGAAATAGACTATAAGATGCGCTACAAAAACATCACCGGCACACCGTTCGACTGGCTATACATAGACTTTGACACCCTACAGATGTATGCCGAGGAGCACGGCTTCACTTGCGAGAAGTGCATCGACGGCGAGCATTACGATTACCTTGCACGCCTCACCGTCAGCGGTAGCATCACCGAGTGATTAAAGCCATGAGCATAAACAAAATAGGATTGCGCCGTCGGCGCAATCCTATTTTATTTATACCGTATCAGGCTTATGCCGTCAGTTCACCTCAACAAAAGTTATTGTATTGCCCGACAGCAATTCGCTCAATTTACACTCGGCACGGAATGTCTTCTCATTAGACCAGCTATAAGACAAGCTGTTCCAATTGCTTGAAACTCCTGTACACTCCTTGTCGGTAAACTCGAACCTCACTGTTGAATTCTCGCCACATCCCTCCGGAAGTCCACTTAAATAGACGTCCGTAACACTGGTCTCATCTATAACAATGTTACCCACACTTTTACCATCCACTGTTACCGTCACTGTTTCCTTATCGCCGTTATGCAACCTCTGAGGATAGACATCTACTGTAGTGTTTCCCCAGTTCCAGTACGTGTATCTATTATAAGGAACACTGACATTATGTCCCACGGCAATAGACAATCCGAGTTTGTTTTTCAGTTCGTCCATACCCCTGTCGAAGTAGTCATTGTCCACATACACCATTGTGGCATTCTGTGAACAGTTGGTAAGGAAATTGCATACAAATGATACCCTACCGTCGCTCTCCTTTGTCGCATTTTCATACTCCTCGAGTGAGAGTTCCTTCACAAACCCGTACTTTCCGTCACGCACCTCGGTAGATATGTTCATGCCGGCAACGGGATAGAGCGTATTCTCCTCACTGCTTATGAAGAAGCGCAACGGGAAGAGTGACACCGGAATACCGCTGGGTATCGTCACCTTTACATCCACTTGCTCGTTCTGCATCGAGGCCACCTCTTCGGGTATAAGCTCCACGGTCATCGTGTAGGGAACACGCAACACAATCTCAATCTGTCGTTGCAATCCACCGGCAGCGAATGTTATCGTCTGGCTCTGTGCTATAGGCGATGGCGCTTTTGGAGTGACAGTAACCTTACGCCACCCATTATAAGGCTCGGCACTCTCGTCGTTCCCGGCGATTGCCGCCTGCGATTCGAGCACATTGCCCGCCGGAGCAGAGACAACCACATCGGCATTTCTGACTGTGCCGTTCTGTATATCGGGAATATATTTGTAATATACATCCACTGCACTCTTTTTTGTAAGCACAAGATAGGTGGTAGAGACAAACAGACGGCCTACACCATCCGATATATTGGTGTACTCCTTTGCCACAGCGTCACCACCGATGTTGTTGCTTGCCGGTTGCCTGATAGCCTCCTGTGGAGTCTCATAACCGCCGCCGCTCACAGAGTTTACATTCATCTCGAAGATGAAGTTGCGCAGAAGATTATAGTAGACATTGGCACCGGTCTCACTGTCATAATATACGAAATCGAGCTTGTAGTAAGTCTCGTCGCCACCCTTGAAACGTCCCCTCAAAAGCATGCCGGTAGGTGTTGCAGCCCTTCGGTTGCTTCTTTCATATATGTATGATACCGGTATCGTTCCATCCTGTGCGGGAACAATCCACTTAAATTCGGTACTCAACAGCGTACCGTCATCATATGGCTCGTTGCCTTCGTATCCCTGTCCCTTGTAAATATCGTCGTATGTACGGCACGAATAGTTCCCGTCCTCGCCACCGACAAAATTGGCAAAAGAGCCCATTGAAGGGTTATAAGGAGCTACCGTTCCCTTTGTGGGAACATTGTACAGGGCATAGCCGGTAAACTCAAAGTTCTCCTTTACAGCATCGTTTATCACAAGTTCAATCCTCGCATAGTTTCTGAGCATGGGCACACGCACCAGTTCCCCTTGTGTCTGTTCGTCAATCATAGGTACATTCACACATGCCCAATAGGTATCGTGGTCGGCACCATCAGTTACAAGGCGCCCTATGAGCTGTCCCTCCTCACCGAATCCCATTGTCAAACCGGGATAGTTTCCTATCAGGTGTATGCGCCTTTCATCTGTCGTCTTCGACAGCGACACGCCGAACTCCCAGCATCCGGTCTCGCCGTTCCACTGTGGCGCGGTATTGTCGGCACGCACGAACTCTTCAAGATAGTACACGCCACCCTCCTCAACAAACACCGCAAGGTAAAGGTCGTCGAACTCCAGCACCGGCTCGGCAAAGGAGCGTGTGGCAACCGCCTCCGCACCCGGCAGGCAAAGCCCTACACGCAGGGCCACCTTGCCATCCTCAGCTTCAGGCCATTCAAAATCCCTTTCATTGCAACCTGCAATGAGCACAAAGGCAAACAGCGAATATATAATGTATAGAATACGTCTCATAATCAAAGAATCATTTACAGTCCACCGGCCTTGTCTCCCAAGGTATATGTACTACGGTTACACTTGTCCTGCCAGTACCACACGTCGTAAACACAGCGCACCGAAGCGCTCGTTACACTTCCCGTGGGAAGCCCCACTGTTCCTTTCTCGGAATTGACCACAACGGCATTGCTGGCACTCCAGTAGCTGACATCATCTCCATAACTGCCGCTAGTACTAACATAACCGAACAGAATGGGTATCACTCCTTTGGCCGAAAGACCTACAAGATACTCCACCTCGGCCTGTGTGGGCACTCGCCATCGCCCGGCCGGATATCCGTCCTCCTGGTAAGTGGCGCATCTGCGCTCCGCATTTTCTTTTGACACATCGGATGTCACACCATAGGACGACGCAATCATAAAACGCGGCGAAATCATTCTCTCCGTCCTGCTGCCATCCTCGGTAGGGTGATAGTATTTCAGACTGCGATTGTTGGTGTCGCCACTGTACTTCATGGTAGGCTTGTTTGTTGCAAGTCTTGCATTATTATTGTTCCATGTAAGGTTGTCTACATCGACTGTACGCGGGTCACCTATGATGTATTCGTCCGTAACAAGGGACGTTACAGAGATAATATATCGGTTAGGATTCTTGTTGCCGGCATTGGAGGAGATACCGTTGGCCGAACCGAACATTGTTCCACCGTCGTTGACATATACATATCCCTTATTGCTGTTATAGTTGTTGGGGCTGTCCGCATAATTCGAGTTCAGCTCATCCACAACAAGAATCATGGGATTCTGCACCACCTTGATGTCGTCGTTATAACGGGTATCGCCGTCATGGTGCACATTGAACGTTATGGTGTACTGCGTGTAATCGGCATCGGCACTCATGTCATTGAGCAAGGCATGCTCCACATATATATAACTGTGGTCCTCGCCGTCACTGCTCTCCGCATTGTGCACCCTCAACCTCAAAGGCCTTGCGCCCAACCTGTTCTTGGAGTCGCTGCTACTGCTCACCTCATATATTATATCACCGTTTGCATCAACTGTGTACGAAGGCGTTGCCACACTCGCAATGGTCTTCACCTGGGCTGCGGTCCCGCTTGTATCATTCCATTTGACAACAATATCGGATATTTTCACCGGGTGACTGCTGAAGAGCGGTATCTCGCAGTTCTCACGATTGTGCAGGGTAACGTCTGTCTCGTCCACCACAAGATACCTCAGATTGTTGAGGTCGGCTTCAGTCTCGGTCTCCACATTGGTAAGATCCCTAATCATTCCCCAGTCGAGAATCACATAACTGCTTGGCAACAACACCAGAGGCGACTCCTCCTCGGGGCTGCCAAGCACCTTAATCTCCTGATATATCCTGTAATAGGTGTTACGTTTAGTGTATGTACCCGCAGCATTCACATTGGCCTCGTAATAGGTAATCATTCTCTCGGCAGGGTTATCCTTCCTGGTCCACTCCACCACAAGCATGAAGTGCGTACGCGAGTTCTCGTCATTCTCCCAATTTGTAGGGTAGGTATAGAACGGTACGCGTGTCGTCAGCCCCCCGTCGCCGGTCTCATTATCGATGCTCACCGCATTAAGGTTGAATATATCCCTGTCACTATCGGCCTTGTATATGTATTCTGTAGGTGTAGTTCCCAATTTAGTGCGGCAGCTTCCTCGTCTCAGCGACAGGCGTATGCTCGACTTGTCGGAGCGCCATGCCACACCATACTCATCGGTAACCTCGTCGGCCACACCTTTTATCACAAGGCTAATCTTCGATGCCACACGCTCCACCTTCACTGTACCCGACAGCGACAGGTCGCTGCGGGAAATGGAAGCCCATCCCTCCATCACGAAACTCTCCTGAACGGCAGGGCTGTACGCACCGTCGGCATTGTCAACCTCTATTTTACTGAACCCGTCGGCATATAGCACAGTGTTCTCTTTGAGCGAAGCCACGCTCATATCATCGGCAGGCAACATGTTGTCGCCGTTTGCGGCCACAGGACGGTTAGCTATCACATAAGCATCGCAAGCAGTATCGGTATCCTTAGGGAAAAGAGCCTTGAAATTGCTTATTGGCAATGCCACGGTCAGTTCAGCAGTGTGTGTGGCAGGGTCGTAGTTGCTTACCTGTATAGCTTTTTCTACATACAAAGGCTGCTCGCCAGCCTCAACACCTCCCGACTTGTAGAGAAAGAGGTCGACGCTCTTTATGACATTCTCGTTAAGTTCGTCAACACCCGTATCCGTAGCCCTTGTACCGCTCTTTGTGGTGCGCCCCAACTGCAATGTCAGTTTCACAGTCATATCATCGCCCGACTGTACGGGGTCACCCTCCACACACGAAGAGAAGATTCCCATGCACAGAAGAAGCATTGAAGCCAATATATATATATAACTCCTTGTCATAGACACTATTTATTGATATTCTGTACTATTACATAATTCCTGTTACCGCTCAAGGCAGTAAGGATATCCACAGGAAGTATCATACCGTTTGCCTGAACCACAAACATCAGCTCGGCCTCGTTACTCACCGAGGTAAGGTTGTCCTTTGTTGCATGCACGCGCAGCGTCACCTCCTCGCCCACGGCACCGTTGTTCTTTAGGTTGCCATCTGCATCGCGCAACTCAAATGCGCCCGGGTCGCCGTTCTTCGTGCGGAAGATTGCAAACCATGTACCGCCAAGCGGACTGGATATCTTGAACTTGAACTCGGCGGGTTGCGAAATGTCGCCCAAAAGCACCACCTTGTCATCGTCAATTATCTCATATGTACCGTTGGTCCATGCTATGCGGTCCTCGCGGTCAACGGCAACAGTGCTGCTGAATTCATTGGTAAACTCCACGAGTTCCCAAGGCTGCACCTCGGCCACCAGCTCAACCGTGCCGCCCGGCTCAATCACAAGCCTGTACTTTATATTTTTGTTTATGCCCCACTTGGCAATGCCGGCTGCATGCACGGGAACAGTAACCGTGTGCGTCGTAATCTTTGTTGTTCCGGCTGTAGTTGTGCTGAGCCTGTATTCCATTGTCAGTGTCTGCACGAACTCGCTCTCGCCATCGCGGTACAGCAACTGCGGCATCACATAGAGCGCATCGTCAATCTCCCTTTCATCGGTATCGGCAAGATGTAACGAAGCATTGTTCACCTCAATGCCGGAGAGATACCCGCTGTCATACACAGCACCTGCAGGGAACTCCTTGGTGTTCCATACCTCATCGTCATTGCTGAACCAATTGTTGGCCGCGCCTGCAGCAACGACATCGGTATATCCCGTCTCGCCGCCATGTGTAAACTGTACATCACCCTTGCATCTTACATTGTCGAGCCTTATCGACACTACATCCACGCTCCAGGCAGTAGCACCGTCCTGCACTGTAGAGAGCCTCACCGTAAAGCCCAGTTTGGTTGTCGCATGGCGGAACAGAAGAGGAACACGCCCGCCGGGGAAATCCTCGTAACCTCCAATGCGTTCATCCGAGAACATGTGGTCGGTGCGCCCGTCCAGCGTGCCGCTGTACGAATAGCCGCCATATGGTTCCTGCGGCACCGTCACCTCCAGCGCTGCAACCGCAGGGTCACTCACATAAGGAGAATAGGCAGCAAAGTGCGAATCTCCCCTCATCCAGTAGTATGACTTCTCTGTTGTGCACACATTACCGTCGAACAGCACCCTAACATTGTCCATGAACATGCTGCCACGGCCGAGGGCAGTCTCGCAGTCGGGGCTGTAAAGCGAGGCAAAAACACCGAACTCCGTACCCGCGTAATCCATCACATCGCCCGTTGCCCTTGTAACATCAGCAGCCCCGAACTCAAAGCCTAAAGGCACATCGTTCTGCAGCACCTCGCCATTCTCGTCGTCGCACGACGATAGCAGCGGCAAAGCACAGAGAAGGCACATAAGCAATAGTCCAGTGCAGCGTGACAGTGTCATATAGCGGTCAGTTTTCATAATCATTCATTTATTTCTGTGGCACAAAGGCCATCATTTGATATCGAATCTCTTGAGCACTTCGCTGTCGGTGTAGGCCGACGATGCCGTAAGGTTCAACACATACTTGACATATTTGCCGGCGCTCCACAAGTCCTCAAACCCGGGAACCTCTATCCTGCGCTCCTGCACCACAGTGTTACCCTCCTTGTCTATAACATCTACAAGAAGCACCACCTTGCAGTCCATTCTCTGCCCCATCAGCATTTTGGCACCCACACTCTTGGCCACACGTCCGGCCACTACAGGCTCGCTACAGAACTCCACGCACATGCACTCGTTGTCCAACTCCCAGTGTGGGATTGGCAGCGATGCAAAACTGCCCTTGTATTTCACGTTGCCGAGAGTGAGGCTTTTTACTATTATGGTGCTGTCCGACACCGAACGCACACAGAACTCCACCTTTGACAACGCATGCACGAAAGGCAGCACAATGCGCCCTTGTGTGTTGTAGGCAGCGCAATCGGCAATTGGGCCGGCGAACATGGGATGTATGCCCGATGTGGCATCGAAATTCTCTATCGTAACACCGTCCCTCAACGAGAAGCCCGATGCGATGCCCCGCGGTGCAACCGCAAAACATGTAAGGCTGTTTTCCTGGGGCCACTCAAGTGCCGGCACAGGCACCCAGTTCCTGCCATTGAACTCTACGCAACGGTCCTCGGCCAATGGCGCGGCCAAGGCAGCATTGACATTCCAATACTTGCCCTCGGGCAGAGTAAAAGCCCACACCGTGAAAGGCTTGTCCGCAGGATACACCCCTTCAACGGCACGCGTACTCGCATTTATTGCCGGGCTGAAGGAGAGCTCAACTGCAGGCGCCTCCGCTTTCTCTTCCTCGGTACATGCAAAGGCGAGAAAAAGCAAAAGAAGTGTCACAAGGCATTTGGAAAGTGTTTTCATATTCAATGGCTACAAGCCGCTTATTTTTTTATGGGGAGAGCGACATAAAAAGAGCCGGCAATCCCCGTTTGTGACTATGGAGGGTATCAATCCTCCATAGCCTTGAATGATTACGGATTCAGTCTGTCAAAATTGTTTGGATTGCTTTCCTGCACACCCCACTCCTCAACATTGAACTCGAAGGTAATCATATTGCTAACCTCGAGAGGATTGATGGAGATTACGTAGGTAATGTTCTTGTTCATTGCCCACTTCTCTATTCCACCAACAAAATCCTTCATGTCAATTGTTTTCTCGAACTCCTCTGTAACTGCAGGCTGACCGTTTTTGTACTCGGTAAGTACAGTATACTTGATATAGAGTTTCTGAACGTCGGCAGCAAGTTCCTGAGGAAGTATAAACTTAGGTGCCGCAGATACAAAGTCCGAAGTCGCACCACTTGCATCATACAAATCATGATCTGCAGCGACTACATCCCATGTTGCAGCGCCATCGGTGCTATCCCACATGCAGTCATCGCCATTGTTAACAGCAGTCCAGTCCTGGTCAAGAGCAACCGCACCAGCAGTTTTAGTATTTTGAATCTGAAGGTCGTTCAAAGTTACAAGACATTTTGTAGCGTCATTCTCTCTCGCTGACTGCTTCACGGTGATGTTCAGCTTAGCCATAAGGTGACGGAGAATCATGGCCACTGTACCGTTGTCCTTTGAAATAACCTCAGTTGTCATAACATCGGTCACATGATTTTCAACACCGGCAGGTGTAGCGAAATTCATTGTTGTCTTGCCATCAGTTGTTCTAACTGGTGCTTCGAAATAACTGTTTGTAGCATCAGTACCGATGGTTGTCATAGGAACAGCCAAGAAATCTACAGCACTACCGTCAACAGGATAATAATAGCTTTTGCCGTTTGTGAAACCGCCCGCTGTATTATACTCTTCACCGTTAATGATAACATCGGCAGTACCTGCTTTCCAAGCCCAAATCTTAAGGTTGCCGTTAAAAGCCTCAGCTTTGTCATGCTCGGCACGGGTCTGAGCAGTCTGCGGAGCCACTGCGAAACGAATCTCCTGACCTCTCTTAGCATCGTCGAACATCTGTTCGTCATTTGTACAGCTTGCAAACATCAAGCCTGCAATTGCTGCGAATAAGAAAGTTTTTTTCATAACAAATATTATTAAAAAGTTAAACAAATATATTTTTTTATTACTTGCCAAATTCTATCTCACCAATCTCCTCGTCCCATCCCTCGACACCGGGCTTGAAACCGCCACCGCCGGGCTGGGGTACAGGCAACACAAGTTCCTTGTCAATGAGCAACCAATGGTTCTCCCTTGCCTGGGGAGTCATGAATATTGAGTCCATATCCAGCGTCATCTCCACACTCTGGCCGTCACGGGTGAGCACATTGAAGGAGATATAGAGCTGACTCTCCACAGAGGGAGCAATGTGGTCGGGGCGCTTGCCGAAGGTGTTGAACACCGCACACAGGATATCGTTCTCGCGTGCTCGCATACGTAAATCGACACTGCGGTACATCTCGAAATATGTTCCTGCATAGCAACCGAACTCGGGCTCGTCCATACCGAAACGGTTGGAAGGCACAAAGTCGGTAATCATTGCCACGGCATTGGAGGCATACTGCCCGTTCACAAGACGCAACTGCACATAATAGGTATCAATGATGGTACGCGCCTCGGTGGTTATGAGATATTCGTCGTAGACAGCGGGGATATCCACTCCCTCTTCACGCGCCACAAACAGGTGGTCGGGCTCGTAATAGAGAGAAGGATCGGGTGCATCGGCACGGCTCTTGAACCTTGTATATATATTGTCGGCAATCTCGGACGTAAAGGCCTCAAGGGTACTCTTGTAGTCCTCTCCGCGCACAAGCGTCGATGGAGTATCGAAGTTGTAGCACACCATGTCATAGGAACCGGGAGGCACGAACACTTTACCCTCGTAGTAGACCTTGCCGCCATCTTCAATGCCACCTTTTGTAATGAATGCCTGGGAGAGAGCCTCGTGCGTATTGCGCTCATAGAATATCACGCGGAAGATTGCCGGTGTACCCAATGAGGGCGTTACCTTGTCATTGTATATGCTGGAGGTAATATTGTGGATACTGTCGGTGTTCAGCACCACGCGCACTTTCACCTGGCCTTGACCCTCGACAAGCGGACGGCGCACACATGAACAGAGAAGGCAGAGAAGAGACAAAAAGACGAATTTAAGAACCTTACTCATGCGCACCTCCTTTCCTCTTCTTATAAGCAAATCTCAAAGGAAGCACCAATGAGACCTCAATCTTGGTAGGTCCGTAATAACCCTTGCGGCCCCACTTATAGGGGTCGCGCACAAGCTCCTCCCAACCCGGTGACGGGATGTAGTGACGGTAAGGGATCGACGCATATCCTGCCGAAGCCGAAAACTCGAGGTTGAAATACTTGCCAATAGGCATTGAGTAGCCATAGGTGAGACCGGTAGACCAATACTCACCCTGATAGTTGAATTCACGCAGATACTGCAAATCGAATTTTGCCGACATGAGATACAGACCGACAAAGTGCCCCCTGAGCAGGTTGGGCTGTACACCCTTCTCGAACCAATAGCGCCCCTCGACACCCATCTGCCACACCTGGAAAGCCCATTTGTTACCGCCATGCCACCATGGGAAAAGGTCCTCGAAGGCAATGGAGAAACGGCGACCCAACGGCACCTCCACCTCAAAGTTCAATGCAGTGACGGCATCGTAGAGCAGATTGGTCTTCAGCGCTGCCACCATAACCTTCTTTTTCTCCACAACCTCATTCTTCACAGACGACTGTTCTTGAAGTTGCACATCAATGAACGGCAAGGTATCGGGCAACTCAATGGAAGGCACGGCAAACTGCTCCACCGCCTCGCGGCTGTAATAGAGAATACAGAACATCGAGTTTCTTATGCGCGGATAGTAGTTACGCAAAAGGTACTTGTATGTCGGGAGGCGGTTCATACGCCACTTCTTGGTTGCAATATTCACATCGGCATCAATCACGGCAAAAATCTGTCGCTTTGCCTCATCGCTGAGACCGGCATCGCGCTCAACATACCAACGGAGCTGTTCCCACGACTCTCCGTCGGGGTGCACATAAAGTTTACCGTCGAGTTCGGGAAACACACTCATCACATAATTGCGCATTGTGGCGGCTCGCCTCTTTGAAAGGCGCACATTATATTCATAGGAACCCTCGGGCGATGACTGCGAAACGATAACAACAGAATCGATATATTCAATACCTATACGGTCAATCATACGGGCAAAACGCGCCAGAGCGGAGTCATTGCCCATATAACCCATATCCAGCTGGTGTTTGTCCCAACGGAAATGGACCTCCAAGTCAACTATTCTCTTATGCACGCTCGGGACATGCCTATACCCGATTTGAGAAAAAGAAGCCATGGAGGAGAATAAAAGTAGTATTACAATAAGTACAGTGCGTACCTTGAACATATCTCGCATATTAATTTTATCTCCACGCCGAGCAATTCACGATAGCTCAAGCATTTAAGCATACAAAGTTAGCTATTATCAGACACATCTCCAACATTTTTAACAAATAGTCAAAAAAAAAAAAAATACCACAAAATTGTACAATATATATATATAAATTATATATATATATTGTACAAAAAGAAGAGGCGACTACTGCAGAAAACACGCTAAACAGATGACAGCACTTCTCTTAAATGCCACAATGGAATATCCTTGAATATCACGCGTTTTCCACTGTCGAGCAGATAGAAAGATGGCAACGCGGGAAGATGGTATAGCAGGCCGTCAATAATTTCGGAGCCGGCATCATGCACATCGAGCCAATTGGCCGGCACATCGACAGCAGACTCCCGCCACAGTTCAGCATCATCATAGGGGTAGACCGAGAGGACAAGCAACCCCTCCAAGCCAAGCAGCGGGTCGGCAAGCAGCGAAGGCATTACCTCCCGACATTTGTCGCAATCCGGGTCATTGAACACAAGCAGGATGAGGCGGGCATCGAGTGAGTGGAGCGTTCCGGAGCGGCCGTTACGGTCGACGAAGCCGAAATCGGCAGCCACGCTACCCGGACTGTTGCGGGATATCATGTCGAGCATGTAACGGGCACGGCCCGACAGAGCCTCATCGCTGCAGCCGGCAATGAAAGCTGTGAGAAAATGCGCATACACGGCATCGTTGCGAAAAGGGGAATCGGGATTGGCCAGATAGTGGTCGACCGTTGCATGGCACCAGTTGCGCGATGATTCATGAGCCGAAGCCTTGCCATAGAATGACGCAACGGCATTTGATGCTGTTGCCGAGTCGGCATATTGAAGAAGATATATGAAGTTGGAAAAGAGCTGCTCACCGGCATCGCGGTTGCCCTGCGTTGAATTTGCAAAGTCGTACCCGTTCCAGAACTCGCCGAGCCTGCCCGCAAGCGTTGCCGACGGGGAGGGCGCGGCAGAAACCTGCACTTGAGCCTCGTGGACAGAAGTTTCATTCTTGGCACCCGAGCCGCCACTGCATGCAAACAGCAGCGACAACACAACAACAGGGAGGATGGTACGGAGCAGTCTCATGGCAGCAATCACTTTCTCTCCAGTTCACTGAGTTCCTCCATCTTCTTTGCAGCGAGGAATTCATATATTCCGCACAGGTGTTCACGCACCTTGCCATGGCCGAACTCATAGACCTTGGTCACAAGCCCGTCGAGGAAGTCACGGTCGTGGCTCACACAGATGAGCGTACCGTCAAAATCCTGCAGTGCCTGTTTCAGGATATCCTTTGTCTTGAGGTCGAGGTGGTTGGTGGGCTCGTCGAGAATCAACAGGTTCACAGGCTCAAGCAACAGTTTGAGCAGTGCAAGGCGCGTGCGCTCACCGCCCGAGAGCACCTTCACCTTTTTGGTGCTTGCCTCGCCGCCGAACATGAATGCGCCAAGCAAATCGCGTATTTTGTTGCGTATTTCGCCCTTGGCAACATCATCTATGGTCTGGAACACGGTCAGTTCCTCGTCGAGCAACGATGCCTGGTTCTGTGCAAAATAGCCAATCTGCACATTATGTCCCAGCTGCAACGAGCCCTCGTGTTCAAGTTCCTTCATTATACATTTTACAAGCGTTGACTTACCCTCGCCGTTGCGGCCCACGAAAGCCACCTTGTTGCCGCGCTCAATGGTGAGCGTAGCGCCCGAGAAGATGCGTTTGTCGCCGAATGCCTTTCCCACTCCGTCCATAATCACGGGATACTGACCCGCACGCGGCGATGGCGGGAATTTGAGTCGCAAAGCCGATGTATCCTCCTCGTCCACCTCAATGATTTCAAGTTTCTCGAGCATCTTCACGCGGCTCTGCACCTGCAGGGTCTTTGAATATGTACCCTTGAAGCGCTCGATGAAATCCTTGGTCTCCTGAATCATCTTCTGCTGTTCCTCGTACTGCTTCATCTGCTGCTGGCGACGCTCGGCACGCAAAACAAGATACTGCGAGTAGTTGACCTTGTAGTCATATATGCGCCCCATTGTAACCTCGATGGTGCGTGTGGTGATATTATCCACGAACTTGCGGTCGTGGCTGATGACAACCACCGCCTTGCCGTTATTTACAAGGAACTCCTCGAGCCAACCGATTGACTCGATATCGAGGTGGTTGGTAGGCTCGTCGAGCAGCAGCACGTCGGGGTTGCGCAACAGCATCTTCGCAAGCTCAATGCGCATGCGCCAGCCGCCGCTGAACTCACTTGTCTGGCGGCCGAAATCCTTGCGCTCGAAGCCAAGACCAAGGAGCGTCTTCTCGACATCTTCCTCAAAGTGAGTCATGTCAATGGCATAGAACTTCTCGCTTTTGGTGGCAACCTCTTCAATGAGAGCCATGTACTCGTCGCTCTCGTAATCGGTGCGGGTGGCAAGCTCGTTGTTCATGCGGTCGAGCTCGGCTTCCATCTCGTAGAGGTGGGCAAAGGCCTGCGATGCCTCTTCGAAGACAGTGCGCCCGTCCTCGGTCATCAGGTGCTGCGGCAGATAGGCAATGACGGTATCCTTGGGGGCCGACACAGTGCCGCGAGTGGCTGTACGCACGCCCGCGAGTATCTTAAGCAAGGTACTCTTGCCCGCACCGTTCTTGCCCATGAGGGCAATGCGGTCCTTCTCATTAATCACAAACGAAACATCGCTGAAAAGCGTTGTTCCACCAAACTCCACAGCCAATCCGTCGACCGATACCATATTGTCAATTTGTTTTAATTTGTTATAATCGAATGCAAAGATACGAAATTGTTGCTGTTTTAACGCAAAAAAAGTAAATTTGCACCTCAATATTTGCAGTTGCAGGAAAACTGCATAAAAACAACTACAGAATGAAAGTGATGAAATTCGGCGGAACATCAGTTGGTTCCGTAGAGAGTATACTCAGTCTCAAGAAGATTGTTGAAGAGGCTGCCACAAATGAGCGTGTTATTGTTGTTGTGTCGGCGCTTGGCGGCATAACCGATAAACTTATAAAGACCGCAAACCTTGCTGTTTGTGGCGACATGGCATTCAATGACGAGTGTCGCGGGATTATCGAACGCCACCACAGCTTGATTGACACCGTGATTACCGACGGGAGCAAGCGCGCGGCGTTGCTCGAAGAGGTGGACATGCTGCTTGGCGAGCTGAACAACATTTACCAGGGACTTGCGCTCATAAACAACATGACACCGAAGTCCGAGGCTACAATAGTGAGCTATGGCGAGCGCATTTCGAGCCGCATAGTGACAGCACTCATTGATGGCGCAGTGCGTTTCAACGCCCGCAAATTCATAAAGACCGAGACAAAGCACAAGAAGCATATCCTTGCCGATGAACTGACCGACAGGCTCATACATGAGCATTTCGACGGTTGCGACGAAAGGATTATTGTAGTGCCAGGATTCATTGCCCAGGACAAGGAGAGCGAAGAGATAACCAACCTGGGACGCGGCGGCAGCGACTACACAGCGGCAATAATCGCTGCTACACTGAAGGCCGACTGCCTTGAGATTTGGACCGACGTGGACGGATTCATGACTGCCGACCCGCGCGTAATAAACAATGCATATACCATAGGGCACCTGAGCTATGTAGAGGCGACCGAGTTGTGCAACTTCGGTGCAAAGGTTGTCTACCCCCCGACAATATACCCTGTGTTCAAGGCAAACATCCCAATAAAGATAAAGAACACCTTCAACCCAAGCGGAGAAGGCACCATAATAGATGCCGACAGCGAGAGCGAGGGCCGTCTTATAAAAGGTATATCGAGCATCAATGATACCGACCTGCTCACAGTGCAGGGACTTGGCATGGTGGGTGTGGTTGGTGTGAACCACCGTATTTTCCGTGCGTTGGGCAATGCAGGCATCAGTGTATTCCTTGTTGCACAGGCATCATCGGAGAACAGCACATCAATAGGTCTGCGCCATGTGGATGCCGAAAAGGCATGCGAGGTACTGAACAAGGAGTTCGAGAAGGAGATTTCAATGGGCCTCATGGAGAGCGTGCGGGCAACAAGCGAACTGTCGACCGTGGCCATCGTGGGCGAAAACATGCGCCACAACGCCGGCATCATAGGCAAACTGTTCCAGACACTGGGACGCAACGGTATCAACGTTGTTGCATGTGCCCAGGGAGGACAGGAGACAAACATATCGTTCGTCATAAAGGCCGACCTGCTGCGCAAGACACTGAACGTCATCCATGACTCGTTCTTCCTGTCGGAGTACAAGGTGTTGAACCTCTTTATCTGCGGAATCGGCACCGTGGGAGGCAGCCTCATTGAGCAGATTGTGTCGCAGCAGGAGAAGCTGAAGAGAGAGCATGGCCTGAAACTGAACATCGTAGGTATAGCCAACAGCCGCAATGCCATTTTCGACCGCGAGGGACTGGACACCGCAGGCTACCGCACAGCACTGAAGGAGAGCGCACCGAGCAGCATAAGCAAGCTGCGCGACGACATAATCGAGATGAACATCTTCAACTCGGTGTTTGTGGACTGCACGGCAAGCAGCGAGGTTGCGGCAATTTACGGCGACCTGCTGTCGCACAACATAAGTGTGGTTGCAGCCAACAAGATTGCAGCCTCGGCCGACTATGCCACATACAACAACCTGAAGCAGATTGCCCGCCAGCGCAACATCAAATATCTGTTCGAGACCAACGTGGGCGCGGGCCTTCCAATCATAAACACCATCAACGACCTTATCAACAGCGGCGACAAAATCTTGAAGATTGAGGCGGTGCTGAGCGGCACACTCAACTTCATATTCAACGTGCTGAGCAAGGAGATTCCAATGAGCCAGGCCGTGCGCCTTGCACAGGAGAAGGGCTACAGCGAGCCCGACCCACGCATTGACCTTTGCGGCAAGGACGTGATACGCAAACTGGTAATCCTTGCACGCGAGGCAGGCTATGCCATTGAGCAGAGCGACGTGGAGGCCAACCTGTTCATTCCACAGGAGCTGTTCGACGGCACGCTTGAGAATTTCTGGGCAAAGCTGCCGCAGCTTGACGCACAGTTCGAGGAGGAGCGCAAGCAGCTGGTGGCCGAGAAGATGCACTGGCGTTTCATTGCCAAGTACGAGAACGGCAAGGGAAGCGTATCGCTGTGCAAGGTAAACGAGCGTCATCCGTTCTACCACCTCGAGGGCAGCAACAACATAATCCTGCTCACCACCGAGCGCTACAAGGAGTACCCCATGCTCATCCAGGGCTACGGTGCCGGCGCAAGCGTAACGGCAGCCGGTGTATTTGCCGACATAATGCGTATAGCGAATATCTGACACGGATTTAAAAGGCAACACATGAAGGTGACCAAAAAGTAAAATGGTCACCTTCATGCTAGGGGTTGAATAAAAAGAGCTATTTTTAGGCTTGCGAAGGCTCCAAAACCGGAGTTTACTAGAAGTAAATGAGGATTTTGGAGACTAGCGTAACAACAAAAGAGCCTTTTTAGTCAACTCCTTGGTTATTTATAATCCTTCAACAAAGTCTGCAGTTGCTGGCGGGTGAAGAATATGCGGCTCTTTACAGTACCCAGCGGCAGGCCAAGGCGTTCGGCAATCTCGCGATACTTGAAGCCCGAGAGGTGCATGAGGAACGGGATGCGATAGTCGCGCGGCAGGCTGTGCACAACGCGGTAAATCTCCTTTGTGTCGTAATCGTTGTCGGTAATGTACTCCTCCGATTCGTGAAGGCTGTTGATATGGAACTGGTTGTCGGTCTGGTCAACGAATATCTGGTCCCTGACCTCCTTGCGATAGTTGTTGATGAAGATGTTGCGCATTATCGTATAGACCCACCCCTTGAAATTGGTGTCAGGGGTATACTTGTCCATATTACCCAATGCCTTTAACGATGTTTCTTGCAGCAAATCGTTCGCCTCGTCTCTGTCTGCTGTCAGTTTATAGGCAAAGCGTTGCAGCTCAGACTGAACCTCAAGCAGATCTCTCCTGAATTTTGCTGTATCCAATGTGTCTATTGTTTAAATGTTTCGCCGGCAAAATCACCGGAATATGAAAGTATAACAAAAACAGAGAGCATTTTGTTTTAGAGTAGGATAAAAAATGGTTCATTGTTCAAGTTTTTGAGCCAAAGCTCGAAAACGGACTGCACTCGCTGCAAAATATTCAAGCAAGCTTGATATATCTTGCTCGTTTGGGGTTTTTGAGACGAAGCTCGAAAACGGACTGCACTCGCTGCAAAATATTCAAGCAAGCTTGATATATCTTGCTCGTTTGTTGCCGTTTTTGTATCTTCGCACACACAACACACAACAGCAGGCTATGGTACTCAACTATATTTGGATTGCATTTTTCGTCATCTCCTTTGTAATTGCACTCGGGAAGCTCATTTTCATGGGCGACACGGCTGTGTTTACCGATATGATGACCGCCAGCACCACATCGGCAAAGAACGCCTTCGAGCTATCCCTGGGCCTGACGGGTGTGCTGTCGCTGTGGATGGGAATAATGAAGATTGGTGAGAAGGGCGGACTTGTTGCCGCGTTGGCGAGGCTGCTGAGCCCGGTGCTGAGCAAGATATTCCCGGACGTTCCCAAAGGACACCCGGCAATGGGTACCATGTTCATGAACTTCGCTGCAAACATGTTGGGACTCGACAATGCCGCCACCCCAATGGGACTTAAGGCCATGCAGGAGCTGCAGGAGCTGAACCCCGACAAGGAGACGGCAAGCAACCCCATGATAATGTTCCTTGTGCTCAACACATCGGGGCTGACGCTAATTCCCGTGTCGGTGCTCACGTTCCGTACACAGATGGGCGCGGCAAACCCCACCGACATATTCCTGCCCATTCTCATTGCCACCACCGTGGCAACACTTGTGGGCTTGCTTGTGACAAGCATATACCAGCGCATCAACCTCTTCAACCGCACAATGGTACTGTTCCTTTTGGGAGTGTGCCTGTTCATTGCCGGCGGCACATGGGGAATGATGCAGCTGTCACAGGTGCGCATTGAGGCGCTATCGACATCGCTTGCAGGGGTTACACTGTTCTCAATAATCATCCTTTTCATCCTCGCGGGCGTAAAAGCGAAAATAAATGTCTACGAGGCATTCATAGAGGGTGCAAAGGACGGGTTCGGCACGGCTGTGCGCATTATCCCCTACCTCATTGCCATTCTTGTTGCCATTGGGGTGTTCCGCGCATCGGGCGGAATGGATGTGATTATGGACGGCATTGCGTGGTGCGCCGCCGCATTGGGCGCCGACACCGACTTTGTGGGAGCACTGCCCACCGCAATAATGAAGCCGCTCAGCGGCAGCGGAGCACGCGGCATGATGGTGGATGCAATGAACACCTACGGCGCCGACTCCTTTGCCGGCCGCCTGGCCTGCATTTTCCAGGGAGCTACAGACACCACGTTCTACATACTTGCCGTCTACTTTGGCAGCGTGGGAATAAGAAAGACGCGCCATGCACTTACCTGCGGACTGCTTGCCGACCTTGCCGGCATCATTGCCGCCATTGTGGTGGGATATATTTTCTTTGGATAATGAACCTTTAAACAATTGATAGCATGATTAGTTACCAAACCGAGGGTGTGAAGATGCCCGCAATAAAGAGACGTGAGACAACTGCATGGATAAAGGCCGTTGCGGCTTCATATGGAAAGAAGATTGGCGACATTGCATACATTTTCTGCGATGACGAGAAGATTCTCGAGGTAAACCGTGAGTACCTGCAGCACGACTACTACACCGACATCATCACCTTCGACTACTGCGAGGATGATGTAATAAGCGGCGACCTTTTCATCTCGCTCGACACCGTGCGCAGCAACAGCGAAATGGTGGGTGCGACATACGAACAGGAACTTCACCGCGTAATAATACACGGCATACTGCACCTGTGTGGCATCAACGACAAGGGTGAGGGCGAACGCGAGATTATGGAAGCCTGCGAGAACAAGGCGCTGGCAATGAGATAAAAGAGCAGGCTCATAACTCCTTTTAGGAATCATGAGCCTGTTTTTCTTACAACCGTTAAATCCTACAATTTCAACCCGTCGAGCATTGTGCAGAATTTGTCAATGCCGTCGCGTATTTCACTTATGAGTACATACTCGTTGGCGGTGTGCGAGCGGACTGTGTCACCGGGGCCCATCTTCAACGTGGGGATACCGCCCAGCAGCGAATTGTTCGACAATGTGGGCGAGCCATAAGGCACACCTCCCATTTCAACGGCGCGCCTCACCAGCGGGTGTTCGGGCGATATGAACGAAGAGTTGAGCCTTGTGGAGCGTGCAGTGACATTGCTGCCGACGTTCGACTTTATAATATCGAGCAGTTCCTTGTTCGAGTAACATTCATTGCTGCGTATATCAACAACAAAACTGCATTTGTCGGGGATTACATTGTGCTGTGTACCGGCATTTATCTGCGTTACGGTCATCTTTACATCGCCCAACAGTTCCGATGTCCTTGTACAGTTGTGACCACGGAACCACTCAATGTCGGCAATGGCCTTGTAGAGTGCATTGACACCCTCATTGCGTGCCGCATGCCCCGAGACACCCTCGGCAACACAATCGAGTACCATGAGTCCCTTTTCGGCAATGGCCGGCTGCATTGATGTGGGCTCGCCCACAATAGCGCAGCTGATTGCGGGAAGATGGGGCAGCACAGCCTCTATGCCGTTAGTGCCCGACACCTCCTCCTCGGCCGAGGCCAAGAATATGGTATTGTACTGCTGCGGTTTTTGGCAGATATTGTAGAACACCTGCAGCATGGTAACCAGCGAAGCGCCGTCGTCATTACTGCCAAGGCCATAGATGACATCACCCTCCACAATAGGGGTAAAAGGGTGCTTGCTCCACCCTGCCACGGGCTTTACGGTGTCAATGTGGGCATCGAGCAACAGCGTTGGGCGCAAAGCGTCGAAACCGGGAGCAATGCACCACAGGTTGTTCAGGTGACGGCGCACATCGCACCTCACCGGTGCTCCACGCTCAATGAACAACTGGAGTTTATCGGTAGCATCGCCCTCCTCGCGGCTTATTGAAGGGGTACTTATAAGAACCTTCAACAGCTCAACAGCCTGTTTTACATTTGCTTCGCTTACTTTCATACAGTCTTTTCTTTCGGGTGCAAAGGTACAACAGCCGGGGGCTTATGCCAAACCCAAAGGGACGATTTTATCAACAAAAGCAATTATATGGCGAATAAAGGGGCTTAACGCGCGCGTTATATTTGCGTATTTTTGAATATCGTTGTATCTTCGCACAATAATTAACAGATAACACAACAAAGATGATTACAGCCGACCAGTTGAAGGACATAAAGGAGCGCACAGCTGCCCTGAAACAATACCTTTCCATTGACGAAAAGATTATACAGGTTGAGGAGGAACAGCTCCGCACACAGGCCCCGGGTTTCTGGGACGATGCCAAGAAGGCCGAAGCACAGATGAAGAAAGTAAAGGCCCTGCAGGCATGGATTGAGGGCTACAAGGAGGTGAACAACCGCACCGAGGAGGCCGAGATGGCAATGGAGCTTTTCCGCGAGGAGATGGTTGAGGAGCACGAGGTGGACGATGCCTATGCACGTGCACTCACAGCCATTGAGGAGCTCGAGCTCAAGAACATGCTCCGCGGCGAGGCCGACGACATGGACTGCGTGCTGAAAATCAACTCGGGTGCCGGCGGTACCGAGGCACAGGACTGGGCAAGCATGCTCATGCGTATGTATATGCGCTGGGCCGAGGCAAACGGCTACAAGGTTGCAGTCGCCAACCTGCAGGAGGCCGAGGATGCCGGAATAAAGACCGTGACACTGGAGTTGCAAGGCCCCTATGCATACGGTTACCTCAAAGGCGAGAACGGTGTGCACCGTCTGGTGCGCGTGAGCCCCTACAACGCACAGGGCAAGCGAATGACATCGTTCAGTTCGGTATTCGTGACTCCGCTTGTGGATGACAGCATTGAGGTTGTGATTGAACCTGCACGTATATCTTGGGATACATTCCGAAGCGGCGGTGCCGGTGGACAGAACGTGAACAAGGTGGAATCGGGTGTTCGCTTGCGTTACCAATATAAAGACCCATATACCGGTGCCGAGGAGGAGATTCTCATTGAGAACACCGAGACCCGCGACCAGCCAAAGAACAAGGAGAATGCCATGCGCCAGTTGCGTTCTATCCTCTACAACAAGGAGATGCAGCACCGCATGGAGGAGCAGGCAAAGGTTGAGGCCGGAAAGAAGAAGATTGAGTGGGGTTCACAAATCAGAAGCTATGTATTCGACGACCGCCGCGTGAAGGACCACCGCACAAACTTCCAGACATCGGACGTGAACGGTGTAATGGACGGCAAGATTGACGGTTTCATAAAGGCATACCTGATGGAGTTCGCCGACAAAGGAGAGTAATAAAACGGAAAGCTGCGGTTAAGCGAGCGCAACGCAAGTTTACTTGCTGGTTGCAATGCGAGCGATAGCAGCTTCAAGCGCACAGAGTGCGGTTAAAGGTGAAAACAACTAACTACGGTTTTCCGCTTTAACCTTTTCCCTTTAACCTTTAAAATCATGCTTGAAATAGAGAGAAAATTCCTTGTTATCGATGACAGCTACAAGGCTATGGCATTCCGCAGTGACCGCATAGCCCAGGGCTACTTATGTCGCGAAGGCGGCAATTCGGCCCGTGTGAGGGTACGTGGCGACAAGGGTTACATAACAATCAAAGGCCCTTCGTTCGACGGTGGATTGAGCCGATTTGAATGGGAGAAGGAGATTCCGGTGGCCGAGGCTATGGAGCTGTTGAAGATATGCAATGATGCCATAATAGACAAGGTGCGCCACCTTGTAAAATGCGGAGAGCACGTTTTTGAAGTAGACGAATTCTTTGGCGACAACGAGGGGCTTGTGGTTGCCGAAGTTGAGTTGAGCGGGATTGACGAGCACTTTGAAAAGCCCAGTTTCATTGGCGAGGAGGTTACCGGCGACAAACGCTACTACAACTCAAGGCTCACCCGTTTCCCCTACAAGAGCTGGTAAACGGCAATCATTTGCCGTGCAACCTGCAATTGCGGAATCTTACCAAACAGGGTTTAGTAACAAGAATGCTGAAGAGCAATGCCACAAATACACCTATTGTGTTGAATAGAAAATCGGCGAAATCGCCGGTGCGATATGATGTCAGCCGATACTGAAGATACTCCATCGCGCCACTGAAAAGGATTGGCATCACAACTGCGAGCAGCACCATGAGAAAAGGTCTGGGACGGAGTGTTATTCTCAAGGTCTCGAACCAGAACACGGCACAGAGCGTAAAGTACATTACAAAGTGTGCAGCCTTGTCAAGCCCGGCGATATTCACCTTTGGCATATGCCCAACCGGTTTAAAGAAGGTAAGATAGAGTATAAGAATCAGCGTCAGCAGCGTCAACAGATACCGTTTCAGCAGGAATTTTATCAATTTCATGTGAGAGTTTATTACACAAAAACAATAAAGTAACAACTTTATTTATAACTTTGCCTTGAAAAGGAGTACAAAAGTAGTAAAACTATTTTACATAAAACTCCCGTATTCAATTAAATAACGTGAAAAACTTTTTCAATTTTACAAAAGGGCAGAAGAGAGGCATACTGCTGTTTGTGGTGCTTGTCATCATTGCGGTTTTAACAAAATGGGGCATATAAAAAATGGCCCGAATATTTTAAACCACGCTTAGATATACTACTTTTGTATATACATAACCAACTACGATAAAAAAGATATTCCATTAATATGGGTGGAGATTTCAACATACGAGGCAGGAACAGTGACAAGGAGTTCGAGAACTCCCTGAGGCCACTCTCTTTCCCCGACTTCAACGGACAGGAGAAGATTGTAAGCAACCTGAAGATTTTCGTTCAGGCTGCAAAGATGCGTGGCGAGTCGCTCGACCACGTGCTGCTTCACGGCCCTCCGGGATTGGGAAAGACAACATTGAGCAACATCATTGCCAACGAACTGGGAGTGGGATTCAAAGTGACTTCGGGTCCGGTGCTCGACAAGCCGGGCGACCTGGCCGGAATACTGACATCACTGGAACCCAATGATGTACTTTTCATTGATGAGATACACCGTCTGTCGCCAATTGTGGAGGAGTACCTCTACTCGGCAATGGAGGACTACCGCATTGACATCCTCATTGACAAAGGCCCGTCGGCAAGGTCAATACAGATTGACCTGAACCCATTTACACTGATTGGCGCCACAACACGTAGCGGCCTGCTCACTGCGCCGTTGCGTGCACGATTCGGCATAAACATGCACCTCGAATACTATGACAGCAAGACGCTGGCCGGCATCATAAGCCGCTCGGCACAGATTCTCGGTGTATCGTTCGACGACGATGCCACTTATGAGATTGCACGCCGCAGCCGCGGAACGCCACGTATTGCCAATGCCCTGTTGCGCCGTGTGCGCGACTTTGCGCAGGTAATGGGTAACGGACACATTACAAACGACATTGCCAAGATGGCGCTTGAGGCACTGAACATTGACAAGTATGGCCTCGACGAGATTGACAACAAGATTCTCTGCACCATAATCGACAAGTTCAAGGGCGGCCCGGTGGGCATAGGTACTATTGCCACTGCGCTTAGCGAAGACACCGGCACCATTGAGGAGGTCTATGAGCCATACCTGATAAAGGAGGGATTCATAAAACGCACCCCACGTGGCCGCGAGGTAACCGACCTTGCATACAGGCACCTTGGCAAGAGCCGTTTCAACAATAACGAACAAGGAACACTGTTCTAAAACCAAAAGAGAATGGGTAAACTGCAATCATTGCTCAAGGACACCGCCATATACGGCTTGAGCAGCATATTCGGACGCTTTCTCAACTATCTGCTTGTGCCTTTATACACGGCCAAAATGAGCGTGGAGAGCGGCAACTACGGCATAGTGACGAACATGTATGCCTGGACGGCTGTACTGCTTGTTATTCTGACGTTTGGTTTCGAGACTACGTTCTTCAGGTTTGCAAGCAAAGAGGGAGCCAATGTACCGAAGGTCTTTTCAATGTCGATGCAGGTTATTGGTGCGTTGTGCGGTGTGTTCCTGCTTGCCATATTCTGTTTCTTGCCTTCAATTGCCGGAGCATTGGGTTACGAAGCACACCCCGAATTCATTGGCATGATGGCTGTAGTGGTGGCTCTCGATGCACTGCAGGCGGTCCCGTTCGGACTACTCAGGCTACAGAAACGCCCAATTAAGTTTGCGGCACTGAAACTGCTGAACATATTCATAAACATAGCACTGAACCTGTTTGTGTTTGTTGTACTGCCCTGCCTCTACACAAAGAGCCCCGACCTGTTTGGCAGCATATACTTCCCCGACAACCAGGCTTTCTATGTGTTCTTCATAAACCTTGTGTGCACGGCAAGCATCACCCTCTTCCTAATCCCCGAATTGAGAATGTTCCGCATAACGACAGATAAGGGGTTGCTGAAAGAGATGCTGAAATACTCCTGGCCTTTGCTGCTGCTGGGCATTGCCGGGATACTGAACCTGAATGCCGACAAGGTCATATACACCTGGCTTGTACCGGGAGAAAAGGGCATACAGGAGCTCAGCGTCTACGGTGCATCGGTCAAGGTTGCAGCCATAATGGCAATGCTCATGCAGGCATTCCGCTATGCCTATGAGCCATTCGTGTTCAACAACAGCAAGGAGAAAGGGAGTAAAGAGCTGTATGCCAAGGCTATGAAGTATTTCATCATTATGGCACTGCTTGCATTCCTTGTGGTGGTATTCTACATGGATATCATCAAGCACATCATAAACCGCGACTATTGGGATGGTTTGAAGGTTGTGCCAATTGTTATGGCTGCCGAGATATTCATGGGAATATACTTCAACCTCTCGTTCTGGTACAAGCTGAAAGACGAGACATACTGGGGAGCCATATTCTCTTTCATTGGCTGTGCGCTGCTCTTTGCTGTAAACATAATCTTTGTTCCAAGATATGGCTACATTGCCTGTGCTTGGGCTTCGTTCACCGGTTACTTTGTGGCAATGCTGCTCTCCTACATCATTGGACAGAAGAGGGACGCAACCGACTATGACCTGAAGACTATCTTTAAATGCACGTTGCTTTTTGGTGTGCTGTATGGTGCATCGTTTATGATACCCGACGGTAACAGCATAGTAAAGATGCTGTGCAACACCGGGTTGCTTGCAGTGTTCCTTGCCTTTGTTCTACGTACAGTATGGAAAGACATGAAGCTACAACGCGGCAACAGTGGCAAATGACAAAAAAGAATGGAACAAAAGCAAAATGAGATGGACCCCGAAAGTTTTTTGCAGGACTTTCGGGGTCCATCTCATTTTACCGCAAAGAAAATCATTGAGCACCAAACAAATAGCAAGAACGAAAGAAACCATAATAGACGAACGGCTGCATATGATACAAAGAAGATTTTAAAAGATTTCTAAACAGTTTATAATAATAATTAGTATATTTGCGGTAAACTGTGAACATATCGGATGTCCGACATACAATGAAATATTATAATAATAACAATCGGATTTAAAGACTATGAGCAACATAATTCAAATAGACGTAGAGTCTATCCTTAAGGCAAAGGCAGGTAAAAAAGCACGATATGTACCAAAGTCCCTGGTCTCATACCTAAAGAAAATTATCCATCAGGACGAGGTCAACGAGGCTTTGCGTACGTTCGGGCACAAGCAGGGGCTCGATTTCATCAGCGCCTTCATGGACTATTTCAACAACTCGTTCGAGGTACACGGCCTTGAAAACCTGCCACAAGATGACCGCCGCTATACATTCGTAAGCAACCACCCGCTCGGTGCGCAGGACGGACTTGGCCTGGCACACATACTTGGCCCTGTCTATGACGGCAAGATAAGATTCCTTGCCAATGACTTGCTGATGAACTTTCCACAGATATCATCGTTCTGGATTCCCATCAACAAGACAGGCAAGCAGGCACGCGACCTGCCACAGCAGGTGAATGCCGCATTCCAGAGCGAGAACCACATTGTGATGTTCCCGGCCGGCCTGTGTTCACGCAAAAGAAAGGGTGTAGTCAAGGATTTGCCCTGGAAAAAGACATTCATAACAAAGAGCGTGCAATCGCAACGCGATATTGTCCCCATCCATTTTGAGGGCGAGAACTCAAAGTTCTTCTATCGCCTTGCGAACATAGGCAAATTCCTTGGACTGAAATTCAACATTGCCATGCTCTACCTCAGTGACGAGATGTTCAAGAACAGGAACAAGAAGTTCAAGGTAACCATTGGCAAACCAATTCCTTGGCAGACATTCGACAAGTCTAAGAGCTCAACCGAATGGGCTCAGCATGTACAGGACATTGTCTATACACTATAAACACTTACAGACACAATATGAAAGACATTATAGCACCGGTTCCAAAGGAACTGCTGAAAGCGGAACTGACTGAAGACAAGCTGTTGCGCTTTACACACAGAAGCGATAATGAGATTTATATAGTAACGGCAGCCGAGGCTCCCAACGTGATGCGCGAAATAGGCCGTCTGCGCGAGATTGCATTCCGCGCTGCCGGCGGCGGAACAGGAAAAGAGGCCGACATTGACGAGTTCGACACAATGGAGGTGCCATACAAGCAGCTCATCGTGTGGAACCCCGAGGAGAATGACATAATTGGCGGTTACCGCTACCTCCACGGCAAGGACGCCCGCTTTGACGAGAAGGGGGAGCCAATAATAGCCACAGCCCACGGCATGTTCCGTTTCTCGGAGAAGTTCCTCAAGGATGTTCTGCCATATACCGTTGAACTTGGACGTGCATTCGTGTCACTCGAATACCAGTCGACACGCATGGGTTCAAAAAGCCTTTTTGCACTTGACAACCTGTGGGACGGCCTTGGAGCACTAACCGTTGTACTGCCCGACGTGAAGTACCTGTATGGAAAAGTCACGATGTACCCCTCGTACCTTACGCAGGCGCGTGACATGATTCTCTACTTCCTGAAGAAGCATTTCCCCGACAAGGACGGTCTTGTAATGCCGGTAGAGCCTCTGCAGCTTGAGACAGCCGAGGAGGAACTTGCCGCGATATTCAAAGAGGAGACATTCAAGGAGGATTACAAGGTACTAAAACAGGAGGTGCGCAAGTTCGGCCTCGCAATACCGCCTATGGTAAATGCTTACATGGGTCTGTCGCCGACGATGAAGATTTTCGGAACAGCGGTGAACCATGACTTTGGCGAAGTGGAGGAAACAGGCCTGCTGATTACCGTTGACGAGATGCAGGACAGCACAAGGATGCGCTACATTGAATCGTTCATACGCGAGCACCCCGAGGCCATAAGGCTCACATCTGGGGCCGACAAGGTTTTCAATGAAACAGGAGAGAACTGAAAAGAGAAGATTTGAGCTACATTGGCACAACAATTCCCACTTTAACAGACTTATATAGATAGTATGAAAGTAGAAATAATAAACAAGTCGAAACATGAGTTGCCGTCATATGCCACAGCCCTGTCGGCAGGAATGGATCTGAGAGCCAATCTTGACACCCCTATTGTACTGCAGCCGTTGCAAAGGACTCTGGTACCCACAGGACTGTTCATGGCCTTGCCACAAGGCTATGAGGCACAGGTGCGCCCACGCAGCGGACTTGCAATAAAGAAGGGCATAACAGTGCTCAACTCACCCGGCACCATCGATGCCGACTACCGCGGCGAGGTGTGCGTGATACTTGTGAACCTATCGAACGAACCTTTTACGATAACCGACGGTGAGCGCATTGCACAGATGGTGATTGCGCGCCACGAACAGGTCGAATGGTGCGAGTGCGAAGTGCTGGACGAGACCGACCGCGGCGCGGGAGGATTCGGACACACCGGTGTGTGATGTTTATACCATTGGAGAGTATATATGAAGCAATCTCGGCAATACATGATACTCCTGCTCATGTTGCTGCTGCCTTTTACAGGAACGGCGCAGAGTGACAAAGAGAGCAATATCGACGCACGCAAGCGTGCCGTCGATTATTTTCATTTAGAGGCGGTGTCGCTCCAGGAGCAGGAGAGATATGACGAGGCATATGAGATGTTAGAGTACTGCTTGCAGCTCGACCCCACATCGGCAACAACAAAGTACCTTTTGACACCATACTACACTGTTCTTGGCAAGGACAGCATTGCATGCCGCCTGCTGGAGGAGATTGTTGAGGAGAACCCCGACAACAAGGACTACAACGACGCACTGGTGAACCAGTATGCCAGACAGGGTAACTGGAAGGCGGCCATTGCCGTGTATGAGAGGATTGTAGACACTGCCGACTCAAAAGAGGAGATTTACAAGGCGCTATACACCCTTTACTACAATGACGACAACTATGAAAAGGCACTTGAGATGCTCGACCGTATTGAAAGCATAGAGGGCAAGAGCAGGGAATTGACGACACGAGAGCTGCAGATATTGATGCAGCTTGGAAGGCACGAGGAGATGATTGCCATCATAGAGCAGGAGATTGAAGAGAACCCTGATGATATCCGTTTCAGGATACTTCTTGGCGATGTACACGGCATGATGGAAGAATTCAGGCTTGCCGAAGAGATTTACCTCAATGCGCTTGAAGAGATGCCGGGCGAGGTGCTTGCACAGTCTGCGCTGGCCGAGCTCTATGCAATGCAGAAGGAAGACGAGGCCTTTTGCCGCGCGATGGAGACATTGATAAAAAACGATAAACTGGAGACACAGGAGAGACTGCGGTACCTGGTGGACTACGTGCTGTACAAAGAGACAACCGACAGTGCATATATCCATGAGTTCTACAAAGAGCTCTTGCTGCAGCCATTCGACAAGCTGGAACTGCACCAGTCCTATGCCGAATATCTTGAATACAAGAGCGCCGACAAGAGCCTGCTCATCCCGGTATATGAGAAGATTATAGAGCTTGATGCCGAAAACATAAGTGCTATCATAAAGCTGCTGCAATATGCGATAGAGGATGACGACAAGAATGCGGTATTCAAATATGCCGATGAGGCTTTGATGTTCCTGCCACAACATTTGGAGCTCCATTTCTATAAGGGACTGTCACTTTACATGCTGGGCAACAAAAAAGAGAGCATAGACATATATTTGGATGGACTTGAAAAACGCGATGCAGAGACCGACCCCAACGTCGTGGCAACCGTGTTCACCATAGTGGGCGACACATACCACGAACTCGAAATGAAGAAAGAGGCCTACGCGGCATATGATTCGGCACTGGTATATGACCCCTACAAGCTCGATGTCCTCAACAACTACTCCTACTTTCTGTCGCTCGACAACAAGGAGTTGCAGAAAGCATTGGACATGAGCCACAAGACCATAACCGCAGAGCCCGAGAACCAGACCTATCTTGACACATACGCATGGATTCTCTTCAAGTTAAAGCGTTACGAAGAGGCAAAGGCTTATGCCGAGAAGATAATTTCACTGGATGAGGAGATAAGCCCCGTAGTGCTTCACCACATAGGTGACATACTCGCAAAATGCGGCAACATTGAGAAAGCCGTCACATACTGGCAGAAAGCCCTCGATGCCGGTGACGAAGAGAGTGATATATTGAAAAGGAAAATCAAGAAACGCAAATATTACAATGGTTCAAAACATTAAAAAAGGCATATTTGCCTTGTTGACATTCGCACTGCTGCTTGCAGGTTGTAAATCAAAGGTGGCCATGCAGAGCCAGGAGGAGGAGACCCCGGACATTAGCAGCATTATAGCCGTACTGCCGGCTGTGACACCCGACACAGTTGCCCTGCAGCACCTGTCGGGCAACGCAAACATAAGGCTTAATGTAAGCGGTAGCAACATAAGCCTTAAAGGCAAGTTGCGCGTGAAGAGGGGTGAGGGGGTACAGATAAGCATCACTCCATTGGGGCTTATAGAGGCTGCATGCATTGAGTTCATGCCCAACAGCATCAGATTCATTAACAAGCTCACCAAGACATATACCGAGGTACCCTACTCCGAGGCAAAGGCCATAGGCCTCTCGGGCATCAACTACAGGGTCATCGAGGGCATATTCCTTGACTATGCTTTCCTGCCCGACGGGCGCATTGCATGTCAGGGAGTTAAAGAACTTGTTGCTCAAGACAAAGGAGACAGCTACCACCTTGCGACAAAAGGCAACACTGCAATGCAGTACAATTTCACAGTCGACAAGGAGAGTGGCATGCTTGTATCGTGCAACGGATACAGCAGCAGCGGCGAGAGCATAAAATGCGACTACTCGGACTTTGGCAAGATTGGTGATATACTGTTCCCCAATGACATATCGATAAATTTCAAAGGCGATGCAGTGATAAAGCTCGACTTCGGCCTGAGCAAGGCGAGCAACAAGCCGTTCAGCCTCTCGACCCGCAACATAAACAGCAGCTACCGCAAGCAGAGCGTAGGCGACTTCATAAAGTCAATAAAATAAAGGAGTATGAGAAACCGCATATTGGGTTATATACTACTGTTGTTGCTCCCATTCACCGGCCTGCAGGCGCAAAGCGAGTCGGTTGAGAGCCTGCGCAGCAAGGCCGGCATGCTGCGAAAGGAGATAAAGGAGAAGGAGGCTATACTCACCTCCTCACAGAAGAATATCAACAGCAGACTGAATAACCTGAAAATAATTACAGCCAAGATTGAGGAGTACAAGGGTCTGGTAAACCTGCTACAAAAGGAGGTGAAGGCTCTTGACAACAGGATGGCAGCAATAGACAAGGAGATAAAAGCTCTTGGCAAGGATATTGCAGAAAAGGAGAAAAGCGTAGAGATATCGCGTAGCGAATATGCCGAGGCACTGCGCCGGGCACACAAGCACAACAATTTCGAGAACAAGATGCTTTTCATTTTCTCGGCCGATGACTTCAACAGGATGGCCCGCCGTTACCGATATGCCAACAGCTACATGAATGCACACAAAGAGTTGGCTGACAGTCTTAAGAAGAGGATTGGCGAGTTGGAGGAGAAACAGAAGGAACTGAACGGGAAACGCGAGGAGCTTGAAAAATCCCGCACTGCAAAAAGGGAATCACTAAAGGAACAGGAGACAGAGCGTGCCCGCATACAGAAACTCGAGAAGGAGCAGAAGAGCATTATTGCCGGACTTGAAAAAGAGAAGAAAAAGGTGCAGGCCGAACTGAAAAAGAAACGCAATGAACTCGACAAGCTCAACGCCGCCATAAAACGCGAGGTAGAGAAGGTCATAGCGGCCGAAAAAGAGAAGGAGAAGAAAAGCCAACAGGCAGGCGGCAAGAAGCAACCCGACAAGAGTAGCGACAAATACAAGGAAGATGCAGGCACGGCAAAGATGTCGGGTGCATTCCAGAGCAACAAGGGAAAGATGCCGGTACCCATAACAGGCGCTTATCTGCTTGTAGACAAGTTCGGTGAGAGGAATGCCGTCGAGGGCAAGGGAAGCGTTATGATAAACAATGGAGGCATCACCTTAAAGGGTACAAAGGGGGCAAAGGCACGCGCCATATTTGAAGGCACTGTATCCACGGTATTCCACCACAATGACTACACTTGTGTACTGGTGCGCCATGACAAATACATATCGGTATACTGCAATGTGGAGAATGTAAGGGTCAAGAGCGGCGATGAGATAAAAGCCGGGACAATAATTGGCGACGTGACAACAGATGCCGAGGACGGCAACCCCAAACTGCTGTTCCAGCTATACCGTGAAAGGACACTGCTGAACCCCGCCGAGTGGTTGAAGCTATAATACAATAAATGCAGCACATGGGTGCTGCATTTATTGTTATAACAGTTCTTTCAATGACCATAATCCCCGTCTAATATCGGTAGATATAATGTCCAAAAGAGCTACAGGGAAATTTAAAGGCTAAAAGGAAAAGCCTCTAACAAATAACATTCTTGAACTTATCAATGAAGAGTGCTGCCTGCTCCATTGTCAATGTCAAAGGCGGCAACAGGCGTATGGTGTTGGTGCCGCTCACACCTGTAAAGACACGCTCCTCGAAGAGCAGCCTGCGGCGTATATCCTTGACCGGAGCATCGAACTCCATGCCTATCATCAGACCCTGTCCGCGTACCTCCTTTATACCATCGATTTTCTTCAGTTCGGCGAGAAGATAGCCACCCACAGCATTTACATTGTCGAGCAGATTCTCCTTCTCCATGACATCGAGCACTGCCTCAACAGCCGCACATGCAAGGTGGTTACCGCCGAAAGTGGTTCCAAGTTCGCCATATACGGCCCTGAACTTGGGACTGATGAGCACCACCCCAACCGGGAAACCGTTGCCAATTCCCTTGGCCTGGGTTATAATGTCGGGCTTTATGCCTGCCCACTGATGTGCAAAGAACTTGCCGCTGCGCCCGCAACCGCTCTGTATCTCATCGAGAATGAGAGTGGTATCAGTGCTGTTGCAAAGTGCCTGCAACTGCTGCAGGAAAGCTGGCGATGGAATCTGCACACCACCTACACCCTGTATACCTTCAATGATGACGGCTGTAACATCACCCTTCCCAATCTCGGCACGCACAGCGTCAATGTCACCCATGGCAACGAATGTCGTGTGGCCGCTTGCATTTATTGGCGCAACAATCTTTGGATTGTCGGTAACCTCAACGGCAAGCGATGTGCGGCCATGGAAAGCCTTTTTAAAGGCTATCACACGCTTTTTTCCGTTCTTGAACGACGAGAGTTTGAGCGCATTCTCATTTGCCTCGGCACCGGAGTTTATAAAGAAAAGACTGTAATCCTCGTAACCGCTTATTCGGCCCAACTTTTCAGCAACACGCTGCTGCAGGGTGTTGATGACGGAATTGGAGTAGAAACCAAGCGTTGCAACCTGACGGCTTATCATGTCGACATAGCAAGGATGGGCATGACCGATGGAGATGACGGCATGTCCGCCATAGAGGTCGAGATACTCATTGCCCTTGTCGTCCCACACCTTGCAGCCCTCGCCCTTGACGATATTCACATCGAAGAGCGGATATACATCGTACAGATTCATTGTAACTTTGCTATATGTTTTTAGAATGCCGACGGTTTGAGCTGTAGACCCACGGTCTCGGCCAAGCCGAACAAGAGATTCATGTTATGCACGGCCGTGCCACTCGCGCCCTTGAGCAGATTGTCTATTACCGATGTTATGAGCAACTTGTCGCCATGCTTTTCCAAATGTATGAGACACTTGTTGGTGTTCACCACCTGCTTCAAATCAACAGGACGCTCCACTACATGTGTAAAGGAGTCACGGTCATAGTAGGCTGTGTAGAGCCTGTACAATGTCTCTATGTCGAGGTCACACTTGACTACCAGGGTTGCAAATATTCCACGAGGGAAACAGCCGCGGTAAGGGATAAAGTCAATGCTGCCGTCAAAATCGGGCTGCAGCTGCTTGATGCTCTGCATTATCTCGGGCAGATGCTGATGCTCGAAAGGTTTGTATATGCTTATATTGTTATCCCTCCAACTGTAATGGGTTGTTGCCGATGGCTTGACACCCGCACCGGTGCTGCCTGTTATGGCATTCACCGAGACATCGCCCTTGAGCAGATGCTCCTTGGCAAGCGGCAGAAGTCCAAGCTCAATGCAGGTTGCAAAGCAACCGGGATTTGCCACGTAGCGGCTCTTGCATGTATTGCGGCGGTTAAGTTCGGGCAAGCCGTAGATGAAATCGTGCTCGTGGCTCTTTATGCGATAGTCCATCGACAGGTCTATCACCTTAAGTTCATCGGGCAGTGCATGGCTCTCCATGAACTTGCGTGTATCACCATGTGCTGTACAGAAGAAGAGAAGGTCTATCTCCTCGAACGGCAACTCGTCGGTAAACACCAGGTCGGTCTCGCCAAGCAGGCCACCGTGCACATCGGTGATATTGTTTCCGGCATTGCTTGTACTATGAACGAATTTTATCTCTACCTCGGGGTGCAAAAGCAACAGGCGGATAAGCTCACCCGCCGTGTATCCGGCACCACCAATAATTCCAACTTTTATCATATATAATGAAGTAACTGTTCAAATACTATTGACTTGGTTACAAAGATATATTAAACTTATGAATATCAAATCTTTTCGTCGGGATGATTTGCATAATAGGCCCTCAAAGGTGTCGAGGTGACCTTGATGAAGCCCTTTGCATCCTCGGCTGTCCAGCCCTTCTGCACCTCGCCATACTCGCCAAGCTTGTTCTTGACAAGGTCATTGGGGGAATCCACCCCTACTGTCTCAAAGTGCTTTGGCATGAGTTTGAGGATGGCTGTACCTGTGACGTTGCGTTGCGAGCTCTCGAGCATTGCCTCAATGTCGCGCATGACAGGCTCAAGATACTGGCTCTCGTGCAGGAACATTCCATACCAGTTTGCCACCTGGTCCTTCCAGTACTGTTGCCACTTGCTAAGGGTGTACTTCTCGAGGAACTTGTGCGCTGCAATGATGAGCATGGGCGCAGCGGCCTCAAAGCCAACACGTCCTTTTATACCTATGATAGTATCGCCCACGTGCATATCGCGGCCAATACCGTAGGGAGCACCAATCTCCTCTACCTTCTGTATCGCCTTGACGGGGTCGCAAAACTCCTCGCCATTGACAGCCTTCAGCTCGCCATTCTCGAATGTAAGGCGCAGCTCCTCCTCACCCTGTTTCTCAACCTGCTTGAGGTAGGCACTATCGGGCAAGCCCTGTGTCGAGTCGAGAATCTCTCCACCACAGATTGACGTACCCCAAAGGCCAACGTTGTATGAGTATTTGAGTTTTGCAAAGTCGGCCTTGAAACCATGCTCGTTCAGGTAGTTGACCTCGTACTCGCGGGTGAGGGTCATATCACGTGTAAGGGTTATGATTTCCACACCGGGCGCACACACAAGAAATGTCATGTCGAAACGTATCTGGTCGTTGCCGGCACCGGTAGAACCGTGTGCAATGGCATCGGCACCAATCTCGTTGGCATAGCGCGCAATGGCCAATGCCTGAAAGATTCTCTCCGATGAAACGGAGATTGGATATGTGCCGTTACGCAGCACATTTCCGTATATCATATAACGCAGGCTCTTCTCGTAATACTCCTGCGTAACGTCGAGAGTGACATACTCCTTTGCACCCAGCCTGTAGGCGTTCTCTTCGTTCTGTTTCAACTGCTCGGGGCTGAAACCGCCGGTATTGGCACATGCCGCATAGACCTCATAGCCCTTTTCCTTGGCAAGATACATTACCGTAAACGAAGTATCAAGACCACCGCTGAATGCAACGACAACTTTTTTCTTTTCCATATATCAAAATCTGTTCTTTTTCAGTTTTACTTTTTACTATGTTTCGCCGGGTCGTAGAGCATTGCCGTGCATATGCAGTAACGGCGCTCGGTGCGCATGAGCACATCGTGGTTGACGCAACCCTGGCAACCTTTCCAGAATGCCTCGTCATCAGTGAGTTCCGAGAAAGGCACAGGCACATAGCCCAGTTCGGTATTGATTTTCATTACGGCACCGCCGCTCGTCAAACCGAAGAGTTTTGCATCAGGCCACATTGTACGCGACAGTTCAAAGGCCTTCTGCTTGATACGCCTTGCCAGGCCGTGACCGCGGAACTTGTCCTTTACGATGAGACCCGAGTTGGCCACATACTGTCTGTTGCCCCAACTCTCGATGTAGCAGAAACCTGCAAACTCATCACCGGCAATGGCTATTATGGCCTTCCCCTCTTTCATCTTCTGTGTCACATATTCGTGTGTACGCTTTGCAATGCCGGTGCCACGCACCTTTGCTGCAGCGCTTATGGTATCGAGGATTTCATCGACATACCTCTCGTGCGAAGCATTCGCTATAATAATTTCAATGCCGTCGTTATATACTTTATTCTCCATCTTGTCTCTGCTGTTATATATTGGGAATAATACTCCTGAGAGCCCTGAGCACAGCACTGCGTGTCGCATCCTCGGCAACAACCAGCATCACGGTATCGTCACCGGCAATTGTACCCAATATCTCGGGAAAATCATGATTGTCTATGTGATAGGCCAAAGTGCCGGCATAGCTTGGTTTTGTCCTGATAACGGCCATATTGCCCGAAAACTTGATTGACATGAAACCGCTTGTCTCCTGTGGAGTTGTCACCGGACGCACATCCTCATGCTTTGACTCATGCCGTTGCTGGTGTGGGCGGGTGAGTACATATCTGTAACGTCCTTGCAAGCCTACGGTCTTGACCACGCGCAACTGGTGAAGGTCGCGCGACAGGGTTGCCTGTGTCAGTTTGAAACCCTCCTGTTCAAGCACACTGAGCAACTCTTCCTGGGAACCTATCTCTTGCGTAGACAAGATGAGGCGTATGGCATCGAGACGTGAATTCTTTACTTTCATGAAATGTATATTTATTACTTATGGGTTGCAAATATACATATATTCAAAGAAAAACCTTATTTATAATGCAACTTTTTATAATAAAAATAAAAAAACATGCAACTTTTTGCAAGTTGCATGTTTGATATTGACAATATTTTTGTTTAGCGGATTGTTTAAAACCCACGTTGCACTGAAAGTGATTAGGCCTACATCATAACCGATAGTGCGGCAAGATATCCTAATGGCTTAATCAAGTTCCTGGTCGGCCTCGTAGCCTGCAAACTCACGAATCTTGTTCTTGAGCATTGCAAACTGCTTGAAGAGGTCGTGCACGGGTCTGTCGCCATCCTTGTGCATTGGAGCCTTGCTGTAGAACGAGAGGAACTCCTGGATGCCCTTTTCGCCTGCACGCAACGCAAGGTCGCTGAAAAGTATGAGGTCGAGCACCAAGGGAGCCGCCAATATTGAGTCGCGGCAAAGGAAATTCACCTTTATTGTCATTGGGTAACCCATCCAGCCGAAGATATCGATGTTGTCCCAACTCTCCTTCTCGTCGCCACGTGGCGGATAGTAGTTGATGCGCACCTTATGGTACATGTCGCTGTAGAGTTCGGGATAGACATCGCTGTCAAGGATATTCTCGAGTGCCGAAGTTTTGCTCACGCGCTTTGTCTCAAAATTCTCGGGATTATCGAGCACCATACCGTCGCGGTTACCAAGGATATTGGTAGAGAACCAGCCTGTGACACCCAACTGACGGGTAAAGAATGCAGGGGCAAGCACGGTCTTCATCATTGTCTGTCCGCTCTTGAAGTCCTTGCCGGCAATGGGCATACCGGTCTCCTCGGCAAGTTCCCACATGGCAGGAATGTCAAGACAGAGGTTAGGAGCGCCCATAACAAAAGGACAACCCTCGCGCATAGCAGCATAGGCATAGCACATGCTTGGCGCCACATTGGCAACATCATTGGCTTTCATTGCCGCCTCAAAGGCTGCCACGCTACCATGAACATCATCATTACGCTTAATGTACTTCTCGGTGCTGGCAATCCATATCACGACTACACGGTCACAACCGTTTGCAGCCTTGAAGTGACGTATATCCTCGCGCAACTGCCCGGTAAGTTCCCAACGGGTAGCACCCACCTTGACGTTAGGACCATCAATGTTGCTTGCATAGTTCTTGTCGAAGAGAGCCTTGTATGGCTTTATAGCCTTCAGTTCATCCTTCACTGGTTCAACATCCTGTGGTTTGAGCACAGCAGCCTTTACTGCAGCATCATATGCATCGTCCTCGTACAGGTCCCATGCGCCGAATACCATATCGTCAAGCGAAGCAACGGGAACAAGGTCCTTTACCTCCTTGTAGCATTTATCCCGTCCCTTGCCTACGCGCATGATTCCCTCGCATGCAAACGAACCTATAGGCTTTGACAAACCCTTGCGCGACATGAGCACACCCGTGATGGCAGTAGTTGTAACAGCTCCCAAACCAACACACATCACTCCCAACTTACCACCGGCCGGTCTAACTTTCATATCATTCATTTTATCTTAAATATATCAAACTGGTAAAAAAATCATTCATTAAGCAAAATAATCGCTTTTTATTGAACTAACCTAAACTTTTGAGTAAATGTTCCTGAATTTTTAATAAAATTTTCTTCAACATGCTCAAACAGTCCATTTACATGGTGCCCTCCTTCAACATTTCGCTCACCGTAGGGTGCGGGAACACCGTGCGCTGCAGTTGTTCTACAGTAAGTCCATTTGTAATTGCCATGCATGCTGCACATATAAACTCACTAGACGAATTGCCAAGCATGTGCACTCCAAGGAGTTTGCCTGCAGGTGATACAAGAGCCTTGAAAATTCCTGTCTGTCCCTCGTTCTCGGCCACAAAACGGCCGGCATAGGTCATCGGCAGTTTACGCAGACGATACTCGACACCGGCAGCTGCAGCCTGTTCCTCGGTGAGTCCCACAGATGCCACCTCGGGGTTGGTATATACCACACCGGGAATAGCATTGTACTCCATGCAATCCTCAATGCCGAGAATATTATTCACCGCCACCTCGGCCTCACGGCTTGCTGTATGCGCCAACATTGAGAAGCCTGTGACATCACCGGCAGCATATACATTGGGGAGCGAGGTCTGCATAGCGGCATTTACCTTTATTCCACGCTCAACCTCTACCGCGATATTCTCAAGGCCATAGCCCTTGAGCACAGCCCGTCGGCCAATACTCATTAGGATTCTCTCACCCTCGCACTGCAGCTCATTGCCATCGGCATCGGTATAAAATACCGCATTACCCTCAATGCGTGTAACCTTGCACTGCAGACAGAATTTCACGCCACGCTTGGCATAGATTCCACGCAGTGCCTCGGCAATCTCCTTGTCCATTACACCCAGAATCTCGGGCATCATCTCAATAACGGTAACAGGTATCCCAAGAGAGTTGCAGTAACTTGCGAATTCCATACCTATGACACCGCCGCCAATGACAACAAGGCTTGCAGGAGCCTCGGTGAGAGCAAGCATCTCGCGGTTGGTGAGTACGGCAGGGTTATCCTCCACTCCGGGAATCGGAGGCACAAAAGCCTCACTGCCTGTACAGATGAGCAGAATCTTTGCCTCATACAGCTGCCCGTCGCAAGCAATTGCAATGCCCTGTGCATCGCCACGCTCAATCACAGCCTCGCCACGCACTACAGTGACACCGGCAGCCTCCATCTTCATCTTTATACCGGCAACAAGCTTACGCACAACCTTTGTCTTGCGGTCGGCAATCTTCTTGTACTCATAAGAGACCTCGCCTGCAGTAATGCCATATTTCTTGCCACCGGTTGCGTGGTCATACATCTTTGCACTGTAGAGCAGTGTCTTTGTGGGAATACACCCCTCGTTAAGGCACACACCACCAAGTTCACGTTTCTCGAACAGAACAACACTCTGCCCTGCTGTGCCCGCCTTTTCAGCAGCCACATAGCCGGCCGGGCCGCCGCCAATAATTGCCAAGTCGTACATAAGAATATATTATATGATTAATGCCATTGGATTTACAATACCCGTGATGCAAACTTATTAAAAAATGTCTGATAAAGCAAATTAATGGTCAAGCAAGTGGAAGAGCATTTTTCATTGCGCCTTAAATGGCTAAACAAGAACCGTGTTACATGTATTAATTATGAAAAACGCCCTATACTTGATTTAGAGGACTAAAATTTGCAATAAAGAAATACATTCTATCCAAAATTTGCTACTTTTGCAAAAGAGAGACGGAAATCTTTAGTTAAAGCAGAAACTTATAAAGAAATGACAAACTCGGAAAAAAGCAGCAAAGAGACTTCAAAAGTAGACGTTGGAGTAGAGATGGTGACAGGAGCAGCTGCAGCAATGCTCTACTCGGACGAAGAGATACGCGACATATTTTCAAAAGAAGATGCCGAAGAATTCATTGAGCTTCGCAGACAGGCAAGGGAGAATTTTGCTCCAAAAGGGTATGATATGGAGGATGACGAGACACAGTTGCCAATGGCAGCCGAAGACGGAAGCGGCTATTGACCCATGAAACGACAGACTAAAAGAAACGGCGGTGTATGACCAGATACACTGCCGTTGCTTTTCTTGGATAAAATAATAGAAGCGATTACTCAGAATGCAACAGCGTGCGAAAGCAAACTCATTTGCCACACTCGTTGCAAAACCCAAGCAAGCTTGCTCTTCGGCTATAACCACACTATGCGTGCCTGAACTTTGGCCAGACTCCTTACCTTTATAAAGCAATAAAGCCGACGGTTTTTTATTCCGTCGGCTTTATTATATAATAAGTAAGTTATATTACTCCTCGTCGTCAGAGAAATCGAGCACACTGCGCTTGCTAGCCTGGCTACGCTCGTAATCCTCCTTTGAGAGAACCACAATCTTGCCAAAGTCGCGCTGACCTGTACCGGCAGGGATGAGGTGACCGCAGATAACGTTCTCCTTCATACCGAGCAGGTTGTCGCTCTTCATGTTGATGGCAGCCTCGTTGAGCACCTTTGTTGTCTCCTGGAACGATGCAGCCGACATGAAGCTCTGTGTCTGCAATGCGGCGCGTGTGATACCCTGCAGAATCTGTGTAGATGTTGCGGGTTTTGCATCACGTGCAACAACAGGCTTGAGGTCGCGGCGCTTGAGCATACTGTTCTCGTCGCGCAACTTGCGGGTTGTGATAATCTGACCAGGCTTGAGGTTCTCTGAATCGCCTGCGTCAACAACCACCTTCTTACCCCAGATGCGGTCGTTCTCCTCCTGGAACTGGAGCTTGTCGACAATCTGCAACTCAAGGAAGCGTGTATCACCCGGCTCGTTAATCTGTACCTTACGCATCATCTGGCGCACGATAATCTCAAAGTGCTTATCGTTAATCTTCACACCCTGTGAACGGTAAACGTCCTGTGCCTCGTTCACAATATACTCCTGAACTGCGGTAGGACCCTTGATGGCAAGGATGTCCGATGGTGTGATGGCACCGTCAGAGAGCGGTGTTCCGGCACGTACATAGTCGCCATCCTGAACAAGAATCTGCTTAGAGAGAGCAACAAGGTACTTCTTGACGTCGCCAACCTTTGAAGTAACGATAATCTCACGGTTACCACGTTTCACCTTACCCATTGTTACCTCACCGTCGATTTCAGAAACAACAGCAGGGTTAGATGGGTTACGTGCCTCGAAGAGCTCGGTTACACGTGGCAAACCACCGGTGATATCACCCGCGCTACCGAATACACGTGGAATCTTGACGATTACATCACCGGCCTTGAGAACATCGCCATCCTCAACTACCACGTGACCACCCACGGGGAGGTTGTAGTTGTGGAGTGAAGTACCGTTCTCGTCGTTGATGTGGATTGTCGGTATCTTGTTCTTGTCCTTAGACTCAATGATGACAATCTCGTGCAGACCTGTACTCTCGTCAGTATCGACCTTGTATGTAATACCCTCGATTACAGACTCGAATTCAACCTTACCGGCAACCTCAGTTACGATAACGGCGTTGAATGGGTCCCAAGATGCAATTACCTTGCCCTTCTCAACAACATCGTCCTCGCCTGCATAGAGCTTAGAACCGTAAGGGATATTGTGCGATGACAATACAATGCCTGTGTTGATGTCGATGAAGCGGACCTCGCTCAAACGGCTTACAACAATCTTTACAGGTGTACCGTCGGGCTCGACAGTGTCAACAGTACGCAACTCCTCGAATTTGAGACGTGAAGCGTGCTTTGCACGGATAGTAGCATCGGCTGCAATGTTGGCAGCGGTACCACCGGCGTGGAAGGTACGGAGTGTAAGCTGTGTACCCGGCTCACCGATTGACTGTGCAGCGATGACACCTACAGCCTCACCCTTCTCGACCATGCGGCTTGTTGCAAGGTTGCGGCCGTAACACTTGGCGCAGACACCGTGCTTTGACTCACAAGTGAGCACTGAACGGATTTCGACGCTCTCGATTGGCGAGTTCTCAATCTCATTGGCAATAGCCTCTGTGATGACCTCACCCGAGTGAACGATGATTGCACCTGTTGTCGGGTTAACGACATCGTGTACCGAAACGCGACCCATGATGCGCTCGCCAAGAGTAGCAACAACCTCGTCACCGTTCTTGAGTGCAGTGCAGACAAGACCACGCAATGTACCGCAATCCTCCTCGTTGATGATTACGTCGTGCGAAACGTCTACAAGACGACGTGTGAGGTAACCGGCATCGGCTGTCTTCAAAGCGGTATCGGCAAGACCCTTACGCGCACCGTGAGAAGAGATAAAGTACTCGAGCACCGAAAGACCCTCCTTAAAGTTAGAAAGAATCGGGTTCTCGATAATCTGTGCACCCTCTGAACCGGCCTTCTGCGGCTTGGCCATAAGACCACGCATACCGGAGAGCTGACGAATCTGGTCCTTTGAACCACGGGCACCCGAATCGAGCATCATGTATACCGAGTTGAAGCCCTGGTCATCGGTAGAGATAGTCTTCATCAACACATTTGCCAAGTCGGCATTTACGTGTGTCCACTCGTCGACAACCTTGTTATAACGCTCCTTGTCGGTGATAAGACCAAGGTTATACTCTGCGAGAATCTCCTCAACCTTCTCGTTACCCTTACGTACGAGTTCCTCTTTCTCCTTTGGAATGATGACATCGTCGAGGTTGAATGACAGACCGCCCTGGAAGGCCATCTGGTAACCAAGGTTCTTGATACCATCGAGGAATTCGGCCGAGCGTGCAACACCGACGCGCTTGATAACCTCGGTGATGATGTCACGCAGTGACTTCTTTGAGATAATCTGGTTGATATAACCCATCTCGCGTGGAACAATCTGGTTGACGATGATTCGACCTACAGATGTCTCGCGCAATACCTGGATGTAGTCGCCGTTCTCATCGATATCCTCAACCATAACCTTTACCGGTGCATGGATTGCAACACGGCCCTGGTTGTAGGCGATGAGTGCCTCCTCGGGACCGTAGAATGTCATGCCCGAGCCTTTGGCGCCTTCACGCAGCTTTGTTATGTAGTACAAACCGAGTACCATATCCTGTGAAGGCACAGCGATAGGTGCACCGTTTGAAGGGTTCAGAATGTTGTGAGACTGGAGCATGAGCATCTGCGCCTCAAGTACAGCCTCGTTGCTCAGTGGCAAGTGAACAGCCATCTGGTCACCGTCGAAGTCGGCGTTGAACGCAGTACATGCAAGCGGGTGCAACTGGATTGCCTTACCCTCAATCATCTTTGGCTGGAATGCCTGGATACCGAGACGGTGAAGTGTCGGCGCACGGTTGAGCAATACGGGGTGACCCTTCATTACATGCTCAAGGATATCCCAAATGATTGGCTCGCGACGGTCAACAATCTTCTTCGCAGACTTCACGGTCTTTACGATACCGCGCTCAATGAGCTTGCGGATGATGAATGGTTTGTAGAGCTCGGCAGCCATCAACTTTGGAATACCGCACTCACCCATCTTCAACTCAGGACCAACGACGATAACCGAACGTGCAGAATAGTCGACACGCTTACCCAGAAGGTTCTGACGGAAGCGACCCTGCTTACCCTTCAAGCTGTCAGAGAGAGACTTGAGAGGACGGTTGGCATCGGACTTGAGCGCGCTTGCCTTGCGTGAGTTGTCGAAGAGTGAATCGACAGCCTCCTGCAACATACGCTTCTCGTTACGCAAGATAACCTCGGGAGCCTTGATCTCGATAAGTTTCTTGAGACGGTTGTTACGTATGATGACACGACGATAAAGGTCGTTGAGGTCCGATGTAGCGAAGCGGCCGCCATCCAGAGGCACCAATGGGCGCAACTCGGGAGGTGTGACAGGGATAACTGTCATAATCATCCACTCGGGACGGTTGTTGCCGTTTGAAGCAGCCATTGAAGAGCGGAAAGACTCCACTACCTGAAGGCGCTTGAGAGCCTCGTTCTTGCGCTGCTGCGACATGTCGGTGTTGGCACGGTTACGCAACTCGTAAGAGAGCGAGTCCAAGTCGATGCGTGCAAGCAAATCCTGGATAGCCTCGGCACCCATCTTGGCAATGAACTTGTTGGGGTCATTGTCATCGAGGTACTCGTTGCCCTGTGGCAGGTTGTCCATGATTGTGATGTACTCATCCTCGGTGAGGAGCTGGTATGGCATTACACCATCGAGTACATTCTCCTTGCCGGCAACCTCCTGACGTGCCTCATCGGCCTTCTTGGCCATTACACCCGGCTGGATAACGATATATTTCTCGTAGTAGATTACTGCATCGAGGCTCTTTGTGGGAAGACCGAGCAGATAACCAATCTTGTTTGGCAATGAACGGAAATACCAGATGTGTGCAACAGGAACAACAAGCTGGATGTGTCCCATGCGCTCACGGCGTACCTTCTTCTCTGTAACCATTACACCGCAACGGTCGCAGACGATGCCTTTATAGCGGATGCGCTTGTACTTACCGCAGTGGCACTCATAGTCCTTTACCGGACCGAAGATGCGCTCGCAGAACAGACCGTCACGCTCGGGCTTATAGGTACGGTAGTTGATTGTCTCCGGTTTCAACACCTCTCCACATGAATTACCAAGTATCTCCTGCGGTGAAGCAAGACCGATGGTAATCTTCGAGAAATTATTCTTTGTCTTTGATTCTTTTCTAAAAGCCATAGTTTTATATTGACAAACGTGAAGGAATTATTTATTCAAACGAAATACTCAAACCAAGACCACGGAGCTCGTGAAGGAGCACGTTGAGCGACTCTGGAATACCCGGTGTAGGCATTGGATCGCCCTTGACGATAGCCTCGTATGCCTTTGAGCGGCCTACGACATCGTCCGACTTGATTGTCAGAATCTCCTGAAGGATGTGTGCTGCACCGAATGCCTCGAGTGCCCAAACCTCCATCTCTCCGAAACGCTGACCACCGAACTGTGCCTTACCACCGAGTGGCTGCTGGGTAATGAGTGAGTATGGACCGATTGAACGTGCGTGCATCTTGTCCTCAACCATGTGACCGAGCTTGAGCATGTAGCTGACACCCACTGTAGCAGGCTGGTCGAAACGGTCACCTGTACCACCATCGTAGAGGTATGTCTTACCGTAACGTGGAATACCGGCCTTGTCGGTCCACTCGCAGAGATCCTCGAGCTTTGCACCGTCGAAGATAGGAGTAGCGAACTTCACGCCAAGCTCCTTACCCGCACGGCCAAGAACGGTCTCGAAAATCTGACCGATGTTCATACGTGAAGGCACACCCAGAGGGTTCAAGATGATATCTACCGGTGTACCGTCCTCAAGGAATGGCATATCCTCCTGGCGTACGACGCGTGACACGATACCCTTGTTACCGTGGCGACCCGCCATCTTGTCACCGACACCAATCTTACGTTTCTTGGCAATGTAAACCTTTGCCATCTTCATTGTACCCGAAGGCAACTCGTCACCGATTGTAAGAGCGAACTTCTCGCGCTTAACCTCAGCATCAAGTTCTTTGTACTTGTGGATGAAGTTGATGATGAGTGAACGGATGAGGTCATTGGTGTGGGCATCGGCAGTCCACTTGCTCAGCTGCACAGCTGTGTAGTCGAGAGCCTCAAGCTCGGGACGTGTGAACTTTGCACCCTTTGCAATGAGCTCGGTACCCATGAAGTCCTTCACACCCTGTGATACACGGCCGTTTACAAGCTTCAAGAGTTTCTCGATGAGAATCTCCTTGAGGGCATCAACCTTCTTCTGGAACTCATCGTCAATCTTTGGAAGCTTAGCCTTGTCGGCCATCTTAGCCGAACGTGTCTTCTCGGCGCGCTGGAAGAGACGACGACCGATAACAACACCCTGGAGTGATGGAGAAGCCTTGAGTGAAGCATCCTTCACGTCACCGGCCTTGTCACCGAAGATTGCACGGAGCAACTTCTCCTCGGGTGTAGGATCGGACTCACCCTTCGGTGTAATCTTACCGATGATGATATCGCCCGGCTTAACATAAGCACCCACGCGGATGATACCGTTCTTGTCGAGGTCCTTTGTAGCATCCTCGCTCACGTTTGGAATATCATCGGTGAACTCCTCCATACCGCGTTTTGTCTCACGAACCTCCAAAGAGAGCTCGTCGACGTGCACTGATGTGAGGACATCCTCGCGTACCACCTTCTCGTTAAGCACAATGGCATCCTCGTAGTTGTAACCCTTCCAAGGCATGTAAGCAACAAGGAGGTTCTTACCAAGAGCAAGCTCACCGGCCTGTGTAGAGTAACCCTCGGTGAGGATATCACCGGCCTTTACTCTCTGACCCTTGTCACAGATTGGACGAAGGTCAATTGTCATATTCTGGTTTGTACGACGGAACTTTGGAATGATGTACTCCTTTGAAGCGGGCTCGAAGCTTACGAACTCCTCATCCTCGGTACGGTCGTACTTGATTACTATTCTTGAAGCGTCAACGAACTCAATTACACCGTCGCCCTCGGCAACAATCTGTGTACGTGAATCCTCGACAAGCTGTTTCTCGAAACCGGTACCTACGATAGGTGCCTCGGTTGTCAAGAGGGGAACTGCCTGGCGCATCATGTTAGAACCCATGAGCGCACGGTTGGCATCGTCATGCTCAAGGAACGGAATGAGCGATGCAGCGATTGACGCAATCTGCTGTGGAGATACGTCCATCAACTCAACGCGGCCCGGCTCAACAACAGGATAATCGGCATCCTGACGTGTCTTTACCTTCTTGAGGATGAAGTTACCGTTCTCGTCGAGCGGAGCATTACCCTGAGCAATAATCTTGCCCTCCTCCTCCTCGGCAGTATAATATACAACGTTCTTGTTGTCAATGTCAACCTTGCTGTTCGCAACAGAACGGTAAGGAGTAACAATGAAACCGAGCTCGTTAATCTTTGCATAGATACAGAGTGATGAAATAAGACCGATGTTCGGACCCTCAGGAGTCTCGATAGGACAGAGACGGCCGTAGTGGGTGTAGTGAACGTCACGCACCTCGAAACCTGCACGGTCACGTGAAAGACCGCCGGGGCCGAGAGCCGAGAGACGACGCTTGTGAGTAATCTCGGCAAGCGGGTTGGTCTGGTCCATGAACTGTGACAACGCATTTGTACCGAAGAAGGTGTTGATAACAGCCGAAACGGTCTTTGCGTTGATGAGGTCTGTCGGAGTGAACACCTCATTGTCGCGGACATTCATTCTCTCGCGGATGGTACGTGCCATACGTGCAAGACCGATAGCGAACTGGTTAGAGAGCTGCTCACCCACTGTACGTACGCGACGGTTGCTCAAGTGGTCGATATCATCCACTGTAGCCATTGAGTTCACAAGACCGATGAGGTACTTGATAATCTCAATGATATCCTCCTTTGTCAACACCCTTACATCCATATCGGTAGAGAGACCGAGCTTGCGGTTGATGCGGTAACGGCCTACATCGCCCAAGTCGTAACGCTTCTCCGAGAAGAAGAGGTTGTTGATTACTTCGCGGGCACTTGCATCGTCGGCAGGGTCCGCATTGCGCAACAATTTGAAGATGCTGTCGATGGCATCCTTCTCAGAGTTGCTTGTATCTTTGTCAAGCGTGTTGAAAATCAATGAATAGTCAACAGCGTTGGGATCGTCATTTTCTTTGTGGAGAAGAATTGTGTCAACACCGCTGTCGAGGATGCAGTCAACGAGTTCCTGATCGAGGACAGTACCTCGCTCAACAACTACCTCACTACGCTCGATTGATACAACCTCACCGGTATCTGCATCAACGAAATCCTCCTGCTGTGTCTTAACGACACGACCGGCCATCTTGCGGCCGAGCACCTTCTTCATGCTTGTCTTTGTCACCTTGTACTCCTCGGCGAGGTCGAATATCTCAAGGATATCCTTATCGGTGTCGAAACCGATAGCGCGCAAAAGGGTTGTTACAGGCAACTTCTTCTTGCGGTCAATGTATGCATACATGACATTGTTGATATCAGTAGCAAACTCAATCCAAGAACCCTTGAACGGGATAATACGTGCTGAATACAAAGGTGTACCGTTAGCGTGTACGCTCTGTCCGAAGAACACGCCAGGTGAACGGTGCAACTGTGAAACCACAACGCGCTCAGCACCATTGATAATGAAAGTACCCTGCTTTGTCATGTAAGGGATGGGTCCAAGGAACACATCCTGGATGACAGTATCGAAATCCTCGTGGTCGGGGTCGGTACAGTAAAGTTTCAACTTTGCCTTGAGTGGAACACTATAGGTCAACCCGCGCTCCAAGCACTCTGCTATAGAATAACGGGGGGGATCAATATAATAGTCCAGGAACTCCAGTACGAAATTGTTCCTCGTATCGGTGATAGGGAAGTTTTCCGCGAAGACCTTGTAAAGGCCGTCGTTCACACGTTTTTCGGGAGGAGTATCAAGCTGGAGGAAATCCTCGAACGATTTCAATTGTACTTCCAAAAAGTCCGGACAAGGCATTGGATCTTTTATAGAAGCAAAGTTAATTCTTTGATTATCAGTTTTTAACGACATCGTGGTAAATGTTTTATAACTTACTTTTCTTTTTACGCACAAAAGGTTAAGAACCCTTTTATCGGGTTCTTAACCATTGTACCCTTGTGCAGGGTTTGGGTGGGCTTACTTAATCTCAACCTCAGCACCAGACTCCTCGATAGTCTTCTTCAAAGACTCAGCCTCTGCCTTAGGAAGACCCTCCTTCAATACGCTAGGAGCTGCATCAACGAGGTCCTTAGCCTCCTTCAAACCAAGACCACAAGCCTCCTTAACAGCCTTAACAACTGCGAGCTTCTGAGCACCAGCGCTCTTCAAAACAACGTCGAACGCTGTTTTCTCCTCCTCAGCAGCAGCACCGGCTGCAGCAGGAGCAGCAACAGCAACAGCTGCAGCAGCGGGTTCGATACCATATTCTTCTTTAAGGATTGTTGCAAGTTCGTTAACGTCTTTTACTGTAAGGTTAACCAATTCTTCTGCAAGAGCTTTCAAATCTGCCATTTTCGTATAAATTTAAATTGTTTTTACTAATTGAATTTTGA
>JAZOOF010000011.1:0-79037 GCA_045654885.1 Bacteroidaceae bacterium
ATAATGTTCTGCAATTTTTCTGCTTATTCCCATTTATGTTCCCAAAGATTTCCCCATTCTCCGCGTCGTTGTGCAGGAGCGCCAAATTCGGAATCATCACTATCAGGAGCATTACCGCTGATAGCAAAACTACCTTCTACCTCTACCTCGATTACCTCTACCATAGGAGGCTCGTAAAAAAACTCTTTACTTTTCATATCTTTTGATTTTTGTAATTTATCTTGTTGCTAATTGAATCAAATAAAATACGACGTTTCGGAAAAGGCACGATGAATGCCGACCGATAACGTCGTAATATGATAATGCAATGCTTCGGCAGCCGCCACACGGAGGGGCGGAGCACCATTGCGTAGATAAAAGTCTGAGGAAAATGTCAGCAAAACCCGAGAAAAGGACTTTGCCAACTCTTTGATAATTAAGATATTTTCTATAAAATACGCGCGATGAGAAGTGTGTGTTTACACGAATTCCGCACATAAGCAAATTATCCACGACATATTTTGCTGAAATCAAGTGATTTCCGCAACTGTCTAAAAGACTGTATGTCATTGAATAATTGTTCATTCTTTTCTGTTAATGCGTATTTATCTACGCAAAAGTAATCAAAATTTTGCACAAGACGTTATTAGTGAAGCACTTTTTAGCATTTACGAGACTGTTTTTCCTTAAAAGAGCAGAAATGATACTCCTGAAATGAAAAATGATGCTCAAGGATGTAAAAATGACCTTCAAAAGCATAGGATGACACCAAAAATGGCACCAAAAATTAAAGAATGAAACTCTATGTTCTTGAAGCAAACTTCTGAAATGATAGTATGGGGGGGGGCAATAAACGACTGCTTTGGAAAAGAAAAATAAGATGGTATACCACACCTATGAAAGTCCAAAATCTTTCTTCTTTTGAGAAGTAAAAAGAGTATGTTTCTGGCACTTAATAACATACGCGAGGCAAATTCTTAAAATTTACCTCGCGTATATATAGTATTAATAAGCTATTACTTCCTCTTGTTAACCATTGCATCGATTGCGGCAACGGCTGTGATGTTGAGAATCTCCTGCACTGAGCTTTCGAAATCGATGAAGTGGATTGGCTTGTTCAATCCCATCTGGATTGGTCCGATAATCTCGGTATCAGAGCCAAGGGCCTGCATCATCTTGTATGACGATGAAGCCGAGTTCAAGTTGGGGAACACAAGTGCATTCACTTCCCTGCCCTTGAGTTTGTTGAACGGATACTTCTTGTCGCGCAACTCGCTGTTCATTGCAATGTTCACCTGCATCTCGCCGTCGAGCAACCAATCGGGGTAGTTCTCGTGAATGTGGGCTACAGCCTTGCGCACGCGCTCGGCGCTACCGCCCTGGTCGGTGCCGAAGTTAGAATATGATGCCATTGCTATCACCGGCTCGTGGTTGAAGAAACGTACCGATTTCTCGGTGAGGCGTGCAATGTCAATGATTGTCTCCAAATCGGGGGCACGGTTAATCAATGTATCGGCAACAAAGTATGTTCCCTTTTTTGAGTTGATGATGTGCATTGTAGCGAAAGTGCTGTAGCCCTCCTGCATGCCAATCACCTCCTTGGCAACCTTGATGGTGTTCGAGAACTTTGTATAGAGGCCTGTCACAAAAGCATCGGCATCGCCGGTCTCAACCATCATCATACCAAAGTAGTTGCGCTCGAACATCTTGTCGTTTGCCTCTTCAATGGTATAGCCCTCGCGCTGGCGCTTGTTGGTAAGGATTTGTGCATAACGCTCACGACGCTCTGCCTCATTAGGATGACGCAGGTTAACCACCTCAATGCCTTCGAGGCTCAATCCGAGTTCTGCAGCGAGTTTATTGATAACTTCGTCGTTACCCAAAAGGATAGGTTGGCATATACCCTCCTCCTTCGCCTGTACGGCAGCCTTCATCATTGAAGGATGTGCGCCCTCGGCAAAGACAACGCGCTGTGTCTCGGTACGTGCCATGTCATGAATCTGCTGTGTGAGCTTTGACTCACGACCCATGAACTCGAGCAGGTGCTCCTTGTACTTCTCCCAGTCGGTAATCTCCTTGCGCGCAACACCGCTTGCAATGGCAGCCTTTGCCACGGCTGTAGAGACCTCCACCAAAAGACGTGGGTCAACAGGCTTTGGAATGAAGTAGTCGCGACCGAACGAGAGCTTGCCCACCTTGTACACCTTGTTCACAATCTCGGGAACTGGCTGCTTTGCAAGGTTTGCGATAGCATGCACGGCGGCGAGTTTCATCTCCTCGTTGATGGCTGTTGCTGCAACATCAAGCGCACCACGGAAAATATAAGGGAAACCGATAACGTTGTTAATCTGGTTAGGATAGTCGCTGCGACCGGTACTCATGAGCACATCGGGACGGCAAGCCATTGCAGCCTCATAGGTAATCTCGGGCTCAGGGTTTGCCAAAGCAAAGACAATGGGGTCATTTGCCATTGAGCGTACCATATCCTGCGAGAGGACATTGCCCTTTGAAAGGCCAAGGAACACATCGGCACCCACAATTGCCTCGGCAAGTGTAGTGATATCGGTGCGTGATGTCGCGAATTCCACCTTCTCGGGGGTGAGGTTGGTACGTGAAGTGCTTATTACACCACGGCTGTCGAGCATTACGATATTCTCGCGCTTTACGCCAAGCGCAAGATATAGCTTTGTACAAGAGATAGCTGCAGCACCTGCGCCGTTTACAACCACCTTGACATCGCCAATCTTCTTGCCGTTGACCTCAAGGGCATTGAGCAAGCCGGCAGCCGAAATAATGGCTGTGCCATGCTGGTCGTCGTGCATAACAGGGATATCGAGTTCCTCTTTAAGGCGACGTTCAATCTCAAAACACTCGGGTGCCTTGATATCCTCAAGATTGATACCGCCGAATGTAGGGGCAATGGCTTTCACTGCCTGAATGAACTTCTCGGGGTCCTGTTCATCGACCTCAATATCAAAAACGTCGATACCGGCGTATATTTTGAAGAGCAATCCCTTACCCTCCATCACAGGCTTGCCTGCAAGAGGGCCTATGTTACCCAAGCCAAGAACGGCTGTACCGTTTGAAATTACGGCAACGAGGTTGCCCTTGTCGGTATATTTATATGCGTCATTGGGGTTCTCCTTAATCTCGAGACAGGGTTCTGCAACACCCGGAGAGTATGCCAACGAAAGGTCGGTCTGTGTAAAATATGGTTTTGTAGGAACTACCTCAATCTTTCCGGGACGTTTTCCCGCGTGGTAGTTCAATGCATCTTCTTTGGTAATCTTTGCCATTTTTATTGTGTTTTGCCTTATAATTATTAAGGTATTATATTTTTGTTTCTTGTATCTCACATATAAAGTTGTCGCCGGCCTCGCCAACACCGAAAAGCGCAAAATCGTACTTTACGGGGTCATCGGGAGAGAGCTTGCGTAACTGCGCAGTCAACTCCTCAACCGTCTTGCGGTCATTCTGTTTACGGGTAATTAATCCCAGAAGGCGCGCCGTGCGTGCAACATGCACATCGAGCGGAATCATGAGTTCAGCCGGAGAGACAGCGTTCCATATACCCAAATCCACCACTCCATCCTTGCGGCATAGCCAGCGGAGCATCATATGCATCCTTTTGCAGGCCGATGCCGGCTTGCCTTTCTGTGCCACAGGATTGCTTATGTGCCTTGTGGTTGCCCCACCGTTTGCCGCAGCCATCTCGCTGCGCAAATTCTCAATGCCCTCCCATACCGTGCAGTCAAGGAAAAGCCTCTCCATTGTCCCGTACTTGGCATATATGCTTCTCAATCCACGGCATATATATTTGAAGTCACGTGCAAAGAATGTACGGTGAATATTCAGCGAGTCTTCGAGCTGTTCCCACTCGCCACTCATGACATAGTCATAGGGGGCCGAGTGCATTATATCGTGGAACATCTTTCGCCCCGAGGCCAGAATCATTTTCCTGTTTCCCCAAGCGATTATTGAGGCCAACAGAGCGACAATCTCAACATCCTCGCGACGGGTAAAGGAGTGGGGAAAAGAGACCGGGTCGTTCTTGATAAACTCCTTGCAGTTGTACGTTGCAAGCTTTTCGTCAAGTACCGCTCTCAAATGTTCCATATTCCCTCTCTTTGCAAACGCTTTAATTTTAAAGCATTGTCATTGCCTGCTCCAATTCGCTGTATGTGTCGTCACATGCAGGGACGAGCGGCAGACGTAGAACATTCTCAACCTTGCCGTGAATATTGAGCAGCGCCTTGATGCCCGATGGGTTGCCATCGACGAAGATGAGCTGGAAGAGTTCGTTCAGCCTGTCGTGCTGATTACGTGCATCGCTCACGCGTCCCTCCTGCATAGCACGTACAAGCGCTATCATCTCTTTTGGATAGGCATTTCCGAACACCGAGATTACACCCACACCGCCGGCTTCCATAATGTCCACGGTAAGTGCATCATCACCCGAGAAGACATCGAAGTGAGGGGGTTTCAGTGCAATGAGTTCCTTGAGCTGTGCAAGGTTGCCCGATGCAGCCTTGTATCCCACGATGTTTGGACACTCATTGGCAAGACGCGCAACTGTTGCGGGAAGAATGTTCACACCTGTGCGGCCTGGAACATTGTACATGTAGATAGGAAGGTCGGTAGCCTCGGCAATAGCCTTGTAGTGGCGATAGATTCCCTCCTGAACAGGCTTGTTGTAGTATGGAGCGATAGAGAGGATGGCATCGACACCTGTGAGGTCCTCGGTCTTAATTTCCTCGACCACATTGCGTGTGCAGTTGCCACCGATACCCAACATAATAGGCATGCGGCCGTCAACCTGTTTTATGATGCGCTTTCGAATCTCACGTTTCTCATCGGTTGTCAACGTAGGAGTTTCGCCTGTTGTGCCAAGCACACACAGGAAATCGGTTCCGCAGTCAATGTGCATCTGCACAAGCTGCTCAAGGGCTGCATAATCAACCTCGCCCTCGGCTGTAAAGGGAGTCACAATGGCAACGCCCATTCCTTTCAGTGTTTTTCGCATCATAAAATTTTGAATTTATTTTCGGGGTGCAAAATTACATCTTTTTTCGCTATATTTATATTAAATATAATGACAAAATACAATATTTTAATCTCATTTAAGATTTTGCAGTCTCAAGCATCTGCAGGAACTCCTCCTCTGCCACAAGACGCACACCCATTTTCTGCGCCTTCTCGAGCTTGGACGGTCCCATATTCTCGCCCATGAGAATGAATGACGTAGACTTGCTCACACTGCCCACGTTCTTTCCGCCGTTGCGCTCAATAATCTCCTTGTACTCGTCGCGCGAGCGGTGCGTGAACACGCCGCTTATCACAATGCTCTGCCCTTTGAAGATGTCGCTTTTCTCAACACCCTCCTCCTCCTCGACCTCGAATTTGAGCCCGGCCTCCCTGAGCCTTTCAACAAGCAGTCTGTTATCCTCCTTTGCAAAGAATGCACGCACGGCACCGGCTATGCGCTCGCCAATCTCGTCAACAGCGGTCAGTTCATCGAAAGAGGCCGCCATCAGGGCGTCAACATTTCCGAATGCACGCGCCAGACGCTTTGCCACCGTAGCACCCACAAAACGTATTCCAAGAGCAAACAGCACCCTCTCGAACGGCACCTGCATGGAAGCCTTTGCGCCGTTAACAATGTTCATTGCCGACTTTTCGCCCATGCGTGGCAGGAACATCAGGTCCTCGGGCTGAATGGTGTATATATCCGCGATGTCCTTTATCAGGCCATAGTTGTAGAGCTGTTCAATCGTCTCGGGGCCTATGGAGTCTATGTTCATTGCCTCACGCGAAACGAAATGCTCAATCTTGCCTTTGATTTGCGGCGGACATGCCGTGTCGTTGGGGCAATAGTGCGCAGCCTCACCGTCGTAACGCACAAGCGGAGTGCCGCACTCGGGGCAGTTCTTTATGAAAGAGACCTTCTCGCCAAGCATGAAGCGTGCCGATGTATCGACACCTGTTATTTTGGGGATGATTTCACCACCCTTCTCCACGTATACCATGTCGCCTATGTGAAGGTCAAATTTTTCTATTATATCGGCATTATGAAGCGAGGCACGCTTGACCACTGTACCCGACAACTGCACCGGGTCGAGGTTGGCAACCGGAGTGACGACACCCGTGCGCCCCACTTGGTAAGTGACCTCATTGAGGCGTGTAACGGCGCTTTCGGCCTGAAATTTATATGCTATAGCCCAACGCGGCGACTTGGCCGTGTAGCCCAGGCTCCTTTGCTGGCGCAGAGAGTTCACCTTGAGCACAATGCCATCGGTGGCAAAGGGCAAGTTCTTGCGCTCGGCATCCATGCGGTCAATAAAAGCGAATACCTCGTCAATGGTGCGGCATTTGCATGTAGTTTCTGAGATTTTGAAGCCCCACCGGCGGGCAGCCTCAAGGTTCTCATAGTGTCCTTCGGCCGGCAGCTGCTCGCCAAGCAGGAAATAGAGGTAGGCATCGAGCGAACGCTTTGCCACGACCGATGAATCCTGCAGTTTCAATGTTCCCGACGCCGCATTGCGTGGATTGGCAAACAGTTGTTCACCTGCAGCGGCACGTTCCTCGTTCAGTCGTTCGAACACCACCCAGGGCATGAGCACTTCGCCGCGTATCTCAAACTCGGCCGGATAGCCGCTGCCCGAGAGCACCAACGGCACAGTGCGTATTGTCTTTACGTTGACCGTGACATCGTCGCCCTTCTCGCCGTCGCCGCGTGTAACGGCGCGCTCCAGCTTGCCGTCGACGTATGTCAATGAGATTGATGTACCGTCGAACTTCAGCTCGCAACAAATCTCGAAATCCTCGTTCAGCGCACGTTTCACCCTGTCGAAGAACTCGGCAACCTCCTCCTTGGAATAGGTGTTTCCAAGCGAAAGCATAGGGTATTTGTGCTGCACCTGCCTGAACTCCTTTGTAATGTCCGAACCCACGCGCAGGGTCGGCGAGGTGGGGTCATACATATCGGGGTTGGCAGCCTCCAAATCCTGCAGCTCACGCATGAGCATATCGAACTCGATATCACCAATTGTCGGCGAGTTGAGGACATAATAATTGTGGTTATGTTCATGCAGCTGCCTGCGCAGCTCAAGTATACGCGCTTTTGAATCCATAGGTATCATTTTTCTCTCTGCGAAGATACAAAAAAAGAGGTGTGATTTCAACGAAACCACACCGCTTTTGTAAATTATTAATGCTTTTTAGAACTCGGCACAAGCGAATGTCACCAAACGGAAATTTTTCTTGTAGATGGTCACTGTCTTTGTGCTCACGTTGTATGTAACACCCAAAGACTTGTCGGCCTTCACGTAACCGTTTGAAACGGCAGAGAAGCCCTCCTTGCGCAAAGACTGTGCGTAGATGTTCCACGCAGCATCGTCCTGCTCATATATGAATGTAATTGAATTGGCAGTAACAACATAGCCCTGCGATGTCTGTCCGTACATTGGGAAAGCAGCCATCAATGGAGAGAGGGCAATCTGCTGTGCAGGCTGCATTTCACTCATTTCGTAGCCATTCTTCTTAAATGCCTTTGCTGCAGACTTTGTAGAGCTGCATGATGTTGTTGCAAGAGCCACAAACAGCAGCATTACTGTAACCGATAATGTAAAAATCTTTTTCATAACTGTCTTTATTTTTATTGATATACTTTTATATTTCACACACAACCGAATGTGCAGATGTGAAGTCTATGCAAAAATATATCAATCAAATGCAAAAAACAACAGTAGGGACAAAAGTTTTTTAAACTACATTGACATTGGAGGTTGCAACGTTACCGATTGTACCCATACCCCCTGCCTCCGGAGCAGGAGTTGCCTGTTTCCCCATTCCGTTGACGGCAGGCAACTGCGACATCAGTTCGGGCGATATGCCTTCGAGCGGTTTGCCCTGCGCTGCGGCCTCCTCGTTGCGCTTGATGGCTTCGAGGATTTTCGTTGCGAACGGATAGGAGGAGTTCTCGAGCATTGTCTTAACATCCAAGGCCTTGGCACGGAACAGTTCCATGAGGAAATCATTTGCAATCATCTGGAAGGCCGGTGTGTTGTAACCCTCGGATATTGTTATGTCCAGTTCGCTCTCCTGCACCTTCTGCGGGTCGTACCACTTGGCCTCCTCGCTGTACTGCGAGCCTGCAAGGTCAATGTAACGGTTCTCGTTGTAATACTGTTGCAGCGTCTTCATCACCTTTGCATCGCGACGGCGGCGGAAGGTCCTGAAACCGTCGAACAGTCCCTTTAGATTGAGCGACGAGTTCTGCACCTGTTGGGCATAGAGCGAAGCCGGTGTACCCGAGCGCGGGCTTTGCCCCTGCATGGCAGAGTTCACACCCGAAATTTCATTTATTAGCCTCAGCTGCAGGTTCAGCAGTTCAAAATCACCGGCCACAGCAGCCCCGCTGTTATACTGGCGCACCACCCCGTCAATGCTCTGTCCGGGCTTGAGCTTTACGAAGAGTACACCGTTGTAGCGGACATACTCGTCAATCACCTCCTCGCGCGACATGCTCTCAAAGGCATCGTCATCCACCACAAGCACACCTTTCGACGATGTTCCACGTATGAAGTCAATCAGCGTAGCCGTGCGGTTTATGGCACGTTGCTGGTCAATGAACTGCTCGACGAAATTACCCAACCTACCCTGTACAAGAGGATAGAGATGCAACACATAGTTATGCTCACCGTGCCAATAGGGGCTGCGTCCCTCCTGCAACACATCGCCATAGGGCGACATATAACGGTAGTACCAGTAACGCTCGGTAGCGAACTCATACTCTATGAGCAGGAGGTCGTCATCGGATACTGTACCCACGTTTTCGGTCTCAAAATTTAAGCTTTCCGTTTCGCTCATTGGCGCGAACTTTCCGTTTTCACCTTTCACCTTTAACCTTTCCGCTTCCTTACGTCTGCGGTCGTTCTCCGCGTCAAGTTTCTTGCGGCTCTCCTCGTCATAGGGCAGATAGCCCCACGTTCCACGCTCAGGGTCGTTCCACAGGTAGGCATCGCGTGTCTCGAGTTTCCACCCAAGAATCACACGGCACAGATTGCTGCGCGAGGGAGTGTAGAACGACAGTGTACGGGCCTCATCGCCCTGCATTGCACGTGTTGCATAGCTTTGCGCGTCGACCGCATGATAGATGTTGCGTATGCGCTCTTTCTGCTGCGGGGTATTGCCGAAGTGCGCCAGCACATCGTCGAGCGGAAGGTCGAAGAGCTCGCCAATGCAGCTCAGATCCCACATACGCACATCCTCGAGGTTGGTATTGAAGAAGAGACGCGAGGGATTTACCGAGTAGACCCACACATCGCGTTTGTCCTTGGAGCGGTTAATGCCATACTCCACCCTCTGCGCCGTCATGCCACCATTGAGCAACATGCGCATGGAGTCGGCATCCAGTTCCTCCATCTCATTTATATCGTGGACATACTCTATGGCAACCGACATCATTTCACCCACGCGCGCCTCGCCCTGGTCGCGGGCAACGCACACCGGGCGCATGAGATTCTGCCGCAGCTGTCCCTCGATGTTGCTGAGGATTGGAGCAATCATATTGTTCTTGAGCGGCACTTTACCGTTCTTTTTTATGAGGTCGCCCTCGGTTATCTGCGCAAGCGTGTCGGGGTCGGTAACAATGTCGCCCCACTGGTCGCCATAGCTGTACATAAGGCTTCGCCGCAGTTTGCGGCGGGCCTCATCAAGAGCATTCCAACAGGCTGCGCACTCATTGAGGAACTCATAGGCAGTGCCCGGTTCCCTCACTGGTTCCTGTGCCCGGCGGGAGGTTGCTTTTACACGTTTGTCAAGAAATTTATTCATCACAAAATCTTTTTTAGTTCAAGTCATCTGTTTCGTCATCGGGATGGCCAAAGCGGTCGCGCCACTTGCGCAGCTCAATCTCATCGTTGCGGCGGCGACGTTTCTCGGCCTCTCTCCTGCGGAACTCATCGTAGCCAAAATTGCCTTTCCGTGCACCGTCCTGCCTCATTCGCCGGAGCGCCTCCTTGGCATACTCCTCCATTTCGCGCTCAAAGCTGCTGCGCTCATCGGGAGAGAGCCCTGCATTACGCACGCGCTCCCTTATCTCCTCGAACTGCACAGGATCGTCACTCTGCACCTGGCGCAGCTTCTGATAGATGATGTCGAGCGGGCCGTTGAAGTACCTCTTCAAATCATCGAGCGTCTTTACTGCAGCCGCCCCCGATGGCGAAGCCTCATCGGCACCGTCTCCAATGGCCTTGCGCACCTCGGCATCGTCACTGAAAGCGATATCCCTGCCGGTGAGCCTGTAAATCATATAGTCATCGAGCGACGGGAAACGCTTTGTAAACTCGACCGGAGAGAAGCCATACTCTCGTTCAAAAGCCCTGTCAATGTCGCGGTTCCTGTCAAAATCGGGGTTTGCGCGCCGCGCATTGTCTATCGACTCAATCACCTTCCGGGCCTCGCTGTATTTTTGCCCCAACCTTGAATTGATACCCAGCACATTCCTTGAGACAGCCTTGCCGAAGCCCTCGTAGTCACGCACAACATCCTGCATTGCAGCCGGCAAGTAGACACGGTTCTCGGGATTGGTAAAGAAGCTCCTGTCGAGCAAAAGCTGCTTGCCGCGGCTGTCATATCGCAACGGGACATAGCTCCCCTCCACCACCCTCACAGGCAACTCGGCAAGTTCGGGATAGGCTGCATAGAAAGAGGGGCTGTGCAACAGTTCGCCCAGCGTACCAATGCCCCTACGTTCAAGTTCTGCCGCGCGGGCAAAGTCAATATCGCCAAAGTCAAAACCATAGCCATTATCGGCCTTGTCACCAGTAAAACGGTAACGTTGCTTGGCCTTCAAGGCCATCACCTGCTCGTCGGTGGCATTCCAGCGCCTCAATGCCTCGCGTTTCTGCGCCTCGGGCAACAGTTCGTAGTTATCGAAGAGCTTTTCGTCATACAGCCCTGCAGGGGTGCCTGCAAAGTAGCGTCCGCCGGCAATCTTCTCCCGCGCGCCCTGTTCATAGGCATCGCGGTCGTAATAGCTCTTCTCGTTCTGCTTGGCGGCATCGAACTGTCCGAATACCCAACGGCGGTAGTCGGCCGGCGCCTTGCGCTGTTCAACGTACTTGGCATGCTGACGCAGCAGGCTCATCAGGTCGCTCTCGGTAACGCGTCTGTTGCGGCCGGTGTAGATATTGAGCCTCACAAGTGCATTCCTGACAAAATCCTTGAAGCCGGTGAGCGCAGAGCGTTCGCCCGACGAAAGGACACTCTTCTCGGTGAGGTGCGCAAGATACTCCTCAATGAGTGTATGGTTATCCACATGCGGATATCTGCTCTTTGTATTTGCTATCCCCGCACGCACATCGCCCGATGCTCTGCGGTACACCTCCTCCAGGAACGAACGGAAGTGGTTGCCGAAGAGTTTTGAAAGGCCGGAGTGTGCCACGCACTCATGCACCACAGTACGCTCGACATCCTCTACCGACGGGATATTGGGCAGGTTAACGGTTATCTTGCCGCTGCGGTCAATCCATCCCATCGCACGCAGTTTGTTGTTGTAGTCCTGCACATCGAGTTTGTCGGCCTCGTTGGGCAATGGAATTTCGCGCTCGTTGTTCACGAACTCGACCTCGAAATTGAACCTGTCGGCAATAGCACGTGCCGACTGCTCATAGCTTTTCAAATCCTCGGGCGAGTTTTTTGTGCCATTGTAGCTCCACACGTAGGGCGATGCCCCGGTGTCGTTGATTTTTATCGGTCTGGTCTCTATGCCGCTGCCAACAGCATCGGCCTCATCGGGGTGCGCTGTGTAGTAGTCCTCGACCTCCTTGGCCCTTACCCGGTCATTTGTCATTCCCCTGAATGGGCTCTGCTCACCCATCTGCCGGAACTCGGCCGCGCGCTTGCGGTCCGTCCCGCCCTTGAGTCTGTTGACCTCGTCGCGCACCAGCGCTTCATACTCATCAAGAGCCGAATTTGCGGCATTTGAACGGCTGTAGAAAGGTTTCTTTATGTCGACAAGCAGACTGCCGTCCTCGAGCCCATGCTTCTTCTCAATGCGTCGACGCATATCGGCAAGATACTGCACCATGCCGCTCTGGTCATAGGCAGCGCGCTCCACAATGTCGCGAACGAGCATCTCCTCCCAGCCGGACATGGGTGCCTTCTGCGCCCTCTTGTACAAGGCCTCGGATATATCATCGATGCTCACGCTCTTCTCCTTGGCATAGATACCGGCCTGGCGCAAAAGATTCTGCGAGTCGACACCCTGCAGCAGCTCGCGCTCATAGGCCGCAATGCGGTTATCGCGCAGCTTGCTCTTCTCAACAAGCATGTGGCTCTTCAGGCGTCCCGGGTCATCAAAGAGGCGGCGCTCCACCCTGTTCCCCTCGAAGTCATATGTGGTGAAAGCCCATCGTCCGTTGCCGGTTCTCTCAACATCATAGTCAAAGGCTATAGGCGGTGTGGTAGTCAGTTTGTTCTCTATAATATACATGAGCTTGGCTTTTGTAGCCGCCGAGAGTTCCTTGCTCTGCATCATCTGCAGATACCTTTGTGTGATGCCTTCGCGCGTTGAGCCTATGCCATACGAAGGCATCTTGAGCGCGCTCTCCACCTGAGCCATAAACTCGCCCGGGTCAACATTCATTTCGCGCATCTCGGCCTTTTCGGACTCGGAGAACTTGAGCTCATCCTTCAGCGTGCCATCGCTTTTCAGTTTATTGGTGACACCCTTCGGGCGCCAATGTGTCATCTTCATTATACCGAGCGTAGCCATGCTCTCGCCATAGTCACGCAGGATATCAATGGGCTCAATGTCGACATCGTGGGCAAGCTTGTCAAGCTCGGTGGAGAGAGTGAAGACTGCCGACTCCGCGCTGAGCACACCTGTCGAAGCCAGCATCTTGCGGCCACCTGTAAGGCCGCGCGCTCCCTGGTTGAGCCATGAACCCACAGCACCTGCCGCGCCACCCGTCAAGGCACCCTTGCCAAAAGCACCGAATGCCTTGCCAAAATCAACACTCTCGTTGTAGAGCACATCCTCGGCAATGCTGTTGGCAAAGTCATACGTTCCAAGCGTAAGACCCTGCGTAGCTGCACCCTGCGCAATCCTGTTCCGCAGATTATCCGTTATGGCACGCCGGGCAATTGCTGTTGCACGCGGCATTGTCATTCCCTCGGCAGCCTTGTATGCGAACACTTTACCGGCCAAGCGGTTAGTAGCCAAATTTGTAGCCTTGCCCACAAGACCGCCCGACAATGCCCCAAAAGCAGAAAAAGCAGGCGCATCAATCAGCAGCGAACCGACATTTGCTGCCAAGTTCTCCCATCCGTTGGCATCGTAGCGCGAAAGCGCCTCCCTCTCAATATGTGCAAAAGGCTTGTTACCCATGCCAATGTTATTCATCGTACCAAGCAACGAGTTGTTGTAGCCCGTCCTCAAAATATACTCGGCACTGTTCTTGGGCTTGTCCTTTTCAATGTAGTCGTCCACCATCTTGTCGCGCAATGTTGGCTTCACATAGTCCTCTATGTACATGTCCACATCGAAACCTCCGCGACGTGCAAGCGGCTCAACCATGCTACGCAGTTTGGGCATGTCCACCTGTGCCAATGTTTCATCGGCAGCCTTCACAGGGTCGGCCTCCTCGCGAGCAAGGCGCATTGCAGCCACCGGGTTGCCCGAGTAGTCGGTAAAGGCCTTGTTGGCACGTGTGCGCGCATCGTCAAGCTTTTTGTCATATACAGGCGACAAATCCTCCTTGAAATAGTCCGTTGCCACGTTGTCAAGCGCCTGCGGCGATACCGAATAGACAGCGGCAGCCCTTTCGGGTGTCTGTTCGGGGAAGAAACTGCGATATGTATGGTCCCACAAACCGCCTTTGTTGCGGCCTGCATCCATCAGGTTCTTTGGCGACATATAGTTCTTTGGTTTCTCACCCCCTGTAGCACGCGCAAGCATATACTGTGAGACAGGCGCCAGCAGTTTGGGCTGTGCCGGTGCATCACCGCCGGCAGCGAATGGCGATGGTGTAGCGCTGCTGTCCTTGTCATTGCCAAAGGAGGAAGCATAGAGTGTTTTTCCAAAAACCTCTCCTTTTCCCAACCCGCCGCCATTGAAAGGCGGCACAGAAGCCTCGTCCTCTTCCGGCATAAAGGGAACACCACTACCCTGCAGCGCATCGCTCCCGCCGTCAGTAAAGGCAGAGTCACCCGCTTTGCGCTTTTTCTTCTCCTCTTCGTTAAAATTTACTGAATACATACTGTTTATACTTTTTATTGATTAGACATAGTTGTTGTTGCATATACCCCTCGCGCAGCAGGCGAGAAGTGTGCCCTGAACATATTGCCGGCAATTACCCCGTTATAATCTTTGGGAGAGGCCGCAAAACTCTTGAAGGCCACCGACGACGTCTTCGGCTTTGGAGCCAGGGTGCTAATGCCCGAGGTGTCGAGCACTTTGAAAAGATTGGAAGCAAAATCCACAAAGGCATCAATGCTCTCATTGTGTTTCAAACGCTTCATCTCCTTTTTCTTGCGCTCTCTCACGCGCCGGTTTGCCATGCGCAGGCCATCTTCCAAATAGAGATTACTCATAGCACACCCTGTTTTACTCCTTACCCCAATGCGCTCCAAGCAGCGCATTCTGGAAAAGATTATAGCCATTGGTTGCCGCTGTCATTGCCATACGTTCATCGTTTGCCAACTCATTCAGTTCGTTGGCAAGGAAGGCATTCTTGTTCTGGCGATGAATAGCCTCGACCCGGTTCTTCCTGTCACTCTCCTGCGCAGCCATGTTGGCCATCATGTTCTCCATCGAACGCAGCCCCTGCTCATTGGCAGCAACAGAATACTCGGGCGTGGCACCCATAATCACCGAGCGCGCCCTGTTCTGCCTGTTGTTCTGCCGCAGGCTGTTCTCCACCCTCTTCATGGCAGCCTTTGCAGCAGTGCTGTCAATGAAGCTTTCGTAATAGTTACGTCGGTACCACCCGGCCTCCTCGGCCTTGGCATTATCACGCAACGCTCTCGCTTTCTTGGAGGCCGCATTCTTGTCGAGCACCCCCTTCAACCCCGAATAGAGCCCCAAAGCCCCATTCAATCCTGTAAAAATCATTGGTAGGTTCATAATTCTTTTTTGGGTGCAAAAGAAATATCCAAAACAAAGAACAAGGTTGCTGAAATGCCACAATAACAGCAAATTGCAATTATTGGCAAAGCAGCAACCTTGAAAGAGGAAACAGATATTATATTTGCTTATAAAAACAGTTATGACAAAGAGAAGCAAAAACGTAAGCCTCGACGACGTACACAGCGAGACACTCTCGCTGTTCCACCGGCTCATAGGCCGGCTGGAGAAGCTCACCGTCAACTGCGAAGACCCGGGCACCATCAACCAAGCCCTGAAGACCACAGCCGATTTCCTTGTAAAGCTGAACAAGGAACGCGAAAGCGGCGACGACGAAATCGGTGCACTCCTGCAGCAGACACTAAGGGGGATTTAAAATCTAAACCGCGCGGGTAGCCGTTATTGACTACTTGCGCGGTTTGGTTTTCGAGAATTCAATTAATTGAATGGTAATAATATAGCAGTTGACCCACATTCCGAAAAACTTGAAGATGTCATGTCGACCGTAGCGGAGACATTCCGTTTGCCGCAGCATAGATTCTTTGACTGCCCCGGACATGCTGTTGAGAGTTTGCTCGACAAACAACATTTCAGGTCAACATCTATATTATTGCTAATAGAATTGACAGTTATTGGATTTTGCCGTATTTAAGTTCGCTTTTCAAAATCTCATAGACAAAAGAAGAACTCTCAATGTAGAGACCTGTTTCCTCGTCAGTCAGTTTTGCGAAAGTCTCGGAATTATAAAAAACACCAAGAGCCTCTGCCAACTCATATTCCTCTTCATCCATCAGGAAACAGACAATATCCTTTGTTATGCCCTCTACAAGGTATTGCATTCTCTTGTTCATAATTTCTTAAGATATTTTATGGCAACAGCCGAGTGAAAGAAATATTGCGACGAAATTTTCTTATAACGCAAACCATTCACAAGCATAGACAAATCAATGATACCATCATCAAAGTTACGGAATAGAGTTGCAATTGTATCATCGGCGACAGGACCAATCACAATATCAAACGTATGAGTAGGATGAACATTATTCTTACTGCGATTTGCCATAACAAACAACGCCCATTCCTCTGATGGTTCATCAAAACGTTTGACGTTCAAATTGTCCAATGCCAACTCATCAAATTCAAACTCATTGACAACAGGATTACCACCGTAAATCTTTGCTGTGCGCTTGGCCATTTCAAAAGCCTGCTCTTTAATCTCGGTCAAATAAAAGCCCTGTCCAAAATCCTTGTATGGTTTACATTTTGCAAGGTCAATCTCTTCAATGACCACATTAGAACCATGATAAAGTTTCATTGTACACCTCCTCCATTATTAATGCATACACGAGTCAAATCCTGCACGCTGTCATCCAAAGACAACAGATGTTCAGCCTCATAATGCTCGGCCAAGAAATCAACCCCCTTGTAACGCAACAGATAATTACCAGCCTCACGCATAGTCATCCTGTGGGCTGCTGCAAACTCATTTATGGCAGCAACAATATACCCCACCACTCTGCGACCTATCCTCTGTTCACTTTTAAGGCTCACAGAAGCAGAAAGCCCCAAAGCACCAAGCACCTTTGTTACAGTTTTAATTGTAAGCCCCTTGCCACTCTCAATCTTTGAGATTTGCGCTTTACCCACGCCAACCAACTCGCCAAGTTCCTCTTGCGTCATACCACGACGCAAGCGCTCATCACGAATCATTGCACCAATATTATCAATCCCGGCAGTCATATTAGCAAATCTTTTTTGCAAATCTAAAACAAAGTTTCCAATTTAGGAAACAAATGAAAGAATATTTTGTTTGGATAAAGTCCTTTCGCATCTTTGCATTTGAAAAATTATCAAAATTTCAAAGGTGGTACTCGGCCTTTTGCATGTAAAAACAGGACTGTAAAACAAAAAAAAATTACAGAGTTCGTATTGTAAACCCTGTAATCTCTATTTACACAAAAATATGGTTAGTGCTATTATGTAAAAACCAAATCACCGAACAAATCCGCGCCAAATTACCGAATTTTAAGAAATAAGCATATTCAACTTCATTACTTATCGATTAAACACCCCGACTTCGTATTAGAAACCAGAGAATTGTAAAGGGAATAAGTTGTAATATACTATTGGAAAATCCGCAAAGCACTGAAAAAGATGATAAAAGGGTGTGGAATCTCAAAGGATATTTCATTCCATTGTTCGAGACATAGCATGTCTTCTTTCTCGCTGAAAACAAACGATTTACAGAATTTTAATTTACGACAGGTAACGATTTAGAAACGAGCAAAGTTCCCTTATATGTCTTATTCTGCATTATTGAAAAGAACGCTTTATCTTGATGCAAAGGTAATAAATTATACGCAATTATATACTATTTACACCAAATATAGAATTTTGATTTGAATATTCCGATTACGTAAACAAAGAGTAGAAAAGATTGTAGTTGGCACTCATTTTATCACTGATTTATGTATAAAGTCACAAAATAGGCAACATATCCAAATCCTTAACTTCCAATACTTTAGATTGCTTTTATTTAGAGAACGGAGAAATAAGGACTAATCAAGACGGTATGAAGGTCTTTTGATTTCAGAAAATAGCCGTTATAGTGTAGGAACTTCCACCAAAAGACTGATACCGACTTGTTATACGTTTTCTTTCATCCAGTCAAGCACATCTTCATTTATACGGTAAGTAGCCCATGCAGAGTCTGTAATATTGATAACTACTATTTGCCCTTTGCTATCAATAGCCTCAATTAGTTCATCCCTCACTCGTTTCGACGACTTTGTTGTTTTGATAATCCATGCACGAGCAAATAATTTAGCCCAGTCTGGATAACGTTTTAGTCGCCTACTAAGGACTGTGTAGCTTGATTGGTCATCCAATGTGTATGTAATAAAATATGTATTCATTCTTTTGATGCCTTAAAATAGTAACCAACAATAAAACCAAGAGGTCCAGATAATACACCCGAAACTGTTACGAGCATATCCTTAAACTCATCCACCTTAAAGCATTTATAAAATCCCACCCAGAAAACGATTATGATAACACCAAAAAATGCACAGACGTATATCATTGCAATTATGCTACGTGTGTTCTCTTTGGGATCAGAGTTTCCTTTGGGATTTATTTCTGATTTTTCTGTTTCAGTTGCCATATACCTAATATATTTCAGTGCAAATATACGAAGAATTTCTGAATCATCGTTTCCTTTATATAAATAACTACTTGTTCCTATATTTGCTTAGGTAGAGATTGTATATAATTTACCTAAATCATACATGTTTTTTTGTAGTAAGCCTTTATTTTTCTATTATCACATAATCCAAATTGAGAAAATATGATTAACTTTGTACATTAAATTAGGAGTAATGGGCAAGAAGGCGAAATATACATACATTGATTTATTCGCAGGAACCTCTGCATTATCAGAAGGATTCTTGCGATGCAGTTTTGTGCCAGTAGCTCACGTAGAAATGAATCCAGATGCTTGCTATACTATTAAAACACGGTTGGCATATCATTATCTTAAAGCAAATGATAACTATTACAACTATATAAAGTATCTCAAGCAAGAAATAACTAGAGATGAACTTTATAAATTAATCCCCAAAGATTTGATTTCATCAGTAATTAATAAAGAAATTTCTGATGAAACTATAGAATCAATCTTTGCTTCTATAGACTCTATCTTAAAACGACAACGTAGAAAAAGAGTTGACTTTATTGTTGGAGGTCCTCCGTGTCAAGCATTCTCTATGCTAAATCGTCATAATGTAGGTATTGCAGATGATAAACGTTGTTTACTATATTTACAATATGGCAAGTTCCTAGCTAAATACAAACCGATGGGATTTGTATTTGAGAATGTATTAGGACTTTTAAGCTCAAAGAAAAATCATTTTGAGAATATAAAAAATCATTTCAAAAAACTTGGATATAAAGTTCATTTAGCAATTCTAAACGCATCGGATTATGGCGTTATGCAGAATCGCCAAAGGGTAATTATATTTGGTTGGAGAAAATCATCAGACCGAGGCTGTCCAATGATTCAAAAGGTTCAAAACAATTGGACTTGTAAAGACATATTTTCAGACCTTCCTTCAATCTGTGCTGGAGAAAGTTCGTCTGAATATAACTCTGCACCATCTGATTATCTTCGTAGGTTTAATCTTCGTAATGATTCAGATGTCCTAACGCTCCATATAGCACGACCTATTAACCATCTTGATGCAGAAAAATACCGCATGGCTGTGAAGATGTGGTTAAACGATGGAACTAGAATTAAAAATTCAGACTTTCCAGAAGACATTAGGACTATAAATAACACAACATCTTTTTTGGATAGATTCAAAGTAGTAGATTTGAATGGAAAATGTCATACAGTGATTGCACATATTTCCAAAGATGGTCATTATTATATTTATCCTTCTACAAATACTATTAGATCAATTTCTATACGTGAGGCTGCAAGAATACAATCATTCCCTGATGATTTCTTCTTTGAGGGTTCACGTTCAGCCATATTTAAACAAATTGGTAATGCAGTGCCTCCATTGCTGGCTCATGCTATTGCCCAAGCAATATTAAAAATGTTATGTCCAAAGAACGATATCCAATAAAGGCAACAAGCCATATTATTAATCTATTAGGAGACGAACTTATAGGCAGTGATAGTCTTGCCATTTTTGAGTTGGTTAAAAATGCATATGATGCTGATGCAACAAAAGTAACTATCACATTTAATGATTTAGACTCTCCCAATAGAAATATTGTTATAGAGGATAATGGGTGTGGTATGTCTTCATCAATTATTCAAAATGTATGGTTGACAATTGGTACAGATTATAAGAAGAAACAAGCGAAGGTAAGCAAAAAATATCACCGAACATCTCTTGGCAACAAAGGCGTAGGTAGGCTTGCAGTTCATAGATTAGCAGATGAGATTCTGCTGGAGTCTCAAGCTGAAGGTGATTTGTTTGGTTCTAGTTTATCTATTAACTGGAAAAGTCTTATACAATCAGAGGAATTTATTGAAGACTTATATGTAGAAGTTAACGAGGGTGTATTAAACACATTTATAGAAGGACATGGTACGCGAATCACTTTGACAGGGCTTAAAACCAAAAAGTGGACAAAAGCTATTTTAAAAGAGTTAGCTCAAAAAATTCAAAATATAAAGAATCCATTTTGTGAAATGGACTCTTTTGAAATAGTAATGCTTTCTAATGAAGTTGAAAAACAACGTTGGCTAGATGAGACTAAAAATCCAATTTGGATATTAAATAACAGTTTGTATAGTTTTAAATTTTGGATTAGCCCATCACAGGATGAACGGGCACTATTTTCTTGGGAGTATAAATTTAATCCTATAAATTTCCCTTCATCAAGTGGATTGACTATCAAGCAGAAAAATTCCACAATAGATAATCATATGCTATTGAGACCAGAAGTTTTTGGGAACGTTGAAGAACGATCAAATGAGCAACATATATTGTTAAATAGCGATTTGAATTTATTAGGTCCAATTTCTGGCATTTTCCATGTATTTAATCAAAATGGTAAAATCTTAGATTTATCTTTTGGAGCAGGTAAGAGAGGTGCTATCAAAGATTATATTAAAGATAATTGTGGAGTAAAAATTTTCAGAGATAATATACGTGTTTATAATTATGGAGAGCCTTCTGATGATTGGCTAGATTTAGAATTAGCCAAAGTACAACGCGCAGGAGATCATTTTAGTAAAAAAGTAACCATTGGAGCTGTTTTCTTGGAATTAGAAAAAAGTGCTAATGGACTAAAGGAAAAAACTAATAGAGAAGGATTTACAGATAATGAGTCATACAGATTGTTGAAATCTATTGTTCAAGAAGTCTTTAATGTTTTCGAGAGAGAAGCAATTTCTGATAGAGATGAAATAGAAGCTTTTACCAAGGATACATCTGTGGTAAAGAAAATTGGGTTGTCTGAAACAATAAAAGAATTGGATTCTCAACTTGCACAAAGGGGATTACAGCAAGAATTCTCTCCACTTCTAAAAAAGGTAGAGAATGATTATAATGATATGAGAGATGTAATGCTAAACTCTGGAATGAGCGGATTAAATTTAAGCCTTGTATTCCATGAGGTAGAACGAGAAGTTCGTTATCTAAATCAGAGTTTGAACAATGGAGATATTAATGTTTCAAGCATTAAAGATCGTGTTAAATCCCTAATTTTGCTTATGGAGAATTTTGCACCCATTGTAAAGCAAAACAAAAAACTAAAAATTACAGCATCACAGTTGATTGAACGTGTTCGACAGATACATGATACTCGATTCAAGTATCATAATATTATCTTTTCATCGCCTGTACTAACTAAAGAAAATGCAGATTTTAAGATAGAAGGACCGGGGAACTTGCTTTTAAGCTCACTTTCTAATATTATAGACAATGCAATATATTGGGTAAAAGTTCAGTCTGAATTAACAAGTGATGAGACATATCGTAAAGCTATATATGTAGGTTCCGACATTGATTCTTTTGAAGGACCTGCTATTATAATTGCAGATACGGGTACAGGTTTCAATATGGAACCTGATGATATGATTCAACCATTTAGAACAATGAGACCAGAAGGAATGGGATTAGGTTTATATTATGTCAATCTTGTAATGGAAACCATAGGTGGTAAATTACTATTCCCTGATAGAGATAAATATAATGTTCCAGAAGTTTATAATGGAGCTTTTGTCGTTTTAGTATTCCCAAAAACTAACATATGATAGAGAATAATAGAATAATAATAGTAGACGATGATGAAGCCGATTTGCAAAAATTAAGTTCTGTATTCCATACTCATGGAGTCGGGTGCAAAAGTTTTCATTATGATGGTTTTAATTTCCCTGCAGAACCATTAATTGGAGTTAGATTTGCATTTTTCGACATTAATCTTATCCAAGCGAATCAAGATGCAGACATTAATGCTTCGTTAAAAGATGCTATATCACAATTTATATCTATTGAAAATGGACCTTTTATTCTAATTTTCTGGTCCAAAAACACTGATAAAATCACACAATTTCGTGACTTTATTAATAGGAGTGATGATGATTTTAAGAAGAAATTAAAACCAATTTTATTAGAAACAATTGATAAAAGTGAGTTTATTGAGAAGGGGGATAGTCTTAAAGAAAAATTAGATTCAATATTATCAAAAGATTTTGCAAAATGTTTGGTAGGATTTGAGGAAGAAGTGTTGACTGCTGCAAATCAGACATTAGATATACTTCTATCAACAATTCCATATGGTAATAATTGGGGCGAAACTACTGATTTTGATAAGAATTGTCAAGATGTGTTTTCTAAAATAGCAGTAGCTTCATTTGGATTTAATCGTGCAAAGTCAGATCCAGATGCTGCTATTAAAGAAAGTATTACACCCATTTTTGAAAGTCTTCTATTGCAAAAAAGTACTACTTATTGGAAAGACTACTTACAGCCACTTAAAAATGCAAAAAGACATTCTGAGATATCATTCCCTCCAATGTTCTCCCCTGCTAAGTTAAATACAATATTCCATATAGATACATATAAGATTGAAGAAAGACTAAAAACAGAAAGAGGTGCTGTATGTGGGATTCCTGAAGAACAATTAGATAATGTTTTTAATAATGTATTTAAGATTTCTCACTCCGATTGGTTTGCGAGAACATTCCCCGGATTAAAAAAGAATGACAGAACATCATCTATTATTATTGCATTAGAAATTAGTGCAGCGTGTGACTTTTCTCAGGATAAAAAGAGAACTAACAAATTTATGCTAGGTGCTTTGATTGAAGAAGACTCTCTTGAGAATTTAGATAGAACTACTGTTGGAGATTTTCTATTAATCCCTTCTTTTTCATTCAATATTGAAGACAAGCATTATATTATTGGTTTAAATCTTAATTATACTTTTATAGAACAAGAGAACTCATTATTCTTAAGCAACCCTAAATTTATATTACGTAAAGAGATTATGGATATGATTGGTAATCGATATGCGAATCACGTATCTAGAATTGGAATTACCTGTTTTTAATACTTCTACATTTAATCAAGTCTATTGACAGACTTGATTAAATGTCCTTCCTAAAGCAATATGTCTTTTCTCAACATCCATATTTACAATCATCTGAAAGACCCTATTACCACTGTCTTTCTCAAACATAAAATCGTATGTTTGACTCAAAAGTTGCTCCAATATGGGATTTCTATCAAATGGTTTATCCGTTTCATTATCATACCAACGATTATACATATCAAGAATGTAATTCTTATCTTGATTGGTATTTTGAAGCTCTCTTTTTATAGCATAAATCTCTTTCGATTCAATTTTTTCTCGTATCCTTAAAAATCTGAACGTTAACCAACGGGTGAGTTCGGTTTCATCTTTTAAATGTCTTGTCTCAGGTTCATACTCAAAACGGAATTGAAATTTTTTAAGATAGTAGTCTATATTCCAGAAATTCGCACTGTTCCTATCTTGCCATACGCTTACCTTATTCCCATCAAAACATAATGCACTCTTGCCTTCTTTGGAGAATTCTTGTTCAAGAGTATGCAGAGCAATATTATCTCGTTGGACAAGCAAGTCATTCAAATGAGAAAAGGCTTTGAAAAGTTCAAATGCTCGCAATCTCTCACACTTTAATCCAGTAGTCGTCTCTATCAAGAGAACTTGCTCATTGCCCTCGTCTAAATCTCTTTCCTTTCGTAGTCTTTTATTACTACCTTTTTTCTTGCCAGTTTTATACTCTTCATCATGTCCTAAGAAATGGTACATCCACTTTCTATTGGCAGATGGAAGCCCGAAACGATTATATAGTCCAACATTATCCAAGAACAAGCATTTATCTTTTCCTTTAGAAGACCTCAGACCTCGCCCTATTTGTTGCAGATACATAGACAAAGATTGTGTAGGTCGTGCAAGCTGAATAAACTCTATGTCAGGACAGTCAAATCCTTCTGAGAATATGTTGACATTGCAGATAATGTCTATTAATCCACACTTAAAATCCTCAATATATCGTTTGCGGATATCTGAAGGTGTTTGACTATCTATAGCAACGGTTCTTATGCCTACATTATTAAAGTCAGAGCATAGATTCTTATTGTGTACCTTGTTTATCGTATAAATAATACCTTTCTTCCCTAACGCATATTTTTGATATGTTTCCACTATCTGAGCACGAATATGGTCATTGTCACAGACTCGTGTCATATCAGCATCGGTGTAATCACCATTTTGAAAGGTTGTGATGCTATCCAATTCTCTCTGAATTTCAGAGTTTTCCCTAACAGAATAATAATCGTACTGAGACAATACACCTTTCTCAATGAATTGCTTAATAGATGGAGATATTATAAGTTCCTCGAAAATGTCAGTAAATCCCTCTCCGCTTAATCTGTATGGTGTTGCAGTAACGCCTAACAATTTAGCGGTAGGATAACTGTTGATAATATTCTTATAGCTTTCAGCAGGAACGTGGTGGGCTTCATCTACAATCACAATATCAAACTGTTTTTCTTTCCAAATATGTAGCCTCCTACTAAGGGTTTGGACTGATGCCACCTGTATATTACTTTCTGGATTCTGTTTATATCCAGCTTGGATTATACCTACTTCAAGACCATAATTACGATGTAATTCACCAACAATTTGTTCAACAAGTTCTTGGCGATGGACCATAACAAGGCTGTCAATAGCAATATGCTTATCAACTGAATAATTTTGAATATCTTTAAGTAGAGAAGAAAACAATCTTGTTTTTCCTGTACCCGTAGGCATCTGAAGCATTACAGAACGTTTCTCTTTCCATAGCTCATATATCTTACTCTTGTTTTCTTTTTGATAATCTCTTAATGATATATCATTGTATTCAAGAAGAGAGGTAAAATCTTCAGGCTTCAACATAGGGCTAGTTATTTTGTTATCTATCGGCAAAAACCTGATGTCTATGAAAATCCAAATAGTCCATACGTTGCTCATTCATGAATTGGGGATTCAGTCTCGCTCGTGATAATATTTGGTGCATATCATCACTTAATAGTATAGATGGCAAAATGGTTCCATCTGTGTCAATAGACATATAGCCTTTTTCAAAAAGAGTTCCAATTTCTCCTGATAGCAGCAGACCATTATTCACATCAAAGGCCTCATTTTCATTTGATTCAATAATCGGCTTTATATGAACAGGTACTAACGCTTGAGACTGTGTACCGACAATCATGCTTTCGGCTTTTGATTTGCCAAGAGTCGATTTACTTTCATCAATAAGTTCACAGTTGTATACACGTTGTAGATATGGTTCTTTTATAATCTTCTTATTTTCAAGGTTTTCTCCAAAGAGGTTCTTTGCGTCAGTTTCATAATAAATGGTTCCATCACACGAAACAAGGTCGTCAAGTTTTCCAAGTAAATTTTTCAAGTGTGAAATTTGGTTGTACTTACGAGCAATAAAACCATTTGCATCAGCAGAACGATAATACTGACTTAACTCAATAGGGGTTAAATAGCCATTTGGATATCTATTTATATCTACCAGCATCATTGCAGTTAACTCTTTCTCTGATATATGTCCTATCTCTTCTAAAGTTTTTAAAACAAAGTTTATTTGACGCTTTCCACCGTATATAGGACTAGTCATTGAATTATCAAAGTTGGCATACTTATATACGATTTTTGATAAGATGCTTTTTCTTTTAGCATTAGAGGATGCCATTAAGAATTCTCTCGTTTCTGATGGATACCCAGCTAATAACGGTTTTAGGAAACCTAATTTGACAAACTGATTTACTGCTTTGCGAATAGATATGTAATCTATTTGAAGAACAGCCTTAATCTCTGTCTGTAACTCTTCATATAATTCTTTTGTATATAAATCGTTTGTATGGACATCTAAGAAATCAACACATATCTTCAATGATGTTACGGCTTTTGTTCCAAATAAATCTGTAAATGCGGCCGTATAACTCCAATATTGTTCGTAAATCTGCATAAGATAATAGTTCTAAATTACATGGCCTCAAAAATGTATTTCTTGGCCAGATATGAATTGTATCTTTTCTCAAATACTTGTGCTCGATGATATGCCATATAATCCAACCTTTTTTCGTTGATGAAATGCTCATTCAAACGGAATTGCGTTATATGTTCAATGACATCATTTGATAGTACCCTTGATGGACAAATCGTACCATCGTTATTAAATGTTATATATCCTAGGTCGAATAAGGAGTCGGTATTTTTACTCAATAACAATCCGTTATTTACATCAAATGCCTCCTCACGATTAGAATCTTTATATGGCTTAATATGACTTGCTATCAAAACCGGATGCGAAATACCCTCAAGCATACACTTGGGTGTTTCGCTTTTATAGAAAGCAATACTCTCATCTTCTAATTCAGATTTATATACTCGCTGAAGATATGGATCACGAACATTCTTTCTTGTTTCAGAGTCATCACCAAAAAGTCTATCGGCATCGGTTTTAAAATACAACGCTCCATCATGAGATTTCAAATCGTCAAGTTTACTCAATAGATTCATTAGATGTCCTAATTGATTATACTTTCGTTCTATAAAGTCAATATCTACGACTCTTTGATATACGGCATCAAGTTCTTCTTTTGTTAAGTAACCTTTGGGATAATCATCTAAATCTACAGTCATTAAGGAAATAAGGGCACGTTTATCGATGCATCCAACCTCTTCAAGAGTCTTTAATAAGAATTTAATTTGACCATTTCCTTCAACAGATGGGCTAGTCATAGAATTTAGAAAATTGCCATAACTATATACTGTTTTTGAAAGTAAAGAGTACCTTTTTCTCTCTGTAACTGCTTGTATATAGAGTTTGGCCTCTGGAACATATCCATTAAGATAAGGTTTCAAAAATCCTATCTTTACCATTTGATTGATTCCTTTTCTTACGGATGCTCCACCAATTCCCGTTATAAGTTGAACTTCATGTTGAAGTTTGTCATAAAATTCAGGAGAGTAGTTATTTATATCATGGGCATCAAAAAAGTTAATGCAGCAACGAAGAACATTGAGGAATTTGTCTCCATTCAAATCAGTCCAGGCTGCTGTATATGCCCAATAATCTTCGTATATTTGGTCTATCTTATATGCCATATGACTTGCTCCTTGCGATAAATAAATACTCTACATCTTTGTTTTTCTTCTCCTTGCCCGTAACCTTGTAAGCATACGGCATCTCATACACTTCTACCGAAGAAGCATATTTAGAAATGATAGAAAACAACTCATCTTTTGTTGGTTTAGATCGGCTATTGTAACTAAGCATCCAATATTTGAATTTCGATAGAGAACTAAACAACTTGTTAAACTGCTCAACAATCGTCTTTCTATCCATAAAATTATTCTCAAATGGAACAGTTTGTCTGCCATTTATATATGAATCCAACAAACCATAAAAGCCGAAATAATCATTCATGGTTCCTGCATAAGGTGGATCTAAATAGATTACATCAGCATCAATAGTCTTAATAGCTTCGAATACATCTAAATTATAGGCTATATTTTGTTTACCATTAGAGAAAACAGAAGAGTTGTATTCATTCATGTTATCCTCAAAGTGAAAACGGAATGATTTATTGTGATATGAGCGAGGTCTCTTATAATGCTCATAGCTATACTGCTCATCACGTAATTGGCATATCTTATCCCAACGAATTGTAAATCTGGAATAAGGCATTTTCCTAATCATCGCTCTTCTCATTAATATAAAAGCAAGAGCTCGCTTATATTCATTTTCAATTTGGAGAATATTCTTTCTGTACAAATCAAGTTGCATACATTCCTCTGGGAAATAGAACTTATTTGCGTAGTTCTCAAACATAAACCCTTCAAATGGCTCTCCTTGAAATATACAATCAACATCATCTTTGCCCAAAGTGACAATCTCATTCTCTATGAGTGATTTGCCAATGTAATAGTTGATGGCCAAGATGTCATTGGTATATACCGTTAAACCTTTTTGTTTTGCAGCATATCCAACGGAACAACCACCACTGAACACATCAAGAATTGATGTTGCATCTTTTGGTATCAGAGATATTATCCATGATACTATTTTTTCCTTGTTGCCGATATAATTTATTGTAGGATAACTCATCATAGCATAGTTTTAACTGCATCAGCGATAGATTTTGCAAGAAGTGGAGGTACGGAATTACCAACCATTTGTTGTTGTAAAATCTTACTACCCAAGAACTCGAAAGAATCAGGATAGGTCTGAATAGCAGCCAATTCACGTACAGTCAAAGCACGATTTTGAGAATAATGAAAAACCTTTCGCATATCCCCTGTAATACAGATAGACGGTTTTGTGCTATCGTAGCGAATGTACTTCCTAATATCTCCTTTTTGCGGGCGAATTTCTTCTGGGATGTCATCACGACCACCTCCATCTTTCACATATGACATCTTTTCAATCATCTGTTGTGAATGAACCATAGCCTCGTGGTTGACGATATCAGAAGATTCTCCGCTTTCCAATGCCGGGTATTTACCTATAGCATCTTTAATGGTAGGTGCTGGCTTCGTTGATTTTGCGGGAAATGCAATTTCATAATTTGGATCATCCGTCTTTTTCCCAATGAATAACACTCTATAACGATTCTGTGGAACTCCATAATCTGAGGCACAAACAACTTTAGCTTCTACAACATATCCTAGACTCTTGAAACATTCAATAATTTCGTGACGAGTCTGACCATTAAGTCTGGTATATAGTCGAGCCACATTCTCCATTACAAAACATGTTGGAGATACAATTTTTACTATGCGCACAAACTCTTGAAATAGATGGTTTCTCGGGTCGTCTATAAACTTACGCCCAATATTACCAGCCATACTAAATCCTTGACATGGAGGTCCTCCGATGATAACATCAACCTTTCTTTTGCCAATAATTTTCTTTATCTCTGTTTCTGTTAAATCTGCTATATCACATTCCAGAAGTTTATGTGATGGGAAATTATGTCTGTAAGTCTCACAGATGCCATGATTGAACTCCACAGAAAATATATTCTCGAAATTAGCATTGTCAAATCCTAACGAGAACCCACCTGAACCAGAGAATAAATCTATATATGTATATTTCCTTCTTGCCATATTTTCTCTATGTAAGAGATACTACGGCAGACGGAACTCGTTGATTATTAGATGAAATTCAGTTTTGATTCTCTGTTTTTGCTAAACAATCACACACAATTATATGGCTGTCAGCCTTTTTATTGGCTCTAAAATGGTGTAAGTTGCTTTATTTTGCGTAATTTTGCAGTAAATTAAGTATCTCTTACATAGAGATTTCACTTTTCCTAAACACTTCCCCACTCTTTTTTACAAATCCTTCAAAATCTGTGCGTTGGCGCGGTCTACCACTGTGGTGTCGAGCGATGCAAGGTAGATTTGCGTTGTCATTTCGCTGTCGTGGCCCATGCCTTCGCTTATTACGGATATGGGTATATTCTTGCTCTTGGCTGCGCTTGCCCAGGAGTGGCGGGCTACGTACATGGTGAGTTGAACAGGTATGGCGGCGAGGGCAGCTATTTTCTTAAGGCAGTAGTTTACACGGTGCAGCATTGTCTGGTATTGGGCGCGCTCGGCGTTGCCGGGCGAGGTGATTATTGGCAAGAGGTACGGGCTGTCGGTCGGTGTTCCGTACTTTTTCACAATCTCTTGCATACATTTTTCCCAACGGATGAGGAGCTGCTGTCCGGTCTTGCGGCGGCGGTAGGTGAGCACACCGTTTGCAAGGTCGCGTTTTCTCAGATATGCCATGTCTATGAATGACATTCCGCGGGTGTAGAACGAGAATAGGAACATGTCGCGGGCAAACTCCAACGACGGTTGCATGGTGAGGTCGAGGTTCTTTATCTGCTTAATTGCCTTCAAAGGGATTGCGCGTTTCACGGTCTTGTCGACACCTGTGTATACTTGCTTGAATGGGTTGCGGTTTACTGTCACCCCCTTTTCAACGGCACGGTTATAGACTGCGCGGAGTATGCGCATGTAGAACGATGTGCTGTTTCTTGCAAGGCCTCTGTTACGCAAATGCGCCTCGTAGGTGAGCATCATATCGGCATCAATCTCTTCCACAGGTATGTCCTTTCCATCGCGGAACTGCATGAAACTGCGGAGTGTTGCGCGGTAGGTCTCACTGGTGCGCTGTTTGCCCAGCTGCTGCAACCGGGCAATGGTGCCTTGCATGAAGTTGAAGAGTGAATACTCCTTTGCCGACTGCTTGAATGTAGCGATGATGTCGTCGGCCGTGTATCGCTGCTGGCGGTTATCGAGTTGGTTTACTATGGAACGCAACAGTTTCAAGTCCCAATCAATGCGCTCGCCTGTTGTTTTGAGATAATTGCGACGCTCGCTGTCGCAGCCTGCTGTTTGGATGGATTTGCCATCCCACTCGTTTGAAAAGATGTGGTAGTCGGTTGTCAACTGACGCACTACACGGTTATGGATTATCTGAAAATAGATTACTCCCTGCTTGGCATCCACAGTCGATGCCCTGAACATTGCTTTTACACTTGCCATTTTTGTATATGTTTTTAAATTTCTACAAAAATGCGCCTTGTTCAAGGCTTAGTGTTTGCTATTTTGACAGAAAAGAATTGCCTGTTTTTATTTAACGTGAGTTCGATATAAGCTAAATCAAATCGCGAACTTGTCATTCTATATTTGCTGAAAGACAAACTATGTGGGAAAAGGCGGACACTGCATTGCCGTGTCCATATAGGTTATTTTCCGCGGTTTTTGGGCGGGCAGCCCCCGCCCCTACAGGTGTTGTCATGGGCGAGGACATCGGTTCGGTGGCGGTGGCGAAGAGCACACGGACACGCATGCGTAATTTGTCATGTCGGCCGTAGTGGAGGCATCCCGTATATCCTTGTTGGAGATTCCTCGTCGCTTCGCTCTGTCGGAGTGAGATATCCGGGTAAAAACAGGCTATCTGTTTGCGCCGGACATGATGTCGAGAAGTTCGTTGGTGATGGCCTGCTGGCGACCTTTGTTGTATTCGAGTGTGAGTTGCGAAATCAAATCGGTTGCATTGTCGGTTGCTATCTGCATTGCAAGTACACGCGCGGCATGTTCGGCAGCAACAGCATCGAGCAGTGCCATGAACAGCTGCACCTCAACGACCTTGGGCACAAGGGCAGCAAGCAACTCCTCGCGCCCGGGCTCTACTATGTAGTCGACTGTGGGTGCAGAATCGTTTTCAGCCGGTTTTAGCTCAACAGGCAACAACACCTCGCCTACAGGTTCCTGCTTTGCCGCAGATTTAAAGTGGGAGTACACCACCTCCACCCTGTCTATTGCGCCAGTGCGGAAACGTTCAATAAGTTCGCGCGCCACAACAGCAATGTCATTGTATTTTGGTGCCGAGGATTGCGGCATGAGCTCCTCGCGTGGCGTATAGCCAAGCTTGCGGACTGCATCGTGCATCTTCTTTCCAACGGTGTAGACCTCGACCTCGGCATCTGAAGCCTTGTAACCATCGAGCACGGCACGTGTTTTATTTATTATATTAGCATTGAATGTTCCGCAGAGGCCGGTATCGGAAGCCACTGCTATGACAATAACCTTTTTGCAGTCGCGCACGGCTGCAAGTTCTGTTGTAAACCCGGCAGATGAGGAAAGGAACGAGGCAAGCAGGCCATGGAGCCTGTCGCTGTAGTGCGACATGCCCTCAATGGCTGTTTGAGCACGGCGCAGTTTGGCCGCAGAGACAAGTTTCATTGCCGCTGTAATCTTCTGCGTACTTTTTACCGACGCTATTCTGTCCCTTACTTCTCTCAGGTTCATTGTTTGTTACTATTTTAGTATACCCCCTCCGCAACTCCGTTGCTCGTCCCCCTAAAACAGAGGGACAATATTATTCCCTTTTAAAGACAAGAGTTGCCAAAAGCAGAGATACTTCGCTACGCTCAGTATGACACCTTAGTATAGTTTATTTTCACTTTATCGATGCTACCACATCGGCAGCGGCAGCGGTCATCAGTTTCTCGACATCTGCATTCAGCTGTCCGGCCGAGAGCACATCGAGCACGCTCTCCCTGTACTTTGAACGCAGCACGTCGAGGAAAAGTTTCTCAAATTCGGGCACCTTGTCAACGGCTATGCCTTGCAGCAGGTTCTTTGTTCCGCAGTAAAGCAGTGCCACCTGTTCGCCCACCGGCATTGGCGAGTATTGCGGCTGCACCAGCAGGGCATTTGTGCGGCGACCGCGCTCTATGACCATCATTGTAACGGCATCGACATCGGTACCGAACTTGGCAAAAGCCTCCAGTTCGCGATACTGTGCCTGGTCAATCTTCAATGTTCCGGCAACGCTCTTCATGGATTTTATCTGCGCGTTACCGCCGACACGCGACACCGAAATGCCCACATTCACAGCCGGGCGGAAGCCACGGTTGAAGAGGTCGCTCTCAAGGTATATCTGTCCGTCGGTGATTGAGATTACGTTGGTGGGGATATATGCCGACACATCGCCCGCCTGTGTCTCGATGATGGGGAGCGCTGTGAGTGAACCGCCACCCTTAACCTTGCCAACAAGGCTTGGCGGCAGGTCGTTCATCTGCTCGGCAACCTCCTGCTGGTTTATTATTCTTGCAGCACGCTCAAGCAGACGCGAGTGCAGGTAGAATACATCGCCGGGATAGGCCTCGCGGCCCGACGGACGGCGCAGAATGAGCGACACCTCGCGGTATGCCACTGCCTGTTTGGAGAGGTCATCAAACACAACCAGCGCATGGCGGCCGGTGTCGCGGAAATACTCGCCTATTGCAGCACCCGCCATTGGCGCATAGTACTGCAGTGCAGCAGTGTCGGCAGCCGTTGCAGCAACAACAACGGTATAGTCCATTGCGCCATGTGTGCGCAGGGTGTTGACTATTGAGGCCACGGTTGAGCCCTTCTGTCCAATGGCAACATATATGCAATAGACAGGTTTGCCGGCCTCGTAGCCTGCGCGTTGGTTGAGTATGGTGTCAATGGCAACAGCGGTCTTGCCCGTCTGGCGGTCGCCGATGATGAGCTCGCGCTGGCCGCGGCCTATGGGAATCATTGAGTCGATGGACTTGAGTCCAGTCTGCAACGGTTCGGTCACCGGCTGACGGAAAATCACACCCGGAGCCTTGCGGTCGAGCGGCATCTCGCACTTCTCGCCCTCAATGTCACCCTTGCCGTCGAGCGGCTCGCCAAGCGGGGTGATGACACGGCCAAGCATGGCATCACACACATCAATGGATGCAATGCGGCGTGTGCGCCTCACGGTCATGCCCTCCTTTATCTTATCGGTAGGGCCAAGCAACACAGCACCGACGTTGTCCTCCTCCAGGTTCATGACAATGGCCTTTACGCCGTTGTCGAACTCGAGCAACTCCTCGGCCTCGGCATTGTACAGCCCATATATGCGCACAACGCCATCGCTCACCTGGAGAACGGTTCCCACCTCCTCATACTCCATCCTGCTCTTCAAGCCACGCAGCTGTTCAAGCAACACACTCGACACCTCACTCGGTTTAATATTCATTAGACTAACTTTCTGTTTTGTTTTACAAATTCAGTTTCAATATCGCGCAACTGCCGCCTGATGCTTGCATCGAGGCGGTGCGTCTCGGTTTCGTAGATGAAGCCGCCCACAATATCCCCATCGACAATATTCTGCAACTCGACCGTGGCACCGGCGGGAGCAAATTCCGCCGCCACCCTATCGCAGAACTCCTCGCCTAAAGGCTCGGCTGTGGTGAAACGCACGGCAACAATGTTCTTTGCCTTGCGGTAGAGCGACACGTAGCAATGGGCAATGAAAATGAGTAGCGACTCGCGCTCCTCGTCAACCACAAGACGCATGAAATCCTCGTACACCGCAGAGCTGTCGACAGCCGAACAGAGCAGCCTCACGCGCTCATCTTTCGACAGCGTGGGAGCAGCAAGCATTGCAGCAAGTTCCTTAACCTGTTGCAATGTAGCCATCAGCTGCAACATGTTACGGTAAATTGCATCCTCAACGCCCTGCTCTTTTGCATAGGCAAAAAGAGCCTTGGCATAACGCATTGAAACTACTCCTGTATTCATTTACTTCCCGTTTGCCTTCTGTTGACTCCTTGCCTCGTCGACAAGCCTCTCCACATACTGCTGTTGATGTTCCTCGCCGGCAAGTTCGCGACGCAGAATTTTCTCGGCAACAGCTACGGCAACTTTTGCAGCCTCCTCGCGCACAGCATTCATTGCATCCTCGCGTTGTTGCTCAATCTCCCGTTTGGCGGCTGCAATAATCCTTTCGGTCTCGGCATCGGCCTTTTCGCGTGCCTCCTTAATTATCTGCTCCCTTGCGGCCGTTGCTTCGCGCAGAATCTCAAGCTGCTTCCGGCGCGCCTCCTCAATCAGACCATTGCACTGCTGCTCGATATCCGCAATCTTTTCATTGGCTTCCTTTGCTCCTTTCAGTGCCTCGTCAATGTACTGTTTGCGGGCATCAATCATCGAGGTGATGATTGGGAAGCCATACTTGTAGAGCACATAGAACACCACTCCGAATGCCAAAAGCATCCAGAACAGCAGACCGGCATCGGGCAATAACAGTGACATCCTTGAATAGATTTTATTCCGTTACACAAAGAGCACCAGGAAGCAAACCACGATGGCGAACATTGCCACACCCTCAATGAGGGCTGCAGCAAGAATCATACCCGAGCGGATGTCACCGGCAGCCTCGGGCTGACGTGCGATAGACTCGAGCGCCGTACAACCGATGCGGCTGATACCCATCGCAGCAGCAAAAACTGCGGCAGCGGCAGCAAATGCAGCACCCAGGTTTGCCAATGAAGCACCTGTGATAGCATCAAGTAAAATAGTCATAAACATAGTTTCCAATATTTAAAGGTTAATAATTATCTCATTCCTGCTCTCAGCATGACAGGTACGCGCAGGCCAACTGCCATATTACACCGTCAATGCCCGTCCTTGCGGTGTTCGGGCTGCGAGAGACCTATGAACACCGATGAGAGCATGGTAAACACGAATGCCTGTATAAAGGCGACAAGCAACTCCAGCACATTCATGAAAATGGTGAAGAAAACCGACACCACCGTCATTGCGCTGCCAATATACACATTCACCGCCATTGTAACAAATATGATTGAGACAAAGGCAAGCAGCGCCGTGTGCCCGGCAAGTATGTTTGCAAACAGACGTATTGTCAGGGCAAAGGGCTTCACCACCACACCCACAAGCTCAATTATAGGCATCAGGGGGACAGGCACTTTAAGCCACGTGGGCACGTCGGGCCAGAAGAGTTCCTTATAATACTCCTTGTTGCCGAACAGGTTCACAGCCACAAAGGTGCAGAGCGCAAGGGCCAGGGCTACGGAAATGTTGCCTGTGACGTTGGCCCCACCGGGGAAGATGGGCAGCAATCCCATGAGGTTTGTGAGGAATATCATAAAGAAGACCGTCAGCAGGAAAGGTACATACTTTTTATACGTGCTGCCCACATTGGGTTTTATCACACCCTCCACAACCATCACAATCACCATTTCCATAATACCCACAAAGCCACGTGGAGCCTCATCGGTTGGTTTGCGGTTCCTGTACCACCGTGCAGTGCCCACTACAATAACAATAAGCAGCAGTGATATGATGAACACCGAGACGACAGTCTTTGTTAGCGAGAGGTCGAGCATGGGGCGCCGTTCATTGCCATAGGCATCAAGTTCCACAATCTTGCCCTCGAAATTACCGCTTTTGGATATGCTGAAGCCTTTATACTCGGGAGCATGGTGGAACACCGACGAAGAGAACACCTCCCAGCCGGTGCGCGAAGAGTAAAGGATTATAGGCAGGGGTAATGTAACGTGCGTGTCGCCAATGGTGGTTATGTGCCACTCATAGGAGTCCTTCACGTGGTCGAAGATAATCTTCTTCACATCGACAGCCTTGGCCTCGGCATCGTCATGCAAAGCACCGGCCGCCGCCCCACAGCAAGGCAACAGCATCAACAGCAACATTATGTACCTTAACATCCTCATCAGTTGTTCTTTATCACTCTTTTCTTCAAACGGAACACGTATATATTCTCAACAACCATCATGGCAAAAGTGTAGATGAGAAAAGTCACCAGCACGCCTGTTGCCTGCTCCCTGAAGATGAAACACATTGCAAGCAGCGCAGCCAACGAAAGTATCAGTTTCATGGATTTGAAAACCATGAACTGCCTGATGAACTGCTTGGCATCGGCCGGTTGCGCCATCACTGCAAAAGGCACGGCATAGAGAGCCATGAAAAACAGCGGCACCAACAAGTGCGCCTTGCCTGCATAAGCAGGGAACATCACACCAAGCACCACCTCGCCCGCCACCGTCATCAACAGCAGCATGGCAAACAGTATGAGTATCGTCTTTATTTTGTTCATTATGTCATTTATTATTTACCCCTCCGCCTACGGCACCTCCCCTAAAACAGGGGAGGAATAAATAGCCGGTGTTGTCGGGGCTTTGTTTTAGTCTTCAATCATGCTCGCTGTAAAAGCTCAAGCAAGCTTGCTTTTGCTCGCTTAACCGCAGTTTTAATCCCACTTCGTGTGGTTGAACCTGCTTTCGCTCGGCATAGTAAAAGTAAACTTTTCCTCTGCTCTCGCTTAACCGCAGCTTTCACATTTCAGCTTTAACCTTTCCGCTTTCAGTTTTCACCTTTAACCGCACACATGCGGTTGAACCTTGGCTGCGCTCGTTGTAAAAACTCAAGTAAACTTGGTTTTCACTCGCTTGCGCAAGCTTCCACCTCAATTAATGCCGTCACCTTGTTATTCCGCACCTCGACAAAGCCGCTCTGCACAGCCATCGTCTGTTTCTCCTTTCCAATTTTCCATTTTATATTGCCGGCACACAGGGTCGAGACCAACGGTGCATGGTTGTAGAGCACCGTGAAAGGTGCCTTTGTACCCGGCAACATCACCCACTCCACCATGCCGGTGAAAAGGTGTTTCTCGGGCGAGACAATCTCCAGTTCAAACAAATCCTCATCCATGGCATCACTTCAATTGGTCGAGTATCTGTTTACCCTTGGCAATTGCCTCGTCTATGGTGCCCACGTTCAGGAATGCCTGCTCGGGCAAGTGGTCGAGTTCACCGTCAAGTATCATGTTGAAACCGCGTATTGTCTCCTCAATGGGCACCATAACACCTTTCAGTCCGGTAAACTGCTCGGCCACCGTGAATGGCTGCGACAGGAAGCGCTGCACACGGCGTGCGCGGTTGACGGTAAGGCGGTCCTCATCGGACAACTCCTCCATTCCAAGGATTGAAATGATATCCTGCAACTCCTTGTTGCGCTGCAGAATCTGTTTCACCCTCTGCGCAGTGTCATAGTGTTCACGCCCAACAATATTGGCATCGAGGATGCGCGATGTAGAGTCGAGCGGGTCCACCGCCGGGTATATGCCAAGCTCGGCAATCTTGCGGCTGAGCACCGTTGTAGCATCGAGATGCGTGAACGTTGTTGCAGGCGCAGGGTCGGTAAGGTCGTCGGCAGGCACGTAAACGGCCTGAACCGATGTGATTGAGCCGTGGATTGTCGACGCAATGCGCTCTTGCATTGCACCCATTTCGCTGGCCAGTGTAGGCTGATAACCTACAGAACCGGGCATGCGGCCAAGAAGCGCCGACACCTCGGAACCGGCCTGTGTAAAACGGAATATGTTATCAATGAAAAAGAGTATATCGTTGCGTTTTCCGTCGGCAGCACCTGCATCGCGGAAAGCCTCGGCAACCGTCAGGCCCGACAGCGCCACTGCGGCACGCGCACCGGGAGGTTCGTTCATCTGGCCGTAGACCAACGTTGCCTGCGACTTCGCAACCTCGGCAAAATCCACCTTCGACAAATCCCAACCACCATTCTCCATATCCTTCTTGAACCCGTCGCCATAGCGTATTACGTTCGACCCAATCATCTCACGCAACAGGTCATTACCCTCGCGTGTTCTCTCACCCACTCCGGCAAACACAGAATAGCCGTTGTAGCCCTTGGCAATGTTGTTGATGAGCTCCATTATGAGCACCGTCTTTCCCACACCGGCACCACCGAAAAGACCAATCTTTCCACCCTTGCAATAGGGTTCAAGCAGGTCTATGACCTTTATACCTGTGTAAAGCACCTCCTGCACCGTTGAGAGTTCCTCGAACTTGGGCGCGTCGCGGTGAATGGGATAGGCACCTTCGTTGTCAAGGCTGCCAAGCCCGTCTATGGGAGCACCCACCACGTTCATCATGCGCCCTTTTATCTGTGCGCCCATGGGCATGGTAATGGGCTGTCCCATGGCCACCACCTTCATTCCGCGAGAAAGCCCCGCAGTCCTGTCCATGGCTACGGTGCGCACCGTGTCGTCACCGATGTGCTGCTGCACCTCGAGTATGAGTTCACGCCCGTCGGGCATCACCACCTTGAGCGCCTCATATATTGCAGGCAGAAAAACCTTGCCTTCGCCTTCATCGGCATCGAAACAGACATCGATGACAGCACCTATAACCTGGGCTATGTACCCTATCCTTTGCGACATAATCTACAGTTTAAATATAAACCAACCGAATTGGATTTTGTTTCTAAAAACACCTATATCGGCATTTTAGCAATAAAATCCAAATATACGGTTTTTTCCTTAATTTCAAAAGGAACACTCCCTAAATCAACAACAATTAACAAAAAAAGACTGCCGGTTTAACACACGGCAGTCAATATATTGCGCATAGACCGCATGGAAAAACGGTCCTTTAACACGTTGCAAAATGGAGAATCAGAACATCTCAATCCTGTTCACAACCTTGAACAGCGCGCACACATCGTTCTTGTGGATGGGGAACGAAGGATAGTTGGGCGACACGCACCATATGAGGTTAGGGTCGTTGTTGTCGTGATAGCAACGCTTTATCATTCGGTTGTCGTTTGTCACCACCATATATACATCGCCATGCACGATACCATCGTTACGGTTCACTCTTTTCACGCCGACAATGTCGCCATCATTTATTTCCGGCTCCATAGACGTACCCGAAACAGGGAAGTAGAAATCGGCACTCTTGCCCGGCAACGAGATATAAGAAGTTGGTGTCTCGCGGCCACCGTCGAGCACGTCCTTGAAGCCTGCACTCACCGGCAGGTCGTTATAGAAAGGAACCTGATAGGCCGGAGCCGCCTGTGGCACATTTAGCATACCACCTTCCCCCAACAGAAGCCAAAGTGGAGAAATCTCGGTAAATGTGTCAAGTATTGCATAAAGCAAATCCATACTTATGTTACCATCCTCGTTCACCTGTCTGTTCAGGGTACGCTGCGGGATAGAGAGCACCTTGCTTGCCCTGTTCACGTTGATTTTCTTATAACGAAGCACCTCTGCCACACGCTGTTTTATACCATTATCTTTCATATCAAATTATTATTTACCTGTTAATCAAACCAATACACACCGCCTTATTTAGACAGCTTCCAAAATAGCAACTTTTTACTAATTCAACAACTCGTTTTTGGATATTAGCGCTTATATTTGTAGCCACAAACGGCTATTTGTATTATTTCATATCTCTACAGGGACAAATAAAGCAGAAAATCCAATACCCTGACAAACATAATACAAATAAAATTAACTACAAAACAAATAATTATCGATTTACTATGAGAAGTAGAGTTATTGTAAAATGCCGGGAGATTCTCGGCTACTATTACGAAAAGGTCATGGAGTGGGTGCACTCCATAAGTTGCAGAATATTCGCAAAGGAGGCAACAGGCAGAAGCCTCATCGAGGAGTACATTATATATGAACCGTTTACGCGCGAGGATTTTGTTAAGGAGTTCCTTAGCGAGCGCACACGCAACACCACCGCAAACAACTACTGCATAAGGATAATGACAGCACCGTGCGAGGGGAGCAGCACCCGCACCAACGGCACTACCCAAGTCATAGGGAAAGCCCGCCTTCTGAGAAAAGACACACTCATCGACGAGGCAAGACTTGTAATAAAGAACCGGGAGAAGAACCTGATATATTGGGAATTTGACAAGTGAACGACAAAGTAGAAATTTAGCGTGAACAAGCACACAAATTAAAAATTCTGAAAGGAAAATATTTGTGAACGGTTGCAAAAATAATGTCGGCTTCGATTTTGCTCACTATTATAGTCTACGGCAGTCCTCAACCTTGATTGTTCACTTTATTTTACTTCAAGTCTTTCTTTCATCTACTTTCGTCGCGCGAAAGTAGCAAAGCGCCCGTCACCGGCAAAATCAGTCATAACAGCCTTCTGCTCGCGAGTCGCAAGCGACATCCCTCGGTCGGCTGAGCGCTGGAGCGCACTCCTTTGGGGAGCTAAAGCTCCCGTCGTCGCAAACATTGCTCGCCCGCAATGGTGCCGCAAACAGCTCTTCGTTCAAGCACCGGGGACAAAACAACTCGCTTTTCACGCAATAACAGCATCGCGTATATGCACCGCTCAAACAAATTTTGTCCTGTTTCCGATGCTTGCCCGGCTGTTTGCTGTGATTTTGATGGTGCCAGTTTTAAAATATTAGCATTTTACGCGCTAAAGTCAATGATGTATGCCTATGAATCTTCATTGCAAAGGTAATTCCCCGCCAACGGCGGAAGGGCAGCGTTGGGAGGCACAGCGAGTAGCCGAGCAATGCTTGGAAAAAGGCGACATGATGTTTGAGCGAAGCGAGTTCTTGCCGCCCCAAGCATTGCGACAAGCAGCGAGCGGCGAGGGGCGAACCGACTGAAAGATGTCGCAAAGCGACTCTTGAACAAAGGAAGCACCGAATGACGTACACGACTGCCCGGTTCTTTGGTACTTTCTGTCACACAGAAAGTACATGTAGAAAGACTACAGTAGAAATCTAAGATAACTGAACAAGGTTGAAAATTGCGAGTAAGCAAGTGTGGGTAAACTTGTTTACACACAAAGCGAGCGAAAGCAATTACAACGAAATTAAAATGTCAGTTAATTTAATACATCAATAAGCTATATCCCAAACTTAAAGTAAACCAGATTATCCACATGAACCAAGTGAACGGCAAAGGCCTCAAGGGGCTAAAAGCAAAAATAGAATAACAAACAAAAAGAACACACCATGAACGCAAAACAACTTATAGTACTACAGGCAATATGTCTGGTGGCAATCATAGCCACAATAGGAACACTGTTCGAGAGCAGAACGGCAACAATCATTTTTGCGACGGCACTCTTTGTCTTTGCGCGTTGCAGCGTCTACATAAGCACGCACAGCGCGCGTCTGTTGCGCGAGCTGGAGAGAGAAAAGGAACTCTGCAAGGCAAAGAGGTGAAATGATAATCAAAGAGAGGTGACTATTCCAGGACAATGAGGAAAGTCACCTTTTCATCATTGTTATGCGCAAGGCGCAGTGTACCGCCATGCAGGCGGATAATCTGTTTCGAAACGGCAAGGCCAATACCCGAACCGTCATGTTTGGTCGTAAAGAACGGTGTAAAAATATTTTCGGCGACATCGGCAGGGATTGCCCCACCGCTATTGCTCACCTCAATGCACACCTTCTCATCGGGGGCAATGCGCGAGCGCACCTCAATCCATTGTACACCGCCACGCAGAGAACAGGCCTCGGCAGCATTCTTCAACAGGTTTACAAACACCTGCTGCAACTGAACTCTGTCGGCATAAATCATGGTATCCTGTGGGGCAACATCTATGCTCACCGACACATTGCCGAAATCGACAAGCGCCCTTGTGTCATTCAGCAGAGAGGCAAGATGGAATGCTGTTTTCTTTGGTGGCGGAATACGTGTCACCTCGCGGAACGAATCGACGAACTGCATCAGGCGGTCGCTCGTTGCATGGATGGTCTCGAGCCCCTGCTGCAGCACCTCGGGATTCTCCTTTGCATGAAGCAACGTGTTGCTTATGGATGTTACAGGCGCAAGCGAGTTCATAATCTCGTGTGTGAGTATGCGCGTGAGTTTTTCCCACGCAAGCCCCTCTTGCGTGTCGAGCTCACGGTTGATATCCTCAATTGATATCACGCGTAAATTACGGCCGTCATACGTCATTGCCGAGCAGGTCAACAACAAATTCACATTTCCAGTTTCAGTTGCAAGAGATACGCTCTTCTGTTCCATTGGAAGAATTGACAGCATGGTATCGGCAAGCTGTGCCGACAGCGGACGCAACCTATCGATGTGGCTGAGCATGGGAACACCAAGCAGGCTTATAGCCTTGCTGTTGTGTTTCATAACTGTGCCATTCTCAAGTACGACCATAATACCCACATTGGCACACTCCATAATGGTCTCGAAATACTTTTCCTTTTCGGCGGCCTTGAGTTTACTCTCGTCAAGCACCTCTTTGATTCGATTCAACGAATGGTTTATAACGGAATATCCCGCACGCTTGGGATTCTCGACAAAGCGGTACGAGAAATCATTGTTGCGCACGGCGGTGAATATGAAGTCGAGTTTCCTTACAATTCCACGATACACGTTAATGAGCTTTACCGCAAACAGCAAAGCAACGATTGCGCACAGCGCGCACAGACGGTAATGCCCAAGCGCCGCCGACCACCCCGCCGACACTGCAGCCGTCACCAACAAAATGACGGTAAACAATGGTTTCGAAAGAGGCAGGCCACGTTTTTTATAGTCCATAACGCTTGATTTTATTATAGAGAGTCTGGCGGGTAATTCCCAACTTCTGCGCGACCATCGACAGGTTGCCGCCACACGAAGAGATAGCCTCGGCAATTGCAGTGCGCTCCATATCCTCAAGCGTAGCACCCGCTGTACGCGCCGCTGCCGACGAAACATGCAGCTGCAGATGGTGAGGCTCAATCGATGCCCCGTCGCACATGATTACCGCCTTCTCCATTATATTCTGCAGCTCGCGTATGTTACCCTCAAATGGGTGCGCCATGAGTTTCTCAGCCGTCTGCTGCGAAATACCCATTGGCTCCTTGCCATACTTCTCGCAATAGTGTTTGAGGAATATTTCGGCAAGCGGAACAATATCCACCCTGCGATTGCGCAACGGTGGCAGATTGATATGCACGGTATTTATACGGTAGAGAAGGTCTTGCCTGAAGCTGCCGTTTTCGACCATAGAATAGAGGTCGCGGTTTGTTGCAGCCACAATGCGTATGTCTATTGCCTGTGGTGCATTGCCGCCAAGGGGTGTAACCGTACGGTTCTGCAGTGCTACGAGCATCTTTGCCTGCAGATGGAGCGGAAGGTTACCAATCTCATCCATAAAGAGTGTAGAACCGTTTGCTGCGACCATTTTTCCTGGGCGGTCGGCATGTGCATCGGTAAACGCACCCTTCTTGTGACCGAATAGTTCACTCTCGAAAAGAGTCTCGGGTATGGCACCCATGTCAAGCGATACCATCTCCTTTCCGCAACGTTTGGACAGGCGATGTATCTCACGCGCCAACAGTTCCTTACCCGTACCGTTCTCGCCGGTGATGAGAACATTGGCATCGGTCACTGCAACACGCTCAACCAAGGCGCGTACACGCTCCATATCGGCACTGCCTCCCCAGAACATGGGCACCTCCTTGCGCACAGGCACCTCCTGTTTCTTCTTGCCCTTACCCATGGACTGCTCAAGAGCATTGAGCAGCGTCTCCATCAGTTTGTCATTGTTCCAAGGCTTTACTACAAAGTCGAACGCGCCATGCTTCATAGCCTTGACAGCAAGGTCTATGTCGCCGTAGGCTGTGAAAAGTACAACCTTCACATCGGGGAATTTTCCGCATACCTCCTTGAGCCAATAGATACCTTCGTTGCCGGTGTTTATTCCTGCATGGAAGTTCATATCCAGCAACAGGACGTTCGGACGCTCGGCAGCAACAGTAGAAAGCAGCGTCGTTGGCGAAGAGAGCGTCACCACCTTCGCAAAAGAACCGTCGGCAAGCAATTTAACCGCCGACAGGATGTTCCTGTTATCATCAACTATAAGTAATGTACCTCTCTTTGCCATAATTGTTTATTAACGTGAGTTCGATATAAGAATTTATACTAAAATTTAGTGTAATTTGTCATTCCGAATCAAAGATCGACGCCCGTAGGGGCCAAAGTCAACCTTGTGTGAGGAATCTCATTATTCGCGGATTCAGAGATCCTTTGACAATCCTTGCTTATCGCAACCTACACGGCGCAAACTTCGCCTGCGCTACGTGTAACCAACTGCTGCAAGCATTGTCGAACTAAAGTTTCGTCGCTATGCTCTGTCGGGATGACAGGTTCGCGATTTGATTTAGTTTATATCCAACTCACATTTATTATAGTGCGAAGTTACAAAAAAATGTCTAAAATACGTAATCCAATCAAGATACTTCACTACGTTCAGTATGACATTTGCGTTTTTTGTCATACCGAGCATAGCGAAGCATCTAAATAAATCCATTCAAGTGCGGTGTCTATCAGTTCGATTTAACCACATCGGCAGGGTTTTCCGTTGCAGCCTTCAACGAACGCAAGGTCACCAATGCCACTGTAACAACGACAACAATAGCAAACACCGCCAGCGGCAGCCACAGTGCAAGTCCAATGCGGTTCACGAACTGCTGCAGCCACCTATCGGCAATGAGCCATGCCACAGGCGCGGCAATCACAAAACATACGGCAATGATTGACAGGTAGCGACGGTTGAACATGGCAACTACTCCACCCACCGTTGCGCCATAGACCTTGCGCACGGCAATCTCGCTGCGGCGGTGCTGTGTCTCGAACATGACAATGCCGAACACTCCCATCAATGATATCACAACAGCTATGAGGGCGAACATTGAAATGAGCACTGTCTGTTTCTTTGTATCGCCATAAATCTTGGCAATGGTATCATCCACAAACTCAATCTCGGGTTCATATGCATTAGGTTCAATCTCCTTTGCAATTGAACAGATGTCACGACACACTGCCTCAACATCCACATTCTTATGCAGTCGGACATAGAAGTACTTCCTGTAAGCGGATTCACCCTGACTATAAAGCATTGTATTTGTCTTTGCTTTGTCTGCACCAACAAGATTGATGTGCGGTATCACGCCTACAATCTCCTCGCCATCCCACTTGTCACCTATTCCAAGACCCGTAGCCTGCGAGGTATAGTCGGTTATGAGATATCCCGGAGTACCCTTGACAAAACCGTTGCCCATTATCACAGGAATACCAAACACCTCGGGAGCATTATGGCGCACATAATGAACCTGCATCCTTATCTCCTTGCCGTCTATGATTCTGCCATTATATCCATCGGATGCAAATATTTCCCAGTTGGTAGATGTAACCGCAGCTATATTCGGGTTCGCGGCAAGTTTTTCCACAAAGAGTTCGTGCTTTGTGGCAAGGTCTTCGCTTTCCACCACAAGCAGGTTCTCACGGTCAATACCAACGTCGTAGCGTATCATATATTTATACTGCATTGAGAACACCAATGCCAGAATCATAAGCACCATTGAAACAATGAACTGTACTGCAACAAGCCCTGCACGCAACATACGGCCGGCCTTTGAGGATGCAAAACCCTTTTTCACAGCCATCGATGCATTGAAGCGAGTGATGTAGAATGCGGGGTACGCTGCCGCACAGACGGCCATTGCCACAGCTATGAGAATTACCAGCACCACTGCAATAATATTATCTCCTATTGACAGCGAATAAGTCGTGTACTCACTCACTACACTGCCATCAATGAGTGACACTGTACACAATGCCACTATAAGGGCTACAAGCACAAGACCCACGGCTTCAAAGAAGAAGTTCCTGCGCAGTGTCCACTGCCCGGCTCCAAAGACCTTGCAGATGTTTACCGAGCGCATACGTACCGGCACAAGCGCCATAAAGAAGTTCACGAAGTTAATGAATGCCACAACAACAATAACAAGAGCAATGGCAAGCATTGTCATTGTTACTCCCCATGAGCCGCAGGAATAGTACTCATACTCTGTATTGAAATAGAACTCATCCATAGGCATCAGCCTCACCGGCATATTGAGCATTGACTCCTTTTGCTCTTTACTGACCTCCTCACCTGTAGCTGCAGTATACTCGGCAAAAAGCGCCTCGCTGAATTCATAGTGTTTCTTGCTCCACAGAGCCACATAATCGTCAGGGGCGGCATCCGTGCGCAGTTTAACGAAAACCGAATAGTTCCAGTTGGCATTATCCATACCAAACTCGCGGTTGTCGTTGCGGAAAGCCTCGCGACCCGCAAGGATTGTATTCTCGGGGAAATCCTTGAACAGAGCCACCACCGTAAGCGGCGTTCCGGGCTGTACGTTGCCTTCGTCAAGATTGATTATCGAGCCCACTGTAATCCCCATGGCCTCGGCTGCACTCTGCGACAGCACCACGGCATCCTTCTGCTTGAAATCATCAATGTTTCCGGCAATGATATCGAAAGAGAATACATCAAGTATTGAGCTTGTACAACGCACTACTGTCATTTTGTTTCTCTCGTAGTTCTCCCCCTCTCTCTTTATCCACACCGGCACATCGTCGCCAAAAGGAACCATTGATGCAATGGCCTCTACCTGGGGCAGCTCGGCAGCCGTCTCGTAACAGATAGGGTTAGGAACATTCTCCGACCATCTGCCAAAGCCTTCGAAGTATGGCGATACCATATAAACCCGCTCATTGTCCTTGATGGCCTTGTTGAATGTCATTGAACTGTACACCTGCGACATTATCATGTAGAAAGCCGCAAATGCCAGCGCAAGCCCCGCAATGTTCAACAGCGAAGCAACCTTGTAGCGCTTCAATGTTGTCAAAAAGTTCTTGAATGCTATTTTCATAGTTTTTTGTTTTATCAATTGTTCTTTTTTATAGTATCGACAGGGTTGGCGCTTGCGGCACGCAACGATAGCAGCAGCTGCACAGAATATACCACAGCCAGAACAAGCAATGCACCGACAATGTATATCCACTGCGGAACATCGCAACGCATCTGTGCAAGCGTCGATAACCATTTGTCATTCCACCACACTGCCAACGCAATACCACAAACCGTTGCCGGCAACACAATCCATAACAGACGCACACCAAGAACAGCAAGCACATCACCTACCTTTGCTCCGCACACCCTACGCACAGCAATCTCCTTGCTGCGGCGCACCATCTCGCCCTGTATGTAGCCAATGAGACCAATCAGAGCAATAAGCAGTACAACTACAGCCACAACCACCATTCCGTTTCGCATTGCCCTGACATCGGCAAAAGTGTGTTCAACCCAATCGCGATAATATACCAGTTTGTGTTTGAAATACCCGTCATTGACAGATGAGACTGCCTCTTCGAGCGCCGTTACATTCCCGGCATTCACCTCGTCAAGCAGAATGTTATACAGCACCACAGCATTGTACTCGGGAGCCATATCGCTGACATAAGGCACGGTATGCATCACAATGGGCTCAACGACACCGGTACTCAACATGCGGAAATCGGCCACTACACCCACAATTTCAAATCTTTGCCCCGAACCGTCGTAGATAATCTTGCCGATAGGTGAATCCTCCCACTCACGCATCTCTACATACCTCTCGTTCACAATAGCCTTGTCAGCGCCATCAGTGGCAAAGAAATTGCGACCTTGTAGAATATTCATTTGCATAGAGGGGATGTAGTTATGGTCGATTATATCCCATCGGCAACTGAAGAGCAGGTTTCCCTGTTCATCCACGCAAGGCATCCCCGAATAGCCTTCGAGCGGAGACTGCGCAGACATCCCTGCATTCTCCACAAAAGGCAAAGAGCGCAACTTGTCGGCAATAACACCGGCATCCCCTATTTTTGTAGAGAGCTGCGCAGCCATGAGCCTGTCGAACTTATAGCCATAATCGGCATTCACGACATGGGATGCCTGCCTTGCGGTAACAAACAGGAATATAACCACAGCGACCGTTGCAGCCACCTGTACAAAGAGCAGTGCCTTTTTCCACAAAGAACGGTTGTCGCCGCCACGACGGAAAGCATAGTCTATGCTCACAAGCGAGAACAACACTGCCGGTATTATGCCGGCCACGGCAAAACCTGCAAGGCAAACAAGAACCGGTATCCACATACGACGGGGAGCAAAAAGGTCCGCCACTTCGTAACCCAAGAGTTCAAATATCTCACCACGCAGACAAAATATTGCAACAGCTGCAACAACCACCGATGCTGCAAGCAACAGCATTGTCTCCACCAACAGCATGCCGAAGACTCCGCTGCGCGATGCACCGTTGCACTTCATTGTAGCAATGGTGCGGCTGCGCTTTGCAAGAGCCGAAATTGTGAGCAGCACATAATTGAGGCAAGCCACAACAAGAGCTATGAAAGCAATTGTGGCATAGAGAGCCTGCATCTGCCTCACATCACTGCCGACATATATGGTCGATGCCAAAGGAGCAAAATAGAATCTCTTCTGCCACTCCTCGCAATGCTCGGCAATACCATGTTTCTCAAGAAAAGCCGGCATGGCTGCCTCAACCTCGGCAATGTCGGCACCGGGGCGCAGCTTTATGAATGTAGAGTAGCTATCACCCCCTGTCCAATACTCGTCATTACTATCATAGGGCAGATATTCAAGAATATCGAAATCACCTATCGACTGGTTTGCAGGGGGTGTAGTGAATACACCGGCAACAACCATAAGCCCCAGTTTCTTGCCCAATGGGTCCTCATCACCGAACATTTTTCTTGCAAGCCGCTCCGAAATCATCACCTCATCGGCCGCTGCACCCTCACTACTGAGAATGCGATGGGCATCGCCACTGAGTACCCCAAAATCGAGGACATCGAAAAAAGTGCTGTTCGTTTCCAAAGCTTTTGCCGTCATCAAGTTATCGGTGGTACCGAAAACTTTTTCCACCTCAATGAAATGCACTGCAGCCTCAACCTGTGACATGTCGGCGACAAGATTCGGTGCCAGCGGTCTTACCTGCTTGTCGGAAATGCCGAACTGCGGCGACTTTATCCACACCTGGTATACACGCTCCTTCTCGGGGAAAAAACTGTTGAACGACATATTGAACCCCACGTAAGAGAATACGAGAAGCGCAACGGCCATACCCAAAGACAAGGAGAGCAACCTGGCGAGTGAATTGCCGCGGTTTTTAAGCAGATAGCGGAATGAATAGTTGAATAATTGCATATAATCCAATTAGAATATTTTATATTATCAATGACAAGGCAAAGGCGGTGATACCTGCAAGAGTGCTGAAGAGCAGGCACACTGCGCATTTGCCCGTCATCTCTTAAAATCATTGTAGCGAGGCAAAGACAAGGCTTGCGAAGTTGCGGGGAGCGCAGTTTACTGAGCGTAAATGAGCACCACAGCAACGAGCATAACGCAGTATTTGCCCGGTACAATGGTTTTATTACAATTTGTTGGCCACATCAGTAACAATCTGGCCGTCGAATAGACATATGGTACGTGATGCGAACTGCGCATCGTGCTGTGAGTGGGTTACCATTATTATTGTGGTACCCTCGCGGTTGAGTTCCTGCAACAGCGCCATAACCTCCTGGCCGTTCTTTGAGTCGAGGTTACCGGTAGGCTCGTCGGCAAGCACCAGTTTTGGGTTAGAGACCACCGCACGTGCTATTGCAACGCGCTGCTGCTGACCACCCGACAGCTGCTGAGGGAAGTGACCCGCGCGGTGCGAGATGTTCATGCGGTCGAGCATCTCATTCACACGTCTCTTGCGCTCCGATGCCTTCACGCCCATGTATACAAGCGGCAGCTCAACATTCTCGAACACTGTCATCTCGTCAATCAGGTTGAACGATTGGAACACGAAACCGAGATTGCCTTTACGGAACTGTGTACGCTCCTTCTCGCGCAAGCCACCTACCTCGTTGCCTAGCAGGTGGTAACTGCCGCCTGTGGGGTTATCGAGCAGGCCAAGGATATTCAACAATGTCGATTTTCCGCAACCCGAGGGACCCATCACGGCTACGAATTCACCTTCCTTTACTTCGAATGATACACCGTTAAGAGCAATTGTCTCTACTTCCTCTGTGAAGAAACTCTTCTTCAAATTTTCTACTTTAAGCATAATTGTATTGTTTTAATTGATTAATATTTTTGTTTATTTATTTTTACTCTCCCCTCCGGTCTGCGACCACCTCCACCTCAAAGAGGGGAGGAGTTCTCCCACCTTGATGCAAGGGGGGAGTGCCCTGTAAGGGCGAGGGGGAATTATCATTTTTACATTCTTTCTTACTTGTTTATTGCATCCACAGGGTTGTCATTTGCAGCCTTGTAGGCACGTGCCGTCACTGTTGCAACCGTTATGGCGACCACTATGGTTATGGCAAGCAGATAGACCCAGACAGCCATTGTTGCACGATAGGCAAACTGCTGCATCCAACGGTCTATTACAAGATAACTCACAGGCACTGCCACAAGCGAACATATTGCAACGATGCGCAGATACATTATATTGAACATACTGAGAATTGAAGACACCGATGAACCGTGTACACGACGTATGCCAATCTCCTTGCGGCGATATTGGGTTTCAAAGAGCACCAGGCCGAACACGCCAATCACAGATATCAGGATAGAAAGCATTGTAAACAGAGTGATGAGTGACGAGAGTTTCTCCTCTTTTTGATACTGCTGTTCAAGTTCTGCATCAAAGAGTGTCACATCGTAACTGTCAGCGGGAGCACTCGGTGCATACTCGGCAATTGTCTGCATTATATACTCCTTTACCGCAGGAATATCGGCGCCGGCCATTGTTCGCACATACAAATGTTCGCAAACTCTCCAAGGATATTTGCCGAATATGTAGAACGCGAATGGTTCAATGTTGTACTGCATTGGGCGATAGTTGAAATCGCGGCATATACCCACGACATCGGCATCGGAACGGTGACCGGGAATCTTGTCATGCACTTTTATACCCACCTTGCTTGCAGCATCTTCATTAAAGATGTAAACCCCATTGACAGTTGTCTCGTCACTGCTACAGAAATCCCTGCCATCTACAATGTCAATCTTCATAAGCTGCAGAAAATCCCACGAAACAGGATAGACATTGAAATATATTCCCTTGCCGTCGACATTGCGTCCCCACTGCATTCTCGAAGGTGTCACAAGCGAGCCGTTGGCAAAAGCGACGTCAATGATTGCGGGGTTCTGTGTAAGGCGCTCGGCAAAGGCATCGCGCCTTACCTGTGACAATCCGTTCTCCAAGTCAAAGGACTCGAACACTGCCTCGGCAGGTAGTTTGTCGACTACAAGAAGATTCTCCTTGTCAAAACCCATATCGTAACCGAGCATAAACTCACGCTGGCGGTGTATGAAGAGTGAGCATATGATGAGCGTAATGGAAATGAAATACTGCACGGCAACGAGAGTGTAGCGCAAGCGACGGCCCGGGGCCGATGCCTGGAAGCCGGAAAGCACCATTGCCGGCGAGAAGCGGGTAATGTAGAACGCGGGATATATGCTTGCAACAATGCCGGCAGCAATAGCTACCACTATAACAACAAGTGCAATCCCCCAATTATTGCTGAATGAAATTGATGTAGAGAGTTGGTTGACCAGCGGTGTCTCGTCAAACAGCTCTACAAATAGAGCAGCAACGGCAAGTGCTGTAGCCACAAGCCCTACGGCTTCGATAATAAAATTAAAGCGAAGCCTCAATGTCGATGCACCAAAGACCTTGTATGTATTTATTGCCTTTATTCGCACGGGAATGAGTGCAAAAAAGAAGTTTACAAAGTTTATCATTGCAATGAGAATTATGAGCACCGCTATTGCAATGAAGGTATATGTAGTCAATCTATTGCCCACCTCGTGATAAGCAGTACTTACATCACTCGAGAAATAGAGCTCGGTCAACGGATTCAGGCGCGGAGTAGCCATTTTAATGTATTGCTCTACTGTTTCTTCATCAGCATACAGTTCGTGCTCGACATTCAATGTACGTAACAGAGCCTCTCTCATCTTCTCAACAACAGCATCGGGTGATGCACCGTCTGCGAGCTGTATGAAATAAGGATTGTTCCAGTTGTTGGGGTTTTCATTCTCCTGCGCAACAGACATACCACCCCAGCCATCTGTACCGTCAAGAATACTTGGTGAAGGAGTGTCCTTGCATATTGCGACTACTGTAGCTGTTGCATTCTCCTCATTCGCATCGCGGCCGTAGCACAATACATCACCTACAGAGAGATTGAACCTTTTTGCAGCAGACTCTTTAAGAACCAACGAATAGTGGTCTATCACATTTTCGAGCGAGCCCTCTATGACCTCAATGCCAAGAATCTCCAGTCCCTCATGCTCTGTCTCACACAGGTTCAACTCGATATTGTCTATGCGGTCGTCTAACTTTCTCGAATAAACAGAGTTTATATTGAAATGTCCGGTAGGTGTTATTGTGGCACTCTTTTCAATCTCGGGAATATCCTTGCATAGATCGTCGGGCAACTGGCGCGGCCATGTGATATCCCAATACCCCTCCTCGGCAAAATTGGGATGTTCGAGACGATAGATGTTACGGGCATTGGGTATGCCTTTGTTGTAAGACAGGTCGTAATTCACCTGCACCATTATCAGGTACACCGCAGCAAAAGCCAATGCCATTCCAAGAATGTTGAGCACCGACGATGTGGTGTAACGTTTCAGCAATGTTATGAAATTCTTTATATACATGGTTATTGTTTTTTATTACTTTCCTACTTTCAGAATAAGTTCTTCATTGTCTCCGAAATTGTCATACGACGAGGTTATAACTTTCTCACCCGGCGCAAGGCCTTCGAGTATCTCATAGAACCTTGGATTCTGGCGGCCTATGCGAATCTCGCGGCGATAGGCTCTTTCACCCGTAGCATCTACTACGTATATCCAACGGCCACCGGTCTTCTGGAAGAAAGCACCACGCGGGATATACACAGCCTCGACAGGCTGACCGAGCTGCAGATTCAGGTTGTATGTCTGTCCTGAACGTATATTGTCGGGCAGGTCGCCGGTGAATGTTAGGTCGACCTTGAATTTCCCCTCACGCACCTCGGGATAGACCTTGCGCAGCAACATGTCGTAGCTGTTGTCGCGACGCACGAACGAGGCTGTGAGCCCGGTTGCCACGCGGTCAATGTAGTGTTCATCAACCATTGCTGTAACCTTGTAGGCCGACAAATCGTTTATCTGACCTATGGCACTGCCCTGCGAGAGTGTCTGTCCAAGCACCACGTTAAGCATACCCACCTCGCCATCAATGGGAGCCTTGACTTTAAGATTGCCCACACGCTCACGAATAAGCTGCATATTAAGTTGCATGGAACGCAGATTCTCATCGAGCTGCGCCACCTGGACGGTGCGGTAGAGCGAATCCTGTATTTGACGCTCGGCGACAAGAGAACGACGTGCAACGGCAAGCTCATAATCCTCCTTTGACTGCAAGTAGACCTCGCGCGAAATGAGTTCACTCTCATAAAGTTCGCGGTTCTGCTCATAGGCGCGCTGCTTGCGTGTTACATCGAGGTCGAGCTGAAGCATCTCCTGGCGCAAGGCAAGACGCTCCTGCTCCATTGAGATGAGTGTGTTGCGCAGAATGTTCTGTTTCTCGGCCAAATCGGCCTCCGATTGTAATATCTGCATAGATAGCTGTTTATTTGTCATCTCAAGAATTACATCACCGGCCTTCACAGTTGTTCCCTCCTCGGCAACGATGCGTTCCACCACTCCGCTCTCCAAAGGCGAGAGCTGCATGGTTGTAATAGGTTGCACTATGCCGTTGAGAGTGGCATAATCGTTGAACTCGCCCTGCTCCACTGCCGAAACAACAATTGTCGCAGTGTTCACACGAAGCGTAGAAGTGTTCTTTTTGAGCAACATCCAGGCTATAAGCACCAGCAGGAGTAGTCCAAAAATGTAAGGCAGACTTTTCTTGCTCAGGATGGCACGCCATCCTTTTTTCTTTTCCAATTTTATATCCATAGTTTCTAATTTATTATTTTCAATATCACCTTATGTTTCATTCAACTTCCACAAGCGGAATGCCGCTATAGTAGTCGACCATACGCTTCTCAATCATGTACTGCAGTTTCGAGCGCAGGCAGTCCGACTTTGCCTGCAGCAGCGTTGTCGCCGACATCTGAAGTTCGATTGCCGTTACAAGCCCCTTATCGAACTTTGCCGCTATGCCATCATATGCCAACTGAGCAGCCTCAATCTTCTTCACCGCCTGGATATACTGCTTGCCATAACCTTCCATCTGCTTGCAGGCCTGTACCACCTCACTCTCCACCACGTTGCGTGTCGCCTCCATCTCAAGTTCGGCATTACGCAGTGCATTGCGCGATGAGCGTACTGTGGCTTTGCGGCTTAGATTAGAAAAGATTGGAATGGACATTGAAACACCTACATATGCACCACGATTATTGTCAAGCTGAGTCCAAAATGCGGGATAAGCGGAATTGCTGAAGTTTGTATAGTAACTTGTTCCAAAACCGCCCGAAAGGCTTATTGTAGGGAACCAGTTTCCCTTTGCTTTCATATAGTTGTACTTCGACTCCTTAACTGCAAGCCCGGCCGAAACAACCTGTACGTTGGCAGAAAGAGCATTGTCCATGACACTCTCAAGCGAAACTGTGCCTATTGCAGGAAGTATATCCCCGGCAGGGGCAACCTCAAGAGCAGTGCCCTGCGGGTAGTTCATAACCTCGCGCAGTGCAATGTATGCCATTGCAAGGTTATTCTGCTGCTCGGTGAGCAAGTAGTCGTAACCGGCCTCCTGTGAAGCAACCTCGGCAACCTCGGCAGCACTCTTTAGGCCCAATTCATGGAGTTTCTGTGCCTGAAGCAGAGTCTTTCGCGATGCAGAGAGTTGTTCCTCGGCAATTTTCACAGCCTCCTTATAATATACTACATCGGTATAAGCACGCATCACCTCCATAGCCACCTTGTCGCGCGCTATCTGCAGGTCGCTGTAACCGCGGTCGCGGGCCACCTTGGCAGCACGGATGCTGTTCACGTAGCGCAAGCCTGCGAAGAGCGGCATCGAAGCTCCCAGGTCATAGGAGTTGCTGAATGTCGATACTGTGGTGTAGCTGTTTGTCTCGGGATCGATTGAACGTCCGAAATTGGCCGAAGCCGAAACGCCGGCCGACACCGAAGGGAACAATCCAGCAACGGATTGTTTGTAGTTCATTGTGGCATTGTCGAGGCTGTTCTCCTGTTTGGCAACCGAAACGGAGTGCTCAACGGCATATGCCATGCATTCGTCCATTGTCATTGTCTGCGCTGTGGCAAGGGTTATGGAACCGAAAAATGTCAATATTGCAAATATATTTTTCATAAATTAAAAAGTGTTTCTGCAAGATTACGTGCCAAAACCGTGCCAAAACCATTAAAACATTAGACAACAACACACTAAGCAAAAACGTCATTTCAAGAATTGTAAAATTTTTAGACAATGGATGTAAAATGGTTTGACAAGAGAGTATATAAATTGACAACTGTTTATTTTGCCTATACAATTTATTTTCATTTATTTTGCCCATAAGCAGATATTTATTGAACAAATTAAGGCAATATTCATGGAATTAACTTTTTATGTAGAGAAAAATGATGATTTGACTATAAACTGTCTTGAGCTTACTGCCATCAACAGTACAAGGGACATGTCCGTAGCAAATGAGTCAAGAGTAAGTGGCTTCTACCCCTTCAATGAGATGGAGCGGATTGTGGGTAAGGATATCGCCCTTATGGAACATTGTTCACCGCGCATACAGTCGGTTACTGAAAAAGAGGTTACCGTCGGTTGGCTAAGTGAAACGTATACACTATGCCCAGGCGACACAGTCAAAAGCCAGGAATATGCCATTGATAATCCATACCTCAGTTGGGACGGAATATCTTTAAAGATGGAATACAGCAGCATAAATGCATGGGAAGAGTTCTTCACTCTTGTCAATGAGATTATGGAGGACCAGCATCAATGCCCCCAACGACAGAACAAGGAGGAAAAGGAAAAATGCCTTAAACTGCTGTACGAGATTATACTTAACGGCGAGAACGCCGTAAGGCCTTTTTATGCGTGGTTGCAATCCTGCAAAAATTGGGACATGCTTATAATTGACGACTATGCACTCTTTGCAAAATATCTGAACTCTAATGGCACTGACGAATATTCCAACGAATGGTTCGCCAACCTTGCACAAATTTTCAAAAGAAACAGAATTGATGCAATACTGGATGCTGTACCGTCATTGAAAGCAGTGATTGAAACAGCTGCAAACAATGGTATTGAGGAGGCCGAAAAAATAATGAAAGGCGAAATTGAGTACGAATACCTTACCGAGCGCCATTACCCCGAAAAAAAGGAGTTTATCCTTACCATGAGAATGTATGACAAGGAGAATGACAATGTTGCCGATTGCCACTTCCAATGGGTTACTTCAGATCTATTGAAGAAGGGACAAAAAATTGACATGAGAGACTTTGGAGAGGTGACAATCGTAACACTCGAAGAAGACAAGGTGACACTCTCCTGGCTTGGCAGAGAACATAGAATCCATAATAACTATATGGAATATCTCATTGATTCGAGAGAGAGGCCCTCACCAGAAGAAGTGGAAAACTATGATATTGATGCTTGGTATGCCGAGATGTTTGAATATGAACCCCAAAAATATCTGCTGTGCCAATTCGAAAAGATGAATATATGGAAAGAGACTTTGAGAGTGATGGACAAAATACTCGATCCTGAAGATGAATGCCAATTGGAGCGGGAGCAGTACGTCAAAATTGCCAAACAGCTGCTGAAGGTGCTGATTGACCGTGGAGACAAAGAACTTGAAGTACTGCACGACATGATTACAGTAGACAGTAATTTCGATGAGATTAAAGAGTTGATTGACTCAATAGAATAAACCTATATAACAATTTACACGACATTGCCCCGAAGTCTATAAAAAAACTTCGGGGCAATGTCATATTCAACAGTGGCTATCTTATTCTGTTACGCCAAGGCACTTCCACATCCATTTCCATTCCTGTAATGGTGCTTGCTGCGCCCACATCACCCACTATGGCAAAAAGATAATACTTATAGGAAGATGTGGGGAAATAAGGGAACAGCACATCCTGCTTTGCAACGTTCTTTTCACTGCCTGCAACTATCTTAAAATGGGTACCATCGTTGCTGCCAAGCAGATAGCAGGCCAGCAAAGGCATGCCGGGTGCAGGGTGAGCCGGAGGCTCTACATATGCGTGCAACAAAAGTTGCATAATGCGCTTGGGCAGTTTCGTTCCCCAAATCTGCGGCCTTGTGAAGAGCAGTACACGGTTGCTGCCCGTCATGGCATCGGGAATTGAGACAACCCTTGCGCCATCAACTGATGGCGCAAGAAAATAAGGTGTCGGTACGCCATGCACCTTGCCTGTAAAATTACCCTTGTACCTAGTCCACACTCCCGAGTCGAGCGAGTAGACAAAAGAGTATTCGTGAGCGGCATTACCTACAATAACCTCGTTGTGCGATGGCAAATAGGCCACAAATGCATTGGCAATGAAGCCATGGAAATCAAAGTCACAGCCATCACACTCAAGCGACACAAGTCCCGGGATTTTTGCAAACAGGTCATCGGGCACACCCTTCGGCATGCTGCCGGCATTGTCAAGCGCAGCAGAGATTCTCTTTACACTGTTACCTGCAATGAGCATCATTCCCTGCTTGCCGGCAAAGAGCACTCCACCGCCTACCCCGCATATCGATGCAGCATTGACACACACGTCGCGCGACACCTGGTTGCCGGCAAGATATGCCACACTGCCCGATGTATCGACCGACATTGCCCAAATACCGTCACTGCAGAAGACGTAGAGAGGATATTGCCCGAACTGCCCCTCGGAGAGGGCTACAGTGTTGCTCGACAGCCCCACAATAGTGCCTTGCGACGGAGTGTAGGTGCAGCCGGCCGGGAACACAAAGGGGTTCTCAACCATAGAGACCTTCATTACGTTATACCTGTTCTCGAAAGGCGATGGTGCAGCGAGAGGCATCTCGTCCACCTCAGTCCACGTATCATCGAAAGTTATGTTGTCAATATCCTTGAAGGTAAAATCAGTAATACGTCCACGCTCTATTGTAAAGACCAATTTGTCACCATCGACAGCATTGCGATGAACGGCAAAAATGCGTAGGCCGCTGTATTCACTCGGCGGGAAGGTGTTGCCATTGTATTTCCAACAGTTACCCGAGGCGCTGTATACGACCTCGTGCGTTGCGTTATCATAGCCAAAAATCTTCAGCACAAGCTCGCTGTCAATACTTGAATTCGGCTTGCCGCCATTGGCAAATACAGCCTTAACCGTTACATTGAACGGAACATACCAGCGGTGCAGATAGTAGGCGATATTCAAGTACTTGTGTGCCTTTAACGGAAATATTTTACAATATACCTTGCTGCCCATCCTGAGAAATATTGCCATCTCACAAGCGCGTGTATCGGGGTATGTGAGCAACGGCGGCAACAAGGGAGCAAAACCGTCGTCGCCCAACTGCGGATTCAAAAACTGCTCACCCGTAACGAACTCGCCCTGCGCAGTCCTTAGCTTCACCTGAACAACCATTGAATCGACATAACCAATGCCACCGCCAATGGGATTGTAGGCCGCGACACCGTATCCCTTGAAAAAATACTCCTTGAATGCGGCAATGTGCAGGCGACCATTATAAAGAAAACTGCTCTTGACATCGTAGCTCGAGAGTGACGAGGGCACTGTTGCCGTTTCAAGCCCCTGCTGCAGTGCAAGGTTCGACGGCGAGACATCATCGAGGCGGTTAAGCAGATTACCGTCGACATCATACTCGGCGACCTTGTAGTAAAGCGCAGCCGAAGCAACATCCTCCCACAACTTTTCAAGGGGCTTCGACGAGTAGACTTCGCTGTTCTTCGCAAATTTGTCGGGTGCACTCTCCTTACCGGGGATTGACATTGTGGAGAAGATATCCACCCCCACCACAATGTTGCGCCATGCCTGCAAAGCCGGTGCCGACAAGGAGAAGTTGGGTTTGAAACCACGTACACTCACTTTGTATTTGCATGGTGATGCTGCATCAACAGGTTCTGAAAGCATATTCTCTGCATCGCGTCCCACACCATCGCCGCTGTTCCCGTCGCTCACATAGATTATGTTTGACACGTTTATGTAGCTGCCGTCATAGAGCCGCAGCGCCACCCTGAAAAGTGCCCTGTCAATATAATATCCGGCCTTGTTCAAGGCCGAGATGCACTCATCGATGTAACCTTTCTCGTTGTGTGTCCAGGAGAGTTCATGCTCATCGGTCTCCGTCATCTTGTAGTAGGCATTCTCAGTGATTACACTCTCCACCTTTGACGAAAGGGTTATCACCACATCGGGCACGGCAGGCCTCTCGCCCAGAGCAAGATATTTACCGTTGTCGAATAGCAGGTAGTAGATTCCGTTATCTGTGAGACAACATACAATGTTACCCACAAACTCCAGAGCGTTGACACCCTGCAGGCCATCAACCACAAACATGGCATTGCCCGACATAAAGGGAGCAAAAACGTTGTCATAGAAATGCAACGTCCGCTTGCCATCGGCAGTAATTCCGATATAGCACCCGGCAGTGGCATGGTGATAGAATGCCGAATAGGCATAGCGCAGCCCTGCTACAACACGCGGCTGCGGCATTGGCAACAGACTGCCACCGGCCATTCGCATATTCACTATATCAAGGCACTCGCCATCCTGCACCAATGAAACGTCGGTGCTTCTGTTTATTCCTTTGAACGAAAAACTTTTCTGCATAACTCCATTACTTTAAATATAAGATTCAACAGGACGCGCCACCCTCCCGTGCGCCACAACAGCAGTAGTGCAAGGGTTGCAACTGCCACTTTCCACAGCATAGCGCCGCCATACCCGGCATTGCGCACCGTCTCCACAACCACCTCCCTGTCACGGTAGAGGGTGTCGCAGCGCACAATGGTATCGACCCTCAAACGCTCCTTGTAGAGCGTGCGGTATTTGGTGTAGAAGACGGTATCGCTCTTCTCGCGTATGAATATGCTGTCGCGCAAAAGCACACTATCCACCCTTGTACGGCCCACAAAGTTCTGTTGCGACACGAAGCCTACATCGCTTGTCTTCTCCACAGTGCTGCAGGCAAACAACGGCAGCAACAGAAGGTTAAGGATTATCTTTGTTACGTTTCTCATAGTTGATGTAATCTTTCAGGTAACCGCTGCGTTCCAGCATTTTAAGGCTGAATATATAATAGAAGAAATTGAGCACACTGTAGAGCGTACTTTTTTCGTTTGTTATCACTCGCGCGTTGCGCAGGATATTTGTCCCATAGAAATATATAGCAACATATATTGTGAACGACACACAATGCACAGCCATATCCTCCTCGCCCTTGAAGTAGCCAAGCAGATAGATGCAGGCAACCATCGCAAAGTATATTGCAGCGTCACGGAAAAAGCAAAAAGCCTTTCTGAAGCTCCAATCGCGATGGTTGCACACATCGGCAAGCAGGCCAACTACAAAATTGACCGTAAAGAGAAGGACAAGCCCGAAGATATCGTTCCTGATTGGGAACAACAGCCCAAATGTATTTGCTACAATTGTTGCTGTAAGTATTCTCAAGCCATCCATAATATCATTTTTCTATTTTCGCGCTTGTGAGCCACATGCTGCCAAGGCAAGTGCCAGCATTGAATTTGCTGCGTCATAACGCTCGAACAGGGTGTAGAGCAACGAAGCGCATTGGTACACCACCGCATCCACCATCCACTCGTCATACCCCTGAAGACCGTCGGCAGCATTGAATGCCGTCTCATAGACAAAATGCACCGGCATGCCGGCATTGCCCGAGGGGAGCGGAAAGAACTGCCCGCAACGCTCGCCGGCCGGCGTGAATGCCTCAACGCACACAGGCCTGTGACAACCGGCACGTGTATACTCGTTACGTTGCCACACGGCCTCGCGCGAGTCATGTGCATAAAGGTGGTAGACCGGTGTGTGCCACCCTTCAAGCTGCATTGATACAAGAGCAACAAAATCGGCAGGCAGAAGCATTGTTCCGCCACCATCTCCATTGGCAGTGATTGTCAAAGCGGACGGAGCAACAGTTTTTGAATTGACACGCCCGGCTCCACTACCCTTGTTCTTTTGTATGAATGTCACGGCACGTGGCAGAAGCTCAGCAATGGTATCGTCGAGCGAACGGGTATCGGCCGACAACAGCGAGACATCGCCGTCGTCTCCCGCCTCGTTAATCACAAGCTTAACCTTTTTTACAAGCTCACTGCAATCCATTACAACCAGTTGGGAAATGAAACGGAATTGGCCTTTGCAACACTCTTAATGGCAACCTTGTTCTGCAGCTGCGACAATGGGGAGTTGTAGGGTTCTGCCATGAGGTAGGCACGCGCCTGCTGCATGTTGGTTACCTCGGGAACAACAGTTATCTGCTCCTCTTCGACCTTGGCGGGAGTTACATTGCCGTCATCAAGCACATCTACCCTTCCGCGTTTAATCTCACCGCAACGGAAAGCATCGCTACACTCTATCGCACGCTGGAAAAGCGGATTGTCGGTAGTGTACTGCGCCGGGTAGATACCTGTGGAGTTTATGGCACCACCCGTAAAATCAATTCTCACCAAAGCTTTGCCAATTCTGAAATAGCTGTTACGCTCAATCTGGCCGTGTATCTCGTATGTAATACGTTTTCTCATTTTATTTCTTTTTATTGTCAATGCCGGCGGCCATGCGGCCGCCGGACAAAGAGGTGTTACACAATAATCTCGCCTGTATACTCTACCCATGTTGTGCCGTTGTAGGTGACAACAGAGCCGGCAGCAAACCACAGTCTGCTTTCACCGTCGACGGTACGGTTTACATCAGCTGTAAGGATTACAACATCGTTGATGTTTGGCTCGGCAGGCAACGACGCGGCACTTGTCACGTGCGAAGCGCCCGGGATATCACTCTCGGCAGCCGAACCGTTCACCCAGATGTGCGAATAGCCCTTGAGGCAGAGGCAGTCGATAGTCATCACCACCTCGCGCTTTGCCTCCTCGCCGTCCACATTCTCGGTCTTTGCATCCTCGTTCTTCATGTAGTAGCGCACGAGGCCGTTCTCGTCAATGAGGCCACCGCAGTGCGCGTAACCCAAAGCATCGAGTGTAGGGTCATGAACAAGGTCAATGTCGCCGAAGACGGTGTGAATCTTTGTACACTCAATCCCGAACACCTTGTCGCCGCTAACGCTGATGTTCTTGTGGAGTGTGAGGTCAATCTTCTGGATGTCGTTGAGCAGCTGCTTGCCAAGCAACCAGATGGCTCTCTTGGTGCAATTGAAACCGGTGAACTTGACCATTGAGAGATTGACAAGGTCGGCAAAGGTAATCTTTGACGAGAGGTCATACTGACGCTTGAACTGCCAACGGATACCCTTTGAGAAGTAGTCCCACTGATAGCCCATGGCATTGTCCATGGCCTGCACCTTGAACTTGCCGGGCTGTCCCACCCACGCTGTGCGGCAGCTCTCGAGGCGGAACTGACGGAGCACTGCCTCGGCAATCTGCGACTCGTTGAACTGCAGGCGCTTCTTCTGCGCAGCAAAGTAATCACTCACAATGCTGTTGCATAGCTGCTTCTGCAAGTACATGCGCTCGGGCACCGGAACAATGGTCGATGGTGCAATGAACTTCTGTGTCTCGTACGCAGCCGATGACAACAGGATAATCTCGGTGCCGGCAGGGATGGTTGGAACCACGCAGTAGTCATCGCTAGGGTTTGTCTTTGGACCATTGACAGCCATTGCAATAGGTGCCTCGGTGGTGCTGTTCTTGCCCACAAAAAAGAGCATGAGGTCAACGCCCGGCAATTCAATCTGCCCTGTGGGGTCATAGCCGTTCACACCTTTACAGATGGCGGTGTAGTACTCCTGGAAGATTTTTCTCTCGCCTGTTGTGGAGAAAGGAATCTCGGCACGTGTAGCCTTGATACCATTGTACACAGCATTAGTGTAGGCCTTCGAGCGCTTGTCGTCAATGAGATAGTGGTCTACCTCGAACGATGTCACACGCACCTGACGGCGAATCTTGCGCTTGATGGTGTCGATAACGCTCTCGTCACTGGCAATGCCTATAATCTGGTCATCGACATCGGCATCGATGAGACTGGGTGATAGCTCGCCGGCATTGGATACTGTTGTCGCCTCACCCGCACCCTGGGTTGCAAGGCCTGCAATACCCCTTGAGGCTTTTGTTGAGCCGGCAGGAACAACGGTCACTGCTGCAAGCATTGCACCCGCTTCGGCATTGTCAAGTGCAAAGAGCAGCACCGACACCAAAGAAACAATCACAAAGAGAGGATTCTCTCTCAAGAAATTCAGAATTTTCTTCATGGTTTTAAAAAAGTTTATTGTTAATAAATAGATTGTCCGTTATCGGAATCAGGCATTGAGAGCCTTTTCAATGAGTGAGTTGCGCGGCCGTTTGCGACCGGTTTCGGGAGCGACACTGCTCATCCCCTTTGGCAAACCGTCGCCAAAATCCTCTTTCATGCGCCTTATATTGGAATTACGCCCTTTAATGTCGCCGGCAGCAAAGGCATCCTTCACGTCCTGCTCGTAGGTGATTGCATGGTCCAGAGCCGTGCATACATCGGCTGTGTACTTGCCGGCCATTATTGGGAAAACGAGCCTTTCCCAAACGTTGTCCAAAAAATCGGACGGGTCATACCCGCGCTCATTGCAGAAGGCCTCAATCACCGGCATGCTCTCCTCAAGGTTCATCTCGTACTCGCGACGGTCATTGGCAAGGCGCATCATCTCGTTCTTGCGCTCCTCGTCGGCAAGCATAATCTCCTCGAACTCGGGACTGCCCTCTTCCACGCTCATGAATCCGCGGCCGAAGTAGCGTGCCACAGCACTGTGTGCACCGCGCTTGCCGTCAATGACATCAACCAGCAACTGAGCCAGGCGAGGGTCGCGCTCAAGCATTGTGGCAATACGCTCGTTCTGTTCGCGGTTCATCTCAAGATGGCGCAACAGCAAATCCTGTGACAGTTTGTCGCCAATGTCGAAGTTACCGCCGAAAAACAGATTCAGCCGCTCATTGAAACTCTCTAAAGATGCCTGTGCGTCCTGCATGGCAGCGACGTTCGCATCGGCAGCGGCACTTTGGTTGCCACTCGCCGCTGCGGGCTCTACAGGCTGTTGAGCCCCCATTTTCTCTTTAATTGTCTGTTCCATATATAAATTTATTTTTCAACGGCAAAGGAACAACCAAAAGAGAGGGACAAGGTTGCTGTAACGCCACTTATTGCTAAAAATTATTTCAAAGCAGCAATGTGCAGTGTATACACCTTTTTAAAAAGAAAATAGAACCGTACACAACGTGAAAAAACGATTGCTGAAAACAAAAAATGGGGGTGTTGATAAATAAAGTGGTAAAATAGTATGTATTTTAGTATTTTTTGGCTATATTTTTGTGTTCAAAAAAGCAGAATGGAAAGTAGAATCAACGACGATGTTCGCAACAGACGCAAACAGGATGTTGTGAACTGTTTTTTTGAATCATTGAAAGAAGTGAGAAAACAAAAGCCCTATGCAACACAGGACGAGGTCATCAGACACGCGGTCAACAGCAAGGCGCCACGTTTTTATGTGACATTCGAGAATGCCCGACGATTTGTGTCGCTCCTCTCACGCAAGAAGAAGTTGCCCATCATCAACAGCAACAAGCTGGCAATGTACAAGGAGATTTACCGCCGCTACAAGCAGAGGGTCAAGGAGTGCAGCGAACGCTACCGGTACGTAATCCTCGACGAGATTATAAGGGAACCCGCACCATCGTTTTACCTCGATGTAGAGACCTTCCGCGGCATTGTGTACAGGACACTCCGCGCACACTGAGTGGTAGTGGAAAGTGTCAAAACAGCAACCTTGCCGCAACTGCATGAGAGTATCTTTGCGGCATAAAGAGAGAACGAAAAATGAAAACAATAGAATTCAAGATAACAATAGAAAGCATTGGCAAGCGCATTTTCGCGACAAGCGCCTACACGGCACGTGCCCGCGAGGCGATGGGTACACCTGCGACCATAACAGAAAGGATGACGGTTACAGCCGATGACATGCCACTGCTCCACACGCTCATGGACGACAGCGTAAACGAGGTCATTACACTCGTTTCACACTACCACCCCGGGAGCAACGTAGAATTTTTGAATGATGGTTACAGTTTCTCAATAAAAACACCCGAAAATTTCCCGGCCGACAACGGCAGTAAATTGGAGCAGAGCATTGGAAGCTACATTGCCGGCCGCACCTTGCAGAGCTGGTACACCGATGTAAAGCCCGACGAGGCTGCAATCGCAGCAACAAAGACAAAGAACGAGGCTGTAACGCTGCACGCACTGCTCACACAGCGCGAAAAGCCACATAATTAAAACAAGAGAGAGACTATGAAAAATACAATAACAATAAAGAGAAGCGAGCTGCAACAGCAGATTGATTTAAAGAATTTCTATATGGGAGAATCGGCCAAAAGAAAAGACAAGGATGCCGACACCATACAAAGCAGCAAAGACGACGAGGACCTGCTCCTTACATTCATTCACACGGCATGTAACGAACTGGTCACTGCTGTTGCGCTACGCTTCCCTTTCATCAGCTACACCATAGACGAAGAGAATGTCATCTTTGAGTTTGAAACACCCGGCAACATACGTAGCCACTTATTGCCAATGCTGCAACGCGCAACAGCCGACTACCTTGTAAACGAAGCCACGATGCACTGGCTGTTGCTCCGCCGCCCCGAGATGGCAAAGAGTTGCATCTCCGTGCGCACAGAACTCTGCAGCAACGTGCTATTTACCTTTGCAAAACTATACAACACTCAAAAGATACGACGGCGCGCAACAGACCTCGCCGGGATATAAAGAAAAACACTTCCTGAAATGAAAACAGAAGAAATCATAAAGGAGAATTATAGACGGTTGAAAGAGATTTCGGCCGTCTATAATCCCATTACAGGTGAAGGGTCAACGTCAGTTCCACGTTACGAAGTGAACATCACAGGCTTTCCCATTGAAAAGATGTACCTTCCCGTTACTATGGGCGACGAAGAGTTCGTACAGCAGTTGCAGGATCATGGCGCCGAAGGATATCTGCGCGAAGTGCAGAACACCACCCCGGGCAATCGTGACATAATCAGGCTGTGGCTACGGTTCTGCCTTTTGCGCATAAGACACGACTTTGAGTATTGGGCGCGTACAATGACCACAATATCCGACAAAGGCAAAGGGCGCGACACAGCCTTCATCCTCAACCGCCCGCAACGCATATACCTGAAGGCAATGGAGACACTGCGCCTGCAGCAGAGACCGATTGACATAATCCTGTGCAAGGCTCGTCAATGGGGAGGGAGCACGCTCACACAGCTATATATGCTTTGGATTCAGCTTGTACACAAGCAGAACTGGAACAGCGTAATCTGTGGCGACATAGAGAAACAGTCATCCATCGTTGCAGGAATGCTTGCAAAGGTAATCAGCCGCTACCCTCAATGGGCAAGCGGAGGCAAAAAACTAACCACCACCCCTTATCAGGGCGCACAGAAGACACGTGTCATAAGCTACAGCAACAGCCGCTACTCGCTCGGCTCGGCACAGAAGCCCGATTCATTGCGAAGCGAGGACATAAGCATGGCACACCTCACCGAGGTGGGCCTGTGGAAAGCCACGCAAGGCCGCAAACCCGAGGACCTGGTGCAGTCCATCTTCGGTTCAATAGCTGCTGGGCCTTATACGATGAAAGTCATCGAATCCACAGCAAAGGGAGTAGGAAACTATTTTCACCGCACATGGATTGATGCCACCGAGCACAGAAATAATTTTACACCGGTCTTCATTCCATGGTTCACCATTGACCTCTACAGCAAGCCACTGAAAGAGGAGGATTATACCCAGTTTGTCGACAGCCTCGACGAATATGAGCACCACCTCTTTGAGCTTGGTGCCACGCTGGAAGCCATTGCCTGGTACCGCGACAAGCGGCGCGAAATGCCCGACGAGTGGCGCCTTTTTTCAGAGTTCCCATCCACTGCTGCCGAAGCATTCCAAAGCAGCGGGCGCCGCGTCTTCCGCATACCGTATGTGAACAACGCACGGCGCGACTGCCTGCCACCCACATTCATAGGTGACATAAAGGAAGTGGTTGAGAACGGCAAAAAAACGATACAGTTTGAACTGCTCGCACCGGGCGAGAGAAGCGATGAGAATAGATTGAGCGTGTGGCTCATGCCGGAGAAAGACGATAGCCTGCGCGACCGCTACGTAGTTGCAGTGGATGTTGGTGGTACAAGCGACAAGGCCGACTACTCCTGCATTCTGGTAGCCGACCGCATGGCAATGATAGAGGGCGGAGTGCCCGAAATTGCAGCCTGCTGGCACGGGCACATAGAGCACGACCAGCTTGCATGGAAAGCAGTGGAGATTGCCCGCGCCTACAACAACGCCTTGCTGGTGATTGAAGCGAACACGCTCGAAACCGAAGGTACCGAGGGTAACAACTTCGAGTACATACTGAACGAGATTGCCGACAAATACAGCAACCTCTATTGCCGCACCTCGCAGATAGAGATTAAACAAGGCCGCCCGCGCCGTTGGGGATTCCACACCAACAGTTCAACCAAACCAATGGTAATAAACTTCCTTATCAAGGCACTGCGCGACGGGCTTTACATTGAAAGATGTTTACAAACAACATACGAGCTCGACCTCTACGAGTTCAAGGATAACGGCAAGGAGATGGGAGCGATAGAGGGTAACCACGACGACCGCGTGATGGCAACAGCCATACTTGTATGGGTGTGCTACAACCACCCACTGCCACAACGGCAAATTCCAGTTCCAACGTCCAAGAAACGTACCCGCATCGTCAGCGAAGCGAGTATATAATATGGATAACGTTACGGTTTGGTTACATGTATATTACCGGGGATTATCCAATAACCATCAGTCATCAATCCTCCCTTACAAATAAACGAGCTTTGGTTAACACTAAAGCTCGTTTTTTGTAAGTAACTTTTTGATTTTGTTCCTTTTCTATGCCTGTTTCTTGTAGGTAATGGCGGCAAGAATGTTGAAGAGAAGAGCAAAAATGCCAAGCGCAACAAAATTCTCCCATAGTTCGGCAATTGTGGTGCCCTTGAGATATACCGACCGCAGAATCTCTACAAAATAACGCGGTGGCAATATCAGCGTAAAGCGTTGCGCCCACAGAGGCATTGAATCCACAGGAGTCAGCAGTCCGCTCATCAGCATAAAAATCATTATAAAGAAAAACATCACGAACATCGTCTGCTGCATTGTATCGGAGAAATTTGAGATTGTCAGGCTGAACCCCGAAATGGTGAGAATAAACAACAATGCTCCAAGGTATATTGCCCCCACTGAGCCCACTGGCACAAGGCCATAGACCCACCTTGCCACAAGTATTGCTATGCTCAAGACAAAGAGACCAATAATCCAATAAGGCACAAGTTTAGACAACGTAAATGTAAACCTGGAAACTGGAGTGACATTTATCTGTTCAATAGAGCCACTCTCTTTCTCGCCGACAATACTCAACGCCGGCAGAAAACCGCAAATCAGAATAAAAAGAATTATCATCAGTGCCGGAATCATATAGTGACGATAGTTCAGCGTCGGATTGTAACGGTTCTCAATGGTTACAAGTTCCGATAATTTTTCGGGACTTTTTTCGCCGCGCAGTTCAACCAAGGTCAGGGCTATTGTTTGCACAATATACTGCATGCCCATACCTCCTTTTGTGGCATTTACAGCATTTGCGGTTATACTGATACGCTCCGGCTTTGCGACAGTCATATCACGCTCAAAACCTGCAGGTATCTGCACTATGACATCGACACCACCCTGCTCCATCGCATCCATCGCAATTTGATATTCTGCAGTAATCCGTGTAAGTGAAAGGTACTCCGAGGCATTGATATGCGAAGCGATGCGGCGCGATACCGTAGAACGGTCGAGGTCTACAATGGCTACATTAACATTGCGCACATCCATCGTCATTATAAGCGGCATAAGCAGCATAACAAGAATTGGGAAAGCAATAATCAACCTTGGCAGGAACGAATTACGCTTAATCTGTAAAAATTCCTTTTGAATGAGTAGAATAAATGCTCTCATAGTCACTCCAATTTATCTTTGAATTTCTTTAATGACACAGCAAGGATTACAGCTGTCATACCGAGCAGAATCACGCAATTCTTCCACACCGCCATAATAGGCAGACCTTGAATCATCATCTTACGCACTGCGTCGATATACCAACGTGCAGGTACAATGTTAGACACCACCTGGAAGAAGATGGGCAGGTTTTCAATAGGAAACAGCATGCCCGAAAGCATCAATATGGGCATCATCATCACCATTGCCGAGATTAGCAATGCCGCGACCTGTGTAGTGGCGATGGTAGAAACCAGAAGCCCGAGCGAGAGAGAGAGCACCAGGTAAAGCAGCGAGAGAGAGAAGATTCCACATATACCTCCTGTCATTGGCACACCGAGAAGATATCGCGCCAAAAGCAGGATTGTTACAAGGACAATACACGAAATGGCAAAGTAAGGTATCATCTTCGCAAAAATAATCTTTACCGGGCGCACCGGTGAAACAAGCAACACCTCCATTGTACCCACCTCCTTCTCGCGGACAATAGATACAGAGGTCATCATAGCACACACCAGAATAAAGATCAGTCCCATGATGCCCGGCACAAAGTTGTATGCAGACTTCATCTGTGGATTGAATAACATACGGGTTTCGAACATGGCCTGCTGCGATGCCGTGCCAAGCAATACACTCTGCATGTATGCCGATGCCGAACCGGCAGTATTTACATTGGAGGCATCGAGAATAAGTTGAATAATGGGTTTTGTCTCTATGCCTGCTGCGGCTTGGGCTGCACGACGGTCATAGCCTTTAGCAAAGACAACCACGGCATTAGCCTTGCCCGAGCGCAGGCAGTGGTCTATCTCATTTTGTGATATATAACCCTTAAAGGTAAAATATCCGTTTTGCGCGAGACGCTCAACGGCATCATGCACACCGTCGGTGCGTTCCGGAGCCACAACCGCTACATTTACATTATTGACCTCTGTAGATATCGCAAATCCAAAGAGTATCATGAGTATAATGGGAATAAGCATCACGACAAGCATTGTACGTGTATCACGGAGTATATGCAACGACTCCTTTTTTACGAATGAAGCAAAATTCCGTTCCATAGTCTACTCTCCTCTCTGTGCACCACGAGCCAATGTGCGGAACACCTCGTCCATAGACTCTGCGGCAAATTGTTGTTTCAGTCGTGCAGGAGTATCAAGTGCACACACCTTGCCATCGACCATTATCGATGCGCGTGTGCAGTACTCGGCCTCGTCCATATAATGAGTGGTAACAAATATGGTAGTGCCATTCTCGGCAGCCTCATATATCATCTCCCAAAACTGGCGACGTGTTACGGGGTCAACACCACCCGTAGGTTCATCCAGAAACACCACATCGGGACGGTGAATTGTCGCAATGACAAACGACAGTTTCTGTTTCCAGCCAAGCGGCAGTGAGCCAACAAGAGTATTACGCTCCGAAGAAAAATTCAAGCGCTCAAGCAACTCCGTTGCGCGCTCATTGGTCTGCTTTGCCGTGAGCCCGTATATTCCTGCAAATAGACGCATATTCTCCCACACGGTAAGGTCGTTGTAGAGCGAGAAACGCTGACTCATATAACCGATATGACGTTTAATCAGTTCCCCTTCGGTACGCACATCAAAGCCTGCCACCGTGCCGCTACCCGATGTAGGGTAACTCAAACCACAGAGCATACGCATAGCAGTCGTCTTGCCGGCACCGTTTGCTCCAAGAAAGCCGAATATCTCGCCGCGGCGCACATCGAACGAAATGTGGTCAACAGCTGTGAAATCACCGAAACGTTTGGTAAGGTCACGCACCGAAATTACTATATCGTTCATCGTTTCATCAGTTTAATAAACATATCTTCAATTGTTGGTTTTACCGTAGAAATCTCTATACCTTCAATATCGGCAAGCGCATTCCTGAATTTCTTTTCATCAAAACCATCACCCACAACCAAGTGGTGCTTCTCGCCAAAGGGATAGCAATCAACAACGCCATTCACTTCACGTGCCCGCTCCAGCAAGGCAAACATATTTCTGGCACTGATGCCGTAGAGAGGTCTGTCAAATCCCTGCACAATCCCTTCGGGGGTGTCAATTTCCAATATACGCCCCTCACAGCAAAGGGCAATACGGTCGCAACGGCTCGCCTCGTCCATATATGGTGTTGAAACAAGAATGGTTATCCCATGCTCTTTCAATCCCGCAAGCATATCCCAGAACTCGCTACGCGACACCGCATCGACACCCGTAGTAGGTTCATCCAGAAACAGGACACCAGGGTTATGAATCAATGCACACGACAGCGCAAGTTTCTGTTTCATTCCGCCCGAAAGTTTGCCTGCACGGCGCTTGCGGAACGGTTCTATCTGCTTATAGATAGGTGCAATCAGTTCATACGACTCCTCCATTGTAACACCAAACATGGCCGCAAAGAATTGCAGATTCTCTTCGACCGACAAATCGGGATACAGAGAGAAACGGCCGGGCATATAACCTACACGGGAACGGATAGCAAGATATTCATCCCCTATATCGTATCCATCAACCGTGGCACTGCCGGAATCGGGATTAATCAGCGTTGTAAGCAGTCTGAAGAGCGTGGTCTTGCCTGCACCATCCGGACCGATAAGACCAAACAGTTCACCCCGCTCAACAGAGAACGAAACACCGTCGAGCGCCTTTACATTTCCGTAACTCTTCGATAGATTTTGTACTTCAATGACTGCCATACTACAAAATAACTTCTCCCGCAAGGCCAATTTTCAACCGTCCATCATTTTCAACGGCAATCTTTACTGCATATACCAAGTTGGCACGGGAATCCTTTGTTTGAATACTCTTTGGAGTAAACTCACTCTCCGATGATATCCATTCTATGCGACCCGCATAATTGTAACGCTCATCGCCACCGAAATCGGCAACAACACTCACCTCGTCACCCAGATTAACCTTTGCAAGCTGTTCAGAGGTAAAGTATGCACGTAGGTATATTTTGTCAAGGTCCGCAACCTTCATAAGAGGTTTACCGACAGTTGCCAGCTCACCGGCCTGAGCATATTTCACAAGTACAGTTCCACTGACAGGCGAGACAATACGGCATTTTGAAATCCGGTCGTCGAGAGCGGCAATCTGCGCCTCTAAAGCCAGCAAATTATTGTTGATAGTTGTGGTATTTTTATCAAGTGTCGAAAGTGTTGCATCCAGTTGAGTCTCCAGGATTTTTACCTGCGCCTCTATATCATCGTACTGTTTTTGTGTTGCTGCACCATCTTTGAGCATATTCTCCACACGGCGAAGTTCACTCTTATGTTTTGCAATCTGCTCACGTAACGATGCCACCTGTTTCTTTACATCGGGGCGCGAGCCAAGCAAGGCAGAATGCTGCGCCAAAAGTTGCTTACGTTGCAGGTGCAGCTGCACACTGTCAATTGTACCAACCGGTTTATCAGCTTCCACAATCGACCCTTCAACAACATCAAAGTCGAGAATTTTTCCGTTAGCCTCTGACGATATTACAACCTCGGTAGCCTCAAATGTGCCTTGTGCATCAAATTCGGATTCTTTGCCACACGACACAGCAACCAGCATTGCTGCGATATATACAATTCGTTTCATACCTTATTGATTTAATGTTGTCTTTAATCTGTAAATTGCTTGTAAAAGTTCAATTTCGTGAGTACTGCGGGCGAGTGCAGCATTCGTTTCATCAGTAATCTTGCGCAACAGGTCCGTGGCATCTATCACCCCGTTCTCAAGTTGCGATTCAGCAGCCATACGCACCCTTCGACGCAGCTCAACAATGCGCTCATCATCCTCGACAGCCTTTCGTAGACGCGCTATCTCGCCATCGTCCTGAGTTGTCTGCATCCGGGTGTTGAAGAGAAAAACATCACGCTGAACGGCAATCTGCTGCTCTGCAGTTTTGAGTTTTTCAAGATTATTCTTCATGGTATAGAATGCACCTATGTTCCACGACATACGCACACCTATAATAGCATTAAGTGACCAATCGGTCGAAACCATACTCTTGAACATATCCATGCCGGGATAACCATAATACCCTTGCGCAAATGCCGAAAATCGCGGCATAACCGAACTGTTTATCGCCTTGCGCTGTGCTGCAAGCCTGTTCTCCTGTGCATCAAACAATTCCAACTCCGGACGTGCCGATGTACTCGACAGCAACTCACGCATAGCCGGTCGCTCCAACTTTTCAGTTATAAGTTTCTGTCCAATAAAGAGCTCCAACATGCGCCGGAAACTTGCACGTGACGACTCCACCTGCCCCATCGTCTGCCGGGCAGAAAGCAGTTCCGCCTCCACTGCATCTACATCGGCCTGACGGGCTACGCCATTCTCATAACAGGACTGCATCCGCTTCAAATTGCTCTCCAAGACCGTAATTAAACCCTCAGTCTGCGCCATACGTTCATCAAGTAACAAAATACCGAAATAGAGGTTATCCACTCTTGATTGCAAGTCATAGAGTGACACATCTACACGACTGCGCTGTTCTGCAGCCTCCGCTTCTGCAATGGCCACGTTCGCCTTTGAGAGCCCACCATCCCAAATATTCTGGGATACATCAATCATAATTTTGTACTGATCGCGACGGATACCGTCCATCTTAATACCGTTTGCTTCCAATATAGCATTAAACGCATCTGGATAAGTGGGAGTTGCCGACTGATAGGTTGCCTGGCCCGACAACACTACTTGCGGAATCCAGGCACGTGCCGCATTGGAGATATTATACTGTTCAGTCTGCGATATCAAATCGTACTGTCTGATTTCAGGATAGTGCTCACGAGCAAGTCGTCTGCATTCATCCAGCGACTGTGCACTTGCTGAGAGAGCAACTATCAAAGCAATAAACGCAATTTGTAATCGATTCATCTATCTATTGTTTTTTGATTCTTCGCAATATAGTTTCTATGTTCTCAGCCTTGCGCTGTGATAGGAAACGGGCTCTGTCAGACATAAGTTCACCCATCAGTGGTTCCATAAACGGATAAGCGACAAAAGTAAATACATTCATCGACATAATACTGATAAACAACATCTTGACATCAACTTTCTCCATCTCATCCCGCTCGGCTGCAAGGTCTATTTCAAGCTGCAAATCACGATACATCGTCTCAATGACTACTCCGGCACGCTTATAAAAAACCTCATAGCGCTCGGGGCGTGCAACAATCTCATTGATTATGAATCGCGGTAACAGCGGATTCTCTGCCACAAAATCGAAATGGGTTGCCACTCCCCCTATTATTCGCTCAACTATCGGGAGTTTAGGGTCGCCCATTATGGCAAACATCGAACGCGACATCGTAGCAAACTTTTCATCCACAATGCGCTCAAAAAGCTGTTCCTTTGTACGAAAATAGTAGTGCAGCATTGCGTGCGTTACACCGGCAACCTTTGCAATAGCAGTCGTACGTGCCCCATCGTAGCCCTTCGTCAAAAACTCTTGCTCGGCTGCTGCTAGTATCTGTTGCTCCTTGGTTTTAACCTCTTGATTATCCGCCCTTTCCTTTACTAACATATTTGTTTAACAATTTTGTTAGCACAAAACTATAAATTTTTCATTTTGCACACAAATAAAATGAAAAAAATCTTCAACTATGATGAATATACACTCTATGCAATCTCCAAGAAACGTACACTAATAATCAGCGAAGCAAGTATATAATAAGTGTAGCCTGCTTGCAATTGGAATGCAAGCAGGCTACACTTATTACCATTATTTCTTGAACTTTTTTACATTTACCCCTGAAACAATTGCTGTTGCAACCGGGGAATCACTGAATTGCAGAACACTACTTTTCTGCTCTGGGTCGTGAATTGTAATGCTCTTTACCCTACGCTTGAATTTTGGAAAGCGTAACGATATAAGAATATTCCTTCCCTTACAACCATTGACAACAAGCCGTTTGTCCATTGGAAAGCCTTTGCTATAACCAATGACATCATAGACATTGCCACTCCCATCATCGACAGCATAAGCACGACTGCTTAAACCTACGTACTGTGAATCAAAACAGATGGAATATAAAAAGGTGACGATTGTCTCGCGATTTTTGTTGTATATACTGTACACACGCAATGGAGTTGCCGGATTCCATGGAACATCATCGGGAGCAAATTCAATTGAATTCTCTGCAAGTTGCCATATTGCGTCAAAGGAGCCGGAACCGGCTTTTGAATCAATAAGTTTCTCAATATGTGGTGCATGGAGTCGCCCGGTTGCCATCTTCCCTACACTCTTGGCAATGTAGGCAAAATTGCTTGACGCATCATTGCCATGCATGTAACGCAGATACTCCATAATAGAATATAGATTCAGCAGATAGAGGGCTGCATTCTTTTCCGAATTCACTATAGCAGCAACACAACTTGGCACTACGGGTGCTTCAGAGAGAATATTCCCAATGAATCGCTCACTCTTGGCTGCTCCAGACTCAACTCTATTTTCCGTTATTTTGTGAACAGCTGTTTCATCAAGCCTACTATATAAACGCACCTCCTTTTCAACGGCTACCGGTTGAATTTCATCTACTGCAACTTGATTTTGAGCGACACTATTTACATAATCATTCTCTATAACGGATTCGTAAGCCCCGTTTTCATTGACACACGCGGTAGCAAGTAATTCTTTGTCGTCTTGTACTGTTTCATTTGAATATGGGAAAAAAAGAAATAACAGCAGCGCGGCTACAGCAACAGCAACAATAGAGCCCAAACTGTGCAGAACAACTCTGCGCGATGCCTTACGCTGTTGCATGGTTGCAGTTTCCTCGGCGGCAAAATTGTCAATCATAGCAGAAACAGCGTCCATTGCCTCGCTACACTCATACTCAACAGGATTTAACATCGCAAGCAAGCAATCCCTCTCCTGCAACATATCGGCGGGGAGATTATCCTGCATCAGACAGCGACGGAGCTCAATCTCCTCCTTGCGGCTTGTCATACCCAAGAAGTATTTGTCGATCAGAACTTTACAATCCATAACGCTATCCATTAATCTTATTATAAAAATTCCTTATCAGCTGCCTGGTGCGCGAAAGGATTGTATAGACATTCTCTACACTCAACCCGGTTACATTGGCTATTTCAACAGCCGAGGCACCTTGCATACGCATTCTCATTATACAACGAGGTTTTTCGGGCAAACAGTCAATGAAGCTTTCAATTCTCTCTTTTATATCTACGGCTTCAAAACATTCATGGCTGTCATAAGGGAGATCACTCTCTTCTACAACACATTCCGGTTCAAGCGATTTGTTCCTCCACCTGTCACGGCACATATTCAGGAGCACAGTTCTACAATACCCTATATCATTACACACACCATCAAGTTCGCGGCGATTCTCCCACAATTTAAGATAAAATGACTGCATAATATCCTTAGCCTCGTCACAATTGCCGATATTGGCCATGACAATAGCGAAAAGCTTAGGATAAAGAGATACAAAACGCTCCTTGAATTGTTCTGCAGTCATTATTGATGAGTTGTTATATGCTTGAACTCCTTCCAACCGAGAGCGTTACGATAAGCATCCAAAGAACCTTCGGGAACAATGAGCACAGCGCGTTCCTGTACCGGCAGATGCCATGGGCTATTGGAAACCAGATCAAAATTCTTGCCCAGGAAGGGCGGTATTTCATTGGCACAATATATAAATTCAATAGCCGGACAGTCATAGAAGGCCCCCTCTTCTATCTCCTCTATTGTTCCCGGCACCCACAGGGCAGTGAGATACTGCATTCCCCTGAAAGCACCCTTGGCAATTTTCTTTGGACGATATTCACCCAAAGCTTTATTGATTTGGCAATGACCGAGACCACACCCTGCAACAACAGCAAGGGTACTCTTTTCTATTATCACATCACCGTTACAGTAATATGTTGGATTCTCATTTGGCAGTTCTATTCTCTCGAGCAAATTGCAACCGTCAAAAACAAGTACGTACTCCGAACCGGCTCCAAACTCCTTCAATGTAGAGGGCAATTTTGCATGACGCAAACCACTACAAAGCGAAAAAGCAGAACTTGCAATTCTCTCACACCCCTCTTCCACTACAAGAGAATCAATAGCACGGCATGCGCAGAATGCATATTTGCCAATACTCTTTACACTCCGGGGAATAACAAGAGTTCCACGTAGTCCACAGCCAAAGAATGCTCCATTCTCAATCTCTACCACCGATGACGGAATATCTACACACCCCTTTTCAACGCCTTTAAATGCATTCCGTCCAATCACCTTAACACCTTCGGGAATTTTTGTTCTCGCACAAGCCTGCACCAAGCGGTCACATGCGCTCTCAATAATGGCATTGCAACCACCACGGCTGTCATACACCTTATTACCCCGCTTTACCTTCATTGACTTCAACTCATTTACACCTGCAAAGGCAGAGGGTCCAATCTCAGTTACCGTAGCCGGGATAGTTATACTCTCGATTGAAGTACCACGGAAAGCACCATCGCCAATCTTCTCAAGTCCATCGTGCAGGGTAACACCCACAAGCCAATCACAAGTCTGGAAAGCGCAATAATCAATAACTTTGACACTGGCAGGAATATCCAACGCAAAAGGCCCGGTATTACATACTATCCAAAAGGCATTCATTGCAATAACCTCAACACCATGGGGAATCACAGTGGTCCTGCAACCATACAATAAGGTATTCGTAGCACTCTCAATGATGGCATTGCAACCGCCACGGCTGTCATATACGGGATTATCCTCATCAACAGAAAGATAAGTCAATGACTCAAGAGCACAAAAGGCACCACTTTCAATATGTTCCACACTTTTGGGAACAGTAATACTCTTCATCTGCCTGCATCCCGAAAAGGCAGAGTTTTCAATAACCTTGACCGTATTGGGCATCACCACAGAAAGCAATTCGTCATTGCCACTGAAAGCAGCGGCACCAATGGCACTTACGAAATAGCTGCTGCCACCGAATTCAACAGTTTCGGGCACAAAGACAACATCCTTGTAAAAATTAGACTTAATCGCACCCGACTCCTGCTTAAAATAGGTAACCTCGCAAAGCTTATATTCCTCTGATACTATATTGTAGCATATACCATCTACAATAAAATCATGCGCAAAGAGAAACTGCGAAAACAGCAACGCAAAAACCGAAAGCAAAAATCCTTTTTTCATACCCATTAGTGTAAGACGTTTCTATTCATATGACGTTTAAAAAACAGAAACCTTACAAAAATACCTATATTTTTCAAAAAAAATATAGAAGAATCCATAACAACAAAAAGAGAATAACTGCAGTTTGTAACAAAAGGCTTTACAGGTGAGCCAACAGACATTCACTTCTCACTTTTGCCTCACAAGAGGCAAAAAGGCTGAAATGCCTAAAAGAGACAGCGCGCCAGGCTGACGCATGGCGAAAGACTGCAGTGTTATGGCACTCAGGGCGGACACACCGGTCCGCCCCTACTTTTCCTTTTTGGGCCTTTTCGCCCTTTTTAGGGTTCACCTGCAAAAGTTGGGGGGGCTATGCAAAAAGTTTAGTCAATCTATAGAAGAAAAATTTCAAATCAGTAACACCTCTGAGTTGTGCTCTGAATGCTTTGATTTTGGCATTAAAACTTTCTGCAAAAGCATTTGTG
>JAZOOF010000012.1:0-40664 GCA_045654885.1 Bacteroidaceae bacterium
GAAAGTAGCAAAGCGCCCGGCACCGGCAAAATCAGTCATAACAGCCTTTTGCTCGCGAGTCGCAAGCGACATCCCTCGGCCGGCTGTTATTTGCCGCAAACAGCTGTTCGTTCAAGCATCGGGGACAAAACAACTCGCTTCTCACGCAATAACAGCATCGCATATATGCACCGCTCAAACAAATTTTGTCCTGTTTCCTCTGCTTGCACGGCTGTTCGCTGTGATTTTGATGGTGCCGGTTTAAAAACATTACCATTTACGCACTATAATGCATAGGGTACGTCAATGAATCTTCTTCGCAAAGGTAATTCCCCGCCAAGGGCGGAAGGGCAGCGTTGGGAGGCACAGTGAGCAGCCAAGCAATGCTTGGAGAAAGGTGGCATGATGTTTGAGCGCAGCGAGTTCTTGCCGCCCCAAGCATTGCGACAAGCAGCGAGCGGCGAGGTGTGAACCGACTGAAAGATGTTGCAAAGCAACTCTTGAACAAAGGAAGCACCGAATGCCGTACACGACTGCCCCGTTTTTGGTACTTTTTTCAAAAAAGTACAGAAAGAAAGACTACAGAATGAATATAAGATAACAGAACAAGGTTAAAAATTGCGAGTAAGCGAATTTCTTGATTAAGCGAGCTTAACACAAACTTGTTTGATGTTATACTGCGAGTGACAAGGAAATCAACAATGTTAATGTGGGTAAACTTGTTTACACACAAAGCGAGAGGAAGCAATTACAGCGAAATTAAAATGTGAGTTAATTCAATACGACAATAAGCTATATTCCAAATTTAAAGCAAACAGGATTATCCACATCTTTTTGCTACTGAACCCAGATATTCTGTATGTTATGTTCAAAAAGAGCCGGGAATAAAGCAAACTCCTCTGCCCCGATTGGGGCAGAGGAGTTTGCTTTATAGATTTGTTTGATTCTGAGCTTGGTTACTCCACATAAACCTTCTTGTTACCAATGATATATATGCCCTTAGGGAGATTTTGCAGTTTGTTCACACGGCGGCCATCAATGGTATAGACCGGTAAATCTGTTGTAGCTTCCACAACGTCAATTACGGTTGCATCGCCTACAATGAGAATGGCATCAACGATGAAACCACCATTGGCAATGATACCGTTGGCACCGGTTGGGGTGCCGTCTGCTGCAAGCTGTCCGCCCGGATCTACGCTATTCCAGTCAACCTTGAAGCGAATACGGTAGGTGCCCGATTCTGCCGGTGCCGGGAATGAAGGACAAGCCATGGTATTGCGGCTATTGCCGGTAAGATATGAGCCTGCAGAATTATAGCCGCTTGCATCATTGTTGAAATCTCCCGAATAAAAACTGAAGCTCTTTACCTCGGTACCCGTCTGGTCGGTATCGCCTTCGGCAAACGAGAATTGTTTGTCGTTGTTTTCATCAATGAATACATAACCGTGCATCCATGTACCGGTATATGAAAGTTCTGCTGTCAAACTCTCACCAGGCAAGCACTTCAGATAGTTGCTTTCCTTTGTAGTCAAGTCATTGTAAACCTTACTGCCGGTTACATTCAGGGTCTGTTTTTCACCACCGGCAGCTGTCAATGATACAGCGTTGAGTTTACGGTCGGTGCGGGTCGCAGTAGTATTCTTTGGAAAATTGACAGGATAAGTGCCGTCATCCTCGACTTCGATTTCACCCTCCACTGTAGCAAATACTGCAACGAGGTCTTTGTTTTCAGTCATTACCACTGTGTATTCGGGCTTGTAGGAAACGATTGTTCTGCCTTTACGCCATCCGTGGAAGAAGAAACCTTCTTTCACCTCTGCCACGACAGTGAGTTCTGTACCCGGTTCAACATCCAACACCTTTTCGGTTGCATCCTTTATGCTGACTGTACCACGCTCGGCAACATTGGCCGAAACTTTCAATGTGCGATGTGTCTGGGCTGCACCAAAATCAAACGGCAAATCATACATTGTGCCATAGAAGCCGGCGTTGGCAGACTCGCCACCACTTTGGTCTACGCGTATACGGAAACGGCCATTCTTTGCATTACCGGCAGGCACGGTAAATTCAGCTTCAATCAATTCGCCCAAAGTTGGTTTTACGCTTTGTTCAAAAGTACCGTCACCGTCAAAGTCGGCCCATACTGTTACCTCCAAACCAATCTCGTTTGCACCAAGCAGCTTTGCAGTCAACTTTACATTACCTCCGTGCATCAATTTTGCACGTTCCTTTGTGTATAGTGTATAACGTCCGGTAGTAGCCGGTTTGTAGTGCAATTCGGACAGCACGCCCTCGCCTGTGATATCCACTTGAGTCAAGCGAGTCTTTGCCGAATATGTTCCACAAGGCATTCTGTAAGCAGCAATAGAGGGGCATACATCGGGGTCTTCATCGGCAGGAGGCTCAGGAGCAGATGTATTATAACTTGCCTCTGTGATTTCCCAATATGAATTTCCACGACCTGTCATCACATAGTAAGCTACGACACCTGTAGCGCCTTTATTGAGACCGAGTGTCGCATCTTCGTTGTAATTGATGGTACCCTGGTCGTTGGAAGCCAAGAAATATGTTGTACCGCTACCGGTTGTGCCGGCGCCGGTGCTTACATAATATTCCACAGGATCATTACCCAAGCTCACATTTGTGCTCAATGTAATATTAGACGACTGCATATATGTTTCAGTCGCAACGTTCTTGATGTAATAACAGTTGTCCTTGCCTGTAGGGATAAACTGCCACACGTATACGCCATCGTCTGCATTCAGTGCACCGGTCTGCATCACGCCATCGGCGGCATAGATATACGAGCCCGATTCACCATTGCGATTTATTGTATAATATTTGTCTTGTTCAAAGGCCCAACCTTGAAAAACAGTGACCAGAGACAAGAATAGGAAGAATATCTTTTTCATATGGATTTCTTTATTTAAAGAAGTTGATTGAATTTCTTTCAAAAGAATTATTTACATTATCCGCAAGAAGTGCTTGTCTTTTTATGCCCTTTTTTGCCTGTTTTTACCTTTTTTGCAGTTGCATAGCCCGCTATGCGCCTTTAAAAAATGAAAAAACACTCTAAAAAAGTTTCATAAAAATTTCAAGGACATAAATTCAAACAACTTCTAACGTGATGTGGAAAATCCGGAATAACCAAAGCACACCCGGCATCCAAGGCGTTCAGCGTATTCCAACGATTCACTGCATTATCTCTTTGTTGATTCTCCGGGCATAGTCACTTTGAACAAGTCGCTGGTTATATGCTCCTGGTTTATGATTTGTACCATCTTTTGAACCACATCGGGATTTTCTGCGGCAACGTCAGTATCTTCGTGCACGTCAACAGCGAGATCGTACAATTGTGTCGCACCATTCTTCACCACCAACTTCCAGTCGCCCATACGCAACGCCATCATGTTGGTTTCGTGGAATTCCCAGTAGAGGAATTCATGCTTTTCCTGTTCAGCATCATTTCCACGAAGGGTATTATTGAACGAAATACCGTCCCAATATTGTGTAGCTGTGCTCGCCTTGCGACTATAAGCATCGCCGTTGAGTCCTGCATAATCGAGGAGTGTAGGCATAAGATCATAGAATGCCAGCTGGTGATCGTTTACTGTACCTGCAGGAACCCCGGGGCCTTTGACAATAAATGGAACACGGATACCACCTTCGTGTGTAGAACGCTTGGTACCACGCAACAGACCGTCACGGTTGAACCAAGCTGGGTCAGCTCCACCTTCTTCGTGAGGACCGTTATCTGATGTAAAGATTACGAGAGTATTGTCTGCAAGCCCCTTTTCTTCCAACTTCGCGAAAATTTCGCCCACCTGAGTATCGAGACGAGTAATCATGGCTGCAAATTGGGCATGTCGGTTGGAATTCTTGTAATACCAAGAGCCGAATGCACCACCAAAACCACTATCGTCGCATTCAAATGCCTGGATATACTTTTGCAAAATACTGTCATTAGGTTGCCACAACTCGGCATGAGGCAGAGTATAAGTGAATATACCAAGGAATGGCTTGCCGGCCTCCTGACGGTCTATCCAATCCAAAGCATATCGGTGAATGAGGTCGGCTGTGTATTGCTCACGATTCTCATAGTCTGCATTTCCGGACGACACATCACGATGCTGGATGTTCTGCTTCAATGTATCTACCACAATATGCTTGTCGCCATACTTCTCGGGGTCGTAACGATTCAAGAAGTTCGGATAGTATGTGTGTGCCTGGAATTGGCAGATAGGGCCATAGTAACAGTCGATGCCACGTTTGTTGGGCAATGAAGCCGAACTGCTGGTAGCAGAAGCACTGGTAATGGTATTGCCATCTGCATCCACTTTATAGGTGTCGGGGTAGTTCATGTTGTAGTAACCACCTGCCCACTTTCCGAACATACCGGTGCGATAGCCTGCTTCCTTGAACAATTCAGGCAGAATCTTATGTGTATTCTTATAAGGCTCCTGACCTATGATTTGATAGTCCGGATTCGAGCCGAACATGTTTTCCCTGCGTGCACTTTGCCAATACTCACGATTACCACGTACGTGAACGTGGCCTGTATGTTGGCCAGTCATGAAACAAGCACGCGATGGTGCACTCACTGGGCTACCGGCATAAGCTTGAGTGAAGCGCATACCTTCAGCAGCCATTCTGTCCAAGTTGGGCGTAGAGATCAATTGTTGACCATAGCAACCCAAATCGCCGTATCCCATATCGTCGCACATTATATAAATAATATTAGGACGTTCTTGTGCCGCAGCCACGACAGGCAGGATACCGGCGAAAAGCATTAATGCATTCTTTTTATTCATACTAACTAACGGTTTTGTATTTTGTTTACAAATTAAATCGGTCAAATATACAAATAAGCGAGCGAGAAATATCAAGTTTACTTGAATATTTTTAACAGCGAGCGAAAGTATATTCGAGGTTTAGCTCAAATATAAAAAAAAGGTAATAATGTAGATGTTGATCCAACGTTCAAATGTCATGCTGAGCGAAGTCGAAGCATCTATTTTAACGCGGTTTGAGATCCTTCACGTTCGTTCAGGATGACAAGTTTGCGAAGAAAATGAGTTGCGGGTCAACTGCTATATCATTGCTAAAAAAAATGACTTTATTTACAATCTAATTTTTTTAAAAAAAACGGGGCAGGCCTTTGGGAAGACCTGCCCCGCAACTAAACTAATGAGAAATTTACTTTACTACGGCATTACAACAAAAACACGCTCTTGCCACATGGCAAGAGCGTGTTTTGAAAATATGTATGCTTTAGAATTAAGCGAACCACTTAACGTAAGCGAAGTCCATGCGGTGTGGGAGCTCGGCGTGGTTAGGATACATGCGGAATGCGAGCTTGAATGCACCTGCGTTTGTAGGAGCAATCTCTGCACCGAATGTAAACACGTTACCCTCGCGCTGTACAACCTCCAAAGGATAAGTTGCAAACACATAGTCGTGACCCTTAGCGTCGGTATCCAACACAACGAGCTCAATAGCTACTGCATTGTCAAGACCCTTCTCGTCAACCTTAACAGTTACGTTGTACTTCTCACCTGCAGACATTGCACCGTTGAGGAAGTCCTGAGGACCATCAACCGAGAGAACCTCAACAGCATTCCACTTGGCAGCAACCTCCTCTTTCCACTTGGCAAGCTCACGAACTACCTTAGAGTCGTCGGCAACAAGGTGGTGATAACGCTTGGCCTGCTTGCAGTAGAACTTGCTGTAGTAGTCATCGAGCTGACGCTTCATTGTGAAGTGAGGAGCCACCTCGGCAATTGACTTCTTGATGCAAGCAACCCACTCGTCAGAGTAAGCCTTGCCACCGCGGTTGTAGTACATTGGGAGAATCTCGTTCTCGAGCAATGTGTAGATTGTAGCGGCGTCGAGCTGATCCTGGAACTCCTGGTTCTGGTATGTACGCACCTCTTTCAAAGCCCAACCTGCACCGGGCTTGTAGCCCTCGCACCACCAACCGTCGAGTACCGAGAAGTTGAGGACACCGTTCATGAGAGCCTTCTCACCTGATGTACCTGAAGCCTCGAGAGGACGTGTAGGAGTGTTCATCCAGATATCAACACCCGATACGAGCAACTTGGCGAGGTCCATATCGTAGTTCTCGAGGAAGATAATCTTGCCAACGAACTCGGGACGGCGTGAAACCTCGATAATCTTCTTGATGAGACCCTGACCTGCACCATCGTGTGGGTGAGCCTTACCTGCGAAGAGGAACTGGATTGGACGCTCGGGGTTGTTGAGCAACTTAGCCAAACGGTCGAGGTCGGTGAAGAGAAGGTGAGCACGCTTGTAAGTAGCGAAACGGCGTGCGAAACCGATAACGAGTGCATCGGGGTTAATCTTCTTCACAACGTCAACGATGCGCATTGGGTCGCCCTGGTTCTTCAACCACTCCTCGCTGAACGCCTTCTTGATGTAGTCGATAAGCATCTTCTTGCGAGCAACACGTGTGTTCCAGATTGTCTCGTTAGAGATGTTCTCGATTGCATGCCAGATGCTCTCGTTAGACTGGTCGTTAATGAAGCTTGGGTCGAAGTTCTGCTTGTAGAGGTTATCCCACTCAGGTGCAACCCATGTTGGGTAGTGAACACCGTTGGTTACATAACCTACGTGGTTCTCCGATGGGAAGTAACCCTTCCAAATCTCGGCGAACATATCCTTTGATACCTTACCGTGGAGGCGGCTTACACCGTTAATCTCCTGGCAAGTGTTGCAAGCGAATGTTGACATACAGAAACGCTCGTTCTTGTCACCGGCATTGATGCGGCCAAGGTTCATCAAGTCGTCCCAAGTAATGTTGAGCTGGCTTGCATAGCCTCTCATGTACTTGCCGAAGAGTGCCTCGTCGAAGTAGTCGTGACCTGCAGGTACAGGAGTGTGAACTGTGTAGAGTGAGCTTGAGCGTACAATCTCAAGAGCCTCCTCGTATGTATAACCGGTCTTGATGTACTGTGTCAAGCGGTAGAGGTTGCAGAGTGCTGCGTGACCCTCGTTGCAGTGGTAGATCTCCTTCTTGATACCCATTCTCTCCAATGCAATCATACCACCGATACCAAGGAGAATCTCCTGCTTCAAGCGGTTTTCCCAGTCGCCACCATAGAGCTTGTGAGTAATTGGCTTGTCGAACTCGCTGTTCATGTCGAAATCGGTATCGAGCAAGTAAAGGGGCACACGACCTACATTTACCTTCCAAACGTTAGCGTGTACATAGTAATCGATATAAGGAACGTGGATTACAAGAGGTGTAACACCGTCCTCCTCGTATACGCGCTCGATTGGGAGCTGGTTGAAGTTCTGTGCATCGTAGTTGGCAATCTGTGAACCGTCCATTGAGAGTGACTGGCTGAAGTAGCCGTAACGGTACAAGAAACCTACCGCACACATATCAACGTTTGAGTCAGAAGCCTCCTTCAAATAGTCACCGGCAAGGATACCAAGACCACCTGAGTAAATCTTCAATACGCTTGTCAAACCGTACTCCATACAGAAGTATGCTACTGAAGGACGCTCAGCGTTTGGCTTAACATCCATGTAGCGACGGAAATCGGCATAAACATCGGCAAGCTTGTCAAGAATAGTCTTGTCCTTTGAAAGCTCGTCGAGCTTCTCAACGCCCAACTTCTCCAAAAGGAGAACAGGGTTACCGCCACAAGCCTTGAAAAGGTTGGCATCGAGCATCTTGAAGAGCTCTTTAGCCTCCTCGTTCCATACCCACCAGAGGTTACGAGACAATTCCTCGAGTGGCTTCAATGACTCGGGAATATAAGATTTTACATTAATTGTTTTCCAACTGGGTTGGTTTGCGTTACTAATTGCAATCATATTATTTTTATTAAATGAATATTTCGTTTGTTATATCAAATTCAAGCAATCTTTCCTTAATCAGATTCCTCACATACGCTGCGGAATGACATCATGCGCAAAACAGCGCGGCTGTCATCTCGAAGCGCAGGAAGAGTTCCCGGAACTATTTACTTGTTTACTGTCGCTCCTTTGCTGCAGTCAGAGCTATGTCGTATGCCTGCAGATAGTTCTTGATGAAGTGCTTCCAAAGAGCCTTCTCGGCAATCTTTGCAACCTTTTTGCGGCAGTCGTTGACATCCTTTTCAGAAAGCTCTGCAAAGTTACAAATATTTTTTGTAATAACATCGGCTGCATCGAAATAGTTGCTGTCGGTACGCGAGATAACCTCTACACCATCAAGCAGTTCGCCACGACGGCCAAGCACCGAGTTCACCCAAAGTCCAAAACCGGCAAGGTTTGTGGTGATTGTGGGAATGTGGAATGCTGCGCTCTCGAGCGGAGTGTAACCCCATGGCTCGTAGTATGACGGGTAGATGCTCAGGTCGTTACCGATGAGAACATCGTAATAGTCCTTGTTGAAGATGCCGTCGTTACCCTTGAGGTAGCAGGGAACGTAGATTACCTTCACGCGGTTCTTGCCGCTGCGGTTGTCAATCTGCAAGCCGCGTATGCCGCATGCGATTGCATCCTCGTAGAAGTTGTGGAGGTTGTGTGTAAGATATGGGTTAGGCAACGGAGTGTCCCAAGCGTCCTTGTCACTTGAGAGACGCTTTACCAAATCCTCGCGTGCATCGCCCGACCATGCAGGAACGTCAATGAACGCAACGACATCGCGTGTGAGACCTTCGCATGCGTTAAGGCGCGCCATTGACTCAAGGAACATGTCGATACCCTTGTTGCGCATCTCCATGCGGCCACCTATACCTATTATAATGGCATCATCGGCGATAGCGTCACCTGTGAGAGCCGCCGCCACGCGCAGACGTGCCTTGCGTGCAGCCTTTCTCTTTGCAGTGAAGTCCTTGCCGACGGGCACAAAGTCTTTCTCGAAACCGTTTTCAAGAATCACATCGCACTCACGGCCTACAAGCTGCTTGCACTCGCGTGCTGTAATCTCGCTCACTGTCGTAAAGCAGTCAACGTTAAGCGCAGTGTTCTTCTCCACCGACTGCTTTGACTGCACGTTGAGTTCCTCGGCCATCTGGTCGCCGTTGTAACCGTCGAAGTAGTCATACAAAGGCTTGCCGTTTGAAGCTATTGAGCGGCCAATGCTTGTTGCATGGGTTGTGAAGATTGTTCCCACTGCAGGCAGGTTCTTCTTGAGGTACAACGCAGCACCACCACTCTGCCACTCGTGAGCCTGAACAACCACATTGCTGCCGGCCTTGATGTTTGTATTGTAGAAACTTTCGATTACCTTGCCTACAGCATAACCGAAAATCATAGAATCGTCGTAGTCGCCATAACCATGGAGTGAATCCACGCCAAAATCGTTCCAGAGCTCGCCATAGATGGCATCCTTGTCGTCCATGTAGCCTGTGTAGTCAACAAGCACCACCTTTGGACGGCCGGGAATCTCCCAGTGACCGCAGCGTACGGTGAGCTTGTCGCTGTTTATCTTCTTGCGCCATGCATTCCAAAGGCGCTTGTCCTCGGTAAAAAGTGGATTCTCTTTCTCTTTCCACAAGTCGGGACCAATGTAGATTGCGTTCAATCCCTCAATTTCAGAAATGGTGCGGGCTTTGGTAGATACCACTGTATAGATGCCGCCCACCTTGTTACAGACCTCCCAGCTAATCTCGAAAAGATAATCGGGAAGCAATAATTCCTTCTTCATCGCTAATTAATAAATCTCAAAATTTTCTAAGGATTCCACACTTCTGGAACACCTTATTATATATACAAATGGAGAGAAAGTACCCCCTCTCTCAAAATGAAGTGCAAAATTACAAAATTATTTTCTAATAACCAAAGAATTAAAATAACTTAAAAAGGCAAAAATTGTACAAAACCGCGACAAACAGTTAGCAAATAATTGCCAAAACAGACATAAAGAGGGAAACAGCAGCATTTCGGTGGACATTGTAAAAAAAACAATTGCTCCCACAGTAAGTGGAAGCAATTGTTTTCAAAGCGTTACTCTTGTATTACACCAAGAATGTTGCAACGAGTGCAAGGATGGCGTAGAACTCGGGGAGAGCTGCGTAAATCATGGTGTTTGTCTGCACGTCGTGACCCTGTGCCATTGCCACGATACCGTTTGCACAAACCTGGCCCTGACGGATTGCAGAGAAAAGACATACGATACCAACGCCAAGGCCTACACCGAACCACAACATACCAGTCTCGGCTGTTACCTTACCGAAGTGGAGCAACAGTGCCAAGAAACCGTAAAGACCCTGTGTAGCAGGAAGAGCCGAGAGAATCATGTAACCTGATGACTTTGAGCTGTCCTTCTTCAATGCGCCAACGGCTGCATTACCTGCGATTGTTGTACCGATACTACTACCAATACCTGCGAGTCCCAACATAAGACCCATTCCCAAATAACCTAATAAAAGTTCCATAATGTTTAGTTTTTAATATTTATAATTTTTGTTTTCATTTTTAACCCCCTCCGAGGCTCAGCCTCTCGTCCCCCTAACACAGGGGGACAATATAAAACTTTTTCTTTTCATATTCCTCCCCTGCCTTAGGGGAGGTGTCCGTAGGACGGAGGGGTATAAAGTTTATTCGTTCTTGAATGGTTTGTACTCTTCGCCCTTGCCTTCATAGCCTGCATTCTTGAAATACTCCACGAATGTAAGACGCAACGGGTGTACAAAGGCACTGAGGCACGACATTGCAATGTTGAGTGTGTGACCTACAAGAATAATGAGGCCGAAACCTATCCAGCCAAACACCGCACCTATACCTTCCTGTCCCTCGACAACCATCATCGCAAGGCTGTTGAATGTTGCTCCAAGCATACCGCCTGCAAGGCCAAGGGCAAAGAGACGGATGTATGAAAGGATATCGCCAAGCAAGCCCGATGCCATGTTGTAGGTATCCCACAGGCCGGCACCGATGTTCACAAGGATGTTGCGGCGGAGGTTGTTGAGCAGATATATGCCCACTGCACCAACACCACCAACGACCATGAACACAAGCTTTGATACTCCTGCAGGTATCACACTCAGGAAAGTAAGCGTACCCACAATCACACTACCAACGACCACCAGCCACCAGCCCCATGCACTGAGCGACTCCTTGAAACCGAAGAACACGGTGCTGTTGATTGCCTTGACTGTCATTGCTATTGAAATGTGTACAATACCTATTCCAAGGGCAAGAATCATCTGTTTGTCATATGTAGCGCCCATAATCTCCACATCGCCGGCGATGATGAAGTTCCTGAGAGTCTGCGGTATACCGGTAAACTCCAGCAGGCTCATGCCAAAGAATGTTCCGAGCAACGCGCCCATAACGGTTGTGAAGATACCGAGCGTGATTACAAGGTTCATCATTCCTGCCATGTTCTTGCCGAGTTTCTTCTTCAGGAGGAAACCGAAAAGCACCATGAGCAGACCGTAACCGGCATCGCCCATACAGAATGCGAAGAACAACGAGAAGAACGGCGCCACAATTGGTGTGGGGTCAAAATCGGTTCCGCTTGGCATACCGTACATCTTGGTCAGCACCTCGTACATGCGGGTAAAGGCATTGTTCTTGAGCTTGACGGGGAAATTGTCGCCACGACGCGCTGCACGCAGTTCGTAGAATGCGCCGCTGTTATCGAGCATCGCCTTGAGAGAGTCAACAGACTCCTCGGGTACCCAACCTTCGAGCAAAACAAGTTTGTCACCCGAAACTTTTTCGCCACCGAGCATTACCTTTGTAAACTCAATATCACGTTTCTGCAGCTCCTGAGCCGCCTTAACGGTATTCAAACCGCTCTGCGCAAGCTGTGCAAGCTCCTTTTCAAACTCCGCAATGCGTGTATTTACCGCCGCGAGTTCAGCCTCAAGCGCTGCGAGCGACGTTGTAGGCAACTTTGCAGGCTCGGCATCGATTTCTATAGCCGCTCCTTGCGGAGTGATTGTCACAAAGTATTTGCGCGACTGCTTCTCGGCAACAAGGATTGCGTTGTATTCGCTCTCCCACTCGCTCATGTAGCTCTTTGCCGATGTAACGAAGAAATTGAGTTCGTAGCCAGCCTCGCGCAACTTCTCGACATTCGAGTAGTCGAAATTGCCCCAAGGCTCAAGGGTTGCAACATCCTTGTCGAGAACCTGCTGCAGTGTCCTGTGCTGCTCAATATCGGCGACAAGCGCCTCCACCCTGTCAATTATTGCAGCGGCTGACGATGCGTCGCCGGCTGGCTCAAGCACATCGGGCGCACATGCCTCAAGGCGCTTTACTATGCGAGCATAGCGGGCTGCAACAGCCATCTTATGCTCCATCTCGGGGTTCTCAATGTTACCGCTCTCGCGCTCCTGGATGTGAACGACACCCACCTCGCGAAGTTTCTCAAGAAAGGCGGCATACTCCTTGTGATATACAAGCAGTGCAAGTTTTTTCATTTTCGTAATCATGCTGTCACCTCCTCTCTTTGCTCCAACAAGGACTTCAAAATCTTCTGTGAAGACTTTGACAGGTTCTCCTCGTCTTCCATAAATCGTTTAATCTTTCTGATTGCATCCTGGTAGCCCGGAATCTGCACCTTCTCAAAGAGGTTCACCTTTTGGGTGGTCTTTTTACGTGCATGCTCAAGCAACACCAGTTTGCGGTTGAGCAATTCGCGGCGTATTGCCGTCATTGCCATATCCTTTAGCAGCTCAATGCCGTCGGCAAACCATTTGGGTGAGTTGAAGAGGCTGTAGCGTCCGATGACAAAGCTGGCATTCTCCAACACCGGCACCTTGACACCCGCCACCTTCTGCTGCCCTATCGACAGTTCGCCCGTGCGTACAAGCGAGGGGTCGAACTCGTTCCACAGCGCAAAGAGCGCGCGGTACTGCTCGAGCTGGGCAGCATACTCCTCGTCGTGCAGTTCCATCTCGGCCTTGCACTTCTTCACCTCGATGCGCAGGGCGCTCTCCTTGCTCTTGATGATGGGGAGGGTCCTGACACGCATCTTCAGTTGCTTTTCGAGTTGCTGAAGTGATGTTTTGTTATATTGAAATGCTATCATTTCCTATTTTTCTCATTTTTTGCAACGATATAGTCCTTTGTCATACTGAGTGAAACGAAGTATCTCTGTCATTAAGATTCTTCACATACGTTCAGAATGACATAAACGATTATACCATTATCTTATTTTTTCCAATATGTGTCGACAAATTCCTGACGGATGTTAACCTCCTCGGGCTTGAAGTAACGTGAGAACAGACCCCATGTAACATCGAGCATCTCGGTGGTGTTCAGGTTCACGTCGATAGCAAGGAGCTTGTCCGAGTACTCCCTTGCGAACGAGAGTGTACGCTTGTCGTAGTCGGTGAGGTCGAAACCGTTCTCCATCTTTGTCTTTGCATTTGCAGCATCGGCATAAAGACGAACGGCGGCATTCATCACCTGCGGGTGGTCCTTACGTGTCTTCTTGCCGGCAACAAGCTGCTTCAAGCGCGAGAGTGAACGGAATGGGTCAACCACAACCTTACCGATATCGCTGTCGCGGCGGAGGAACAGCTGACCCTCGGTGATGTAACCGGTGTTATCGGGCACAGCATGTGTGATATCGCCACCCGAGAGGGTTGTCACCGCAATGATGGTGATTGAACCGCCGGCGGGGAACTGCACTGCCTTCTCGTAAATCTTTGCAAGGTCCGAATAGAGTGAACCCGGCATTGAGTCCTTTGATGGAATCTGATCCATACGGTTCGAGACGATTGAGAGCGCATCGGCATACATTGTCATGTCGGTGAGCAGCACAAGCACCTTCTGGTTCTTCTCAACAGCGAAGTACTCGGCAGCTGTCAATGCCATATCGGGGATGAGCAGACGCTCAACGGCAGGGTCCTCGGTAGTGTTCATGAACGAGATGATGCGGTCGAGTGCACCTGCGTTTGTAAAGAGGTTCTTGAAGTAGAGGTAGTCGTCGTTTGTCATACCCATACCGCCAAGGATAATCTTGTCGGTCTCGGCACGCATCGCCACGTTCGCCATCACTTGGTTGTATGGCTGGTCGGGGTCGGCAAAGAACGGAATCTTCTGGCCTGTCACAAGAGTGTTGTTGAGGTCGATACCCGCAATACCTGTTGCAATGAGCTCCGATGGCTGCTTGCGGCGCACGGGGTTCACCGATGGACCGCCAATCTCGACCTCCTTACCCTCAACGGCAGGACCGCCGTCGATTGGGTCGCCATAGGCATTGAAGAAACGGCCTGTGAGCTCGTCGCTCACCTTGAGCGATGGAGCCTTGCCAAGGAATACAACCTCGGCATCGGTAGGAATACCGCCGGTACCCTCGAACACCTGGAGGGTTACCTCGTCGCCCATAATCTTAACAACCTGGGCCAACTTGCCGTTAACGGTGGCAAGTTCGTCATAACCTACACCTGTTGCATTGAGTGAACAGGTTGCCTTGGTTATGGAGTTGATTTTTGTATATATCTTTTTGAATGCTTCTGTAGCCATAATTCAATGTGTTAACGGTTAAGCCTGCTTTGTCGCAAGGTGCTGCTGCAGTTCGGCATAATATGCGTTGTACTTCTCGCTCTTGAAGACAGAGTAGTTCATCTGCTTGCAGATGTTGATAGCCTTCTTGAAGAAGTCGGTCACTTGCTGGAAGTCTTCGAATTCATACTCGTCGCGACAGATGTCGGTAACAAGCTTCAGAATCTCCTGCTGACGCTCAAGAGGAGTAACGGCATCGACCTCGTCGAATGCATCCTGCTGCAGGATAACGAAGTCAATGAGCTCCGACTTCCAGAATGTAACGTGGTAGTCCACGGGTACACCGTCGTCGCCAAGGATATTGATTTGCTCGGCAATCTCCTTACCGCGCTGCAGGCGAGTTTTTGCCTCATTAACCATTGACAACCAACCGTCGCCCACGAGTTTTGTGATATAGCTCTCGAACTCGGGGTATTCGATATATTTTGAATAGGAGTCGATTGGGTTAACAGCGGGATAGCGCTTCTTGTCGGCGCGGTCTTGCTCAAGAGCATAGAAACAGCGTGCCACCTTCTTTGTATTCTCGGTCACAGGCTCCTTGAGGTTACCGCCGGCCGGTGACACGGTACCGATGAAGGTAATTGAACCTGCCTCGCCGTTGTTGAGGTATACATAACCTGCGCGGCTGTAGAAGTTGGCGATGATTGAGGAGATATCCATCGGGAACGCATCGGGACCGGGGAGTTCCTCCATGCGGTTCGACATTTCACGAAGCGCCTGTGCCCAACGTGATGTTGAGTCGGCCATCAACAGAACGCGCAGACCCATAGCACGATAGTACTCGGCAATTGTCATTGCGGTGTATACCGAAGCCTCACGGGCTGCAACAGGCATGTTCGATGTGTTGGCAATGATGATTGTACGCTCCATGAGTTTGCGGCCTGTATGGGGGTCGATGAGTTCGGGGAACTCGGTGAAGATTTCCACCACCTCATTGGCACGCTCACCGCAGGCTGCGATGATAACAATGTCGGCCTCGGCCTGCTTTGAGATAGCGTGCTGAAGCACGGTTTTTCCTGTACCGAAGGGACCGGGGATGAAGCCTGTACCACCCTCAACGATTGGGTTGAGTGTATCGATTGTGCGCACACCTGTCTCAAGGAGTTTGAATGGACGTGGTTTCTCCTTGTAGTCGCTCATGGCAACACGCACGGGCCATTTCTGAATCATGTTGAGCACTCTCTCCTCGCCCTCGGCATTAGCGATGACAGCGATTGTATCTGTAATCTTGTAGTCGCCCTCGGCAGCAATCGACTTCACAGTCCATTTGCCTTCGATGCCGAAAGGTGCCATAATCTTGAGGTTCTGGTGGTTCTCCTCCACTTTACCGAGCCAAGCAGCAGCCTCAACAACGTCGCCGGCCTTTACAATTGGCTCGAAATGCCAGATTTTATCCTCGTCGAGAGGGTTTGTGTAGTCACCACGCTTGAGGAAGACACCCTCCATCTTGTCGAGGTCGTTCTGCAAACCATCGTAGTTCTTTGACAACATACCGGGTGCGAGCGATACCTCGAGCATGTGCCCGGTAAACTCCGCCTCCTCACCAATCTTCAAACGGCGTGTGCTCTCGAAAACCTGAACATACACCTTGGCGCCATTGACCTTGATGACCTCTGCCATCAGGCGGTCGCCACCGGTCTTAATGTAGCAAATCTCATTCTGCGCCACGGGGCCGTCAACAGCCAAGAGCACCATGTTTGCTATAACGCCGGTTACTTTTCCTTTTGTAGCCATATCTATATTTAGTTTATTTTTCTTTTTTCTTAAATCTCGAAAGAGAGTTTGTCCATACCCGATTTGAGCTCCGCAATCATCTCGTTGTAGCGTTGCATTCCCTTCTCGGCATCGAGTGCATCCCAGCGCTCAATGATGATGAGTTTCTGCAGGAAGACGAAAAGACGTTCAACGGTAAAATAGTTGAACACCGAGTTGTCGTCGAGCCAGCGCCAACGCAGTTCATCGAGCTGGTGCTCGCGTTCCTGCAGCTTGCCGTTCTCGCTAAGGCGCTGCACCGTCTCGAAATAGTCGAGCGCGCCCGATAGCTCAAAATCGCGTGCTGCCGAGGTGCGCAAAAGGGTTGCAACCTCGTCGTCGCCAATGACAACATCGGCAATGTTCATCCTGTACTTGCGTGCTGTAAAAGCGACAAGAATATTGTTTACATTGCGGTTGAACGCGAACCACCCGGCAACGAATTTGTTTGAAGAGGATGTCGCATAGTCATAGTAATATGCGCTCAGCACATCGTTCCAGATGATATTCTCGTTGCTCTCGTTGGCAAAATAATAATCGAAAAAGCGGTACAGATAGGATGGAACATCCTTCCTTGGAGCATCGCCATCCTTTGCCGAGGCGATGATATCCAACAGTTCCTCCTTGCCGTAGCAGCCGACCTGCGCAATCTTTGCCTCCTCGCCATGCTTCAGAATATCAAGGATATTAGCATTGTCAATGGAGAGGAAGAGCAAATCGACGCATTTTGCGTCGCGGGCAGAAAGCGCGGGATAGAGTTCGTCCCTGAAACGCTCCACCGTGAAAGCCGCCTTGCTGCCATCGAAAGCAACATCGGGCAAACCCGCTACCTGACAATAGTAGTTAGCCATTGTAATCAGTATTGTATATTAGAATAACAGTTCAACCATCTGTGGACGGAGGAATGACTTGAAGAAAGCCTCGAACTCTGCCTCACCGAAATTAACCTTATACGAGCCATCGGCGGGAGCAATAGAGAAGAGAGTCTTAAGACCATTTACCTGTTTGATTTCTACACCCTTGTCAAGCAAGGCCTTTGCGTTCTTTGCGAAGTAGGCCTTGAGTTCCTCGGCCTCGGCTGTTGAAATGACCAAAGCCTCATCGGAACTCCAACGCTCGGCAATCTTTACAAGCATAGCCTTTACAGAGTCGCCTGCAAGAGCCTCTTTTACAGCACTCTTTACAATTGTATCGGTTACCACGGTTGCAATCTCCGACTTCAAAGCACCGACAGCCTGCGCGCCGTAGAGCTTAATCTCGGAACGTGTATTTGCCTCAAGCTCCTCGGCCTTCTTTTTGGCAGCTGCAACAATGGCCTCAGCCTCGGCCTGAGCCTTCTTCACAATTTCGGCAGCACTCTCCTTGGCCTCGCACACGAGACGCTCTGCCTCGGCCTTACCCTTCTCTACGCCCTCGGCATAGATTTTTTCGGTCAATTCCTGAATCTTATTTTCCATATTATATAAAGTTTTTATTTAATTCCTTTCAAGCAGTGTAAAAGTTACAACGCAAAGTTAACCATAAAAATCGGATTAGAGTTTCCTTTTTTTAAATGTACTTTTTTCCAAATTCATGGCATATTACAACAATTTACAAAGTTAAGGTTTTATATTTAATATTCATATTATTTCTTTAAAAGATTTTAAGAGAAGGAGGTAAAATCGAAGAATAAAAAAAACATATCGCATTGTCCTTTATCAAATGTAAGGAACAATGCGATATATTAATATCAATGTTCAATAATCACTTATTGACAAACCCACGTTCAAGGTCCTGTGATATGTTTATCATGAAGTCGCCCATGCGTTCATAGGTATTCATTATATCCATGTAATAGACCATCGTCTGGTAGTTGCCGTCACCGTTCTCCATCTCCTCAATTACGGCATCCCTGTAGTTGTTGCGCAGCGTGTTGAGGCGTTGCTCGGCATTGTAGGCATTTGCAATGTCGGTGAGTGTTCCCTTGTGGGCTGCCTCAAGGTTTTCAATCATAACATCGTATGCAGCAAGCACAGCGTCGGCCATAGCGTTAAGGTTCTTGACAGCATCGGCATCAAAGTTTTTCTTGTGTATATTCTTCCTTGAGAGTATGCGGCTTATAGTCTCGCCCGAATCGCCCAATGACTCAAGCTCACCCACAATCTTGTACATCGCCTTTATCTTGAGTGATGTGCTTTCACTCACTTCCTCGGCCGACACGCCATTGAGAAACGTTGCAATCTCATACTCTATGCGGTCTGAAATCTCTTCATACTTCACAAGTTTCGCTCTCAATTCCTCGAACTTGTCACTATCAGCATTCTCTACAGCCTCCTTTGCATAAGTTGCTCCGTTCTTTGATATTTGGGCAAAATGAATTATCTCGTCAAATGCCTGCTCAACCGACAATTCGGGCGTTGCAAGAGGTCCGGCCGAGATATATTTGAGTTTGAATACCTCTTTTTCCTGATTTTCGGGCATGCGGACAATCCAGCTCACTGCCTTTGCAATCCACTGAGTAAACCACACCAGCAGCAAGGTATTGATAGTGTTGAACAAAGTATGCAGCATAGACAAGCCATAAAGTGCTGCAGTTCCCTCAACCGAAGCAGAGTCAGCAACCACAAACCCATCTGCTGCTGGGTTGGGCAGTCCGAAAAGCGTTTCAGTAATATACCCTACCAGTTTCAAAAACGGTTTAAAGAGTATCAATGCCCAAACTACGCCAAAGACGTTGAAGATTGTGTGGGACATTGCCGCACGTTTTGCTTGGGTGTTACCCACAGATGCCGCAATGTTAGCAGTGATTGTTGTGCCGATATTCTCACCAAGTACCATCGCGCAGGCCATGTCGAACGGAATCCACCCCATGCTGAGCATGATGAGTGTTATGGCCATTGTTGCCGATGATGACTGCAGAACAAGTGTAAGCACCGTACCGAATGCAAGGAACAACAGCACCGAACCGAAGCCATGAGCCGACCACGCAGTAACAAACTCAAGCACCTCGGGCGTTTGGCGTAAATCGGGAACCGATTCCTTCATGAAAGAAAGACCAAGAAACAGGAGGCTGAAACCTACAATGAGTTCGCCTACATTCTTACGTTTGTCCTTCTTTGAATTGGAGAAGAGAAAACCGAAGAGCATCAACGGCACGGCAAGAATTGAGATATCGGCCTTGAAACCAAGCCACGACACCATCCATGCAGTAACGGTGGTGCCGATGTTTGCACCCATTATGACACCTATAGCCTGTACCAAAGTAAGCAATCCGGCATTCACGAAACTCACAACCATCACCGTCGTTGCCGATGAAGATTGTATGACAGATGTCACTCCCAGACCTGTCAGAACGCCTTTGAAAGGATTGGATGTCATTGCCGAAAGAAAACCACGCAACCTGTCACCCGCAGCCTTCTGCAGGCCCGAGCTCATAAGGTTCATACCATAGAGGAACATTCCCAATGCTCCCAACAGTGTAAATAGTTGTAATATACCCATAGATTTATTATAAATTTCCGGGTACAAAATAGCATCGAATATGTTTCAAAAATATTACATCCATGTTATCTATCGGTTAAAGATGGTGTTGATCACCCCATCTTGCCTGTCAAATAGGCTTTAGTCCGTTCATCCGATGGATTAGAGAACATTGTTTCGGTGTCGCCATATTCAACCAGCTCGCCGAGATACATAAACATCGATTTTGACGATATACGTTTTGCCTGTCCCATGTTGTGGGTGACAATAAGGATGGTAACCTCTTTCTGCAACTCCAACAGCAACTCTTCGATATGCTTTGTCGCAATGGGGTCAAGTGCCGATGTCGGCTCGTCCATCAACAGCACATCGGGTTTCATTGCCAAAGCGCGGGCAATACACAATCGCTGCTGCTGACCACCCGAAAGGAAAGTACCTTTCTTGTTGAGTACATCCTTAACCTCGTCCCAAAGGGCTACGCTACGCAGGCAATGCTCTACCGTTGCATCTTTCTCGGCCTTTGAAAGTTTGATACCGTTCAATGCAAATCCGGACAGTACATTGTCATAGATACTCATTGTCGGGAACGGTGCAGGACGCTGGAATACCATACCCACACGACGGCGGACATCGATAGGTGCCATTGACAATATGTTTTCACCGTTCAATAAGATTTCACCGTCAACGCGGATGTTGGGATAGAGATTATGCATGAGGTTTACCGCACGCAAGAGCGTTGACTTACCACAGCCCGAAGGTCCCATGATAGCCGTGATGGTATTTCGTTCAATAACCGCCGACACATATTTTACGGCCATTGTTTGCTTGGTGTATGATACGCAAGTCTTCTTAAACTCCAATATAGGTTTTACTGATTCCATTTTTTAGCAAGATATTTTGATAATAAGTTCAATGTAAGTACAAACAACAAGAGGAAGAGGGATGCACCCCAAATAAGCTCTTGTAGATTGGGATCGTTGAAGAACTCCCAAATCAACAATGGAACTGCCGAAATAGGCTTGTCGATGGAGAAGCGTATGAGCGAGCATCCAAGGGCTGTAAACATCAACGGAGCCGTTTCGCCAATCACGCGCGATATAGCAAGCAACACTCCTGTAAAGATTCCACCAAAGGCCGCGGGCAACTGCACCTTCATCATTACCCTTGCCTTGTTGCCACCCAACGCCAATCCCGCCTCTTTGAGCGATGCGGGGAGTATTTTAAGTGTCTCCTCGGTGGAACGGATGATAAGCGGAAGCATCATAATACAAAGCGCCACACTACCGGCTATTGCCGAGTATCCTTTCATGGGAACTACCACCCAAATGTAAGTTATGATACCAATAATAACAGAGGGTGTACCCTGTAAAAGGTCTGTCAAATAACTTACCGCTTGAGCAAAGCGATTTTTGCCGTTCTCTGCCAGGAATGCACCACACAAAATGCCAACAGGGACTGCTACAACGACAGCCATACCCAGCATAATCATTGTACCGATGATACCGTTGGCTATGCCACCCGGTATGGGTTCTCCCGCTTCTATGGCCTTCATCGCTTTATATGCCGTAGGGGTAGGTTCTGTAAAGAAAGACCACGAGATTTGGTCATAACCACGCAAAAGTACCTCTCCCAATATTGCAAGTAGCGGAACGGCCGTGAGAGCAGCAAGAAGGCATACACCCCATAGCATGAATTTATCCTTTGCCAGGCGTTTTTTTAGTCTTAATCTATTCATATTACACAATTCTTGCTCGTTTAATCATTATCTTTCCCACCATATTGATTGCTGCAGTTATCAAAAATAGAATCAAACCGATAGCAATGAGTGATGAGAGTCTCAAACCATCAGCCTCCCCGAATTGGTTGGCAATAATGGATGCCATTGAGTTTCCTGTAGAGGTTATTGAGTCGGGAATGTTGTTGGTATTTCCGATAAGCATCGTAACGGTCATTGTTTCACCCAATGCACGACCAATCGCCAAAATGTAGGATGAGAAGATTCCCGAACCTGCAACAGGGAAAACCACCTTACGTACCACCTCGGCACGGGTTGCACCAAGACTATATGCACCCTCTTTCAGGTCGTTCGGTACCATCTTGATAAACTCGGCACTTAGCGATGCTGCGTAAGGAATAATCATAATCGCCAAGACTAACGAGGCGGTGAGTATGCCGGAGCCTTGCGGCGAGATATTGAGAGCCATAATGATTGGTCGCAGGGTGTAGAACCCCCACAATCCGTAGATGATAGATGGGATACCTGCAAGCAAATCGGTAACGGTACTTAACACCGCCGCCACCTTTGTTCCCTTGAAATACTCGCCTACGAACAATGCAACGGGCAATGAGAATGGAATACAGAATATAAGGGCAAGAAGCGTTGTCATCAGCGTACCCGTAATGAAAGGTAACGCACCGTACTGTTCTGCACCTTCGGTATAGCTCCACTCGGAAGAGGTAAGGAACTTAAAGAACCCGAAATGCTCAAACGCTTCATAGGCATCAGTGACGAGGGCATAAACGATGCCCCCGCACACTATCGGCATTGTCAGTGCAGCTATGAATAATATAACTTTATAAATCTTGTCATTCATAGATTTCTGTTATTGCAATATTGCTACACCGTCAAAAGTAACACTCTTCAAATTTGTCATGCTCAGTTCCTTTGCCTTGGCAGGAAGCGGTGCATAGTGTACCTCAGAGGTAATGTTCTGCGCCTCGTCAGAAAGGATATATTTCAAAAGGTCAAGTGTTGCTATTGCCTGTTCTTTACTGCGGCCGGAGTAGTTCTGCTCCTTGTAAATAATCATCCAGGTAAATGTTGAGATTGGGTAAGCACCGGCAGCATCGGCATTGGTGATTGAGCAACGAGTGTCGGCAGGTATTTTACCCGAAGCGGCAGCAGAGATAGAATTAGCATTAGGTTCAACAAATTCACCACGCTGATTACGGATTTTTGCGTATGGAATCTTCTGCGCGAAGGCATATTCCGAACCTACATAACCAATGGAGTTCTTGGTCTGCTTGATGACACCGGCCACACCAGGGTTACCCTTTGCCGCCTGACCCGAAGGGAAATTGACAGACTTGCCGGCACCGAAATCGGATGCCCACATCGGGCTTACTTTTGTCAAGTAGTCAGTGAATACAAATGTTGTACCCGAACCATCAGAGCGGAACACTGGGATAATAGCCTCCGCAGGAAGTGTTACATCGGGGTTGAGTGCCGCCAAGCGCTCATCGTTCCACATCTTTATATTGCCTGCAAAGATGTCAGCAATCACCTCGCCCGAGAGCTTGAGTTCACTTACACCGTCAAGGTTGTATGCCAAGACCACAGCTCCCATACAGGTAGGCACGTGTATTACAGGATTCATTTCGCTCATCTCTTTGTCTGTAAGGAAAGCATCGCTACCGGCAAAATCCACAATCTTGTCGCGCAGGTTACGGACGCCACCGCCCGAACCGATGCCGCCGTATGCCACCACATCACCATTTACCTGAGCAAAGTTCTCAAACACTACGTTGTAGAAAGGAAGAGGGAATGTGGCACCTGCTCCCGAAAGTTCTTGGGCCTCACGGCCGGCATCGTTTGAATTACCGCCACAAGCTGTAAAAGCAAGGGCAACTGCAAATGTCATGATTGACGAAAAAATCTTTTTCATATAATTCAGTATTAAAATTATGTTTGGGAAATTATTTGATTTACAATCCGAAGTAACAACTTACGTATGCAGAGTAGTTGTTTTCAGTGCCATCGGCCTTTGGTATGTTCATTCTGAAGTTTGGAGCAATCTTCACATAGTTTCCGAGTTTGAACTGCGCACCAAGGATGGCGGCCTGCTCATCTTTTGATATGTTCCAATTATCCTTTGAGTACAAATCGTCGAAACGTGCATACAATGATACATTCTTTGGCAAATTCACCGAGCCGAACACCGAATAACCGAATTGGTCATTACCCACCTTGCCGGAGGCATTGAGCATATGATTATACTCTGCACCCAATGTAAAATTCTCGTTCTTGTATCCAACAAAGCCCGCCATGTTCACCACCCCGGCCTTGCCGCTCTCGCCGCTGTCATTAAAGCCTGCATATAAACGGAGCTGAAGACCCTTGACAGGTGTCAACGTAGCACCCAGACCATAGTTGAAGCCATTGCCCTTCTGTATCTTCTTATAGCCTTCGCCATTAACTATTATAGCATCGGCCGATATCCAGTCGGTAAATTTGTACGTGGCAGAGATACCAAGGTCGGCACTGCTACCGAACTTATACATATCCTGGAAAGATTTCATTACGTAACGGTATCCCCAAAACTTCTCCTGAAAATTGAACTGGGTGGTTGAGACAAGACCTCCATTCAATGTCAAGTTTCCCGTTTTCCACGTCACCATTGCATTCTTGATGTATGCAATACGTTGATAGTCGCTGACATCATTGGACTTACCAATGTCCATTACTCCTTTTACTGAAAGACCTTGGCCGAGTTTATACTCGTAACCGATGTAGCTTCGCTCCAAATCAAACCCCACATTTGCATTGCCACCACTGAGACCTGCGTTCAAATTTCCGAACACCTGAACGATTGCTTTACCCTTAGGGGACTCCGGTTTTGCATCCTGTGCCTGAGTTGTCAAACCAATGCAGGCCAAAACACCTGCCAAAATAAATTTTGTTTTCATAGTCATTTAAATTGTTTTCTTGAATTTTACAGAGAACAAATACCGATGCTTGAGATGCATGCCTTCTCTCGCAATAGCATTTATTACTCTTTTGCTTTTTCGATGGCAAAAGTATGGACGAGAGGTTTCATAAATGTTACATAAAGGTTAAGAAGCGGTTGAAAGGTTGTTACAGTGACAAATGTTACATTTTTATTAAATATGAGTTGATGTAACTACAAGTTCGGTTTTTCTCCCTATTTTTGCAACAGGATAATATATGAGTATATGGCAACAGAACGCATATTGATTGTAGATGACGAAGAGACCCTGTGCGAGGTTCTCAAACTGAATCTGGAGAACGAGGGCTATGACGTTGACATTGCATTCAGCGCAGAGCAGGCATTGACATACGATTTAAAGTCGTATTCGCTCATACTCCTTGACATAATGATGGGAGAGATAAGCGGCATTAAAATGGCGAAGATGATGAAAGCCGATGTTACGACAGCTGACGTGCCCATAATCTTCTGCACCGCGCGCGACAGCGAGGACGACATGATTATGGGGCTGAACATTGGTGCCGATGACTATATTATGAAGCCATACACTGTGCGCAATGTGATTGCAAGAGTAAAGAGCGTGCTGCGACGCACAGCAGGACACAAAGGCAACAGCGCGACAAGCGAAAAGCCGAACATGCTGCAGGTAGAGGGTTTGCAACTTGATATGGAATTCAAGCGTTGCATTGTTGATGGCGAAGAGGTGAAACTCGCCCGCAAGGAGTTTGAGTTGCTGGCCTATCTCATCTCGCACCGTGGCAAGATTCTCTCGCGCGAACAGATTCTGAGCCGCGTGTGGAGCGACGAGGTTGTGGTGCTCGACCGCACCATTGACGTAAACATAACCCGCCTGCGTTCCAAGATTGGCGCATATGGTTCATATATTGTAACACGTTCAGGTTTCGGCTATGGTTTCCGTGATTAAACTATCTTACCACAAGCGACTGTTCCTAATGTTGCTTGCATTCTCGTGGAGTATCATACTATGCTTTGTAGGTTTTCAATACATAAGAGAGAAGGAGTATAAATCGGAATTCCTCAATGCCCAGTTACAACTATACAATACGACCCTATTGCAAACAGTCGAGAATGCTCCGTCGTTTGAGGAGTATGTCGAGACCCACACGTTGCCATTTGAAGATTTGCGCATATCAATAATATCGCTCGACGGTACTGTAATCTACGACAACATGCTCGCCGTCGACTCGCTCGATAACCACAGCTTGCGCCCCGAGGTGGCCGATGCGCTGAAAAAAGGCAAAGGACACAACACCGAGCGACTGTCGGCAAGTGACGGACGGGAATACTTCTATTCGGCAACACGTGGAAAGGGGTTCGTGGTTCGTACAGCCATACCGCAATCCGATGCACTGAAGGAACTGCTGAAGACAGACTGGACCTTTATGGGAACAATGATGTCAATCAGTCTTGCAATGAGTATTCTTGCCTATTTTGCCACACGCAGATTGGGAAAGAACATTGAACGACTGAACCGTTTTGCGGCAAAGGCTGAAAAAGGAGAATCATTCGACGAAGAAGAGCCGTTCCCCAATGACGAGCTTGGGGCTATCTCCAACCACATCGTGCAATTATATGCCCAATGGCAGCAGACCATCAAGGACAGGGATATTGCCTACGAAGCGACACTGCGCGAGGAACAGGAGAAGATACGCATAAAGCGCCAGCTCACCAACAACATAAACCATGAGCTGAAGACCCCGGTGGCATCCATCCAGGTGTGCCTTGAGACACTGCTTTCGGGCATAAACCTGAGCGAAGAAAAGCGCCAGGAACTGATTGAAAGATGTTACACCAACAACGAGCGACTTCGTCGCCTGCTTGGCGATGTATCACTCATCACACGAATGGAGGATGGCAGCCAGCTCATAGGCAAAGAACCGGTCAGCATAAACAACATCATAAATGAGATTGCCGCCGAATTGGAGATAATGCCCGAAGAGGAGCGTTTTACACTGCACACCGACTTCAACGAACAGGTGATTATCGATGGTAACCAATCACTGATTGGTTCAATATTCCGCAACCTTACAGAGAATGCCATAGCATATTCGGGCGGCAGGAACATCTATATTTCCTTGGTTGAGAACAATGAGCAGCTGTGCAGAATCCGTTTCGAGGATGATGGTTGCGGTGTTGAGGAGAAACAGTTACCGCGCCTGTTCGAGCGATTCTACCGCGTTGACAAAGGGCGCTCGCGCCAGATGGGAGGTACAGGGCTTGGCCTTGCAATTGTGAAGCATGCCGTGCAGTTCCATGGCGGCAGCATCAATGTAACCAACCGAAACGGCGGTGGTTTGAAGTTTGAGTTTACACTCAGGAAATAAGAAGGTTACCGCAATGCACGGCATGTAACCATAGCACTAAGCTTTAGCTCCACAAAGGAGTGCCGTTAGGCCGCAACAAAGTTGCGGAGGGAGTTTTACAAACAGTGCTACAAATTTCCGACTCGCAACCGCCACAACCCCTCCGCTCTTCGACCACCTCCCCTAAGACAGGGGAGGAATTAACTGACACTATAACCTGCGTCAATGCTACGCTTGACCTTTTGCTGCGTGCTTCATGGGCGGGATGACCCCGCCCCTACAAGTTCGTCTTAAGGTGCACTTCTTTTCAAAAAAATAAATGTGCTTTTGCCAAAGCATGCTAATCGCAACCCAAGCGGCATAACCTGCGGCTATGCTGCGCTTGACCTTTTGCTGCATGCTTTAGCGAAAGGGGTACTTCTTTTCAAAAAAAAGAAGAAATGTGCTTTTGACTCCACTTGCTTTTTAGCGACCCGCGCGGCGTGACTAAACGCTGCAAGCGTCGTCGAAAGGTGCACTTCTTTTCAGAACAAAAAAGAAGTACCCCTTTTCACAAAGAGGCACTCCCAACATTTACTAAACAACTAAGAAAAAACTATACTATCATTACTCTCTTGTAGAGAGCATTGCAAATATAAACTACTTTTTTAATGTTTGCAAAATTATTTTGCAAATAAATGAAGAAAAAAGAAAACTTTTTTGCATTTACGGGTTTTCCGGCCACAAAAAGAAGTAACTCTACATGCTTTAATTGGAGTAGAGGAAATACCACCAGTAGGTGTGGCCAAAGTTGCGACGGACATAGTTACCACGCACAAAAGCATCGTCATACTTTGCCTCCTCGGCACGCAGACGTTCCAACGCCTCACGCATTTCAACATCATGCAGTTCAAAAGGCAAGTTCTCCTGTTCGCCCTCAATGTCGGCATATAGCATCAAAGCCTCGCGGTAGTGCTTTGGCAGGCTGTCAACGCTCTCGGCTCCACAGAAGCCTATCACCTCGTCCTTGAACTCAAGAAGTCTCTTTTCGAGCAAAAGAGAGGAGAGATAATAACCCCTTACAATAGTTGACACACTGTCGGCATGCGCTATGCGCGATAGGAAATCCGCAGTAGTCTCACCATCATCGGGCTTTGCACCAAGCAAGGAGTATACACTGTCGGGGACAAGTGGCGATGTGCGCTCCATTGCCGGCAGCAAACCATCGGTGGCATAATATTGAGGGTACTCAAAAAGATGTTCGCCAAGTTTTCCGGTACAAGCAAGCACATAAGCCCTCATCACCGTAAGCTCACGCGATGCATCGAGAGAGGTATACCCCACCCTCAAAGCCTTAATGGTATCGCCACGATTGCAGTGCGACATCACAAGAGTCTCGCGTTTAAAATTCTCCTCACTGTTGGAAAGAGCACCTATGAGGCATATCGAGAGTACAATAATCACCATATTGTGCCACAGCACCCTGTTGGTGACCATTCTTGCATCTTTTATCTTCTTAAAAAGTATACGACGCAGCACAAATGCCACAAAGGCATATAGCAGTAGAGAGGCTACAAAAATATAAATCCAGGAAGAGGAGATTGCGCTGCCGGTGTAGAGTCCGCGGTCAATGTCGGTAATGAAGGCCAACAGCAGTGCCGAGGGCAGAAAGGCAAGCGCGGTCCACTCGCGACGCAGCTTGGCAAAGCGGTTGAGCCACAGAGCCAAGAGCGTGAGCAAGAGCGACACTACTCCACCCACAAACCATGGATTATAATCGAGTTTGCCGGTTGCCACTTCATTATAAAAAGCTTCGAGCAGAGGTGCCTGATACACCGCCACGAACAAAAAGGCAAAAACAGCAAAGAGTGTGGCACACACTGTTGCCACCACTCTTTGCAAACGTTTCTCTTCGGTATTTCTCATTCCTTATTCTTTTTCAACACCATTGCAGTGCGTGCAGGGAGATAGAGCATGAGCCATCCCTTCTTGCGACGTGCATGGAGCCTGTCATACTGTGTAAAGTGTGTCTGTGTCTCGTCGACAAGCGCATTGCCGCCAAAACGCTCGGAATCGGTATTCAGTACTATCGAGTATGAGCCTTCAGGAACAAGCAGACCGTAATCGGTGAATGAACGGTTGGGGCTGAAGTTGAAGACGAATATCAAATCCTTGCGTGAGAAAGCGAGAATTTGGTCGCCGTCGTTGTGCCATATTTCCTGTACCGGACGGTTCTGGAAATTGCGCACGCTACCAATCAAGTCGACCATTGCCTTGTCGAACTCGCCGAGCAAAGTGTAGTTGTAGGCAGGATTGTCGACAAGACTCCACTGACGGCGGGCATACTTGTGGCTCCAACCGTTGCCCTCGCGCGGGAAGTCAATCCACTCGGGATGGCCGAACTCGTTACCCATGAAGTTGAGATATCCGCCATTGATGGTAGAGAGTGTCATGAGGCGTATCATCTTGTGCAGTGCAATACCGCGTGACACCATGTATGTCTCGTCGCCACGGTTGAAGTGCCAATACATGTCGGCATCGACAAGACGGAAGATGATTGTCTTGTCACCTACAAGTGCCTGGTCGTGACTCTCGGCATATGAGATTGTCTTCTCGTCCTTGCGGCGGTTGGTGAGTTCCCAGAAGATTTCAGATGGTTTCCAGTCCTCGTCCTTACGTTCCTTGATTATCTTTATCCAGAAATCGGGGATATTCATTGCCATGCGGTAGTTGAATCCGTAACCGCCATCCTCAATGGGAGCTGCAAGGCCCGGCATACCCGAAACCTCCTCGGCAATGGTAATTGCCTTTGGATTGAGTTCGTGGATGAGCTTGTTGGCAAGGGTGAGATAGCAGATTGCATCGCCGTTCTGGCCAGCATTGTAGTAGTCGGCATAGCTGCAGAAAGCCTCACCAAGGCCATGGCTGTAGTATATCATTGAAGTTACACCATCGAAGCGGAATCCGTCGAATTTGAACTCCTCGAGCCAGTATTTGCAGTTTGAGAGGAGGAAGTGGACAACCTCGTTCTTGCCATAGTCGAAACAGAGCGAATCCCAAGCACTGTGAACGCGCTTGTCGTCGCCATAGAAATACTGTGCAGGGTTGCCGTCGAGCAGGCCAAGACCCTCGTTCTCGTTCTTCACAGCATGAGAGTGAACAAGGTCCATAATCACGGCAATGCCCATTCCGTGAGCAGCATCGATAAGTTCCTTGAGTTCCTCGGGGGTACCGAAGCGTGACGATGCAGCAAAGAAGTTGGATACGTGATATCCGAAGCTGCCATAATAGGGGTGCTCCTGGATGGCCATTATCTGTATGCAGTTATAGCCGTCGGCTGCTACACGTGGCAATATCTTCTCGCGGAACTCGCGGTATGTACCGACTTTCTCCTCCTCCTGCGCCATACCAATGTGGCACTCATAGATGAGCAACGGAGTGCTCTTGGGAACAAACTTCTTGTTCTTGAACTCATACTCCTGCTCGGGAGCCCAAACCTGCGCGCTGAAGATTTTTGTTGCCTCGTCCTGCACAACTCGACGCACCCATGCAGGGATGCGCTCGCCACAGCCGCCGTTCCAATAGACCTTCATCTTGTAGTGCTGACCGTGAGAAAGCGCCTTCTTTGGCATCTTGCGTTCCCACACACCGCCTGCAAGAGGCTTCAGTTCATACTCGGGGAGTTCCTCCCAGTTCGAGAAGTCTCCAATGAGAACAATCTTTGTTGCATTGGGTGCCCACTCGCGGAATACCCACCCCGTTGATGTGCGGTGCAAACCGAAATAGAGATAACCCGAAGCAAAGTCGGACAATGTCTGACGGCCGTTCTTTGTAAACTGCTTCAGGCGGTTCACAAAATACTGGTAACGTCCCTCGATACTCAAGCTAAATGGTTCCAAATAGCTGTCACGTTCTACAAGTTTCAGCATACTATATGTTATTATGGTTATTATTAGTTCTTCTTTTTTATTCAACAGCAACCTTTATTACCACTTTTTTGAGTGGCGCTGCCGTAATTGCCGGCGCATGGCCGTCCTGCGGGAAGAAAATCGTAAACTCCCCTTTGTGCACATTGAAATAGTCCCTTGCCGGCATTCCTACAGGGTAGACAGCAGCATCGCCTGCGCTGTCATAGTCAGCCTCGGGCAACTCGCTTATCGGGGTATAGCCCATTGTCTCGTCGGCCGACAGCGGTATCTGTATGTCGATGTAACGGCGATGGATTTCAATAAATGCCTCGTCCTTGCTTTTCGGTTTCACTTCCATTACGTTGGCATAGACAATGTCGCCACATATTTCGTTTCTACCGAGCGGAAGAGCGGAAAGGTCTGTATTCTGCAAAAAATCAACCACTTTCGAAAAATGAGGATTCAGAGCCTCGTATAATTCAATGTTTTCCAACAAATCAAGAACCATAGCAGTATATGTTTTAATCGATTATTCCCAAATTATATTCACACTCGCGGACTACATTGCCATCGGCATCCTTAACGATGAAACTGCCATTACGCTGCCCCTCGACAAAGACACCCTCGTAGCGTGTACCGTCGGTATCGGTTGCAACGCCGGCACCATGTTCAAGCCCTTCGGCAAAACCACCCTTATATCTGCGGCCATCGGCCAGGCGAAGCACACCGGAACCATTCATGACATCGTCTTCCCAAGAGCCTTTATATTCATCGCCGTTGGCCCAGGTGTATGTTCCTTCGCCACAACGCACATCGTCCTTCCACTCACCTGTATATACATCTCCATTAGCAAAATACATGGTTCCCGTGCCGTTGCGCAATCCCTCTTTGAAAGCGCCCTCATATACAGTGCTGTCGGCCGAGATATATTTACCGTTACCATGCCACTGATTGTCCTTGAACTCACCCTCGTAGAGAGAACCGTCGGCATAACGGCAACGCCCCTTGCCCTCACAAACATTCAGTGCCCACATGCCGTCATAGTTATCGCCTGCAGGAGAGGTGTAGTTACCCACACCATTGCGACGGCCGTTCTTCCACTGACCTACATAACGGCTGTTATCTCTCCAGATGAACGTGCCGACACCATTATACTTGTCGTCCCTCCACTCACCTGTATATATTGCACCGTCGGCATAGATGTATGTTCCGCTTCCGACACGCTTGCCAAGCACCCACGCGCCTACATAATAGTCGCCGTTGGGATAATCGAGACGGCCATATCCCTGCATGTAGTCATCTACCCAACTGCCCTCGTACTTGCGTCCGTCGGCATACTCATAGATGCCGGCACCTTGCCTTTTTCCCTCATTGTAGTCACCCTTGTAAACATCGCCGTTCCTGTATTCATATACACCCGAGCCATGGCGGTAGCCATTGAGGAAAGTTCCGTTGTATTTTTCGCCGTTGGCATACTGCACCGTGCCGTTACCGTGCGGACGCTTTCTCTTGAGCTCACCGGTATAGACCGAGCCGTCGCGCAGAGTGACGGTAACAATCTCCTTTTTCTTGTTTTTAAAAATGTTCAGAATGGGATTTGACGAGGATTCCGCCCCACTCTCTGCGCCTGCTTGGGCATGAAGGAGAGAGGTTGAGAATGCAGCCAGGAATATAATGGTAAAAAAACGTTTCATCAGCCGTTGCTATTTCTTTATACACAGCCCGAAGGGAGCACCGCCCCCGGACAGGCACAATTATTCTATTATATCGCAAAGATAAAAACAAAGTTGAAAAAAAAGAACGATGAGCAATTTATTTTATAAAAAATCGCTCATCGTAAATTTGTATAACCGCGGGGGGCAGAACCTATGCAGCCCACTTACATCAGCCTACTATAATCTCTATCATATTCTCCTTTCTGAAATACTCACGTGCAAGGCGATGAAGAGAGTCCGGTGTAACGTTCTTTATCTCATCGATATAACGGTTTACCGAGTCAAAGCCGACACCTGAAAGCCATGCATTGATAAAGACCTCGGACTTTGCCGACTGCCCCTCGTACTCGCGGCACAACTCACCCATTATGTAGTTGCGCACAAGCTCAATCTCGGACTCACTTGGAGGTTCGGCAACAAGGCGGTCCAGTTCTTTATAGACCTCCTGTATCAGAGGCTCTACATACTCTGTTGCAGTCTCTGAGCTTATCATGAAGGCATTGCGCTCACCATAGGCATCCATTTCGGCCGCTATGTGATAGGTATATCCGTTCTCCTCACGTATATTGCTCATCAGACGGCTGCCGAAATAACCACCAAGCAGCACACAAAGGAAACGGAACTTGTGGAAATCGGGGTGCGAGGAATCCATAGCCATAAAGCCCATCTTCACGGCACTCTGCATGGTTCCGGGCACTATTACTGTGCGACGGCCCGCTTGCGGACATGGCAACGCCAATTCAGATTCGCCACATTCATTATCACAGCCCCAGACTTCATTGCCAAAGCAATCAGCAATGGCTGCAAGCATGGCATCATCGACAGAACCGGCAATAAACATGGTGCAGTTGCGGCTACCGTAATAGCTATTGTAATACTCCCGTATATCGTCACGTGTTATGGCATCATAATCAGCAGCCTCAACAACATGTCCCAAGGGGTGTTCTGCGCCCCAAAGGCTGTTCTCGAAATATCGCTGCGATACAACATCAACCTTTTGCGAATTGACTGTAAAGTAGGAACGGTTGTTGCGCCTTACAGTGTCGAAATTCTCCTGCGGAAAGAGCGGATGTTTTACCATATCCTCAAGCACACCCAACAAGGGCGCCAGATGCTTGGACATTGTATAAAGGGTGATATGGTTACAGTTCTGCGACGAATACATGTCTATCCAAGCACCGTAGTAATCGAGTTTCTGTGAAATTTCGGCAGCGGATAGTGCAGCGGTTCCTTCGCGCAGCATCCTGTTTGTAAACATCGCCAACAGAGGCTTGCCCTGCACGGCATAACCGCCTTTGAAAAGAACATCGAGTCTTACGACACCTTTGTCGGTACCGTCGAGCCTGTATAGGGGCACACCGTTAGGCATCACCTCCAGGCGAGGCAATGCAAGGTTCTCAAGCGACATCGGTTTTATTACGGGTGGCTGTGGCATAATCAATCGTTCCAGGCAAAACCAATAGATGCAGCAAAGGCTTTTGCACGTTCAAGGTCCTCGGGGGTATCAATGCCGATAGTTTCAATGTCTGTAACACCAACCTTTATCCTGTAGCCATTCTCAAGCCAACGGAGCTGTTCCAGCGACTCGGCCTTTTCCATTGGCGACTGCGGCAGGGTTGTAAGCGTCTCAAGCAGACCAGCACGGTAGGCATATATGCCAAGATGCTTGTAGAAAGTGTGGGATTCGAGCCACCTCTCCTTCTCTACCCCACGCAGATAGGGCACCACCGAGCGGCTGAAATAGAGAGCATAGCCCTTTTCGTTGAGTACCACCTTGGGCGAATTGGGACACTCAAGGCGCTCCAGGCCGTCGCCGGCTTCAAAAGGTTTCACAAGGGTGGCAATATCGGTTTCGGGAGAATCGAAGCATGCCTTCAACGCTTCAACCTGCTTATGCTGTATGAAAGGCTCGTCGCCCTGGATATTGACAACGACATCACACTCCAAAGCAAGGCGTTTATATGCATCGAGGCAACGCTCGGTACCATTATTGCAATCGGGGGACGTCATGACCACATTGCCGCCAAAAGCCAACACCGCATCTTTGATACGGTTGTCGTCGGTAGCGACATACAACTCGTCAAAACACTCCTTCACCTGCTCATAGACCCGCTGTATCACAGGTTTTCCACCCAACATCGCCAACGGCTTACCCGGGAAACGTGTCGAAGCATAGCGGGCCGGTATTATACCTACAAACTTCATTTTTATAGAACTATAGAATAAGGTCCGTAATCACTATTTATTCAAAAATATCATCAAAGCCCTCCTGTTGCTCATCCTCTTCCTCAAATGATATGAAGCCATCGGACGTATTTTCCTCGACAGCAACATTGCCATCCTCTGTTTCGTCCCCGTCCTCCTCATCTGCGGGTATCAGGAACTTGCTGCGGCAGGGGTCGAAATCCTCGGGGATATCAAACACCTCTTCTTCGTTATATGGCAGCGACTTGTCCTTGTACACTTTCTGCATGTAAAGGCCATAGATGGGCAGTGCCATTGCTGCTCCCTGTCCTTCGCTCATTCTGTCGAAGTGGATATTGCGTTCCTCGCCACCCACCCAACAGCCTGTAACAAGCGATGGAGTATAGCCCACGAACCAACCATCGGACATATTCTGGGTGGTACCAGTCTTGCCGCACATATCGGCCTTTATCCCATACACACCCCTCAGGCGATAGCCGGTTCCTTCGTTTATGACACCGCGCATCATATCTATCATCTTGTATGAGCTTTCGCGGCTGATAACCTCGTTTCTGTTGGCCGAGAATGTTGCGATGACATTGCCGGCATTGTCCTCTATGCGGGTTACCATCAATGGCGCGACACGCATGCCCTTGCCCACAAAAGCGGTGTATGCACTCACCATCTCGGAGACCGAAGCATCACATGAACCCAGGCAGAGAGACTGTGTAGCCTCAATGCTCTGGTTTGTGAGACCGAACTCGTGGATTAGTTTCTTCAAGGAATAGGGGCTGAGCTGATTCATCAGGTAGGCAGAAATCCAGTTGTTCGACTTTGACAATCCCCAACGCAGTGTCACCATCTCGCCATAACGCTCACGGCCGGTATTTCTTGGTTTCCACACACGACCGAGGTCATCGAAGAGGGTCTGTTCAACGTTGCGAGTCTCGTCACATGGCGAGAAGCCGCGTTCCATAGCCAAGGAATAGAGGAAAGGCTTGATTGTCGAACCCACCTGACGGCGGCCGCTGCTCACCATGTCATACTTGAAATAGTGATAGTTGGTTCCGCCCACATAGGCTTTTACTTCGCCCGACAACGGGTCCATAGACATGGCACCGGTGCGGAGGAAATATTTGTAGTATTTGATTGAGTCCATTGGTGTCATGAGCGTATCCTTCAATCCCTTATAGGTAAAGACAGTCATCTTCTGCTTTGTATTGAAAGCCTCCTCAATCTCCTCTTGCGAGTATCCGCATTTGTTCATGAGGCGATAGCGCTCGGTCTGCTTCATATTGCGCTCCATTATCTTGTCAATCTCGTCCTTTGAAAGGTCGCTGCTGAAAGGGCCTGATTTCTTGCCCTTTTTCGCCTTGAAGAAATCGGTCTGCAGTTTACCGGCGACATGCTGTTTAACGGCATCTTCGAGATAGGCCTGCATGCGCGAATCGATGGTTGTGTAAATCTTCAGTCCATCGGTGTAGATGTTGTACTTTTCGCCATTTGGCTTCACGTGTCTGTTGCACCAGCCAAAGAGCGAATCGGTAGCCCAACGCAAAGAGTCGTCATAGTACTGCTGCATCTGCCAGCCACGGTAGTTCTTGCGCTCGGGCTTCTTGGCGGTCATATAAAGACGCAGATATTCGCGGAAATAGGTTGCAATACCCTCGTTGTGGCTTGCCGCACGATAATTGAGAACCAAAGGCAGGGCAGACAATGAGTCGCGCTCGGCCTCGGTAATGTAACCGGCCTTCTCCATCTGTGAGAGAACAACGTTGCGTCGGTCGCGGGTCTTGTCGGGACGGGTACGCGGGTTATAGAGCGACGAGTTCTTGCACATGCCCACAAGCATGGCACCCTCCTCTATTTTAAGTTCACTCGGCTGCTTGCCGAAATAGATACCCGCGGCGCTTGCAAGACCGACGGCATTGTAACCGAAGTCGTACTTGTTCAGATACATTGTAAGAATCTCATTCTTGGTGTACTGCTGTTCAAGATTCACGGCAATCACCCACTCATTGGGCTTCTGGTAGATGCGGTCGAGTATGCTGCCCGAAGTGCCCGAATAGAGCAGCTTGGCAAGCTGCTGGGTGATTGTACTGCCACCGCCGGAGTTCTCCTGCTGGAGGATGACGCTTTTTACAATGACACGCAACAAAGACTTGCCGTCGATGCCCGAATGTTCGTAGAACCTCACATCCTCGGTTGCCACAAGAGCCTCAATGAGGTGCGACGGTATATCGTCAAACTCCACACGCACACGGTTTTCCTTGCTGTAGGACCATGTTCCCATCTCCTTGCCATCGGCCGAAATTATTTGGGAAGCATATTTATATTGCGGATTCTCGAGCTCGCTCGTGTCGGGCACATAACCTACCCATCCGCGAGAAATCGCAAAGAAAAGGAACGCTACCGCAAATACACCTATTGCAAGAAGGCACCACAACACCAGAAGAACCCTTTTTGTCTTTTTCATATCCGTTTCGTTAAAAAATACTTTCCGCGGCACCATTGCCGGGAAATCATAGACTTGCAAATTTAATATAATTTTTCCAATAACACACAAGCTTTGCGCCACCTTTAGTTTTTTGAAATAAATTCCTCGTCGGGTATTGCTTAAAAGATATTATTGACCTACCTTTACAAGAAATTTATTTTCTTTAAAAAGATACCGAAAATGAGAAGCAAGAGCTTTGTATCCATCAACGACCTCTCGCGCGAGAAGATTCTGTCATTGCTCGAAGTTGCCGAGAAGTTTGAAGAAAACCCCAACAGGGAGATATTGAAGGGGAAAATAGTCGGCTCACTGTTCTTTGAGCCATCCACAAGAACACGTCTTAGTTTTGAAACAGCAGCCAACCGCCTGGGAGCAAGCGTCATCGGTTTCAGCGATGCGGCAACAAGTTCTGCAACAAAAGGCGAGACGTTGAAGGACACCATAATGATGGTATCGAGCTATGCCGATGTCATTGCCATGCGCCACAAGCTCGAGGGTGCTGCCCGCTATGCAAGCGAGGTGTCACAGGTACCCATCATCAATGCCGGTGACGGTGCCAACCAGCACCCGTCGCAGACAATGCTCGACCTCTACTCAATAAAAAAGACACAGGGCACGCTCGAGGGCTTGAAGATTCATCTTGTGGGAGACCTGAAGTATGGCCGAACAGTACACTCGCTGCTCCATGCCATGCGTCACTTCAACCCCACATTCTGTTTCATATCACCCGAAGAGCTCCGCATGCCCGAGGAATACAGACTCTTCTGCCAGAAGAACAACATTCCTTACACCGAGACCACCGAGTTCAACGAGGATGTAATTGCCGATGCCGACATCATATACATGACACGCGTGCAGCGCGAGCGTTTCAGCGATGTAATGGAGTATGAGAAGGTAAAGAACTGCTACCGTCTTACAAATGCAATGCTTGCAAACACAAAAGAGAACCTGCGCATACTTCACCCGTTGCCACGCGTGAATGAGATTGCACAGGATGTGGATGCCAACCCCAAGGCATACTATTTCCAACAAGCGCAGAACGGACTGTATGTGCGCGAGGCAATCATATGCGATGTATTAGGTATCAACATTTAAAGCAAAAGACCATGAACGACAATAAGAAGACCGCATTGCAGGTATCGGCACTATGCAACGGCACCGTAATAGACCACATCCCCGCCGACAAGCTTTTTGCAGTAGTCAACCTGCTCAACATCCCCGCTATGGGCAACAATGTGACAATAGGTTACAACCTTGAGAGCAAAAAGCTGGGCAAGAAGGGACTTATAAAGATTTCGGACAGATTCTTCACCGACGACGAGATAAACAAGATTTCAGTCGTTGCACCCAATGTTGTACTGAACACCATACGCGATTATTGCGTTGTAGAGAAGCGTGAGGTAAGGATGCCCGATGAGATACACAACATCATCAAGTGCAACAACCTCAACTGCATTACCAACAACGAGCCAATGGAGACCCATTTCTATGTAGCGAACCGCGAGACACATACCTTGAAATGCCGCTACTGCGAGAAGGAGGTAAGCCTTGACGACATAACACTTTTGTAAAAGATGAAGATAAGCTGGAAACCCGGTACAATGATATATCCGTTGCCTGCAGTGCTTATAACATGCGGCGACAAGCCCGAGAACTACAACATGCTCACAGTATCGTGGGTGGGCACGACATGTACAAACCCCGCAATGTGCTACATTTCGGTGCGCCCCGAGCGACACTCCTACCCCATCATAAAGGAGACCGGCGAATTTGTCATCAACCTCACCACAGCCGACATGGCACGCGCAACCGACTGGTGCGGTGTGCGTTCGGGCAAGGACTATGACAAGGCCAAGGAGACAGGACTGACATACGCGCCATCGGTAAACGTTAAGGCGCCAATCATTGCCGAATCGCCACTCAGCATCGAATGCAAGATAAAGCAGATAATTCCCCTTGGTTCACACGACATGTTCCTTGCCGAGGTTGTGAACGTACAGGCCGACGACCGCTACCTCGACCCCGTAACCGGCGAGTGGAACCTTGCGGCTGCCGACCCGTTGGTATACACCCACGGCAAATACTTCCACTTGGGCGATTTCATTGGCAAGTTCGGTTGGAGCGTAAAGAAAAAATAAGGTATGAGAATGCGTTGCCTTATATTGGCCTTGATTGCAGTTTTCCCTCTTCTTGCCACAGCACAGGAGAGGGAAAAGGTACACTACAATATTGGAATGAAGGCCGGTTTCCAGGCAGTGACATACAACGACCCCGAATTTGGCATCGAGGGCTACGAGTTCGACACGAATAACATACAGAGCAACAAGATAGGATATGCCATTTCGCTCTTTGCCAGGGTGACAAAGGGTAAGTTCTACCTGCAGACCGAAGGCACATTCGGCATCACCAACCACAACTTCGATTTTCATGACCGGCAGGCGAACAGTGAAGAGAACTTTGTACCCAACAACACCGTCTATGACCTGAGGACATACTGCATGCAGGTGCCTATTCTCTTTGGTTTCAACGTTGTGCAGAAAGGACGCTACGGTTTGAGCATCTTCACCGGGCCACGAACAAAGTTCCTTTTTCCATCGCTGAGCAAACAACAGTTCAAGCACTTCAAATATGATAATCTGGAGGAGGTGCTCAACAACAAGACCTACTTTTGGGAGGCCGGCCTGGGAATAAAAATCAGCCGCGTATTCCTTGACATAACTTATGATGTAGGCCTCAACAAGGCCGCAAGCCACATAATTTCGCACAGCGACGGTAAGATATTCACCTCTAGCCGCCGCGACAACATCCTTAGCTTCTCGGTGGGATTCATATTCTGACAAACAGAATGCTGCTATCTACAACGTCTGCGAAATTGTAAACTAAACCACAATCGACGAAGCATTCGGCAACTTATTCACAAATTTCTGCATCGGCAAGTAGTAAAATATACAGCATTGATTATCAGTGATTTACACTTTCTACAATAACTAATAAAAAAACCTACTAAATAAGTGTATATCTCATTGATATACAATATATTGAGTCTGTATTTTAGCTATTTTTAGGGGTTAAAACACAGCAATACAAAAATATATAGTCTAAATGCAAATGATTATTTCTGCAAATTGATGCTTGTACTTGTATTTGATATGATTTTCTTTGCCAATTTCTTGTCCCCCGAGAATATATTCTGAAAATATTGTCCCACATTATTTCGTTTAATATCTAATCTTTATATAGTAGCAAGTCTATCCACTAAAAGACATAAAAAATCCCCACCGTAATGAAACGATGGGGACTGGCATTATTTGATCTTCGGTCTTCCTCCTTCGCACCTCGGCAACACTCAAGAAAACTTGGCATTGCTCTCGCTTAATCGCAAACTTCTGTTTCCATTGGCTTTATCGTTTTTTGAGAGTCAGTGAGAAGTAAACTCACTAACCATAAATGTTTACTATCGCAATGTGATGCTTTTCCAAGTATGTCCAGCCCATGTTTTGTTTGTAAGGTCTGGAGAAAGTCCTTCAACATTTACTTGTTCCTTGTTGAGAACAAGTTCACAGCCTCCATCAACATAATTATCCACTTTCTCAAATGCGTCTTCTCCGACAAAAGTAACCACGGAACCAAATATAATCTTTTCCAAATGCGAACAATTATTA
>JAZOOF010000013.1:0-34676 GCA_045654885.1 Bacteroidaceae bacterium
TTTTTGGTACTTTTTTCAAAAAAGTACAGAGAGAAAGACTTGAAGAAAAATACAAGTGAACAATTAAGGTTGAGGAATGCCGGAGAATTTAACGACGAGCGAAAGCGAGTTTTCTCGTCCCCCAACTTTTGCAGGTGAGCCTAGAACAATACACCTCCCAAACTCAAGATTCTTCACATACGTTCAGAATGACAAATTCGCGATTTTAGTCAACGTCTATTGGCGCCCTACTCTTTTACTCCGTATGTTTTTCCCAGTTCCAGTTTCTTTATGCGTGACTTGATGCCGCCGGGTTTGCGATGGAAGTGCGCGGAGAGTTCCTCTATTGTTGCGCCCTCGCGCCACATGGCTGTAAGCACTGTGTCATCCTCCTCGCTCCACGGGGCATAGGCGTTTGGGAACTCCTGACGGCAGGCATAGACGGAGTATGTTGGGGTGCCGGTGAGCAGCTTGTAGGCCTTCAGGTATTTTTTCAGGCGCTTGACATCTTTGTCCGAAAGGTAGGGCAAACGGCGTATATCCATGTTGTCGGTGAGGTCGTTGAGCTTTACCGCCACGGCCAATGGGTTATGCTTTATGCGCGCTATGAACTTGTCGTATGGTTCGTCGGGCGAAAGTTTTGTCACACAGCGCAGCGCCTCGACTATGCGGGGCGAGAAGCCTTCGGCCGCAAGCTGTTCAAACGTCCAGCTGCTGTCCTCCACCACATCGTGCAGCACACCCACAATTTTCTCCTCCATTGTCTGTCCCATTGCCATCACACGTAAGGGGTGGCCGATATATTCGTTACCGGACTTGTCCAGTTGCCCACGGTGCGCCTCGGTTGCTATTTCTATTGCTCGTTCAAGAGTTGCCATAATTGAATTTTATTTACGCAAAGCTAAACATTTTTTGGAGAATAAAATAACTTTTGAGTTTACTGATACACGTTTTCGCGGATATAAGAGATCTTTCACTGCGCTCAAGATGAGATATACCGATAAAATTCTTTTAGGAGGCTGCATTTTCACAAGATTATAATTGGCACGTCGGGCAATTTGCACTACATTTACATTTTCTCATTTAACTTACAACAAGAGATCCCTCGTCGCTACGCTCTGTCGGGATGACACCAATTGGGACAACATAACATTAATGAATATACGCAAACGTTTGGAAGAATGCAGCGAAATCACGCCGTTCCAACGGCGGGTGTACATGGAGGTGCTGAATGTTCCGCCGGGCATCACCATCACATACGGCGAACTGGCGCGGCGCATAGGTTGCCGCAGCGCACAGGCCGTGGGGCAGGCATTGAAGCGCAACCCTTTCGCGCCCGAGGTTCCATGCCACCGCGTGGTAGCCGCCGGTGGGTCAATAGGCGGCTACTTTGGCAAGCGCGACGGGGAAATGATTGAGCGCAAGCGCAAGCTCATTGAAGAGGAACAGGAGAGCGCAAACAACAGGATATAAACAAAAAGCAAGTATGATAGAACATCTTTTGCAGCCACTGGTGTGCGAGCGTTTCAAGAACGATGCACGTTACCGCGACGGGCATCTGCGCGTGATAAATGCACTACCCTGCCGACGCGTGCTGGGACTACACACACCCGAGATGAAACAGGTAGCCAAGCTACTGTGGCGCAAGGGTGGCGAGATTGCATTGCCCGACGGTTCACACAGAACCTGCACAAACGGCAGGGAGGTCATCGCATGCTTTGAGGCAGCCGACAGCAACACTCTTTGCTACGAGGAGACTGTCATATGGGGTTTCCTTATAAACCTTGAAAAGTGCACGTTAACAGAACGATTGGCAATGCTCGGATGCTACGTGCCGGTAATGGACAACTGGGCTGTGTGCGACTCATACTGCGCCAATGCCAAATGGATGGCAAAAGCCGACAAGGAGGTGCTATGGGCATTCCTACAGCCCTATTTCCGCTCCGTACGCGAGTTCGAGGTGCGCTTTGCCATTGTAACGGCAATGACATATTTTCTCAAAGACGAGTGGATAGAACGCGTCTTTGCACAGTTGGAGAGGATTGATTTCGACCGCATAACATCGGAATACCGCACCGGGAAAGGCAAGCCAAAAGCGGCTCAACAAAGAACAGTGCAGGGCACTGAGCCATACTATGTGCGCATGGGAGTGGCATGGTTGCTTGCTACGGCACTGGCAAAGTTCCCCACGCAGACAAGGATGTTTGCCCGCGCATCGGGGTTGCCGGCCGATGTAATAAAACTCTACACTCGCAAGGCACGCGAATCGTTGCGCACCCGCACAGTAGAGCCTTTACAAATATTTACATAAGAAAAAACATACTATGGAAATCATTTTTGCAACTATTCTGGGAGTGGCATTGGGAGTATTGATTGGCATTGTTGTTGCACGTGGCAAGAGCAAGGGAATGCAGAACACCATTGACAAGCTGCAGTGGCAGCTTGAGAGCGAGAGGGCGAATGCCGAGCAGGCAGCACAGAGCTTCCAAAAGCAGATGGCCGAGGCGAAGGCCGAGACAAAGGAACAGATTGAGAGCATAAAGGCCGAATGCGAGAAGCGCATTGCTCAAGCGAAGGCCGATGCCGAGAAACAGTGTGCCGATGCGATGGCTGCACAGGAGAGAAGGCACACCGAGGCCACCAAGGCACAACAGGAGCTTTTTGACGAGACAATGGCAAGGGTGAGTGCACAGGTGAAGAGCGCCACCGACGAGATGCTGAAGCAACGCCAGAGGGAGTTTGCCGAATCGAGCAACAGCAACATTGAGCAGATTGTGACCCCGTTGCGCGAGACAATAGAGAAGATGAAGCAGACCATGAGCGACAGCACACTGAAGCAGACCGAGCTGAGCAGCGAGATGAAGGCAAATATTGAGAACATGATGCGCCACAGCGCGGCTGCCAAGGAGAGCGCCGACGAGCTTGCACGTGTGTTCAAGCACAGGAGCAAAGTGCAGGGAGACTGGGGCGAGCGCGTGCTCGATGAGTTGCTCACCTCGCAGGGCCTCACACAGGGCATACACTATGACATACAGGCCACGATACGCGACGCGGCAGACAACGTGGTGCGGACAGACACCGGCGGCAACCTGCGCCCCGATGTAATAATGCACATAGACAACAACCGCGAAATAATCGTCGACTCGAAGGTATCGCTCACCGCATTCATTGACTATGTGAATGCCGAGACCGAGGAGGAGCGCCAGAAGTACCTGAAGGCACACATTGAGAGCATACAGAAGCACGTGAAGGAGCTGTCGAAGAAGGACTACTCGTCCTACATAAAGGCACCCAAGGTGAAGATGGACTATGTGATTATGTTCGTTCCGCACACCGGTGCGCTGTGGACAGCGCTGAACGCACAGCCCGACCTGTGGCGCAAGGCAATGGAGATGAACGTGTTCATTGCAGATGAGCAGACTCTCTTTGCCGCACTGCGAATGATAAACCTCACATGGACCCACATTGCACAGACCGAGAACCACAAGAAGGTTTACGAGCTTGCAAACGAAATCATTGAGAGGGTGGGCATGTTCATGGAGAGCTACGAGAGTATAGGAAAGGCCATTGCCAACGCACAGAAAGCCTATGACGATGGTGGCAAAAAACTTGCCCCAAGCGGCCAGAGCATCCTCAACACCTGTGCCAAGCTTAACAAGCTCGGCGCAAAGCAGAGCAGCAAGCACCCCATCAGGCAGATTGAAGGAGCAACCGACATTGAATGATTGACAACAAATTGACGCGCAAGAGAGTACCGGAACAAAAACATTTTGCTATCTTAGCGCGCAAAGAAAAATATTGCATTTATGGGAAAGTATATGGCTTCAGCGACAAGATACAGTGACAGCGACAAGATATACCGCCGTTGCGGCAACAGCGGAGTGCTGCTGCCAAAGGTGAGCCTTGGATTCTGGCAAAATTTCGGTGCCGATGCATCGTACGACAATGCACGTGCCATAGCACGGCTGGCATTCGACAACGGCGTAACGCATTTTGACCTTGCCAACAACTATGGCCCGCCACCGGGCGCAGCCGAGGAACTGGTAGGCCGCATGCTGAAAGAGGATTTTGCCACACACCGCGACGAGTTGTTCATTGCCACAAAGGCCGGATATGACATGTGGGCAGGCCCTTACGGCAGCTGGGGTTCTCGCAAGCACCTGATGGCAAGCCTTGACCAGAGCCTTGGGCGCATGCAGCTCGATTATGTCGACCTCTTCTACATACACCGCTACGACCCTGTGACACCGCTCGACGAGACACTGCAGACGCTTGTGGACATTGTACGCGCCGGCAAAGCGCTTTACATAGGTATTTCGCGCTGGCCGCTCGATGCACTGAAATATGCAAATGATTTCCTGCGCAAGCAAGGTGTTCCGCCACTCATTTTCCAGGGGCGGTTGAACTTGCTCGACAGGGCAGTACAGGAAGAGGGGATACCCGCATACTGCAAGGAGCAGGGAATAGGTTTCATCTCCTTCTCGGCACTTGCACAGGGATTGCTGACATCGCGCTACCTTGGCGGCATACCAGGCGACTCGCGCATGGCACGCGGCGGCTCGCTGCAGCAGGAGAAACTGTCGCCCGAGTTATTGGAATACTTGAATACCCTCAACAGAATTGCAGTTGAACGCGGCGAGTCGCTTGCCACAATGTCACTTGCATGGGTGCTTGCACAGGAGGGAGTGACATCGGTGCTTGTGGGAGCACGTACCCCCGAGCAGTTTGCCGAGTCACTACATTGCATAGAGGTATCGCAGGACATCTGCAAGGAGCTGCCGCTCTACCCTCACAAGGTCTTTTAAAAATACATCTACCATATAAACAGCATCGGGGTGGCTAATGACTACCCCGATGCTGTTTATATTCAGGTTTGTATCAATAAACCAATACTTTCTCGCCATTTACAACATACACACCCGCGGGCAGTGCAATTCTTGTTGTACCGCTATTTACGCGTACCTTGCGAACGAGACGGCCGTCAACAGAGTACACAACAATTTCCTGTGGTTCGAGCGATGTCACTGTTATGCAGTCGCCGCCATTTACAGAGTATGTAGCATAGACACCGGAAATGCCTGTTGCCTGGCTAAAGGCAATCTTCAGGTCATTGAAACGCACCTCGTCGTTATTACCGTCAACGGCATACGCATTGACAATCTCAAAAGCGCGGGCATCCTCTTCGACAACCGATGTCGCGTTAGCGTCAAGGCTTACAAGAACATCATCACTGCCGCTTATTGTCGCGTTTTCATCGGAGTAGACCACAACGCGATAGGTATTCATATCGAGCATCTCGTAGCTGAAATTGTGCGATGCCAAAGCCTGGGCAGGCACAATGTCATTGACGAACACACCATCGGGCACCCTGATGTCGAACTGCATTGCTGTATACTCCTCGCCGCTGTAACGCATGAGGTTCAACGGCACAACGGCATCCTCGCCAAGCGCGAGCACCGCGTCCTCGCCATATAGTTCGCCTGCTGCAAGCGGTGTGCTGTAGGCATACGTTGCCGACGGTGCCTCGGCCATCATAACCTCACCGGCTGTCAAATCGGCATCTTCAAGGTCAATGTAACCGTCGGCATTCAAATCGGCCTTTGCTTCGCTGAAACGTTTGTATACATTGCCATGAATATAAGCTGTTATCACAGCCACGTCGTGCACAGTCAACTGGTTGTTGAGGTCGGCATCACCAGGCAAGGTGTATATAAGGTCATTTATATCATACTCTTCAAGGTTGTTGTAGATGTAGTTCGCACGCTCCTGAACCCACTGCTTTGCACGGTCACGGTCGCTCTCGCTGAAACCATAGCTACTGCCCCACTCGTAGGCATTGTTCTGGAACGAGGTCTTTGCAAAGTTGTAGTAACTGTCGATGTAATCGTGCAACTCGGCAATAGAGCTGTTCTCCATGAACTCCTTCCACACATGGTAATAGTGTTTCTTGAAGATTTCGATGCTTGTCATGTCAAGCCAGAAACGGTATGCCTCCATTGAAGTCTTGATGACACTTGATGTCTGGCCGCTATAGCAATACTGGCTCCCGTTCTCATAGTTGAATCCCCAATCGAAATCCCACAGGGGGCCAAAGGCAATCTTGCCATTGGGGTCGCTCTCATTCTTATGATAATAGGTACTCTTGGGGTGGTTGATTTCCTGGTTAAGAACAAGGTCATTGGTGAGGAAGAAACGGGCAGTGGCATCAACGTCCATCACATCCTCAAGGCCTTCACCTGCGTACACAGCGGCCTGCATCTCTCTTGAATCCTCAAGTATCGCTGCACGACGATCTTTTGCATACTCCTCGTTTATATACTCATCAAGGTCGGGTTCGGCAACCTTTACAGGCAAGTTATAGTTTCCTGTACGGTAAATGGTTTCATCGGTACTGCCGTATGTATCCAGCTCAACGACATAACCATCTTCCTCATCAATATCCACACTGTTGTTAGCCATGCCAACCTTTTCGGTGAACATATAGTTGCCCATATAATAACCGTTCATGTACAGTTCGACAGGAATTATGTGGTTGGGGTATTTTGCTCCTGCCATTTGTCCAATTTTCATGGCAATGGCATTTGCCATGAGCGCACCCTTCTGCGCATTTGCAAGCAACACCCAACTCTTGCCCTTGGTAAGGCCGAAAGGTTTTACCTTCTCCTCGAACTTCAGGCGATAAGGTTTCTTGCTATGGCTCCATGACGAGTTTCCGCGGCCTTTTATCTGCACCGAATCCTCGAAGTTTTCGTAAACTCCATTTCCTGATATACGGAACTTCGCATTCAGATAGTAATCCTTGCTGGTTACAAAGAGTCCGCCATCAATGTCGATATCAATACGTGGAACTGTTGCAATTCTGTCGGTGAGCCAATCAATAGTTACATTATATGTATTGCCAAAAGGCACACGTCGGTTTTCATACACGGCATCCTGTATTTTCACAGGCTCCTCGGTTGTTGCAGGGATGACATTGTACACCCTCAACTCGGACAAAGCCAGGTGGTTCTTTGAGTACTCGCCGCTTGTCTGCACTATTCGCAGATATGAATACTTGCTACCAAGCGAGATGGTCGGTGAGGTATACTCCTGGCCGGCACCGCCCCTGGGCATGCCATCGGCGATATAATCTAATGTGCGGATAAGCTTCCAATTATTGCCGTCATTGCTAGCATAAATCTCCCAGACAAGCGGATTATAACCGGACTGGGGACGGCACTTATAATAGAGCTGGATGTTCTCCAGCTGCTCGGGCAAAGCAATCTGGATATAGGCATTCACATTGACAGTTGCATTGTTGGCACTGCCCCATGTCGAGTGAAATATTGTTGACGGACTGCCGTCGAGCAGGTTTGCAAGCGATTCGCTGCTGCTTGATGACGGTTTGTTGGTGGATAGCATATCGGCTGTCAATGCAACCTCAACCGTCTCGCCCGAAGTCGATGGTGTAGTCCATATCTCATCCTGCACCTTTATTCTCTTTATGATGTTGTAACCGGGATAGGTCACCTTATACGAGACTGTTTTTGCAAAGCTATGACGTGTCTCCTTGCTCACCTGCAGCACGGTATCGACATATGCAACCGCCTTGTCATCGCTCAGCTGGAAGCTTGCTGTGAGCCACTTACCGATAGCGTTGACACTGAGATTGATGTCATTGGTGACCTCGGCACACTCCACATCCACATTCAACGTGGGGTTATATTTGTTGTTGAACTTGAACGATGTCATTGAAGGCAACATAGGTTTTACCGTTGAAATACTGTCATACTCGCTCTTGGTGTAATACATAGTCTCGCCGCCGTCCAACGGGAAGTAGACTGTGCCGTCCGCAATGTAATAGTCACCATCGAGCGATGCAAGTGAAAAGCCCTCGACATCACCATTGGCGAGATATACATATACCACCTCACCATCCTCGGGTTCCGGTTCGGGTTCGGGAGTTACCTCCCCGCCACCACCCGACTCACCGGAATCCTCGACCTTTGTAGCAAGGAACTGCTCTATCTCGCGTTCTATCTGACCATATATCTCAACATACTGCGAAGCACTATAGACTCCGGCCTTCTCCTTTGCGCCCGAGATAGTAACGAGAATGCCATCAAGGATGGTACGTGAACTTTCGGGGTATGTTCCGGCTGTATAAGGATACTGGCTGAATGTAGAATTTGCAAGCAACTCTTTCACCTGAGCCTCATACATTGAAAGACCCACTGCCATATAATTTGATAGAGCCTGTGAAAGCTGTTCCTTTGACGATGTTATCTCGGCTACACTCTCCATTGACGGAATGTTCTGCTGAACGCTATTCACCAACGAACGCAATGTCGCATCCTCGCCACCGGTGCAGTAACCCTGATGGTCACCGTATGCCATAAGATACATACTTGCCTCGTTGATTAGCGCACCAAGCTGTGTCTGCGCCAACTGGGGTATTGAAATCATCAAATCCTCGACTGTCGATGCATCAAGCCCGGCCTTGTAGATTGACCAATTGAAAGCCACCGGCAACGAGTAGCCCTTTGTATAATCACCTTTTTCAAGCGCCTCCTTACGAGGAAGGTCAAATGTCTTCATCTTGGAATTTGTGCCATCGCGCAGCTCCGCACCCACGTAAAGAGTCAACATTTGGGCAGAATTCTCACCATCGTACTGCATCTCGAAATAGCCGTTATCCACGGCAGTTATCTTGACATTGGCAGCAGAAGCAAAATCATTTGTACTGTACTGCCAACCATTCAAACCATTGAATTGTGATGCTGAATTTTCAAGGAACTTGCCGGCAACAGGCCAATAGAGAAGATAACGTCCGTCGCCTGCAGGAATGAGTTGCATTACATGAATGGCCGAAGCCTCAACATCGCCCTCCTCGGCATACTGCATGAATATCGGGCCACTACCCGAATATGTAGTACCGTTTGCAGCCGTAAAACTCTTCACGGCATTGCCTTTCAACACAAACAGTTGATTCTCGGCAGCAAGTTCCGCCTCGGTGGCAACTGCATCACCAAGAACAAACTCCTCACCGACCGATGAAGGTGAATAATCTGTTCCAAGCGTTATGCCAACAATAGTAGGGCTATTCTTTGGCTCTCCAAGACGCGTTGCCCACTCAATAAAGAATGCATCGACACTCCTTTCAAGCTCCAGCTCAACATAATGGTAATCACTGACTGCATTATATGAATCCCACATTGAGTGAAAGTAGCTCTTGATATTGTTATCGGACAAAGCAGGAAGACCGGCACCATCAATGCTACCCCACGACAAGCTGTTGTGGTCGGCATTGGAAGATGCCGTATAAGGTACAATCATTCCATCCTTGTCGTACACCTTGAGTTCGGACAGAGAGAAGATAATGTTATTGCCATTGGGGGCCTCGTTGTTTATGGAACCCACAACAGTCATACGTACCTTGTTGGTCTGCACGCCCGGAGAGAGCAGTTGCGAAGTAAACTGATAATACTCCGTTCCGCTATTGCTGTAATCCATAGCCACGCCGGGCAAGCCATCAGCCACAGTCAATGTAGCAGACCAGTTCTGGGCATTGACACCAACTATTGCCGAAAGGATACATACCAAAGAAAAAAGAATTCTCTTCATATTGTAGCAGTTATTAAGTTTCAAATCAAAGCGAGGTACATCTTATCTCATAGAGATAAGCCTCCAATTTGCAAAGAAACGAAATAATCACCTCCTTTCAAAAGAAATGTCCATTTATTTGACAAAACGGAGTTTGGATTCAACAAAAGGTTTGTTTAACGGGGAGCAAAACAAACAGAGAGTAAAAAAGAAAGCGCAAAATATTTTTGCAATATATTTTGTTTGTTTGCAAAATAATAGTACCTTTGCAATCGCAAAACAGAGCGGGATGTAGCTCAGCCCGGTTAGAGTACGCGTCTGGGGGGCGTGTGGTCGCTGGTTCGAATCCAGTCATCCCGACAAAGAGAAATATTTGATTTACAACCATTTAGGAGTAGATTGGATATTTCTCTTTTTTTGCATACACAATTCTGAGAGCAGCCGAAGGCTCCCATGTAAGTCTAAACAACAAACCGAAACTTTTCAAACAATCACCATTGCCGGTGTGCGGCAGGGGCGGATTGTGTATTATTGTTTAACCTTCAATCGGTTTTGACTATGGAAAAGTTTCCTTGTTTTGAGTGGGTGGCCGGCTGCCAAGCAGACGGCAAGTTGAGAATGACAAAGCATTATGCCAATGCTTTCATTGAGTCGCACCGCGATTTCATCCGTGGGATTGACGGCATAAAGCGTTACCATGAGTGGTTGGCGCTTGGTGCAATGTGCGAGGAATTATGCCTCGACAGAGAGGCCATGGATGCCTATATGGAGGTATTCGACAATGTAATGTGGGACAGTTGCATAAGTCTCTCCACCGGCCGACGTCGCCATTTGAGGCGGCAAGCCATTGAAGGACTGTTGCGACTTGCAAGTAGCCCCGAAGAGGTTGTTTGGGAAATCTGTTCGCAGATAACCTATGAGTGGAGGAATATAGGCTGACTCCATACATAAAACAAGGAGCGCCACAGCGCTCCTTGTTTTATCTTATTTGTTCCTGTCACTATCTATCAACTGCAACAGACGTTCGATTGCCTCTTCCTCGGGGATGTTCTTCTCTACGCACTCCTTGCGGCGGTAAAGCGATACTTTTCCGCGGGCGGCACCTACGTAACCATAGTCGGCATCGGCCATCTCGCCGGGACCGTTGACAATACAGCCCATGACACCAATCTTCAAGCCCTTGAGGTGAGATGTGGCAGCCTTTATACGCGCCAATGTTCCTTGCAGGTCATACATTGTGCGGCCACAACCCGGGCAGGCAATGTATTCGGTTTTGCTAATTCGGGCACGTGTTGCCTGCAGAATACCGAACATTATTGAGTTCAGTTCCTCGGCACTGCTCGATGGGTTCTCGAGCCACAGACCGTCGACAAGACCATCGATGAGCAGAACGCCCAAATCGGCAGCCGCCTTTATACGCAATGACTCTACCGTTGGTTCATTGTATGCTCTGCGTATGATTACGGGAGCATCAATGCCCTCTACTGTCAACTTATGCACCAGAGCACGCAGTTCGCCAACAGGATTTGCATGGGTTGTCGAAGCCACGATTGCAATATTATCAAGCGACTTGAGCTTTGCGATATTCCCATCAGTAAGGTCTTTGTATTCCACAGCAACAAACCTTGTATCCGCTGCATTCTCCAAAGCAACAACAGGCACAAGGTCGGCAACAATATCGGGAGATATATCCTTATCCTCGACCTCGCCACCAATAACTACCGGTACATTATTGCCGCCCATCAAGCCAAACTCACGTGTCTTGCGGCGGACAGGCTCCTCATAGTTGAACGAAGGCGCAACAACAGCCTCTACGGGCGCGTGCCCGGCACGGCAGGCCACATAATCGGCAAGCTGCTTTGCCACTGGAATTTCATTCTCGGGAGCCTCGGCAAGCGATACACGCAGGGTATCGCCTATTCCATCGGCAAGCAATGCACCAATACCGACGGCACTCTTTATGCGCCCATCCTCGGCATCACCGGCCTCGGTAACGCCAAGATGCAAGGGATACGATATGCCCTCCTCGGCCATCACGCGCACAAGACGGCGCACTGTCGTCACCATCATTGATGTGTTGCTGGTCTTTATTGAGACTACAACATTGTTGAAATTTTCGTCGCGGCAAATGCGAAGGAACTCCATACACGACTCCACCACGCCCGAAGGGGTATCGCCATAGCGGCTCATGATGCGGTCACTTAGCGAACCATGGTTCACACCCACACGCACAGCCTTACCCTCGGCCTTGCAGATGTCAAGGAATGCCACAAAACGCTCACGCAAGCGCTTGAGTTCATCGGCATACTCGGCATCGGTATAATCGATATGCTTGAATGTACGCGCTGTGTCGACATAGTTGCCGGGGTTCACACGTACCTTGTCGGCATAACGCGCCGCAGTGTCGGCCACGGCAGCATTGAAATGCACATCGGCCACAAGCGGCACACGGCAGCCACGCGCAAGCAGCTGCTGCTTGATGTTGCCAAGGTTCACCGCCTCGCGGTTGCCCTGCGTAGTCAGGCGCACAAGTTCGCCGCCACGCTCAACAATGCGCAGTGTCTGCTCCACGCTGCCCTCGGTATCCATTGTACTGGTGTTGGTCATCGACTGTACACGCACAGGATGCGCGCTGCCAATGAGCACATCACCCACTGCAACCTCAACAGTGGCACGGCGCTTGTAGTTGAAGAGGTTCATATCAGTTTGTCTTGTATTCATATTTTAGCTCCTTGAGCTCCTCGTTCGCCTTCTCAATCTTTTTGCAGAGGTTGCTCTTGTATGCTGCAAGACGCTCGGCAAGTTCGACGTCGGCAAGCGACAGCATCTCGACAGCCAGAATAGCGGCATTAAGTGAAGCGTTCACGCCAACGGTTGCCACAGGAATGCCCGGAGGCATTTGAACGATAGCAAGCAGCGCATCCATTCCGTCGAGTGTGCTGTTGATGGGCACACCAATCACAGGAAGAGTTGTGCTTGCGGCAATTACACCGGGAAGATGGGCTGCCATACCTGCAGCTGCAATAATTACCTTAACGCCACGCTCCTTTGCACCCTTCGAAAAGGCCTCTACAGCCTCGGGAGTGCGGTGAGCCGAAAGGGCATTAACCTCGAAAGGTACCTTCATCTCATTGAGGAAATCTGTTGCTTTCTTCATTACAGGCAGGTCCGATGTACTGCCCATTATAACACTTACTATTGCTTTCATATTCTGTTTTTGTTTATATTGACAAATAATAATTTTAATTGCTATTACGTGGTTTGAATACCCCCCTCCGAAATTACTCGCGTAATTTCTCGTCCCCCTAAAAAAGAGGGACAATAACAATGCTTTCACTCACTCGCTTGCACGAGCTTTAACCGCACTTCGTGCGATTGAACCTGCTTCCGCTCGCTTTGTGTGTAAGTAAACTTCCACACACTAACATTGTTGATTTCTTTATCACTCGCAGTATAACATCAAACAAGTTTGTGTTAAGCTCGCTTAATCAAGAAATTCGCTCACCCGCAGCTTTCACCTCGCAACTACGGTCTCTCTTTTATCACACCCTTGCGGTATGCATAGAGCAGACGCTCAAGGTCGGCAATCTTCACCATTATACCGCGACCTATGTCGGTATCGCGTACCTTTTCGCGCTCACCCACAATCTCCACAATATTAATTGTGCCGGCAATATCCGTTCCGTTGAGAATTGCCTCCTCGGTAGATGTAAACGGAGTAAGCTGCACCAGTTCAAAGCCACGGCTGTGATAAACGAGCGTATAGCCGGCAATACCCGTACGGTTGTGATAAATCTTTGAGAAACCGCCGTCAATAACCATTAGGCGGCCATCGGCCTTGATAGGTGTCTCGCCCTTGAACACGCGCACCGGCACGTGGCCGTTGATGATGTGGCGGTGATTACCCTTGACACCGAACTCGTCGAGAATATAATCGCACACCTCGACATTGTCGCGCAGGATGTAGTACCAACCCTTGGGTTCTTTCTGCACCTCTTTGTCGTCGAGCAGATAACGCTCGAATGTAGCCATCTTTGCCTTGCCGAAGAGAGGTGACTCGGGGCCACACCACAGGTACCAGAAGAAGTCGGCATACTTTTCGCGTGTAGCCTCATCGACATCACTGTCGAATGCGGTGCGTGCCATGCGCTCAACCTTCTTCATCAGTTCCTTACCCTTCACCGGCACACCGTCAAAGACAACCTCGCGCATTGTACCATCCTCGTTGATGGGTACAGCCGCATGGAACATAAGGTTTGAGTTATATATCACGAACATACCGCCACGCATGAGCAGACAGTTGACATGGCTCTGCAGGCGCTCGCTGCGCATGAACGAGTGGCGCAAGCGGTCTATCACATCCTGCTCCTCGGGAGTGAGGGCATACGGATTTGCCGGGTCAAGCGTCGGCCACAGTTTATCGCCAAGCTCATACTCCTTGCCGTCGATGGTAATGATGCCGCGTTCCTTGTCAATGAATTCCATGAGACAGCGGTCCATCATGTTCCACTCGGGGTGCTTCATTGCAATCTGTCCCGAGAGTTTGAACTCTATTACAGAGATAGCCTTGTGCATCTGTGCAATGAGTCGCACATCCTTCTCATTGAAGTTGGTACGCTCCTCATCAACGCGGGGCTGATATATTGTACAAGGGTCATCGGCATACTGTTCCATTGCGAAGGTGGCAAGCGGAACCATGTTGATTGCATAGCCATCCTCAAGGGTTGTTGTGTTGGCATCGCGCAACGACAGACGCAACACACTTGCGATACAGCATGTATTTCCCGCAGCAGCACCCATCCACAGCACATCGTGGTTACCCCAAGTAATATCCAAGTGGTGGTAATCGCACAATGCATCCATAATGTGATGCGCACCAGGGCCACGGTCGAATATATCGCCAAGGATATGCAGGCGGTCTACAATGAGCCTTTGTATAAGATAACAGAGTGCTGTTATGAAGTGACCAGCACGGCCTGTGCCTATAATAGTGTCGACAATGACCTCAAGATAGGCCTGCTTGTTCTGGTAGTCGTCACTCTCATGCAACAACTCCTCAATGATATACACGTACTCCTCGGGGAGGCTCTTGCGCACCTTGGAACGGGTGTACTTCGATGACACGTTGCGGCACACCACAATAAGGCGGTTCAGCGAACGCTTGTAGTATTCGTCAAGGTCAATATCGGACTGTGCCACAAGTTTCAGTTTCTCCTCGGGATAATATATCAGTGTACACAAATCCTTCTTCTCCTCGGCAGTAATGGTATCGCCGAAAAGGTCATTCACCTTGCGCTTGATGTTACCCGATGCATTGCGCAGGATATGCTGGAAAGCCTCGTGCTCGCCATGCACATCGGCAAGAAAATGCTCGGTTGGCTTAGGAAGATGCAAAATAGCCTCAAGGTTGATTATTTCGGTTGTCACGCTCGACACTGTGGGAAAATCACGTGCCAGCAGACGCAGATAGCGGAGGTCTTCTTTTACCTCTTCAATTGTTATGTGCTGCTTTGCCATAATTACTTGATTGTTTTCAGCGCAGCGGGATAAGCAAAAGCCCACTACGCGCTCATTACTGCAAATTTACTGTTATTTTTGCAAACTGCAAATATTATATGAAATAAGCATTTCATTTGCCAAAATTTTCGGAAACGAACGGCAGTGCAATGTAGAGTGCCTCCTGCCAATATTGCCATGTATGCCCTCCCTCGCGCACTCGCAACTGGTAAGGGATGCGCTTGGAGCGCATTGCCTTAATGAATTCCATGTTGTTGTCGAAGAGAAAATCATCATCGCCGACATCTATGAACCAACGTACCTTGGCAATCTCGGCGCACTGCTCTTTTGTCGCGTTTTCAATGGCCGTGATATTATTGTTTGCAACGGCGCTCTCCATGAACACCCTGCGGCGGGCATCGGGGTCACGTGTTATCCAGGTGTTCTCGACAATCCCCATAAGCGCACTCATGGCATAGGCAGTGGAGAACATCTCGCCATGGTTTATTGCATACCATGTCGTTCCGCCACCACCCATGGAGAGGCCTGCGATAGCACGGTGCTGCCTATCGGGAACAACGCGGTATGTACTCTCGATGTGCGGAATGAACTCTCGAAAGAAAAAATCCTCGTAGCGCCAACCGTCGCAGTTGAAGTAGCCGTCGTATACAGTACCGGCATCAGGCATCACAATTATCATCTCCTGCGCCTTGCCCGACCGGATAATTTCTGTGGCAATATCCTGCACATTCCCTTTGTCGCGCCACGCTGTGTGGGTATCGGTGAGTCCATGCAGGAGATACAGCACCGGGAACATTCTGTTTTCATTGGAATATCCCTGGGGCAGATATACACAGTATTTCTTTGTGCAACCAAGGATTTCGCTCTGCATCTCGCACTCCAGCAGTTGCGGATACGTATTGTTCTGCGCCAACGGTTGCAATACAACAGCAAGCAGCAGAAAGATAAGGGTAATACAGCGTTTCATATGATTTTTTTATTTGGATTCTCTCATTCTCTTCGCAAGCGGGCTACCGGGATATTCAGCTGCTCACGGTACTTGGCTACCGTGCGTCGCGCCACGTTATACCCCTGTTCTGCAAGTATCTCCTGCAGAGCCTGGTCGGTGAGCGGGTTGGATTTGTCCTCGGCATCCACAAGTTCGCAGATGACACGGAACAGTTCATACACGGACTGGGTGGTGCCGTCGGCCATTGTCACGCCATCACTGAAATAGTATTTCAACGGAGTAACACTCCATGGGGTCTGCACATACTTGCTGTTGCACACGCGCGATGTAGTGGATATATCATAGTCTGTCACCTTTGCCACATCCTCAAGAATCATAGGTTTGAGGAGAGCCTCATCGCCACCGCTGAGAAAATATGCCTTCTGCAACGACACTATGGCACGCATGGTGGCAAGCATCGTCATTTCGCGCTGCTCCACCGCTGTGATGAACCCCTTTGCAGCCTCAATCTTCTGCTTCAGGAAGAGGGCCGCGGCACGTTGCTCGGCATTGTTGCCCACAGCCTGTTCATCAAGCATATGCACGAAGTCTTCATTCACACGCAGGGAGGGTATGTGGGAGTTGTTGAGCGACACATACACTTTCTCGTCGACAATGTCGAGCACAAAATCGGGCATCACCTGCTGACGGCTGAGTCCTACTCCCTCGGTGAGCGATGCACCGGGACGGGGATTGAGCCTTACAATATCGGCTATCGCTTCGCGGCACTCCTCATCGTCCACACCCAGTTTTTCGGGGATTACACCCCAATGCTTGCCGGCAAAATCATCATAGCAGTCGGTCAATATCCTTTTATGCAGAGAGTAATCCTTTGCGGCAGCATTACGCTCAAGCTGCAACAACAGACATTCACGCAAATCGCGCGCAGCAATACCTGCAGGTTCAAAGGTCTGTATGGCCTTTAGGACCGAGAGGAGCTGTTCCTCATCGGTACACACATTGTTGTATATAAGGAGTTCATCCTCAATCTCCGACAACGGCTTGCGCAACAGGCCGTCCTCGTCCAACGTGCCTATTATATACTCACCTATAGCCATCTCATCGGGCGAGAGTGAGAGCGCACCAAGCTGCTCCATCAAAGTGTCGCCAAAGGAAACGACATCGCCATAGGCATTTTCCATTGAAGGCACAAAACCACCTGTTGCTACAGGAATATCGTCATTGCCGCTGTAATCGTCATCGGTATCCACAGAGTATATATCGGGAGCATCATCTTCATCGCCGCCCTGCTGCATGGTTTCATCGGGCTCGATGGCATCGAGGGCGGGGTTATCCATAACCTCGCCTCGCACCCTCTCCTCAATCTCAACCGTCGTCATCTCAAGCAACTGCACTGCAAGCAACTGCTGTGGCGACAGGGTCTGGGTGAGAGCCTGCTGCTGTTGTTGTATCTGTGAATATGAACTGTCGGACATTGTTGTAAAATATCAAGAGAGATACTTCGCTACGCTCAGTATGAGAAGACTCTTGGGATTATGATTTATTCAATATTTGAAACTGCTACCGCCAAGGAACTCGCGCGCAAGTGATGTAGGCGGCAGCTCCTTGTCCTGCAAAGGTACAATATATTCCAGAAAACGCAAAAGCCTTTGCGCCTCGGAATACTCGGCGCAATTCTCGGGCACGGCGCGCAACATGGGTTCTGCCTGTGACTTGAACACGGCAAGTTCGTAGAACAATGAAGAGTTGAACATTACATCGGCATTCTCCTGATAGGGGAATATCCACTTCTCCTCGCCACGACGCACGTCGGGCCAGCGCATGATTGTCTCGCGTGCCGGATAGCCTCGGTATTTGGCATCGCGTATCATGCGGCGGAGAAGGCGGTTGTCCGATGTGGATATGTAGTTGTGGTAATCGAGCTTTATGGATGTGAGCGCCGACACATAGATGCGGAACTTGTCACCGTCGGCAACCTGCGACGTGAGCATGGGGTTCAGGGCATGTGTACCCTCAATCACAAGCACCATCTGAGGTGTCAGTTTCAAGCGATTGCCATTGAATTCACGTTCACCGGTCTTGAAGTTGTATGTGGGCACATCCACCTCCTCGCCCTTTAGCATACGGCTCAACGACTCGTTGAAGAACGGCAGGTCAATGGAGTATATTGACTCGAAGTCATAGTCACCGTCGGGCTTGCGCGGTGTGTGTGTACGGTTCACAAAGTAGTCGTCGAGCGATATTGCATATGGTTTAAGGCCACACGCAAGCAGCTGCACGCTCAAGCGCTTGCTGAACGTAGTCTTGCCCGATGACGATGGACCGGCAATGAGCACCACCTTTGCATTACGTTGCAGGATTTCATCGGCAATCTTTGAAAGACGACGTTCCTGCAACACCTCGGATACGTTCACAAGGTCTATTCCGTAGCCGGCACTCACTGCCTTGTTGAAGTCGCCTATTGTCTCCACACCCATCTTCTGGTGCCACTGCAGGCGCTCCTCGAAGAGTTCGTGCAGTTTCTCCTGTGGTATTTTATCTTCAAGTTCGGTGGGACATTCCTTGTTGGGGATACGGAGCAGCACACCGTCGTCATACTTCTCAATCTCAAAAAGCCTGATATAACCCGTGCTCGGAACAAGACCGTTATAGTAACTGTCGACATAACCGTCAAGTTCGTAATAGCTTGTATAAAGACGGCCATAGGTCTCGAGCAAGCGCACCTTGTCAATGCGGCCCATACGACCGAAAATCTCTATTGCCTCGGCGGTGTGGCACTCTACCCTCTTGAACGGTATGTCACACTCCACAATGCGGCGCATCCTCTCGCGCACGGCAGCGACCTGCTCCTCACTGATGGGAATATCCATGCGGCAGTAATAGCCTTTGGAGATGGCATTCTCAAAGCGCACCATCTCGCCCGGGAAGAGTTCGTTCATCACCTTCATGAAAATGAATGTGAGCGAACGGACATACATGCGCATGCCGTCATCGCTCCTCACATCTATGAACTCAACATCCTTGTGGCGGTTGAGCCTCAGCGTCAATCCACGGGTAACATTGTTCACACGGGCCGCAATTACGCCATAAGGCATATCCAGTTCCATTGCATCATACACTTCGCGCAACGACACACCGCTGCGGAATTCCCTTGTAACACCATTGTTCTTGCAGAATACACGTATCATAGCTGTCATGTTTTGCTATATTAGGTTTATAGCAAATATACGAACAAAATATTCCAAAAGCATAAACGATGCCACTATTTTTATAAAATTAAACATTATTCACTTTAAGCTATTTGTTTTTACACAAACAATGTATAAATTTGCTTGCAACAGATAATACGACATTGCATTATGGAGAAGATGGCACAATACATAAAGAGCATAGAGATTGACTCCCTTTGGAGCAACCGCAAGCATATCTATTGGGAGCTGCGCCCCGATGTGAACATTCTGAGCGGAAGCAACGGAGTGGGAAAGAGCACCATCATAAACCGCTCTGCAAGCCACCTGAAAATCATGCGCAAGGGGCTGCTCACGAGTGCTCCCGAGGACGGTGTAAAGGTGACGTTCCATCCCGAGGATGCGACAAGCATCAACTTCGACATAATAAGCAGCATAGACCGCCCCATCCTCAGCGGCGAAATGTTCGAGAAAATTCCCGGTGCCGACATACGCACGGAACTCGACTGGCAGCTATACAACCTGCAACGCCGCTATCTCAACTACCAGGTAAACATAGGCAATAGAATAATATCGCTGCTCACAAGCGGCAACCCCGACGACCAGCGCCTTGCAACCGAACTCACCAAGCCCAAGAAGCAGTTCCAGGACCTCATTGACGAGCTGTTCGCCCCAACGGCAAAGACCATTGTACGCGACAGCAACGAGATATTCTTCAACCAGTATGGCGAGAGAATAACACCGTACATGCTATCATCGGGCGAGAAGCAGATTCTTGTAATACTGCTCACGGCCCTTGTACAGGAGAACCGTCCGGGAGTGATGCTCATGGACGAGCCCGAGATTTCGCTGCACATAGAGTGGCAGCAACGCCTCATAACCCTTGTGCGCACACTCAACCCCAACATGCAGATTATCCTCTGTACCCACTCGCCCGCCATTATAATGGACGGCTGGATGGACGCGGTAACCGAAATGGAAGAGATAACAAAATAGACACCTGTAACTGAGATATGAAAAGGCTTACCGAATATCTCAACTCAAGCTTCATTGAAGCGGCAAATGCTTTGAGGCCAAAGCATGCTGCGCAGCGCATCATTGCATACGTAGAGAGCTATGACGATATCTCCTTTTGGCGTTCGGTCTTCAACGAGTATGAGAGCGAAAAGGTGCATTTCGAGATTATGCTTCCCGCACGCACAAAGCTCACAAAAGGCAAGAAACAGGCCATGATGAACCTGCTTGGCAAGGCTGCATACGGCCGCAACATGATTGCATGCGTGGACAGCGACTACGACTACCTGCTGCAGGGAGCAACTTCCACATCGCGACAGATGCTGGGGAACAAGTTCATCCTTCACACACGTGCCTACTCCATCGAGAACTACCGCTGTTATGCCGGCAGCCTCAAGCAGGTGTGCGTGCTATGCACACAGAACGACAGCAATGTAATAGATTTCAATGAGTTCTACAAACTATATTCACGCATCTGTTTTCCGCTGTTCGTGTGGAACATTCTGCTCTACCGCAAACACGACACAAAGACCATGAGCATGCTCAGGTTCTGCGAGATTGTGCGTCTGTCCTCATTTACCTTGAGCAACCCGGCCTACTCGCTGCAACAGCTCGGCAACCGCGTGGCGCACAACATAAAGCTACTGGAGAAACAGTTCCCGGGATTTATAGAGGAGCACAGGAAGATGGCAGATGAAATTACAGAGTTGGGTGTCGACCCCGACGAGACCTATTTCTACATTCAGGGACACCACATAATGAACGGAGTGACAATGCGCATCATGCAACCCGTGTGCCGTCATCTGCGCAGCAAGCGCGAGGAGGAGATTGAACGCTATGCCTACCACCGCCAGCAGTACAACAACGAACTTGCGTCCTACCGCCACAGCCAGTGCGACGTGGCCACAATGCTCAACAAGAACACCGACTACAAGAACGCAACACCCTATCAGCGGCTGAAGGCTGACATTGACAGGTTGATAAAAGAGATTACAGCAAACTTATAACTATCATCTTCTTCTCCAGAACACCGGAGTGAGCAGCAACAGCACTGCAAAGAACTCAAGACGGCCTACAAGCATCTGGAAGGCACTGAACCACTTTACCGCACATGGTAATGTTGCAAAGGAGTCCATGGGACCATAGTTGCCCAAAGCAGGGCCGACATTACCCACCGAAGCCACCGAGAGACTGAAAGCATCGAGAAAATCCACACCCAGAGCCATATTCACAAACAAACCGGCCACAAGCATAAAGATATATATTACAGTATAGGCAAGGATAGCCGACTGCACCGCCGTGGGTATTATGCGGCCTGTCATTCGCACAGGAATAACAGCATTGGGATGTACAATACGCTTGAATTCGTTCCACATCACCTTGAAGAGAATTGATATGCGGGCACACTTCATTGCACCCGATGTCGAGCCCGAGCAGGCACCGATGAACATGAGCGCACAGAGCAGAAGCCACAACAGAGGCATCCACACGGCATAGTTCACCGTTGCGAAGCCTGTGGTCGTCTGCAGCGACACGACCTGGAACAGCGATGCGCGCAATGCCTCAGCAACATCCATATCGGTAGTAAAGAAGAGTCCCACACCAATTACCAGTGAAAAACCGGCCACAACTCCAAAATAGGTCTTGAACTCAGTATCACGCAACAGTGCCATAGGACGCCACCTGAATATTGCCAGATAGAGAAGCGAGAGGTTTACTCCCGAGACAAACATAAAGAATGTTATCACATACTCAATCGCAGGCGAATTGAATGCCGCTATGCTGGCCTGCTTGGTAGAGAAACCACCGGTAGCAACCGTAGACATCGCATGGCACACTGCATCGAACCACCCCATCCCGGCAAGGCGCAACGACACGGAGCAGGCTACTGTAAGCGCTATGTAAATGGTGAGAATCCATCGCGCAGTCACCGATATGCGTGGATGCAGTTTTGAGCGCATGGGCCCCACCGACTCGGCCGAAAAGAGGTTTATGTCATTGAGGCCGAATATAGGGAACACTGCCACTGTAAAGAATACAATACCCAAGCCGCCCACCCAATGGGTCATCATTCGCCAGAAAAGTATCGATTTAGGCAACGCCTCAATATCCTGCAGAATTGTGGCACCCGTAGTGGTGAAACCCGACATAGTCTCAAAGAAAGCATCGGTAAAATCAGGTATGCTGCCTGTGAGCATATAAGGCAACGTACCGAAGAGCGAAAAGACAACCCAGCAGAGCGTCACCACCACATAACCGTCCTTGCGCGATATGCTCCTCTCACCTCCACGGCATAGGGTTACAAACATGGCACCCGTGAGGGCTATGATACCGAACGAGTAGAGAAGCGGCTTTACGGTATCCTCGCCATAGTAGAGCGAGACACCGATACCTGACAGAAGGAATGCAGCCTCAATGATGAGCAACAGTCCAACGATACGGAATATTACTTTGGGATGAAACATCTTCTAATTGAAATATTTTTCCATTTTCTTGAGCACACGCTCCAGGCAGAACACGATTACATGGTCACCCGGCTCAATCATCGTATTGCCGGTAACGTGCATACCCACACCGTTACGTATGAGGCCACCTATGTTTGCACCGTCGGGCAGGCCAAGACTCTTCACCGGCTTGCGTGTTATCATGGCATTCTCGTGCACAGGAAACTCCGCCACCACGGCTTGGATGAATGTGAGGCACTTGACGCTCGACACATCGGTCTTCAGCATCATCTGGAAGATGGTACTTGCCGCCAGTTTCTTTTTGTTGATGACAGAGCCTATATCCATCTTCTCGGCCATCGATATGTAATCGATGTTCTCAATTTCGGACACCGCACGGCACACCCCGGCACGCTTTGCGGCAAGACAGGCAAGGATATTTGTCTCGGAGTTGTCGCTGAGCGCAATGAATACATCGGTATTTGAAATACCCTCGCTGCGCAACAGTTCCGGGTCACGGGCATCGCCATTGATTACCATCACCTCGTCATCCACAAGCTCAAGCAGTTTGTGGCAACGGTTTATGTCGCTCTCGATTATCTTGATGTCGATATCGCCCGCAATCAGTTTGGTGGTGCGCACGGCAATGCGGCTACCACCCATTATTATTATACTCTTAACCTCGGAGAACTGCTCCTTACCGCATATCTGCCTAATGTAAGGAATATTCTCGCGTGTTGTCATAAAACAGACAATGTCGTTGGGAAGTATGCAGTCGTTACCGCGTGGGATAATGGTCTCATCGCCACGCTGTATTGCCACAACGTGATAGGGGATATCGTGCGGCAGCTCCTTGAAAGCAATGTTTATGATAGAGGCATTCTCCCTTACCTTGACACCGGCCATTACAAGAGCACCGCCACCGAACTCAAGCAACTGACGCATCCAGCTGTATTTGATGCTTGTTGCAATCTCCTCGGCTGCAAGCTGCTCGGGGTAGATGAGCGAATCCACACCCAAAGAAGAGAAATACTCCTTGTGCTTGGGAAGAAGATACTCATAGTTGTCTATTCGCGCAATGGTCTTTGCTGCACCAAGGTAATGAGCAAGTATGCAGGCCGTTATGTTGCGACTCTCGTCGGGAGTCACAGCCACGAACAGTTCGGCACTGCCCACACCGGCATCCTTGAGAGCCGAGATTTTCGTAGGGTCGCCTACAATCGTCTGGAGGTCGAACGAAGCCTCCATCTTGCCCAACTTCTCTTCGCTCTCATCGAGCAGAATGACATTCTCATTCTCCACCGAAAGCATCTTTGCAAGGTGTGTACCAACGGCGCCTGCACCGGCAATGACAATTCTCATAAAATAGAATTTTACAAGCAGGCAGAGCCTGCATTATACTCTCTTTTATAATTTTTGGTAACAATATAGATGTTGACCCAAGATTAGTTTTTTTCGCGAAATTGTCATCCTGACGACAAGGAAGAATCTGTTTTATGTGATTTTTCAGATGCACTGCCTACGGCGATTTTGCAAACACTCGTTGTAAAAACTCAAGTAAACTTGGTTTTAACTCGTTTAGTTGCAAAATTCGACTTCGCTCAGCATGACATTTGGACGTTGGGTCAACTGCTATATTATTGCCTTATTTTTTTGAATTCAAGAATGGCACCGAGCACGCTGTCGGCATCCATTCCGCAAATCTTATACAGCTGTTCAGGGGCACCGTGCTCCACAAAGGAATCAGGAATACCCATTACCTTAATACGTGGTGTATAGCCGTTCTGCGACATATATTCAGTAACGGCGCTGCCCAAACCACCCTTGACGGTACCGTCTTCAAGCGTAACTATATATTTGAATTTCTCGCCCACCTCGCGCAGTATTTCCGTATCGATGGGTTTCAGGAAGCGCATATCATAATGGGCTACACTCACTCCCTTTTCGGCTGCAGACTTCACAACCTGTTCCATCTGTTTGCCAATGGGGCCTATTGTCAGGAATGCCACATCACTGCCGTCGACAAGTTTACGGCCAGTGCCCACCTTCACGCTCTCCAACGGACAGCGCCAGTCGACAAGACTACCCTTGCCGCGCGGATAGCGGATGACAAACGTACCCATATCGGGCTGTACGGCTGTGAACATAAGGCGGCGCAACTCGCACTCGTCATATGGCGAAGATATTGTAATATTAGGCACAGGGCGCAGATAGGCAAGGTCGAACGCACCGTGATGTGTGGGACCGTCCTCGCCCACAATGCCTGCCCTGTCGAGGCAGAACACCATGTTCAGACGTTGTAATGCAGCATCGTGTATGAGGTTGTCATATCCTCGCTGCATGAATGACGAGTATATGTTGCAGAACGGCATCAGGCCACCCTTTGCAAGACCGGCCGAGAAGGTCACTGCATGTCCCTCGGCAATGCCAACGTCAAAGAAACGGTCGGGGAACTGCTCCATCAGTCTGTTCATCGAGCAGCCTGTAGGCATGGCAGGCGTGATACCCACGATTTTCTCATTCTCCTTGGCAAGCTCAACAAGCGTCTCGCCAAAGACATCCTGGAAACGTGGTGAGCCGCCCTCGCTCACTATGCGCTCACCTGTCTCAATATCAAAGATACCGGGCTGATGCCACACTGTTGCATTCTTCTCGGCCGGTTCCCATCCCTTACCCTTGATGGTATGTATGTGCAGCATCTTGGGACCTTTCATATCCTTTATGCTCCTTAACATGCGCACAAGTTCAAGAACATTGTGTCCATTGACGGGACCGAAGTAACGGGCGCTCATTCCCTCGAAGAAGTTATTCTGCTTGAACAGCATTGCCTTGAGGCCGTTGTTGAAACGGATTAGGGCATTGGCACGCTGTTCATTCAGGATTCCTACCTTCCTCAATGCCTTGGCAATGCCGTAGCGTATCTTGTTGTATGCCTTTGACGAGTGCATTGAGATGAGCACCTGGCTCATTCCGCCCACGCTCTTGTCAATGGACATGTTGTTGTCGTTGAGAATTATCAATAGGTTGCTCTTGGTGCTTGCAAGGTTGTTCAGTCCCTCATAGGCCAAGCCACCGCTCATTGAACCGTCGCCGATTATTGCCACCACCTGTTCATTACTTCCTCTCATTGAAGCCGACACGGCAAGGCCAAGCGCTGCCGATATTGAGTTTGAGGCATGGCCTGCCACAAAAGCATCGTATTCGCTCTCCTCGGGCGAGGGAAAAGGCTTTATACCGTTGAGTTTACGGTTGGTATGAAAGCGGTCGCGGCGACCTGTAAGTATCTTGTGTCCATAAGCCTGATGACCGACATCCCACACCAGCTTGTCGTCGGGGGTAGAGAAGACATAGTGCAATGCCACTGTCAGTTCCACCGAACCGAGGCTCGAAGCAAAGTGTCCGGGATTGTTCGCCAACGAATCGATGATAAAGCCTCTCAATTCGCTGCATACCTGCTCCAGTTGCTCCTCGGGCAGCTTACGCAAATCGGCCGGGCTGTCTATCGTCTCAAGCAAAGGATATTTAGTCTCTTTTTCCATTTATATCGTCAAAAATAGTGTTCAGGCCGCACAGACAGCCTTTATTCACGGTTATCGCAAATATAATAGTAAAAAACAAATTTGTTGCAAAGATACTATAAATCTTGTTGAATTGATTATTTTTGCATACAAATTACCCATTACCATGATTTTCACCACTCCCGTCGAGTTGCCTTGCGGCACATTGGACATATCGCACAAAAGCAGGCTGATGCTCATAGGCTCCTGCTTTGCAGGCAATATTGGCGCTGCACTTCTCGACAAGAAGTTCAATGCCGACATCAACCCTTTCGGTGTGCAGTACAACCCGTTGTCGATAGCAACCGTCCTTTCAAGGATTGTAGACGGCACACCGTTCAACGGGAACTCGCCCGAACTTTTTGAGCATAACGGCAAGTGGCACAGCATACTGCACCACAGCGACTTTTCGCGCGACAGCAAGGAGGCGCTCATCGAATGCATCAACGAAAGGCTTATGAGAGCCCACAAGGCCATTGCCACCTGCGATGTGATAATCATCACGTTGGGTACGGCCTATGCATATACCCGCAACAGCGACAACTCCGTTGCCGGCAACTGCCACAAACTGCCCGCCGGCTGCTTCACGCGTTCACTGCTTGGCATTGAGGCGATTTGCGAGAAGCTGCAGGGTGTGATGCAGCGCATCATGGCACTGAACCCGGAAGTGAAGTTCCTTTTCACGGTAAGCCCAATACGCCATTTGCGCGACGGTGCACACGACAACCAGAAGAGCAAAGCCACACTGTTGCTTGCCATTGACAGGATTGCAGAGGCATTGCCGCAGAATACAGCCTATTTTCCATCGTATGAGATAATGATGGACGAACTGCGCGACTACCGTTTTTATGCCGATGACATGCTGCACCCCTCGGCAAAGGCCATTGAATACATCTGGGAATGTTTTGACAAGTGCTACTTCAACGATGCCACAAGGGCGCTCAATGCAAAGACCGGCGAAATTGCCCGCGGATTGGCACACCGTCCTTTTGACCCGCAATCGCAGGGCTACATAAGGTTCATGGAGCAGTTGCTGCAGAAGATTGAGGCCATTGAGAAAGAGCACCCATATATTGATTTTGAAAACGAGAAGAGACAATGCAATATACTGTTGAACAGATAAAGGAGATACTGAAAGCCGACGGAAGGCTTGCAATGCCGGAGAGCAGAGTGACACGCCTGCTCACCGACAGCCGTTCACTCACATTCCCCGAGGAGACACTGTTCTTTGCCATCAGGACAAAGCACGGCGACGGGCATGGCTACATACGCACGCTCTACAACAAGGGTGTGAGGAACTTTGTCGTTAATGACATAGCCACATTCGGTGACATTGCCGATGCCAACTTCATCCTCACGGGCGACAGCCTTGCTGCTCTGCAGGCCATTGCCCGTCACCACCGTTCACAGTTCGACATTCCCATTGTGGGCATAACAGGCAGCGACGGCAAGACAATTGTAAAGGAGTGGCTCTACCAACTCACAGCCGGCAGCTACAATGTCACCCGCTCACCGCGCAGCTACAACTCGCAGATTGGTGTCCCCCTCTCGGTGTGGATGCTTGGCGAGGATAGCACATTGGGAATATTTGAGGCGGGCATATCGCAGCGTGACGAAATGGGCAGGCTACAGCAGATAATAAAACCCACAATAGGCATAATAACCAACATAAGCGGTGCGCACCAGGAGAACTTCGCCACCCTGCAGCAGAAGTGTGCCGAGAAGTTGCTGCTGCTGAAGGAGTGCGACATAATAATATACAATGCCGATAACCGCGAACTTGCCGACTGCATTGAACACTCGGCATCGCCATCGCGCGAGATTGCATGGTCAAGGATTGATGCCGAGCGCCCTCTCTACATTGAATCGGTAATAACCGAAGAAAACGGCACAACTGTCAAATACCGCTACCTTACAATGGAGGGCAGCTACCGCATACCGTTTGTCGACAATGCATCGATAGAGGACTCCATCAACTGCCTTGCGGCAGCCCTGTACCTTATGGTTCCGCCCGAAACAATTGCGGAGCGTATGGCACAGCTTGAACCGATAGCCATGCGTCTTGAGGTAAAAGAGGGCAAGCGGGGCTGCATGATAATAAACGACAGCTACAATGCCGACACTGCATCGCTCGACATTGCGCTCGACTTCATGGAGCGCCGTTGCAGGACCATGCAGGAGCTTGGGCGCACGCTAATACTTGCCGACATAAAGCAGACCGGGGAGAAGGCCTCATCGCTCTACCGCAATGTCATAAACTGCATAAAGGAGCACAAGATAGACAAGTTCATTGGAGTGGGCAGCGACATATCATCGCAGGCGAAGAGCTTTTGCGAAACAGGAATGGAGTGCCACTTCTTTGCCGACACCAAGGAACTGCTTACATCGCCAATCATCAGGGAGCTACAGAATGAGTGCATACTGGTGAAGGGTTCACGTTCGTTCCACTTTGAGGATGTGACCGAAGTGCTCGAAAAGAAGGTTCACCAGACCATTCTGGAGGTGAACCTCAGCGCCCTGCGCGACAACCTCAACTACTACCGCAACAGCCTCGCAACCGGAACAAAGACCGTGTGCATGGTAAAGGCAAGCGCCTATGGCGCGGGAGCACTGGAGGTGGGGCGCACACTGCAGGAGTGCAACGTGGACTACCTAGCCGTTGCCGTTGCCGACGAGGGAGCCGAGCTGCGCAAGGAGGGCATCACGACAGGAATAATCGTGATGAACCCCGAGCCAAGCTCATTCGGCACACTGTTCGACAACAAGCTTGAGCCCGAGGTATACAGCTTTGGAATGCTAAGGGCACTCATTGAAGCAGCACGCCACGAGGGAATAACCGATTACCCGGTGCACATAAAGGTAGACACGGGAATGCACCGCCTGGGATTCCTGCCATGTGAAATTCCCGCACTTGTAGAATTGCTCAAACAGCAGGACGCTTTGACCCCGCGCTCAATATTCTCGCACTTTGCAGGCAGTGACAGCCCGCTGTTCGACGATTTCTCGAAACAGCAGCATGCTCTTTTCAACACAGCTGCCGACACATTGCAGCAGGCTTTCGGCCACAAGATTCTGCGCCACATATGCAACAGCGCCGGGACTGAACGCTTCACCGGTGCAAGGGAGGACATGGTGCGCCTGGGAATTGGGCTTTACGGCATATCGCCGATTGAGGAGAACCCCAACCTGAGACCTATCTCAACACTGAAGACAATCATATTGCAGATGCGCGACGTGCCGGCCGACGAAACAGTGGGCTACAGCCGCAAGGGCACATTGAAACGCGACTCGCGCATAGCCGCACTGCCCATCGGATATGCCGACGGACTCAACCGCCGCCTTGGCAACGGCAAAGGCTACTGCATTGTAAACGGCAAGCGTGCGCCCTACATTGGGAATATATGCATGGACGTGTGTATGATTGATGTCACCGGCATCGACTGCAAGGAAGGCGACGTGGTTGAAATCTTCGGCCCACAGTTGCCTGTGACAACCGTTGCCGACTGGCTTGAGACAATAACGTACGAGGTACTCACATCGGTATCGGAGAGAATAAAGAGAGTATATTACAGCGATTAAAACAACAGGAGGGTGGCAACTGCCACCCTCCTGTTGTAAGACCATGCATAATGTTACAGGAAATTCTTTATAAATATATAGAATATCAGCAACGGTGTAATAAAGCGCAGCATGAACAGCAAAACACCCACTACCCTGTTGTTGCACTTTCCGTCATTGGTAATCTCCTCGCGCATGAAGCCCTTCTTCATGAACCACATTACAAAAACACAGGTGAACATTGCGCCAAGCGGCATGAGCATATTGGCCGTAACATTATCGAACAGCGTGAAGAAGTCGACACCGAACAGTCCGAAGAATGTAACCGCGCTCAATGCTATTGAAATGCCTGTTGTCACAAGTGCTCCACCCTTACGCGAGAGTTTGAACTCCTCGGCAGTGTAGGCGGTAAGCACCTCGTGGAACGATATCGTAGAGGTGAGTGACGCAAGGATTACAAGCAGGAAGAAGATTGCCGACCACAGCGAAGGCAATGGCATCCCCTTAAAAATCTCGGGCAGAGTGACAAAGACAAGCGAAGGTCCTTCGGTCGGTTCAAGACCCGCACTGAACACTGCGGGGAATATTACAAGACCCGCAAGCACCGACACCGCAAGAGTGAGCAACGACACGTTCAACGAAGTAGACACCATGTTGTTGTCCTTCTTGAAATACGATGCGTATGTCACCATACAGCCCATTCCCACCGAGAGCGAGAAGAATGCCTGACCAATGGCCATCATAATGGTATCGGCCTTGAATGCCTCGGCAAAGTCGCACGAGAAGAAGAACCTGTACCCCTCGGCTGCACCGGGCATAAAGGCCACGCGCACCGCCATTACAATGAGTATGACAAAGAGCGCCGGCATCATAATCTTCGAGGCCTTTTCAATACCCTTCTCCACTCCCCTTGAGACAATGAAGTGAGTCATAAGAATGAAGAGCACACCATAAACAAGCGGTCTCCACGAACCCTGGAACGAGGCAAACTGCTCCTTAAACGTGAGAGGCGAGCTGAACATTCCGCCCGTTATGGAGTTTACAAAATACTCAAGCGACCAACCGGCAATCAGGTAGTAGTAGCCCGAGATGAGCAGCGCGCCGAGCACACCGCTATAACCCAACCAACTCCAGCGCTTGGAGAGGGAACGAAAAGCACCCACAGCGTTCTTGTTTGTTCTGCGTCCAACGGCAAACTCGGCAAGCATTGCGGGAATACCCACAACAAGCACACTCAGCAGAAAGACAAGCAAAAAGGCCGCACCGCCGTGCTTGCCCGCAATATATGGGAAACGCCACAAGGCGCCCAGGCCGATGGCGCTGCCTGCAGCCACCAGTATGACACTCAATTTGCCCCCAAAGGAGGCTCTTTTCTCTTCACTCATAGTAATAACCTTTTCAAGATAGACCGCGAAAATAATAAAAAAGCAGAAACTTCATGGCTTTTTTGCTGTGAAGTTTCTGCTTTTAACTATTTACCGGAGAGGTTAAAAACCTATACCAAAATGGAGACCAAAATTTCCTGCAGAGACTGTCGGTCCCAAAAAGATATGTAGATTTTTGTAAAGACGGACTCTGAAACCCGGTTCAAGGCTTAGAATCAAGCCACAGTCACCAGTTTCGTAAAGAGGATAATCATCTTCTGGCCTATAATTTGTCTTATAAACCCAACAAGCACCGACATTGGCATCAATGTAAAATGCGCATACCTTACGTTTGCCCAAATGGAAATAGTGGCGATAATAGAATGATGAGGTTATTGCATATATATCTGCAGGAGTTGCATCGTCATAGATTTCCTTATAACCCAACATAAGGCCATAGGTATTCTTGTTGTTCACATTAACACCACCTGACACAGTATAATCCGATTGGAAAAACTGCGCAGTTGTTCTTGCTGTAAACTCGGGACGAAGGTCATATTTCTTTCTGGCAGTTATCTCACCGCCATCGCTCTGGGCATAGGCCGAAAGCATTAAAAAAGAGCAGAATAAAAATCCAATAATGCGTTTCATAGTCATGTTGTTTTTAAAGAGTCATATAATTACCTGCGCAAGATATATAAAAGTTCCCATTTTACCCCCCCCAATTGTTAAAATAGGTTAAAGGCAACAATTATAATACTGCGATGAAGTTTCTTAAAACATTGCACCTGAAGATTCTTCACTTTGTTCAGAATGACAAAACATTGTGGGTAACAAAAAAAGAGACTGCGCCCGATACAATGGGTGCAGTCTCTTCGGGGTTATTTTATTACACAAGGTGTGCGATATGCTGTTCCCTATCACCGTACAACAGGTCAATGAGCGGGATTTCAATCATTGTATAGCAACCGGGGGCCTGACGCATTGTGGCACGTGCACAGCACACAAGAACCTGGGCTGTGAGCGCGGGGTTGTTGATGCGCATGTTGAACTCGAACAACTGATTCTGTGTCACTCCCGAAACACCCTTGCGTGTGAGGTTCACACCATGTCCCATGTCAAGCAGGTCGTCCACGCAAGGAACCTCCTTTACGTGTGTCTCGTCATTGACAAAGTATGGGTCGGCTTTAATGGCAGCTGCAACCTGGTTGAAATCATATCCCTCCTCAATCTCAACATATACCATGCGACGGTGTATACCTGTACCCACAGGTATTGTCATTGAAAGCGCAGCCTTCACACCCTCAATCGCCTTTACCGCAACAGTGTGTCCCATGCTCATACCGGGGCCGAAGTTGGTATATGTGATACCCTTGGGGGCAATGGCCTCAAGCAGTGTGCGTACTACAGAGTCGCTGCCCGGGTCCCAACCTGCAGAGATTATTGAAACGGCATTGCCCGCCTCGGCGCTCTCGCCCAACGAACGGCGCAAATCAAGAATCTTCGAGTGGATATCGAAACTGTCGACGGTGTTTATACCAAGCGCAAGAATATCCTTTGCGTACTTCTCTACACTGCGCGTAGGTGTAGCCAGGATAGCCACATCAACATCGCCAAGTTCGCGAATGTCTTTTACAACGTTATAACCGTCGAGTTCTGCAGGGAGATTCTCGGCGCCCGAACGGCGCACAATGCCTGCAACTTCAAAATCGGGCGCAGCATTCAGCGCCTGCAATGTATATTTTCCAATGTTGCCATAGCCTACTATGGCTGCTCTTATTTTTCTCATAAAGTCATCTATTTAAATTACTCTGCGAATATATATAAAATACAAATGTCATACATCAGGCGAAGCTGTTTTTTTAACAATATTAACCAAACCTGCGAGTAAGCGAGAGCAGAGGAAAAATTTATTTTACTCTGCCGAGCGTGAGCAGGTTCAAGCACACGAAGTGTGGTTAAACCTGCGAGTAAGCGAGAGGAAAAATTTATTTTTACTCTGCCGAGCGTGAGCAGGTTCAAGCACACGAAGTGTGGTTAAAGCTACGAGTTAGCGAGAGGAAAAATTTATTTTTACTCTGCGAAGTACGGCAAGTTCACTCATATCGCTGTCGGGTGCAGCTGTAGCGAGTAAATCGGCTATCTGCTGTAGTATGCTTTCGACCTTTTCGGGCGATATGCTGTTCTGTGTTACCTCGGCACGGAACGCCGTAATAAGTGCTGTGAGTGCTGTTGTATCTATCATATCTTTTGCTTAATTTCGCAACAAAAATATAATAGGTACAAAGGGCGGTAAAAGACAAGAAAAGTTTTACTACCTTTGCCAAAAACTCGATGAAGATACAATTTGCTGTAGATTTGTTATATTTGCACCGATAAATCGGAATTTATTATTCCGATTATTAAGGAACAAGACAAGTAAATTCCAATTTAGATATGAGATTTTATAAACAGACAAAACGTTTCCTGCTTCTGCTGGCAATGCTGTCAGCAGTGAGTTTTGCAGATGCACAGATTAAAGTTGAAGCATCAGAAACAGTAGAATTGATGTCCATTATTTCACGCACGGCCGGTTTTCCTGAGTATTGCATGGATAATGGCGGGCAATACACAAGCGACACGGAGACATGGTTTACCGCGTATGGACAGCACCCGACTGTCGCATATGTCAAAGAACTGCGGAAAAATTATGGCATATCCTACGATGCAGTAATGTCGATGGCCGTCCATCTTAACACTGATGGGCAGAAGGTGTCATTCACAGGAGAAAAGAGTGACCTCGAAAAGCGTTGGCAGAAGGTGGAAATTGATACATTCCTCGTCCGGCTCAATCAGTTCTATTCCGATACCCGTTTCCACGAATTCTACAAGCAGCATCAGACTTTCTACGAGTCTGTACTTCAGGCATACGAGGAGAACGTGATGAAGTATTTTCACCAAGATTGGTACCACCAGTTCTATGGTACAGAACCGACAGAGCAGTTCCGTGTCATAATTGGTTTTACCAATGGGGGTGGAAACTATGGAACGAACAGACAAATGATAGGCCAATCCAAAGAAATTTTTGCCATCTGCGGTTACTACATTGACGAGACTATGAGCAGTCCTTTTGAAAATGGAATGAACTATGCTTCGACACTTATTCATGAATTTAACCATTCATTTGTCAACTCCTTGTACGATGCAAATTCCGATCTTCTCGATGACATTGGAAAAACTCTGTTAGGACGTCACTATCGCGGTATGGCCAGCCAAGCCTACGGAAACGCCGCCACGGTCATCAACGAGAGCGTCGTCCGTGCAGCAGTCATCATCTATATGCAGGAGAACGGCCTTACTTATGACCAGGTAAAAAAAGAAATGTGCGCTCAAGTAGATAGAAACTTTCTCTGGATGCCAGAGCTAGTTACTACCCTACGTTATTACACCAAGCATCGAAATCGTTACAAAACTTTGGGTGACTATTACCCGGAAATAGCCAAATGTTTGGAGAAATATCTGAAAGAAGAAATGAAAAGAATAGA
>JAZOOF010000014.1:0-20805 GCA_045654885.1 Bacteroidaceae bacterium
CAAATTTTGTCCTGTTTCCTCTGCTTGCCCGGCTGTTCGCTGTGATTTTGATGGTGCCGGTTTTAAAATATTACCATTGTACGCACTATAATGCATAGGGTACGTCAATGAATCTTCTTCGCAAAGGTAATTCCCCGCCAAGGGCGGAAAGTTACGTGTAAGCGAGCGAAAGCAATTTCAAAGAAGCTTCGTTGAAATTGCCTTATATTATTGCCTATATTATTACCTTAAATTTTTAGAGAAACTGTTGTGGCTCATTCTCCCGGCTATTGTGTCCGTTTGTCTTTAGAACGGATACCCAATTGCAAAGTGCCATGCAAAGCCGTCCTTCAACGGGTTGAGGTTGAAGTATCCGCTGCGTCCTGTGTCGTAGGGTGCATGCAGGCCAAGGCCAAAGTCGAGGCGCAAGACAAGTATTGCCAGGTCGTAGCGCACACCAAAGCCTGTGTTCAGGGCTATCTGTTTGCCGAAAGTGCTGGCTCTGAGCTCGCCGCCCGGGCGCTCCTTGTCCTCCTTGAGAAGCCAAATGTTTCCCGCGTCGACAAACAGTGCACCGTGAAGGTCCGATACGATTCTGAACCTGTATTCAACGTTTGCCTCAAGCTTCATGGTACCCGTCTCGTCGAGGTAGTTGTAGCCGTTGGCATTCTCGGGGCGGTAGCTGCCGGGGCCCACGGAGCGCACACTGAAGGCGCGCAGGCTGTTTGAACCGCCAATGTAGAACTGTTCGCTGTAGGGGGCTGTCTCGGAGTTGCCATAGCTGTGTATGGCACCGGCCATAATGCGTGTGGCAATGTATTGGTTGTTGTCAATCTTCCATAGTTGGCGCAGTTCTGCCGTGGCCTTTATGAACTGTGCGTATGGGTTGCCGAAAATGTTCTTGTTCTTGCTGTTGAACGGCTTGCCAAAGGCTGCAAAGACGAGTGATGTTATGTTGCCGGCCGATGTCACGGAGAGGTCGAGCTTGCTTTTGTTTTTGTGGCTTGTGTTGGTGTTGTCATATGTGTAGCCATATTGCATGGCTGGTATGAACTGGTCGCGGAAACTGTTGGCAATGAGCTTGTTATTCTCTACTATGTCGTCGAACTTCTCGGTTGTGCTCAGCAGCATGTCATACGTGAGACGGAAAGGTATAACCGTGTGTGTGGTTGTGGAGTGGCTCTGTATCTTGTATGTGGCATCGCCTCCGGCCTGTACCATTCTGAAGAATCCCGAGCGGTTCATCCCGTCAATGAAGAGACGGAATGCTGTGGTTGCCGGGTAACGCAGATGTCGTCCGCTGAGCAACGGGAAATAGAGGCGCGGATAGTTGAGCGAAATGTCGCCGCCAATCTCCCAGGAGTTGACAAGTGCTGACTTTCCTTCTACCTTCTTGTCGGTTTGCCATTCGTATGAACCCGAGAGCGTGAATTTCAGTGTCTCGCCACCACGGAAAAGATTGCGCTTGGCAAGGCTTATCTTGCTTCCCGGGCCCACCTGGTTATTGCTCTTGGAGGTTACGTTGAGCTCAAAGGTGAAGTCATAGGGCTTGTCGAGCTGGGTGGTGATGTCCAGGTCGAGCAGGTCGGTCCCTTCGCGCGGGACAAGGTTTATTCTGAAATTGTTGAAGATGTTCATCCTGCTCAGCTTGTCGACGGCGTTCTGTTGCTTCTCCTGCGAGTAGAGCTCACCGTTCCTTATCTGTATGTTGCGCATCAAAGGTCCCACGCGCACGGGTACTTTGTCTCCATAGTATATGTATGTTATGTTGCGCCTTTTGAGGGTGTCGGCTTTCTGGCGCAAACTGCCGGTCCCGTTATTCCTCACACGTATGGTTATGTCGCCTATTCTGCGTACCTCGTTTGCCTGCACCGGCATGTCGGCTGTGGGCTGTACGCGTATGCTTGCATAGCCTCTGCGCTTTACGGTGTCGGCAAGGAATGTAATGTAGTCCGGCCTGAAATTGTAGTATCCGTTATTGCGCAACAGGTTGCTTATTCTGTTTCTCTCCTGTTCCATGGCAGCTGCGTCGAACTGCTGTCCCTCGCGTATGAGGCGGCTGTCCCACTCGCTGCGTATGAGGCTGTCGGCACCTTGCGCAAAGTTGCGGTAGGATATGGTGTCGTAATGGTAAGGTGTTCCCAATGTCCCTTTGTAGCTTACCTTTGCCTTCTTGGGGTTCTTTACGGATGGGATTACTTCGGCCTCTACATTCGCGTTGAAATAGCCATAGTACTTGAGTACGTTGGTGGCCACGTCGGCATGCAGGGAGGGGTTGACCTTGGATATGAGTACCGGTGCTTTCGCCAGTTTGTTGAAAAGCCATTTGCCCACCTTGCTGCGGGAGTCATACAAGGCGTTGTACCACCAAAGGCCAATTGGCAGGGCACGCAGTGTGGAACTGCCGGCTATGGCACCGTTGGGGGCATAGTCGAGGGCATAGCGTGCTTCCTGCAGCGCTGTCTCTCCTGCAGCGCTTGCTGCGTTCTCTTCGGCATCGGTAAATACTACCTCTTTTATTCCGGTGTAGAGCATGTCGCCATCGGGGATGTAGCGTGTCGTGGAGCACGATGCTGTCAGCAGTGCCAGGAGTATGTATAGTATGTTGCGTTTCATAATTTGCCGGCTCTTGTGTTTGGGGTTGCCACGGGTTCTTCTTTCTCTGTTTTCTCCTTTTCCAGCTGCAGCTGCTCTCTCTTCTCTTTTCTTTTGAAGGTAAAAAGGTCTTTAAGGCTGCCCAACTTGCGTTTGTATACATAACCTATACCGGTTTCTGTTATCTCGCCTTCGAGCAGTGACTGGTAGTTCTTGTCGTAGAAGATGCGTATGTATCGGTTGCCGCTGTCGTTGAGCCTCCATTCGAGTGATACATTATTGATGAATGTCTCGTTGCCGGCACTCCTGTCGGGGCGGTCGCCGCTGTTCACCTCGCCGCCAATGACAACGGTTATGCGGTCGTTGAGGAACCGTTTGCTGAAACTGAACGAGTAGTTGGTGTAGGCATTGCCGGTCTCGTTGTTCATGGCATCGTTGATGCCTATGTTGAAATCGAAGTTATTGATGGTGCTGCCCGATATCTGGTTTATTTTGGCATCGATAAACGAACTCAAGGCGCTTGATGCCGTTATTCCCTGTCGGCCGCCAAGGTAGGTGCCGGTGATTATCATTGTAACGGCATAGCGGTTGAGTGCTTCGCGGTCGAGTTCATTGAGCTGGCTCTGAATTACGGAGTTCTCGGGTGCCGATATCATGAAGTCCACGGCAAGGTCTTTGACGGTGTTGCTGACAACGACACCTGCATTGAACGTAACCTGCTGCGTGGTGTTGTCATCCATTTCAACAGGTACGGTCATGCGTTCATAGGCGGTTATATCCAATGTGGGGTTGAAGAGGTCACCTGTCCAGGTGAGGCGTCCGCCCTCCTGGATGTAGAATGTCTTCAGTGGAATGATGGGCAGGGAGAGCTTTACCTGTCCGCCTTTGAGGTTGTATATTCCGGTGACACCGAACCCGTTACGGTTGTCATAGGTGGCATTGAGGTTGCCGTCGCCTTCTATGCTCACATAGTTCTCGCGCGAGCTGTCGAAGTCGAGCGACATTCTCACACCCTCCTGAATGTTGAGGTTGAGGTTGGCGGTTATGTCGCCAAGGTCAATCTTGGGCTGCTCCGGCTGCACCGTGGCTGTGGTGTCGTTGAAATTGACAAATTCCACCAGGCCATCGAGCTCCTTGCTGTTGTCTATGGCGGCTTCGGGTAGCACATATGCAAAATTGCTCTTGCTGAGGATGGTGAGGTCACCCATCATCCTTAAGTCGTCGAGCGTGCCGCGTATCATGCTGCGCAGGTCCACGTACATCTTGCCATATACCATTGTGCCCGCATTCTGTGGTGTGTTGAGTATCTCGTAGTTGGTGGCGTTGAGGCGAAGGCTGAGCTTGGGGTTCAACAGGTTGGTTATGTCCACATTGCCGTTTATCACAAACGGTGTGTTGGCTTTGTCGTATATGTGATACTCCTTGAGGTTGACCTTGTTGTTCTCAATCATTATCATATCATCGGCGGGGTGCAGCAGGGCACCAAGCATGGGGCTGTAGGCATATGCCGAGTCGAGCTGCAGATAGCCGTTGCTCTTCATGTCGGTCATCTTGCCGCTGAAATCCATCTTGCCGTTGAGATATCCGCTGAGCATTACGCCCTCCTTGTCAATGAAAGCCTGTGTTATGCTGAGCGGCAGCCTTGTAATTGATATGTTGCCCCTGAAACGGTCGTTGAGCATGCCACCACGTATGCCGGCAACATTGGTGCCGTTGTGGCTTATATCGCAACGCAGTGCATGCGCTCCGCTCTCTCTTGGTGAATATGCCAGTTCAACCCTTTCGTTGCCCACCGGGGTACCGTTGTATGCGAGGCTGTCGACATTGGCATTGCATTTGAACACGTTGTTGTCATTGCTCTGTCTGTAGTTCAGTTGTGCAAACAACTTGCCTGCAACATCGGGTATGGCCGGCACAGCGTCGGCAATCTCACCAAGGTCCATGTTGAAGAGGTCGAGGCCGATGTTGTATTTGGCTTTTTCGTCGGGGGTGGTGTAGAGGTGGAAACCGTTGTTGTTGCCCCCGGTGAAGGAGACGTCGGCATTGACCGACATTTTCTTGCCTATCTGTATATAGTTGTCCCTGTTGAATGCGTATGGCGAACCGAACAGCATTGCTTCGGGATTGAAATGTATGTGCATGTTTCCGGGCTTTATGAGTGCCGTAAGTCCAACCTTGCTGTCGGTTTTCTTTATATTGTCGCGCAGAATGAAGTTGCTTGTTATGGTGTCGCACTTTATGCTGCCGTACAGCAGGGCGCTCTGGCTGTTCTCTTCGTCGTCCGACGCTATCGAGAGTTCCGTGGCACCAATTATGTAGGTGAGCCTGTCGTGGTTCTGCCGTGTTGCGAACTTTATGCTGTCGAGCGTTATGCCTGCGGTGCGGAACTTTGTGATGTCGCCTTTTATGTTGAGCCCTTTCTCCTTTGATATGTCGGCTACCGCTTCAATGCCCTTGGTTTCAATGCCGTTGAAGGCAAGGAAATTGTGCAGCATATTCTTCTCGCCACAGGTGAAGTCGAGTGATATGCTTGGCAATACCTCCTCATAGTCGTGCAGGTGGTACAGCTCGCTCTTTCCGCTCATCATGTTGCTGTTCATTGTGGCAATCTTCTGCAACGCAGCAAAGAGTGCGTTGTAACCACAGTCCATCCGGCCGTCGATGTTGAGGTCGCCGTTCTCAACCTTTATATCTGTCATTGCAGGGCTGGTGGCGAAGCTGAGCAATAGGTCGGTGGGGGTGAAGCGGTGTCTGGTTGTTGCAATGCTTGTTCCTGTGCCGGCAAGCTCAATGCGGTGTGTCTCGTTGAAATCTGTTGTAGCTGCAATGTCTATGGTTGTAGATATCTGCATTGTAGAGTCGACTGCACCAATAGCCTTAAGGTCGGCCTTTGTGAGCTCTATTGTCGTGTGGTTTGATATACCGCTTGCCTTGAGCACGCTGGTGGCATCAATGCCAAAGAGCAGGCTGTTGTCGCTCCCCTCTACTGTTATCAATGAGACGTTATCGGCCTGTGATGCTTTTGCGTTTATTGAGCGCAATCTGTAACCGGCAAAGTAGAGTGTGTCTATGTCGGCTTTGACATCGTACTTCATGGCCTTGCTGAATATGTCAAGGCCACGTCCTTGGGCTTCGATGTGCATGTTGAGTTTGTGCAGCGGTACGTCGGGAATAATATCAGCCAGCGCAAGCCGTTCAACCTCCACATGGGCGGTGTATGCGGTGTCGGCAATGTTGTAGCTGCCGGTAGCGCTTATCTCTGCGCTTGCATTTTGCAGGGCAATGTCGGTGTTCATCACTCCGCGGACGTATGTTATGCGTCCTTTGGCTGCTGTGCGACCGTCTATGCTGTCGTTGGGGCTGTCTATGAATCTCTTTATGTCATCAAGCTCTCCATTGAAGGTGATGCGTCCCTCCCTCTCTGTGGCGGTGGGCAGGTGCTTTATGTAGCCGGCGGCATTCAGGTTACCCGTCCCGGGGGAATGGAGAGCAAAGGTGTCTATGACAATATCCTCAATGTTGCCGCTGAGCACGAGGTCGGCATTGATCATGCTGTCATTGAGCCAATGCAGGCTTTCGTAGTGTTGCGGGGGCAGGAAACCGGTAAGGTCGGGCTTGCTTATGCCGGCAGTGAGTGTGGCCGTGAGCTTCTCCTTGTCGGGGTTCTTCAATGCCTTGTGCGGGATGATGGCATGGCCGTTTATGCGTGAGCCGTTGCGGCTCTCAATCTCCAGCCAATGCAGGCGCAGGATATCGTTGATGCTTGTAAGGCGCATTGCAGCACGGGTAATGGCAATGCCTCCCGGTTGTTGCAGTGTGAGACCTGATATCTCGGCGCTGATGTCATTGATGCCGGCATATCTGAGGTTGCCCGCGTGCAGGCTTATGTCCCGGAACCTTAAATGGTCGAGCGGCGCCTCCTCTGCGTTCCTTTCTCCTTTGTTATATGTTACATCGGTGCCATTGAGTGTAAGCGATTTCAGTGCAATAGCTGTGGTTGCTATGTCAATGTGTCCTCCACTGAGCCGCAGGTTGCCTATGTGGGCAGCTGCGCTCAGGGTGTCGTGAGGTATGTGGATGGCAATGCCGCAGTTTTTTATACGTCCTTTATGAAGCCTTATCACCCATTCCGGCGGGGTACTCTCGTCGACAATAGCGGTGTCTGCCATTGTTATGTTTATGTTGCTGTCGGCAATGAACAGCTGCCTTATGTCGGCAACGGCATTTGCAAGGTCGGCATCCCTGGCAACCGCTCTGGCATAGCCCACATTGCCCTCTATGCTCATGGTGGGCAGCATGTCGCGTGTATTGAGCTCCAGCCCATCGAGCGAAATGTAGTTTACTTCCACTTTGCCGGCCAGTAGGGGAGTGAAGGATATGTTGGCATTTAGACTGCGCCCGCTTAAATAGGTGCTGTCGTTCTTTGCCATTGTAAAGTCAGTGGCTTTGAGCTTTAGGGGGAAGGATAGGGTGATTGTGCCTATGCCTACATCGTACCCGCTGCGTGCTGCAATCCCATGGCATGCTTTCTCTACAACAGCACGCTGCACGCGAGGTATGTATAGCAGGCATATGGCGAGCAAGATGACAACTATCGGTGTAACGATGATTGCCAACAGGACCCTAAACAATATGCGTATGCGGCTCTTTTTCTCCATTCTTTATCAAGCGTAATGCCGTTGTTGCCGTGCGGCATCCCTTGGGATGCAAAAATAACCAAAAACATTGGTTTGCGTTGCTCAAAAAGCGATTGTTTTGTGACTTTTATGCACGCAGACGGCCGTTGCTGTTACTTTTAACAAATATATTGCACCAACTATTGTATATAATGGCCTTTTTTCTTGAAAAAATACCTAAATTTGCAATGATGAACAGTAAACATGCAGTTATGAAGAGGATATTTTTTGCTTTCTCAATCATTGCGCTGATGTTCTCATGCAGTGGCGGGACCAAAACGCAGGAGACCAAGAGTAGCACAGGCTTTGAGATAAAGGATTTGAACACGCAGAGCCCCGACTGTGATCAGTATGTGCTCATGTCGACCTCGCGTGGAGATATAAAGATAAAGCTCTACCGCGAGACACCGTTGCACCGCAAGAATTTCATAAACCTTGTGATGAACGGCTACTATGACGGGCAGATATTCTATCGCGTTGTGCCCGGCTCCATGATTCAGGCCGGTGACTACACCTCTATAAAGAACCCCAACAAAAGGGATATCGGCGTGAACGATGTCGAGCACACCATCCCGTCCGAGATTGACCCAGCAAAGCGCACTCACAAGCGTGGCGCACTGGCTGCAGCAAGCTATAACAGGGGTGAATACTCGTCGGGTTCTCACTTCTACATTGTGTCGAACAAGAAGGTTAAGGAGAGCGAAATAAATGCGGCCGAAAAGACATATACCAAGGAACTTGTGAACATAAAGTTCCGTGAGCTGCAGAAACCGCACTCAAAGGAACTTACCAAACTACGTGCGCTGGGCGAGACCGACAACCGCAAGAAAGAGGAGTTCAATGCCAAGGTCAATGAGCTGCTTGCCGAGGCGCGCAAGCAGATGAAAGGTAAGGATTTCCACTATAGCAAGGCACAGCGTGCCGCTTTCCTCAATGATGGCGGTATGCCCGCGCTCGACCCCCATTATACTGTCTTTGGCGAGGTGGTCGAGGGTATGGATATTGTTGATGCCATCTCATGGGTGAGTGTCTACGAGGGTCGTCCGCGCGAGAATGTATTCATAAAGAAAATAACGGTAATCAATGAACCTTAATAAAGCGACACTTGCCAACGGACTTCGCGTGCTGCATGTGCCTGTCGACGATTCGCAGATGGTATATGTGAACCTGCTCTATGGCGTGGGAGCGCGCAACGAGAGCTATGAATATACAGGCATTGCGCATCTGCTGGAGCACCTGATGTTCGAGGGTACAAAGGCGGTGCCGTCGTTCGACGAGCCGCTTGAGAGTGCAGGCGGCGAGAACAATGCCTACACCAACAACGATGTCACCAACTACTATATCTCTCTTCCCAAACAGAATGCCGAGCTTGCATTCTGGATGGAGAGTGACCGCATGTGCAACCTCACTTTTGAAAAGGGCAAGGTTGATGTGCAGCGGCAGGTGGTGATGGAGGAGTTCAAGCAGACAACGCTCAACAAACCCTATGGCGACGTGAGTATGATTCTGCGTGCCATGGCATTCAAGCAGCATCCTTACCGCTGGTCTACCATCGGGCGCAAGCTCTCGCATATAGCCGATGTCCCCGTGTCGGTAATACGCAAATTCTACAAGACCTATTATGCCCCCGACAATGCCGTGCTGGCTGTTGTGGGCAACATATCGTTCGAACAGGTGATGGAGTGGAGCGAGAAGTGGTTCGGCTGCATCCCCGCCAAAGGCTTTGTTAAACCGCAACTGCCGGTTGAACCGCGTCAGGTGAGGCAGCGTCGCAAGGTAGTGTATCGCAATGTACCCGAGAATGCACTCTATATGGGCTTCCACATGGGCAGCAGACTCAGTGCCGACTACTATCCCTGCGATGTGATATCCGATGTGCTCTCAAACGGTTATTCAGGTCGTCTGATGTTGCGCCTTGTGAGGGAACAGAAACTCTTTTCAAAGATTGATGCCTTCATCTCGGGTAGCGAGGATGCAGGAATGTTCTGGATATATTCGCGTGTGGCACAGGGTGTGCGCGTGGAGGATGCCGAGGCGGCTTTGTGGCGCGAACTCGATGTCTTGAAACAGGAACTTGTTCCCCAAGAGGAACTTGAGAAGGTGCGTAACCGTTTTGAGTCGGAGTTTACGTTCAGGAACATTGGCGGCGAGAACCTGAGCAACAATCTGGCTCTTGCCTGCCTGCGTGGCGATATCGATTCGCATCTGTGCGAGCCCGAGCGTTACCGCGCTGTCACAGCCAATCAGGTGCAGGCTGCAGCGAAGGAACTCTTCCGTCGTGGAAACAGTTCGGTACTTTACTATCTGAAAGCTGAAAAGTGAAAACTTGTGCAAGCGAGTGAAAACTAAGTTTACTTGAGTTTTTGCAACGAGCGCAGTCAAGTTTCAATCACACGAAGTGCGGTTAAACCTGCTTACTTCTCAAAGCTCTGCCACAGTCTGTCGTCGGGCAGTGGGGCAGTAACGGCTATCAACTCCTTTGAAACGGGATGTGTGAACTCTATGTATCGTGCGTGGAGCGAGATGCTGCCATCGGGGTTTGAGCGTTGTGCGCCATATTTCAAATCTCCCTTTATGGGGCAACCTATTGATGACAGTTGGCAACGTATCTGGTGGTGGCGGCCGGTTTTCAGTTCAACCTCAATTAGGTTGTAGTTCTGCGATGCGGCAGCAAGCCTGTAGCGAAGTATGGCGCGCTTTGAGCCTTTGACCTCCTTTGGATAGGAGAAACTCTTGTTCATCTTCTCGTTACGCAGAATCCAGCTGTCGATTTCGGCCTCGGCGGGTACGGGGATGCCCTTTGTCAGTGCCCAGTATATTTTCTTTACGCTGCCCTCGCTGAACATGCGGTTGAGCCTTTCGAGTGCCTTGCTCGTCTTGGCAAAGACCACAATGCCGCTTACGGGGCGGTCGAGCCTGTGGGGGAGGCCTATGAATACATTGCCGGGCTTGGCGTATTTCTCCTTTATATACGCCTTCATGGTGTCGCAGAGCGACTCGTCACCGGTCTTGTCGCCCTGTACAATCTCGCCCGCGGCCTTGTTGATTATGATTATGTGGTTGTCCTCGTAAAGTACCTTCATTGTTTTACTGTATCTCTGTTGTTTTCTTGTGTCCGAGCGCATTAAGAATGACTCTCTCTGTAAACTGATGCACGAGTTTGTCATCGTTGTTACGGTTTATCATGCCGTTTATGAATGGCAACTCAATGCCTTTGAGGCAGAAATGGAGAAAACGTGCGGCAAGGTCGGGGCTCTCGCTGTTGAAAATGCCTTTCTGGTTGCCTTCTGAAATTATATGTCGGAACAGGGCTATCTCCTTTGTGTCGAATCCTTTGCGTATGTGCTCTACGATGATGATGTAGTCGTTGTGCAGGCATCCGTTGCGGCGCACGATGTTACGTGTCATTTGCAGGCGTGTAAAGACAAGCTTTATGATTTTCTTGTCGGCTGGCAAGTCCGAGACGGCAACCTTGGTCATTGCTGCCGATACTTTCTTCACTTCCATTTCAATGCTTGCTTCAAGCAGCTCCTCCTTGCTTTGGAAATAGGTGTACACGGTTCTGCGGCTTTTGTTGGCAGCCTTGGCAATGTCGTTCATTGTTATGTTGCCGATGCCTTCTTTGGAGAATAGTTTCCTTGCAACCTTAATTAATAGCTCTCTTGTTTCTATGTTTGACATATAATATATAATGGTGCTGTTTTCTTTCTTGGCATATTCCTTTGCAAAATTACACATTTGCGCAATTTTGTGCAAAAAAAGCAGTGTGAAAATGTATTTTAAAACGTGATTCTATTCCTTTTTGCACTTTTGTTTGAAATTTTATGTCGAAAATTTTGCGGATATGAAAAATAGCTGTATCTTTGCATACGATTTAAGAATGCATCGCGGGGTGGAGCAGTGGTAGCTCGTTGGGCTCATAACCCAAAGGCCGGAGGTTCGATTCCTTCTCCCGCTACTAAACGGAGAGCAAATTTGCTCTCCGTCTTTTTTATATATAAAGTTTTCCTGTTGATGTTCTGGGCCGGCTTTGTGGCTGCCTCATTGTTGTCTGTTGTAGCTTTTCTCTTTATTTTTCACTAATTTTTATATTTTTATAGATTTGTTGTTATATTTGCAACAGTTGTTGTGAATTTTTCGGCAGCTGGCATGTCTGGGAGTGTTTTGTTTACATCGGCTTTGTCTGATTGTACAATTTAGCCCATGCTTAAGGATGTGTCTTTTAATTCAATAATCTTTTAACCGTGTCTTTGGGCTAAAGCACTTTTGGGGAACTATGAAAAAATTTGGTGTATTGGTATCGCTTCTTGCGGTATTGTGTTTGACAGGTTGTGGTGTGTCAGCAACTGTTTCAAATAATTTTACAGAGACACAGGTTGTTTTGTCTGAGAATAACTTTAATGTTGTAGGTCAGGCTTATGGTGAGGCTCAGGCAACTTATATCTGCGGTATCGGTGGTATTGGCAGAAAGGCGCTTCGTAACAATGCCATTAACGAGTTGTCAAAGAATGCAAACTTGAAGGGTGCACAGACATTGACAAATATTACAACACACTTCTCTGTGAAGATGATTACTCCGCTGTATGTACAGGTTACTTGCACAGCAACCGCAAATATCGTTGAGTTTAAATAATTATCAATAGACAGTTGTGGGCGGGACAGGGAATTCTGTCCCGCTTTTTTATCTCGTCCGTTGAGGTGGGGTTGTCGGCTAAAATGTAGTTCGTTTTTCCTTTTCTGCAACTTTTTGAAAAAATAACATCTATAATTCTTTGTTACGATTTTTAATTTATATCTTCGCATATCGCAATGGCCGAACTATGTGGTGCCATCGTATGTTTTTACAGTAAAGATATTGAGTTAACGTTTTTTTTTAAAACATATAGTAATGAAAACACGTCTTGAACACGATTCTTTAGGCGAGATTCAGGTCCCTGCCGATGCTTATTATGGTGTGCAGACCCTGCGCGCAATGGTTAATTTCAAGGATATTTCGGGAATTACCATCAGTGACCATCCCTATTATGTTAAGGCACTTGCTATGGTCAAGTGGGCTGCGGCGCATGCAAATGTGTCGTTGGGTACTCTTGATACCGAGATTGGAAAGGCCATTAAGATGGCTTGTGAGGAGATTATGGAAGGTGCTCTTGTAGACCAGTTCCCTGTCGACCTGATGCAGGGTGGTGCGGGTACCTCTACAAACATGAACATCAACGAGGTGGTTGCCAACCGTGCTCTTGAGATTCTTGGTCACGAGAAAGGTGAGTACCAGTATTGTCACCCCAATGACCATGTGAACCTGTCGCAGTCGACAAACGATGCCTATCCGACATCGTTCAAACTCTGCTTTATTCTGCACAACGAGGACCTTGTGCGTGAGCTGAAGCTGCTCATTGCCTCGTTCCGCGAGAAGGGCAAGGAGTTCAACAATGTATTGAAGATGGGTCGTACTCAGTTGCAGGATGCCGTTCCAATGACTCTGGGTCAGGAGTTCGAGGCTTTTGCCGCTACGCTTGACGAGGAGGTTGGCCGTCTTAACGACATGGCGCGTCTGTTCCTTGAGGTGAACATGGGTGCTACAGCCATTGGTACAGGTATAAATACCGAGCCCGGATATGCCCAGGCTTGTGTGAATGCCTTGCGCATAATCTCGGGCAAGGAGTTCGTGCTTGCCGGCAACCTCATTGAGGCAACCCCTGATGCCGGTTCAACGGTAATGTATTCATCGGCTTTGAAGCGTCTTGCTGTAAAACTTTCAAAGATATGTAATGACCTTCGTCTTTTGTCAAGCGGTCCGCGCTGTGGTCTTAACGAGATTAATCTTCCGCCAATGCAGCCCGGTTCAAGTATCATGCCCGGCAAGGTAAATCCTGTTATCCCCGAGGTGGTGAACCAAATCTGTTTCCGCGTAATCGGTAATGACCTTACAGTTACCTTTGCCGCTGAAGCCGGACAGTTGCAGCTTAACGTGATGGAGCCTGTGATTGTGCACTCTATTATTTCGTCAATACGTATGTTGCTGCGCGGTATGACACGCCTGCGTGTGCTTTGCGTTGATGGTATCACAGCCAATGAGGGACACTGCAAGGAGCTTGTGCTTGGCAGCATCGGTATTGTCACAGCGCTCAATCCCGTGCTCGGTTATGAGAACAGTGCAAAGATTGCCAAGCGTGCGCTGAAGGAGAACCGCAGTGTCTATGATCTTGTCCTTGAGGAGAAACTGCTTTCAAAGGACGAACTCGATGAGCTGTTGCGTCCCGAGAATATGATTGCGCCGCACAAGATGCCCCATAAGAAACATTGATAAATAAGGTATACGACAAAAAATCCGTGCATCTATTGATGCACGGATTTTTTGTATGTTTTTTTAAAGATGGAATTGCTATTACTCTTTCACGCTGTGTTTTGCGTTAAGACCCTCTACAACCTCGTCTGTAATGTCTAGTGCCTCGTTTGCATAGAGCATGTTTCCGCCCATCTTGGTGAGGATGAAATCGAACTTGGCGTCGCTGTTGTACTCCTTGATATAATCCATGATGCTCTGTGTCACTTCGCTTGACTTTGTGATGCTCTCCTTTTCGAACTCGGCAATCATGGTCTGGCTACGCTGCAGCAACTCCTGGTCCTTCTTCATGATTTTCTCATACTCGGCCTGTGCACGCTCCTGTGTCGCAAAGACGTTGTTCTGTACCTTGGTCTCGAATGCGGCAGCCTCTTCCTGCAGGGTCTTTCTCTCCTTCTCGATGATGTTGTTTATGCTCATCTCCTTGCGGATAAGCTCCTTCTGCATCTCCTGTGCAAGGTTGAACTTCAACAGCAGTGAATCGTAGTCTACATATGCAATTCTTATGTTGCATACAGGTGCCGATGCTGTGGTTGCTACAGTTGCAACTGCTGTTGTCTCGGTAGCAGGTGCTGTTGTGGGTTCGCTGTTCTTGGGCGCGCACTGGATGAAAAACATCTGTATAAAAGCCAATACCGCCAACAGTGTGAATGTTTTTGTGGTTCTCATAGTATTATTTTAAGCCATTTGGTTTTTTATTGTGTTATAATATCTCTTTTACTGCCATAGGGTTCTCCCTGCGTGCATCCCTGTCCTGTGACTGCGCACATTTTATACCTCTCTTGCGCATGGCCTTGTTGCCGCTCACGTGGGTGTTGGGGAAACGGCCGTTCTTCAAAAAAATGACTTTAACGGCCAGCAAAGCAACGCAAATTGCAATAATTAACAATGTAAATAGTAAAGTTTTGAACATTTCCATTAACTTTGTAATGTTATCGCCTGTAAGGCTGTTTTTTTAAGGTTTTGCAAAGATAGTGCTTTTTATTGTCTTGCGAATGAACGGATTGCCAAAAAAAGGTAAAAAAAGGGCACTAAAACGGATAATTAACAATATTTTACGAAATGCATAATTTGTTTAACTAATTTAAACATTTTCTTGGATATGGAAAACAATAAATTGCAACCCGAGGCTCTTTTCGGGTATTTCTTGAAGATATGTGAAATTCCTCACGGTTCAAAGAACGAGGCGCAGATTTCTGCCTTTCTGCAGAACTTTGGTAAAGAACTCGGCTACGAGACAATTGCCGACAGTGTTGGCAATGTGCTCATAAAGAAGCCTGCCGCTCCGGGTTATGAGGATAGAAAGACCATCATCCTGCAGAGTCACATGGATATGGTGTGCGACAAGCGCCCCGATGTGGAGCATGACTTTACCAAGGATTCCATCAAGACATGGGTTGACGGGGAGTGGCTCAAGGCGCAGGGTACAACCCTTGGTGCCGACAACGGTATTGGCGTGGCTGCAGCAATGGCAGTGCTTGCCGACAAGTCGTTGAAGCATGGTCCGGTAAACTGCCTCTTCACTATCGATGAGGAGACCGGCCTCACCGGTGCCGAGGCTCTTGTTCCCGAACTGTTGCAGGGCGATATCCTTGTTAATCTTGACAGTGAGGACGAGGGTGAGATGTTCATAGGTTGTGCAGGCGGTGTGTGTAACTATGCCGACTTCAAGCACGTGTGGACAACCATCGGCGGCGACATGTTTTTTATGAAGGTGGATATAAACGCTCTCACAGGTGGCCATTCGGGCGACGATATCAATAAGGGACGTGCCAATGCAAACAAGTTGCTTTGCCGTTTCCTTGCACGTGTGGCCGACAAATATGAGTTCTATCTTTGTGATATCAGTGGCGGCAGTCTGCATAATGCTATTCCGCGCGATGCGTCGGCTGTCTTTGCAATACCATCGGCCAACAAGGAGGATGTACGTGTCGACTTCAATCTCTTTGCTGCCGAGGTGCAGGACGAGTATAGCGCAACAGAACCGAATGTCCGTTTCACACTGCAGAGCACCGACCCGGTTGCCCGCGTCATAGACCCAGTTGTTACAGGCAAGCTGTTGCGCAGCGTGTGTGCGGTGTTCAACGGCGTGTTCGCTATGAGCCAGGATGTTCCCGGGCTGGTCGAGACGTCGAGCAATCTTGCGTCAATAAAGCGCACTGCCGACAATGTGCTCACCATCACCACCAGCCAGCGCAGCTCCATTGAGTCGGCGCGTGATTTTGTCTCATATTCAGTGCGCTCGGCCTTTGAACTTGCAGGTGCAAAGGTTACCACAAAGGGACAATATCCCGGATGGAAACCCAACATGAAGTCCGAAATCCTTAAGGTGGCTTGCGATACATACAAGCAGCTCTTTGGCGACGATGCCAAGATTAAGGCTATTCATGCCGGCCTTGAGTGCGGTCTTTTCCTGGAGAAGGCTCCGCATCTGGATATGATATCCTTCGGCCCCACAATGCGTGGTGTACACTCGCCCGATGAGCGCCTGCACATTGCATCGACCGAGCGTTGGTGGCGTCACCTGTTGCTGTTGCTTGAGAATGCTCCCGCAAAGTGATGCAATAAAAATGGCTTTTCATCGTTAGTATAAGGTGATTGCTGTTCGACTTCTGCCTGTGGGGCAACCGGTGTGTCTGCCCAAGACGAAGCGGAACGAAAGAACTTATAATTTGCATAGAACGATGATTAAGAGACTTCTGTTATATATAGGTATAATGTCGGCGTGCCTCGTTTCGTGTAACGAGGCGCCCGATTTTTCTTCAAGCCCGGCACTGCGCCTTGAGTTCTCGTGTGACACCGTCTCATTCGATACTCTCTTCAGCGAGGTTATGTCGCCTACTGCAAAATTCCTTGTACACAACCGCAATGACAAATCTCTGCGCATCAGTAATGTACAGCTTGCCGGCGGTGGTGCTTCATTTTTCAGCGTGCTCGTTGACGGGCAATATGGCACCTCGATGAATGATATTGAGATACGTGCCAAGGATAGCCTCTATGTTCTTGCCTCGGTAACCGTCGACCGTAATGGCGGCGATGTGCCGTTGATGGTTAAGGACTCTCTTCTCTTTACCCTTGAGAGCGGTGTGCAGCAGGATGTGCTGTTGCTTGCATACGGGCGCGATGTTACCTTTATGCATGGTATTGATATTCCGGCCGACAGCACTTTGACAGCGGGGCACTATGTTGTCTATGACAGCCTCACCGTGTCGCAGGGCGCGACACTCTCGTTGCAACCGGGAACAACGCTCTATTTCCACGACAAGGCGTTCATGAAGGTGAGTGGTCGTCTTGTAGCCGATGGTACGGCTGCCGCTCCCATTGTGTTCCGTGGCGACCGCACCGACCGGATGTTCCATTACTTGCCCTATGACCGCATCCCCGGGCAGTGGGATGGTGTTGTCTTTACCTCTACAAGTAACGACAACCGTCTTGCGCATTGCGACATACACAGCGCAAACTATGGCATCAGGGTAGAGCAGGGCGATACTGCGGTACAGCGCATAACCATTGAGTCGTCGCGTGTACAGAACTTCCACGGCAATGCACTGGAACTTGTGATGTCGCGTGCAACTGCACTCAATTCGCTTTTTGCCAACGCGCAGGGCAACTGCGTGAAGGTCGTTGGTGGCGATGTAAGCTTCATTCATTGTACAATAGCCAACTTCTATGTGTGGCGCCAGCGCGATGTGGCTTTGGCACTGCACAACAGCATTGAGGGCGCTCCTGCGCCATTGCGTGGTGCGCTTTTTGCAAACTGCGTGATTGCCGGCTCAAAGGAGGATGAGGTGATGGGGTATCTCACTAATCTTGGTGACACTGTTCCCAATCCGGTGAACTATCGCTTTGAGAATTCACTGATAAACACCATTGATGTTGCCGACAGTTGTTTCGTGAACATCAGGTATGACAGCCTTGATGTAGCACCTTTCGGCAAGGAGCATTTCCGGTTGATAGACCACGATATCTTTGACTATGATTTTCACCTCACAACAGAGTCTGCAGCCCGTGGCATAGCCACCGATGATTGGCTTGAGCGCCTGCCGGTGGATATTGATGGCCTGCCGCGTACAGCCGGCGCTGTCGATGCCGGATGTTTTCAGTATGTGGAGGAGGCGGTGGAAGGTGAAAGCTGCGAGTAAGCGAGTGTGTGGAAGTTTGCTTACTTACACACAAAGCGAGCGAAGCAGGTTCAAGCGCACGAAGTGCGGTAAAAGGTGAAAACTTATTTTCAATTGCAACGGGCGCAATGTGTCATACTGAACGTAGTGAAGTATCTCTGTTTTTCCGCGAATAGCGAGATTTTTCGCTTTGCTCAAAATGACATTGTTCGTGGTTTGTCATACAGAACGTGGTGAAGTATCTATGTTTTTCCCTTTCCGCTTTAACCGCACTTCGTGCGCTTGAAACTTGGCTGCGCGAGTAGCGTACGTAAATGAATTTCCGTCCACTCGCTTGCACAAGTTTTCAGTTTTAATTGTGGTGGTAGGGCAGGTGGTTGATGATTGTATAAGCCCTGTAGAGCTGTTCCACGAACAGCAGGCGAATCATCTGGTGCGAAAAGGTCATCTTTGAGAGCGATAGTTTTTCGTGGGCGGCATCATAAACCTTAGGCGCAAAACCATAAGGCCCGCCGACAATGAACACCAGACGCTTGGTGGAAATGTTCTGCTTGTGCTCAATCCATGCCGCGAACTCGGTTGAACGGAACTCCTTGCCGCCTTCGTCGAGCAGCACCACGCGGTCGCCTGCCTGCAGCGCCTTGAGAATGAGCTCGCCTTCGGCCTCCTTCTGCTGCGCCTCGCTCAGTTTCTTCGCGTTCTTCAGTTCCGGGATTACCTCAATGTCGAACTGTGTAAAGTGAGTCAATCTCTGTGTGTAATCCTTTATGCCTGCTATTATATTGTTGTCGACGGTGCGTCCCACAACTAGTAGTGTTATTTTCATATCTTATAATGCTTTCGGCCGCGAAGATACAATAAAAAACTCTCTTACTTTTGCTTGCGTGACAATAATTGTATATCTTCGCGGTAAATAAATACAAATACTATGAACGTAAAAGACGAATTGATAGACAGGCTCATTGACCTCTCTTTTGCCGAGGATATCGGTGACGGTGACCACACAACTCTTTCAACAATCCCTGCCGATGCAATGGGAAAAAACATGCTTCTTATAAAGGAAGATGGTGTGCTTGCCGGTGTTGAAATGGCAAAGCGCATCTTTGCACGTTTTGATGAGGCTCTGCAGGTAGAGGCGCTCATTGAGGATGGTGCCGAAGTGAAAAAGGGCGACATTGCAATGTATGTTACCGGTAGTGTGCGCTCACTGTTGCAGACCGAGCGTCTCATGCTCAACGTAATGCAGCGCATGAGTGGTATTGCCACAATGACACGTCGTTATGTCAAGGAACTCGAGGGTACAAATACCCGTGTGCTCGACACCCGCAAGACAACTCCTGGCATGCGAATAATGGAAAAAGAGGCTGTTCGCATTGGTGGTGGTGTAAATCACCGCATCGGTCTTTTCGATATGATTCTCATCAAGGATAACCACGTTGATTTCGCCGGTGGCATTGAGCAGGCTGTCTCTCGCGCCAAGGAGTATTGCAAGGCTTGTGGCAAGGATTTGAAAATTGAGGTTGAGGTGCGTACGCTTGAGGATTTGCAGAAAGTCCTTGATATGGGTGGTATACAGCGCATCATGTTCGATAACTTTGACACTGAGAAGACACGCAAGGCCGTTGAGATGGTTGCCGGCCGTTACGAGACTGAGTCATCGGGCGGTATTACATTCGACACCCTGCGCAGCTATGCCCTCTGTGGTGTGGACTTTATATCAGTGGGTGCCCTCACACACTCGGTGAAGGGTCTTGATATGAGTTTCAAGGCAGTTCAGTAAATATCTGTTTATTGTATACAACAGCAGCACCTTCCCGTGGAAAGGTGCTGCTGTTGTTTTAACCGTACTTGGTGCGTTTAGTATTCAACCTTGTCGCTCTTCTCTCTCCAGGCATTGAATGGTGCCTGCGCCTCTTTGTGCAGGATGTTTTCTACCGGTTTGTTGCGCTTCTCGGGGCTGCGCTCAAGTTCGCGGTAGATGAACGAGTCATCAAAATTCACTGCAGCGGCATCGTGCTGGTTCGCACCATAATAAATTTTGTCTATATGAGCCCAGTAGATTGCACCCAGGCACATGGGGCAAGGTTCGCACGATGTGTATAAAACGCAACCGCTCAAGTCGAATGTGCCTAATTTGCTGCATGCGGCACGTATTGCGCTAACCTCGGCATGTGCTGTTGGGTCATTGTTTGCTGTTACGCGGTTGACTCCTGTGGCAACAATCTCTCCGTCCTTTACAATGACTGCACCGAATGGGCCGCCGCCATTATCGACATTCTCCACAGCAAGGGCAATGGCCTTGCGCATAAAATCCTGATGGTTCATAATTGGATATTGTTAAAGTTCATGTTTCTAAAACAACGCTCAAAAGTGAACGGTTCGTGTATAGCGAAGTTAATGATTTTTTCGCTCATTCTATCCGCTTGCTATTCTCTTTTCCTCTTTTATATGAAATTTTTGTCTTTTTTAACTTGAAGTGGCAGAGTCTGTGCCCAATATATATAATGTATACTTTATGTTGAATGTATGGCCATGACAAGTATAACTTCTCTCATTGCTGTCAATACGGGCCTTCGTAAGGCCTGCTTTCTTGCTTTTTATGCCTAAAACAAACTTTTTTGAAAAAATGTTGCCAAAATATTTGCATGTATAAATAATTAGCACTACCTTTGCACAGCAAAAATAAGAGAGGAGTAAGCTAATTCCAAATGGAAGTTTGGGTGAGTGGCTGAAACCAGCAGTTTGCTAAACTGCCGTACGGGTTACCGTACCGGGAGTTCGAATCCCCCAGCTTCCGCTTATTTTTGCAAAATGGCGCTTTCGTCTAGTGGCTAGGACACATGCCTCTCACGCATGGAACACGGGTTCGATTCCCGTAGGCGCTACAAAGTATTGCAAATACGGTGATGACGGGAATACTCCTTTGTGAAGCTAAAGCTTCAGTCGTCGCAAACAACGCTCCTTCGCGTTGTTCCCGTAGGCGCTACAAAGAAGCACAAAGCTAAAGAGCATAAAAGTAGCAAAATTGAAATTATGGCGCTTTCGTCTAGTGGCTAGGACACATGCCTCTCACGCATGGAACACGGGTTCG
>JAZOOF010000015.1:0-18338 GCA_045654885.1 Bacteroidaceae bacterium
ACCGGCAAAATCAGTCATAACAGCCTTTTGCTCGCGAGTCGCAAGCGACATCCCTCGGTCGGCTGTTATTTGCCGCAAACAGCTGTTCGTTCAAGCATCGGGGACAAAACAACTCGCTTCTCACGCAATAACAGCATCGCATATATGCACCGCTCAAACAAATTTTGTCCTGTTTCCTCTGCTTGCCCGGCTGTTCGCTGTGATTTTGATGGTGCCGGTTTTAAAATATTACCATTGTACGCACTATAATGCATAGGGTACGTCAATGAATCTTCTTCGCCCCGCCAACGGCGGAAAGTTACGTGTAAGCGAGCGAAAGCAATTTCAAAGAGGTTAAAATGGCTGTTAATTCAATACATCAATATGCTATATCCCAAACTTAAAGCAAACCGGATTATCCACACCTTTTTGCGACTGAGCCAAAATATCGGAATCCGGTTCTTATTTAAACCATTTATTACAGAAGTATATATATAAATAATAATAATTTGAGTTTTTATTTGTAACTTCGCGGCTGAAAACCGGCAAGCTTGTGCTTGCCTCATGAATTTGCGTAAAAAGTTGTAACATATGGATAAAATAAGAAATTTTTGCATTATTGCTCACATCGACCATGGCAAATCGACCTTGGCCGACCGTCTGCTTGAAACGACAAAGACCATAAACGTTACCGAGGGACAGATGCTCGACAATATGGACCTCGAGAAGGAGCGTGGTATCACCATCAAGAGCCACGCGATACAGATGGAGTACATGTACAAGGGCGAGAAGTATATCCTCAACCTCATTGACACTCCGGGACACGTGGACTTTTCGTACGAGGTTTCGCGTTCTATAGCAGCCTGCGAGGGTGCTTTGCTTGTGGTGGATGCCACACAGGGTGTTCAGGCGCAGACGATCTCGAACCTCTACATGGCTGTTGACCATGGTCTTGAGATTATTCCGGTGGTGAACAAGTGCGACATGATAAACGCAATGCCCGAGGAGGTAAAGGATGAAATCATTGACCTCATCGGTTGCGACAGGGAAGATATCATTGAGGCTTCGGGAAAGACCGGCCTTGGTGTCGAGGATATTCTGAACGCAGTGGTTGAGCGCGTTCCCGCACCCGTGGGTGACGAGGAGGCTCCTTTGCAGGCGCTTATCTTTGACTCTGTGTTCAACTCGTTCCGCGGTATCATCGCATATTTCAAGATTACCAACGGCGTGTTGCGCAAAGGCGACAAGGTTAAATTCTTCAATACCGGCAAGGAGTACGATGCCGACGAAATCGGTGTGTTGAAGATGGACCTTTGTCCGCGTCAGGAGCTGCGTACCGGTGATGTGGGCTACATTATTTCGGGTATCAAGACATCGCGCGAGGTAAAGGTGGGTGATACCATCACACACATAGCACGCCCATGTGCGGCGGCAATCGACGGTTTTGAGGAGGTGAAGCCGATGGTCTTTGCCGGTGTATATCCTATTGACGCCGAGGATTATGAGGATTTGCGTGCTTCGCTTGAGAAACTGCAGCTCAACGATGCTTCGCTGACATTCTCTCCCGAGTCGTCGGCGGCTCTCGGTTTCGGTTTCCGTTGCGGTTTCCTTGGTCTTCTGCACATGGAGATTGTGCAGGAGCGTCTCGACCGCGAGTTCGACATGAGCGTTATCACCACTGTACCCAACGTTTCGTACATGGTGTATGACAAGCAGGGCGAGGTGAAGGAGGTGCACAACCCAGGCGGAATGCCCGACCAGACAATGATTGACCACATTGAGGAGCCATATATCAACGCAAGTATCATCACTCGTGCCGAGTATATCGGTCCAATCATGACGCTCTGCCTCTCGAAGCGCGGCGAGCTGCTCAAGCAGGAGTTCATTACCGGTAACCGTGTGGATATACGCTTCCTGTTGCCGCTTGGCGAAATTGTCATCGATTTCTATGACAAGCTCAAGAGTATTTCAAAGGGATATGCTTCGTTCGACTATCACCCTGCAGGGTTCAGGACATCAAAACTCATTAAGCTCGATATCCTGCTCAATGGCGAGCCGGTGGATGCCCTTTCGACACTGACACACGTTGACAATGCCTACGGCCTTGGCCGCCAGATGTGCGAGAAGTTGCGCGACCTCATCCCAAGACAACAGTTCGACATTGCACTGCAGGCTGCAATCGGAACAAAGATTATTGCCCGCGAGACCATCAAGCAGGTACGTAAGGACGTGACAGCGAAGTGTTACGGTGGTGACGTGTCACGTAAGCGCAAGTTGCTCGAAAAACAGAAGAAGGGTAAGAAGCGCATGAAGCAGATTGGTAACGTTGAGGTTCCACAGAAGGCTTTCCTTGCAGTGCTCAAACTCGACTAATTTGTAATGACAGACAGTTGCCTTTGTGCAACCGTTGGATTTGAAACAATATTTTAGAGAATATGGGAATATTCAGTTTTTTCAGTAGAGAGAAGAAGGAGGTCCTTGACCAGGGACTTTCAAAGACAAAGCAAAGTGTTTTCAGCAAGATTGCCCGTGCCATTGCCGGCAAGAGCGAGATTGATGACGAGGTACTCGATAACCTTGAGGAGGTTCTCGTGACATCGGATGTGGGTGTTGAGACCACGCTGAAAATCATTGACCGTGTGCAGAAACGTGCCGCACGCGATAAATTCATGAATACCAATGAGCTCAACAAATTGCTCAAGGATGAGATTGCACAGTTGCTCATGGAAAACAATACCGAGGATGGCGGTACATTTGACATACCTACGACTCCCGGCACTCCATACGTTATTATGGTTGTGGGTGTAAACGGTGTGGGAAAGACAACCACCATTGGAAAACTTGCCTACCAGTACAAGAAGGCCGGCAAAAAGGTTTATCTTGGTGCTGCCGATACATTCCGCGCAGCTGCCGTTGAGCAGCTTGTGGAGTGGGGACACCGCGCCGACGTACCTGTAATAAAGCAGGGCATGGGTTCCGACCCCGCATCTGTAGCCTACGACACTCTCTCGTCGGCTGTTGCCAATGATGCAGATATTGTAATCATTGACACCGCAGGCCGCTTGCACAATAAGGTTGGTCTTATGAACGAGCTTACAAAGATAAAGAACGTGATGCAGAAGGTTGTTCCCGGCGCCCCGAATGATGTAATGCTTGTGCTCGACGGCTCGACAGGCCAGAATGCCTTTGAGCAGGCAAAGCAGTTCACCAAGGCTACCGAGGTTACTTCGCTTGCCATCACAAAGCTCGACGGCACAGCAAAGGGCGGTGTGGTTATCGGTATCAGCGACCAGTTCAAGATTCCTGTAAAGTACATAGGCCTTGGCGAGGGTATTGACCATCTTCAGATTTTCAACCGCGAGGAGTTCGTTGATTCATTATTCGGATAAAAAAGATGAAAAATAACCGTGTAGATGTCATCACAATGGGATGCTCAAAGAATCTTGTCGATTCGGAGCATCTCATGCGCCAACTTCAGGAGTGTGGATACGAGGTTGTCCACGACAGCGAGGAACCATGTGGCGAAATTGCAGTGATAAATACCTGTGGTTTCATTGGCGATGCAAAGCAGGAGTCAATAAACATGATTCTCGAGTTCTGCCAACGCAAGGAGGAGGGTGATTTGAAAAAGCTCTATGTCATGGGCTGCCTTTCGGAGCGTTACCTTGACGAACTGCGCGAGGAGATTACGCAGGTTGACAAGTTCTATGGCAAATTCAACTGGACAGAACTGCTTGCCGACCTCAAACAGCAATATCGAGAGGAACTTGCACAGGAGCGTGTGCTCACGACCCCGGGACACTATGCATACATAAAGATTTCCGAGGGTTGCAACCGCCGTTGTGCATATTGTGCAATTCCAATCATAACAGGCGCTCATAAATCGCGCCCCATAGAGGAGATTGTTGCCGAGGTTCGCGGTCTGGTGGCAAAGGGAGTGAAAGAGTTCCAGATTATAGCACAGGAACTTACATTCTACGGTGTTGACCTCTACAAAAAACAGAGCATCGCCGAATTGGTTGAACGTATTTCGGACATTGAGGGCGTGGAATGGATTCGACTGCACTATGCCTATCCGAGCAACTTCCCCTATGACCTGTTGCGCGTGATGCGCGAGAGGAAGAACGTCTGCAAATATCTTGACATTGCATTGCAGCACGTGAGTACAAAGGTTCTGAAGAAAATGCACCGCAACGTTACAAAAGAGGATACATACGCACTTGTGCAGAGAATGCGCGACGAGGTTCCGGGAATATGCCTGCGCACAACAATGATGGTGGGTTTCCCGGGCGAGGGCGAGAAAGAGTTCGAGGAGCTTGTAGAGTTTGTAAAGTGGGCTAAATTTGACCGTCTTGGTGCCTTTGCCTACTGCGAGGAGGAGGGTACTTTTGCCGCAGAGAACTACCGCGACAGCATCTCGAAGAAAAAGAAACAGGAGCGCCTCGACCGCCTGATGGAGGTTCAACAGCGCATCTCCACACGCCTCAATGAGGCAAAGACAGGAAATGTCTATAAAACCATAATCGACAGAGTGGAGGGCGATTACTACATTGGCCGCACGGAGTTCGATTCGCCCGATGTCGATACCGAGGTCCTGATTAATGTCAACGAGGGCGAATTGAAGATTGGTGATTTCTACAATGTGCGCATAACCGATGCAACAGAGTTCGACCTTATGGGAACGGTTGAAAAGTAATGAGCTTTATCAAAGTTGGAACAGAAACATGAACAACAAGGATTTTATTACCAGATTGGCAAAAAAGAGTGGCCTGTCGGCCGCTGATGTCGCTGCAAACGTGGATGCGCTTGTGGGGATTATGACCGAGTGCCTTAAAGAGAATGACCAGCTCAACATTTCGGGCTTCGGTACTCTTGAGGTGAAGATGCGTAACGAGAGGCTCTCTGTCAATCCGAAGACGGGACAGCGTTTTTTGGTGCCGCCAAAAATTGTGCCCGCATTCAAACCGAGTAATAAACTCAAGGATAAGTTCAAATAAATAAAGAAAACCATGGATGCAAAGTTGAACCAGTCCGATTTGATTTCCCTGTTGGCAAAAGAGTGCAATATTTCCGTTGCCAAAGCAGAGGTTTTTACAAAGAACTTCTTTGATATTATCATAGAGGGCCTTGAACAGGATGGCATTGTGAAGATAAACGGCCTTGGCACGTTCAAGGTTACCGATGTGGCAAGCCGTGGCAGCGTAAATGTGAATACCGGCGAAAAGATTGAGATAAAAGGTCATAAGAAGTTGACATTCATCCCTGCCGATGCATTGAAGGAGCAGGTAAACATGCCGTTTGCGATGTTTGAACCGGTTGAGGTGGACGATACTTACCAGCCCGACAGTGCCGAGGAGAACGACGCAGAAGAAATTGCAGAAACAACAGAACCTGTTGTTGAGGTTGCCGAAGCAGAGGAGGTGCAGCCTGCTGTTGCCGAGGAGAATGAAGCTGCCGATACAGTAAACGAGGAGTTGCCTGTAATTGTAGAGGATACTCCTGCAGAAGAAGAGACTGCATCGGAGGATTCTTCAAACGATGATACTGTTGCAAACGAAGAGCACGTTGAGGTTGCTGTTGAGGAAGATTGTGTTGTTCCACAGCCCGAAGAGGATAAGGCTGAGGATGCTCCCGAACAGGAGAGTGAAGAGGAACCTGTCGTAGTACAGGAGCGACCAACGGAACCTGTTATAGTCCGTGTGCCGCCCAAGAAGAGTGCGCAGGAGAAGCAACCTGCGCCATCAAAGAGAAAAAAGAGCGGATGGCGCTATAGCCTTATTGCAATAATGGCTATAGCCGTTGCCTTTATACTCATCAACAGAACAGCCAATAAGAGTGTTGTTGTAGAAGATGAAAAGGAGATAGCCAAGCCTGTTGCTGTAGAACCCAAAATTGAACCTGTGGCAGAAAATAGTGATGCCGATGCTGCAATTATGCAGTCTGAGTTGCCAACGGTTGCCGAAAATGTTGAACCGGTTATTGCAGAACATACATCGAGCGAGGTGGAAAATAGCAACGAAACCGCTCCAAAGCCTCAGGAACAGCCTGCCGATGAGTATGAATTCGTGTTGCTTGATGAACTTGCAGCCAAGAACCTTAAATATATAACACCTGCCGACACATTACTGTATGTTGCCGATGGCGACCTTGCAGTCCACAAGGTGGCGCAGGATGAGACATTGACAAAGATTGCAAGGGAATATTACGGTGACAAGAAGTTGTGGCCATACATTGTTAAATATAATAATATGACCGACCCCAATGGCTTGTGCCGTGGAATGGAGATTGCAATACCACGCTTGAAACCAAGAAAGTAACCACGCAACGTTAAAGTTTGTTAGCGCTAACAGTGGTTAAGTCTATTTTAACGAATTTAACATAATTGTAGCCCGAATGGCTGTAATTTTGTACAATAATAAAACCAAAGATACAAGAGATAATTATGAATGCAACAGTTGACATTCGTGAATTGAACGAAATGATTGAAAGGCAGAGTGCCTTTGTGACAAACCTGCAGACAGGCATGAGCCAGGTAATCGTTGGACAGAAGCACCTGGTTGAGTCATTGCTCATTGGTTTGCTCTCCGATGGTCACATTCTGCTCGAGGGTCTTCCCGGCTTGGCAAAGACACTTGCCATAAAAACATTGTCCGATTTGATTGATGCCGATTTCAGCCGCATACAGTTTACCCCCGACCTTCTCCCTGCCGACGTGGTGGGTACAATGGTCTATAGCCAGAAGAGCGAGGATTTCAAGGTAAAACAGGGACCTGTGTTCGCAAACTTCGTACTTGCCGATGAGATTAACCGTGCACCGGCCAAGGTGCAGAGTGCTCTGCTCGAGGCAATGCAGGAGCGCCAGGTAACAATTGGCAAGCAGACATTCAAACTCCCCGAGCCCTTCCTTGTAATGGCAACACAGAACCCCATAGAGCAGGAGGGTACATATCCGCTCCCCGAGGCACAGGTGGACCGTTTCATGCTCAAGGTGGTTATTGGTTACCCCGAGCTCTCAGAGGAGAAGCGCATCATCCGCCAGAATATCACAGGCGAGAAGATTGAGGTCAGACCACTTCTCAAACCCGAGGATATCGTCGAGGCACGCAAGGTTGTGCGTCAGGTGTATATCGACGAGAAAATTGAACAGTACATTGCCGACATTGTATTTGCCACACGTTTCCCCGACAGATATGGCATGAAGGAGATGAAGGATTATATCTCGTTCGGTGCATCACCACGTGCATCAATCAACCTTGCACTCGCGGCACGCGCCTATGCCTTTATCAAGCGTCGCGGTTATGTAATCCCCGAGGATGTGCGCGCCGTTGCACACGATGTGCTCCGTCACCGCATTGGCCTTAGCTACGAGGCCGAGGCAAACAACCTCACAACCGACGAGATAGTAAGCCGCATTTTGAACAGCGTAGAGGTGCCCTGATTGAGATATGGAGACAAGTGAACTCATTAAAAAGGTTCGCAAGATTGAGATAAAGACCCGTGGTCTTTCGCACAACATCTTTGCAGGACAGTACCATTCGGCCTTCAAGGGACGTGGTATGTCCTTCAGTGAGGTGCGGGACTATCAGTATGGCGATGACGTGCGCGATATCGACTGGAATGTAACCGCGCGCTTCAACAAACCGTTTGTTAAGGTCTTTGAGGAGGAGCGCGAACTGACGGTGATGCTTCTTGTCGATTTGTCGGAGAGTCTCGACTTTGGTACATCCACACGCACCAAGCGCGAGATGCTTGCCGAGATTGCTGCCACAATAGCCTTTGCAGCCATACAGAACAATGACAAGATTGGTGTCATATTCTTTACCGACAGGATTGAGAAGTTCATTCCGCCGCAAAAAGGCCGCAAGCATATACTTTATATAATAAGGGAGTTGCTGAACATTGAGCCCGAAAGTAAGAGAACCGATATAAAGGTGCCGTTGGAGTTCCTCACCAATGCATTGAAGAAGAAGTGCACGGCATTCCTCTTGAGCGACTTCATTTGCACAGGCGACTATAGCAATGCCCTCACCATCGCAAACCGCAAGCACGACCTTGTGGCGATACAGGTATATGACCGCCGATTGGCCGAACTGCCCGACATTGGACTGGTGAAGATACGTGATGCCGAGAGTGACAGCGAGATGTACATCGACACATCGTCAAGAAAAGTGCGCGATGCGCAGCGTAACTGGTGGAACACCCAAAGCATGGCTCTCAAGGAGAGAATGCAGAGAAGCCGTGTCGATTCAGTCTCGGTACGCACCGACCAGGATTATGTAAAGGCTCTGCTTGCGCTTTTTGCACAGCGCGGATAATCTTGTGGCCTGTAAAGTATTCAATTAATGATGAAGAAGATATTTTCATACATATCAGTGCTCGTTCTTGCCTTTGCTGCATTGCCCGTGAAGGCGCAGAACGTTGTATTCAATGCCTATTTCGACTCTGCCAATGTTGACACGAAGGAGATGCGCATCGGCGAGCATGCCCGGCTGATACTTGAACTCGGTATCGACAGCGGTTACAACGTCGAACTGCAGATTCCCGACAGGTTGACTGCAGACATTGAGGTGCTTGGGAAGAAGGAGAGCAGAACCCTCGGTTCAAAAGGACGCGAGACATACAGGAGCGAATGTACAATAACATCGTTTGCCGACTCTCTGCAGACAATACCCCCAATAACGGCAAAGGTGAATGACGACGTATATTACACCAATGCGACATACCTTGCTGTGAGCAGTGTGCCCATTGATACCTTGAACCTAAAGAACATCAAAGGTTACAGACCCGTTTGGGAGGTAAAACTCACTTGGGAAGAGTACCGCGATGCCGCCTATCTCTCGTTCCTTCTTGTTGTGTTGCTTGGACTGCTGGCCTGGATTGTGGTAAGGTACATGAACAACAAGCCCATAATCCGTATTGTCAGGGAAAAGCCCCCCAAGCCGTCGCACTTCACTGCATTGCAGAAAATCGATGAGATAAAGAGCGACGTGACACTGCGGGGAGAGGAGAGTGCAAAGGAGTACTACACACGCCTCACCGATGCACTGCGCGAGTATATGCACAGCCGTTACAAGTTCAACGCCGCCGACATGACAACTGCCGAAATCATTGAGAACCTGCTGCGTTTCAATGACAAGGAGGCGATAAAGGAGCTGAAGGAGATTCTTGAGGTCGCCGACCTTGTGAAATTTGCAAAGCTGAAACCGTCGTTGAATGAGAATGACCGTAACATGCTCTCTGCAATAGATTTTGTCAACACTACAAAGGATGTTGAGGAGGAGAACCGTAAACCGGTGGAGAAAACTGTTGTGAACGAGCGCTCTCTTGTTCAGAAACGATGGCTCATTGCTGCAATTGTTGCAGTGCTGTGCGTTGTTGTAGCCGTTGCTGCGCTGTTGATAACCGACCTTGGTCATATGTTTGGATAATTTATCGTATATATGCATTTTACAAGAATTATATATCTGTTGCTCTTCATACCGCTCATTGCGTATGCTGTGTGGTACATTCTTCGTGGACGTAAGATTTCGCCCTCGATGAAGGTCTCCACAACTCTGCCTTTCGGCAAGGATTTGAAGACCTACAAGAACTATCTCATCCACCTTCCTTTTTTGTTGAGAATGGTGTCTCTCTCCATGCTCATTCTGGTGCTTATGCGCCCGGTATCTACAAGAAGCTGGAGCGAAGAGAATGTCGAGGGTATTGACATAATGCTGGCTATGGACGTTTCAACCAGTATGTCGGCCGTGGATATTGAGCCCAACCGCATTGAGGTTGCCAAGGAGGTGGCTGCGAAATTCGTCTCGGGCCGCAAGAACGACAATATCGGCCTCACCCTGTTTGCCGGCGAGAGCTTTACACAGTGTCCGCTCACGATAGACTATGCCAGTGTGTTGAGCCTTATTGACAAATCGGGCATAGAATATGCCCTGAACGGTGCGTTGAAGGATGGTACGGCCATTGGAATGGGTATTGCGAATGCCGTTTCGCGCCTCAAGGACAGCAAGGCCGAGTCAAAAGTAATAATTCTGCTTACCGACGGTTCTAACAATAGCGGTGAGATAACACCCGAGGATGCTGCAAAGATAGCAAAGGAGTATGGCGTGAGAATTTACACCATTGGCTTCAGGACCGACGATGAGATTGTGCAGACACCATATGGAATTATGAACAACTCGGAGTTCGACGAGAAGACATTGAAGTCAATAGCTTCGGTCACCGGTGGCGAGTACTACCGCTCATCGAGCAAGGAGAGCCTGATGAACATATATAAGGAGATTGACCAGCTTGAGCGCACCAAGCTTGAGGTGAAGCATTTTGGCACACAGGAGGAGAAATTCATGATTTTCGCATTCATAGCCATTGTTTCGCTGATGCTTGAAATTTTGTTGCGCAACACAGTTTTGAAGAAAATACCTTAATAAAGTATTATAGAGATGAAATTTGCAACACCCGAATATCTGTATCTGCTTCTGTTTGTCCCGTTAGCTATAGTGATATACTACTATGCCTGCTACAGAAGAAAGAGAAGACTCAAACGCTATGGCAACCCTGAACTGACAGCAAGGCTTGTTCCCGCATACTCTACCATGCGTTCAAGCGTTCTCTTCTGGACATCGTTGATTGCCGTGGCATTGGTCATTGTTGCTTTGGCGCGTCCGCGTTATGGCAAGGGCAAGACAACCGTCACCACAAAGGGTGTGGAGATGGTGGTGGCATTGGATATTTCGAACTCAATGCTTGCCGATGACATATATCCCAACCGTCTGGAAAAGGCCAAGCGCCTTATAAAGCGCCTTGCAGAGCAGCTTAAAGGAAACAAGATGGCACTGGTGGTATTTGCCGGAGATGCCTATGTACAGTTGCCCATTACCGACGACTTCATATCAATAGAGATGTTCCTTGAGAGCATATCGACAAACCTTGTTTCAACGCAGGGTACGGACATCGGCGCTGCCATAAACATGGCATCGAGGTGCTTTACTCCAAATGAAAATATAGGTAAGGCCATTGTCCTTATCACCGACGGCGAGAACCATGAGGGTGGAGCAGAGGAGGCTGCATTGAAGGCTTCGGAGAACGGACATAAGGTATTCATCCTTGGAATAGGTACTGCCAAGGGTGGTAGAATACCGACAGGCGGAGGTAACTTCCTGCGCGACCGCGATGGTCAGGTTGTAGTTACAAAACTCAACGAGGAGATGGCCATGAACATTGCAAAGGCCGGAAACGGTCTCTATCTGCAGGTCGACAACACCAATGACGCACAGAAAATCCTCTCGGACCAACTTGACAAGATGAACAAGGAGGAGATGACAACCGAGATGTACACAGGATACGAGGAACTGTTCCTCTATCCAATTACATTGGCCATTATACTCCTGTTCATGGATTTGATTATTGTGGCGGTTGCCGATTCAAGGAACCGCAAGGAAAAATAACCGTTTTTACAAACTTGATTGTTGAAATATGGGTTTTGACAAAAGAAAATACATTTATATGGCTGTTGTCGCTGTTGTTGCAGCGGCAACACTCTATGTCATATATTCATTGGTGAGGTATGGCAGCCCCACCGAAAAGAGCCAGAACGAGTATCTCATTGAGGCCAACAGACTGCATAATGACAGCCTGTACGAGGCTGCCGTTGAACCATACATGAAAGCTGCCGACTTCAATACACAGGAGAGTCTTGTGAACTACAACATGGCTACAAATGCCATAATGAAGAATTTCCCTCAGTTAAGCAAAGTCTTCAATGAGGAAGGTTACAAGCTTGAGGCAGCTGTCGATTCATCTCTGGTACAGGCAATACAGACACTTGCCACAGCAGGCAAATCGCAGACCGACACTGCAAAATACTCCTCAATATATCATAATATGGGTGTTACCGTCCACATGCGTGGCGAGCTTGAGAAGGCTGCCGAGGCATACAAGGAGGCTCTTCGCAAGAACCCGGCCGACGAGGATGCACGTTACAACCTTGCCGTCATACTGCACCAGATGAAGAATAATCAAAATCAGCAGAATCAGCAGCAAGAGCAACAAGAAGAGAAACAGGAAGAAGAACAACAGCAGCAAGAGCAGCAACAGCAGGAGGAAAACAAAGAGCAGGAGCAGAAGGAACAGGAACAACAGCAACAAAATAACGATGAGCAGCAACAGCAGCAACAACAGCAGCAGAGTGCAAGCGAAGAGGAAAACGACAAGGAGAAGATGGAGCAGATGCTGAAAGCGCTTTTGCAGGATGAAAAAGAAATACGCGAGAAGATGGAGGAACTTGAAAAGGCCAAATCGAAATCTCGCTCTATTGAGAAAAACTGGTAAAAAGCCAATAGAACAAACAGTTAAATTGCCAATATAACAGATATAGATGAAAAGGATATTATTATCGACATTGTTGATTCTGACAGCGGTTTGCACTGCACTGGCCGACGAGGTCTCGTTCGTGGCCTCGGCACCGAAATCGGTGGTTGCAGGCAAGCGTTTTGAACTGAAGTACGAAGCAAACACAAAGACCGACGGGCAACCTACGATTGCCGACGTGGATGGCCTCAGGATACTTACCGGGCCTCACTCGTCTACCTTCTCAAGTGTGCAGAGCGTCAATGGCCGCAGGACATCAAAGATGTCAATCACATATACCTACATTGTTGTTGCCGACAATGAGGGCGAAATAACAATACCGGGAGCAACGGTTATGATTGACGGCAAGCAGGTTGTATCGAACCCTCTCACAATAAAAGTTCTCCCCGCAGGACAGGCCGCGCCCGCACATCAGGGTAGTGGCGGCTCCTCATCGGCAAGGCAGGGCTCGTCGACCGACATCTCGAACGACAATCTCTTTATCATTGCTTCGGTAAACAAGACAAAGGTATATGAGCAGGAGGCCTTGCTGTTGACATATAAGGTGTATACTGATGTGAACCTTGTGAACCTTGATAACCCGACACCGGACCTCAAAGGGTTCAATATTCAGGAGGTTGAGTTGCCACAGCAGAGAGAGTTTGAACTTGAGCACTACAAAGGACATAACTACAACACCCTTGTATGGCGCCAGTATATTCTATTTCCACAGGAGACCGGTCGCCTGGAAATCCCATCGATGGATTACGAGGCTGTAGTGGCAGTGCAGAGACGTACATCAATGGACCCGTTCGAGATGATGTTCAACGGTGGCTATTCTTACGTCGAGGTAAAGAAGAGACTCACATCGAACAAAGTTGTCGTTGATGTCGAGAAATTACCTGCCGGTAGACCCGAAGGCTATTCGGGAGCAGTGGGACGCTTTGGCATCAACAGCACAGTAAGTGCTTCCAAACTGAAGTCGAACGAGGAGTTTACATTGAAGGTTATTGTCAAGGGCGACGGAAACATGAAGCTGATGGGTGACCCTGTTGTAGATTTTCCTTCGGAGTTTGACGTGTATGACCCAATCATAACCAACAAGTACAAGCTTACCTCAAAAGGCTTCGCGGGTGAAAAGATATATGAATATGTTGTTACACCACGCACTGCCGGAACATACACTTTGCCGCCTGCAACTTTTGTCTATTTCGACACGGCCAGCGGCAGTTACAAGAGAGTGGAGAGCAAGGAACATGTCATTGAGGTTGAGAAGGGTGTAAGCCAGCCTGCACAACAGGGTGGTGTGTATATAGTTAAAGAGGATGGCAAATTGCTTGCAAACGACATCAGGTATATAAAGCTTGGTGCACACGACGGCTATGTAGATGGAGAGTTCTTCGGTACAACACTTTACAAGGCTGCATATGCAGTTGCACTGCTCCTCTTTGCCATTGCAGTGTTTGTTTACCGCAAAAGGATAAAGGAGAATGAGAATACCTCGCTCCTCAAGACCAAGAAGGCAAATTCTGTTGCAGTGCGCCGCCTGAAAAACGTGAAGAAACTGATGCGTGACAACCGCGTGAACGAGTTCTATGACGAGACATTGAAGGCTGTGTGGGGCTATATGAGCGACAAACTTAATATACCGCTCTCACGACTCTCTAAAGATAACGTATCGAGCGAACTTGAAAGACGCGGATGCAACGAGGAACTTGTTGCAGAGTTGCTGGAGTTGTTGAACGAGTGCGAGTTTGCACGTTATGCGCCCGGTGACCCAACTGCCACAATGGACAAGATATACAGAATGGCCGAGGCCGTAATAAGTAAAATGGAAAATTCAATTAAGAGATGAAGATGAAGAATATAATATCGGCCTTCCTGCTTTTTATACTGCCCGTTGCGGCTATCTCGCAGGAGAATACCACACAAAAGGAACTTGGCGACAAGGCTTATGCCGAATCAAAGTTTGAGGATGCAGTTGAAATATACGAAGCAGCTCTTGCCGAACAAGGTCCATCGGCAGCGCTCTACTATAACCTTGGCAATGCCTATTACCGTACAAACAACCCGGGCAAGGCGATATTGAACTACGAACGTGCCTTGAAAATTGATGCCGATGACGAGGATGCAAAGGCAAATCTTGAGTTTGTGCAGAGTAAGATTGTCGACAAGATTCCACAGGACGATGTTCCTTTTTACCGTCAGTGGGGCAACGCACTCTTCGGTCTCTTTTCAAAGGATACATGGGGTGTGATTGGTGTAGTATCATTCGCGGTAATGCTTGCAATGCTCTTTCTCTACCTTTTCAAGAGCAACGCACGCAGAATTTCAATGATTGTGGTTGTAATATCACTCTTATTTGTTATACTTGCAAATGTTTCGGCAGCAGCTCTTTCGGGGAGCGGTGATGAACTGCCCGAGGGCATAATTCTTGATGAGATGGTTGTGGTGAAGAGCTCGCCCGACAGCTATGGAACAGAGCTTACAAAGATACACGAAGGCCTAAAGGTTGTCATTATAGATGATACATTGGCCGATTGGGTTAAGATTGAGGCGAACAACGGTAACCGTGTAGTCGGTTGGGTAAAGGCAAAATCTTTGGAGCAAATATAAAAAACAAATGCAGGTTGCAGCCTGCCAAATGGAACGATGGACACAAGCACTGCTATAATAGATTTCGACAAATATCTACTCCTTGCCATGAACGGCAGCGACTCCATCTTTTGGGATGGATGCATGAAAATCTATACAACCATTTCTGTATGGATTCCTTTGATATTGATTCTGCTCTATATCTTGGTCAAGAACAACAGCCTGAAGGATTTTCTTCTGTTGCTTCTCTTTGTGGCGCTTGTAGTGACATTCACTGATGTCATTTCATCAAGAATGTGCAAGCCTTTCTTTGAACGTTGGCGACCGACCAACGACCCTGAGCTAATGTATCTGGTGGATGTGGTTGACAACATAAGAGGCGGAAAATATGGTTTCACATCCAGCCATGCAGCCAACTCGTTCGGCATTGCCACATTCCTGCTGTTGCTTGTAAAGAACAGGGCACTTTCATTTTCGCTCATCTTGTGGGCGGCTTTGAATGCCTTTACACGAATATATCTGGGTGTGCACTATCCGGGCGACATACTTGCCGGCACATTAATTGGTGTAACAGTGGGTGTCGGGCTCTACTGCCTATACCGCTACGTCCTAAAACGTCAGAAACACAACAAGCACCGCGATTGGATTTCGGACCAGTACACCAAAACAGGCTATCTTGTCTCGGACATATATCTTTTGCTGTTGGTTATGTATGGCACATTTGCGGCAATTCCGCTGATATCATTTGTAAAGTTCGTATATTAAAAAATGGCAACCACGTGGTTGCCATTTTTAATTATCTTTATATTATTCTTATTCCTCACTGTCTGCAGTGTGCAGTATCAGGGTTGTTGCGCCAAGGGTGATTATTGCACCGTCCTCAATCAAAAGACGCTCGCGGTAGCCAAGGATGCGGTTCATCACAAATGTACCGGTAACGCTCTGGTTGTCGCGTATTGTATATGTCAAATCACCGGCATAGCCACGTTTCACGTTTATTATACAGTGACGGCGGTCCATGCTTGGGTCACTTGTCTCAATAGGGTTCGATATTACAGTACCTTTGTTGTAGCGGCCGAACATGTTGTCACCCTCGTGCAAAGGGATAATCTGCTTATAGCAGAAGGTGTTCTCAATGACAACGATATGGCCGAAATCCTCGGTCTCAATATCCTCGTCATTTTCGCCAATACGTATTGTAAAACTCTTGCGGCAGTGCTCGCATTCAAAAACCAACGACTGTCCCATCTTGTAACCACTTGCATCAAAGTCAATGGCATGGTCACACTTGGGGCATATTATCTTGCTCATAAGCGATTTGTTTAATGGATATATATCCAAGCATCGGAGAATGTAGCCTGTATACGCTCCAAGGCGGCATTGGCGTCGGCCTCGTTGCTGTAGCTCTCAATTGCTATGCGGAATCTCCTGTCACCCTGCACAACCTGATAGTCGGCCTGCATTTTTCTCGACAACTCTGTTATTGCCAACTGAGCCTTGTCGCTGTTGGGTGTGCTTGCTACAATTATAGAATATTGTTTTGAAATCTCTTCGGCAATCTCCACATTCTCCCCAACAGCCGGTGCTGCCGGCTCAACCTCGGTCTTTTTCTCCACTGGAGAAAGAGTGGGGGCAGGGGCATCTGTGGTGGTGAATATGTGTGCTGTTACAGTCTCCTCAACAGGGGCTATTTCGCAAACTGATTCGCTTGCAGGAGCAACAACAGTTACTGTGCGTGCACTTTTCTCTACAGGGGTAAAGCCTGCAACCGAGAGCTGTGTGTCACGGTTATAGATGCTGCTGCCCAGTGGAATGAGCACGAATATCACAACAATTGCAGCTGCAATGGCCGAAATATACTTGCCTATGTTACTGCGCTTTATTACAATATCCTTCTGTTGCAACTCCCTGAGTGGGGCAATTGCCAATGGCTCAAAGCCGTAGTTGTAGGGGTCATCAACTGAGTTCTCATTGGCCGTGAAAGAGATTTTTCCCTCTATATCCATGTTGAATGTACCCAAATCGCCAAAGCAGAGGATGCCTGTGGACGAGAGTTTCTGGCGCATAGCCTCAATGTCATTCGCAAGGCATTCGCCTGCCTCTTCGTATGACATTGTGCCGTCATCCATGTACTCCGACAATAGCAACGCATCGTCAACCGTCACCTGCGGGTTGAACACAAGTGCACGGTGGGGTGGCATGAATACTCTTTCTTTAGCGTTGTAACACGCTGGTACTCTGTGCGCTAAAAAAGCACCCACTCCGGGAATGATAACGCAGTTATGCTGCGCAATGAGCCTCGATATGTTTTTGACTAAATTTTCCACGAAGCAAATTTAATAAAAAATAGTGTGTCGGCAATGCCTTTTGCAAAATATTGTATCAAAACTTTGCGAAAAAGAGAATAAGCATCATTGAATAGAGTATGAAAACTGTAAGCATGTATCTTATAATTTCCCTTTATTCTTTGTAAATACGGGTTTTATGCAGTGTCTATTATCGAACGTGTGTACGTTGCGTTCTTTCCGCTTGAAACATCGTTATCACCCCTTTATCCTGCCTATGAAATGCAGCAACGGGAATCGGTGTAGGCGTTTGCTATAGACAATCAGCAATATTCAGCCAATAAGACTTCGCTTAAGTAGGGAGAAAACTACTAAAAGTAGGGTAAAAATTGCAAAAGGTAGGGAGAAATGTATTATATTTGCACAAAAGTAGGGAGAAAATCCCTGAAAAGTAGGAAGAAACTATAAACGATGAATGTTATGGCTAACAAATTAGAACAACTTGTAACAAGATATCGGGAACTGGGTATTGACAACCAGATAGACTATGAAAAATTCTATCTGTACTCGTTGATTACCCATTCTACAGCTATCGAAGGCTCAACCATCACCGAATTGGAGAATCAGATAATGTTCGACCACGGAGTGAGCCTCAAAGGAAAGAGCATTGAGGAGCAAAGTATGAACCTTGATTTGAAGGTCGCATATGAGAAAGTTATTGAACTAGCGAAACAACATAAGCCAATCACAATAGATATGCTCATTTCTCTATCTGCTCTTGTAATGAAAAATACAGGCAAAGAGTATAACACTGCTTTGGGCAACTTTTCATCGGCTCGTGGTGAGTTGCGTCTGCTCAATGTTACAGCTGGTGTCGGAGGTCGTTCTTATATGAATTATAGCAAAGTGCCTGCAAAGTTGGCTGAATTTTGCGACCAACTAAATGCTGAGCGAGTAAAGTCTGCTACAATGACGATTGATGAACTATACCAAATGTCATTTGATGCTCACTACAATTTGGTAACAATTCATCCTTGGGCTGATGGCAATGGTCGTATGGCTCGTTTGGTGATGAATATGTTGCAGTTTGAATTTGGTCTCATCCCCACAAAGATTCTCAAAGAGGATAAAGAGGAA
>JAZOOF010000016.1:0-19661 GCA_045654885.1 Bacteroidaceae bacterium
CAATGAACAGGCGCGTAGAATAGTAATTCTCAATACTGCTACCGTTGAAAATTGCGAGTAAGCGAATTTCTTGATTAAGCGAGTTTAACACAAACTTGTTTGATGTTATACTGCGAGTGATAAAGAAATCAACAATGTTAGCATGGGTAAACTTGTTTACACACAAAGCGAACAGAAGCAATTTCAAGGGAGTTAAAATAGTTGTAAATTTAATACATTAATAGACTGCTCCCCCAGACTTTGCAGGTGAGCCAAAAAAAGTGCCGCTATTACGGCACAAAAAAATGAGACTTGCAATGCAAGCCTCATTTTTATCCTTTGACGCTACTGAATTACTTAGCAGCCTCAAGAGAAGCCTTACGGAAAGCCTTCATAGCCTTCTCAAGCTCCAAAGAAGCCTTGCGTGCACGTGTACCTGCAGCCTTGTTACCCTTCTCAGCCTGAGCTGTTGCATCTGCTACAAAAGCAGCATAAGTCTCCTCGATTTTTGCGATAAGTTCTTTCATAATACTTTCATTTATTTAAGTTAACGATGCACAAAGATAACAAAATTTGGAATAACAAGGCATAATTACGGGATTTTTTGTCCTTTTTCGTAAAAAAACTGTTTCCGACAGCAAAAAACCGCGCCACAGTAGCATAAAAAGCGCTTTTGGGCACCAACAAATAAACACCTATTATTTCAAACTGGCACAAAACAGAGAAAAGCGCATCATTATCATCATATCAATAAGCATGCCACACAGCCGGCACACCCATCACCCCACACACCCCGCAGTGCCATTTACAAAAGGAGAAGCGATACCCGGAAGAAACAGAACAACAGAAAAGCACCGCAGCATAAAAACAGCTTGATAATCCAGCAAACACAGCATAAAACATAGGCATGCTGTTTTTAAGGCTACATTTTGCACTATTCGAGAGACAGAACATAGAACGAAAGTGAGCAAAACTGAATAAATGGTAAAATTTCATTACAAAACCATTACAACATACATACTCATGCCCGGAATGACAAAATGCAGCGCCCTACGGATGACTGTTTTTTACGTGAATTGTAGGGACACCAGCAAAAGCTAAGTTTGGCAGGTTAGGGCTCAGTAGAAATTTAGTGTGTATAAGCATATAAATTAAAAATTATGAAAGTAAGATATTGATGAATGGTCGCAAAAAACAGTGTCGGTATCGCTTTCGCTCACCATTACATTTCACGGCAGTCTCCAACCTTAATTGTTCACTTGTATTTTCTTCAACTCTTTCTTTCATCTACTTTCGTCGCGCGAAAGTAGCAAAGCGCCCGGCACCGGCAAAATCAGTCATAACAGCCTTCTGCTCGCGAGTCGCAAGCGACATCCCTCGGCCGGCTGTTATTTGCCGCAAACAGCTGTTCGTTCAAGCATCGGGGACAAAACAACTCGCTTATCACGCAATAACAGCATCGCATATATGCACCGCTCAAACAAATTTTGTCCTGTTTCCTCTGCTTGCCCGGCTGTTCGCTGTGATTTTGATGGTGCCGGTTTAAAAATATTACCATTGTACGCACTATAATGCATAGGGTACGTCAATGAATATTCTTCGCAAAGGTAATTCCCCGCCAACGGCGGAAGGGCAGCGTTGGGAGGCACAGCGAGTAGCCGAGCAATGCTTGGAAACAGGCGGCATGATGTTTGAGCGAAGCGAGTTCTTGCCGCCCCAAGCATTGCGACAAGCAGCGAGCGGCGAGGGGTGAACCGACTGAAAGATGTCGCAAAGCGACTCTTGAATTTGCTCTGCAAATCGACAACATTGACAGCATTTAGTCGTGCGCAGTGCAGACGCAGTTTGCACCGCACGGGGTGCGAGAAGGCAATGTTGTCAACTTTTAGCACCGAGTGACGTACACGACTGCCCGGTTCTTTGGTACTTTCTGTCACACAGAAAGTACATATAGAAAGGCTACAGTAGAAATCTAAGACAACTGAACAAGATTGAAAATTGCGAGTAAGCAAGTGTGCGTAAACTTGTTTACACACAAAGCGAGCGAAAGCAATTTCAACGAAATTAAAATGTCAGTTAATTTAATACATCAATAAGGTATACACCATGCTTTTAAGTAAACCGGATTATCCACATCTTTTTGCGACCGAGCCGCAAATGGCCGGAGATTCTCCTGAATCGTCATAAACAAATTCCACAAATACACATGACATAAAATCAACTGATGTATTCCACCCAAACACTTGTATTGTGAGCAATAAAATTGTACTTTTATGACCACAAACAAAAAAAACATTCCAACATGTCACTATTAAGAGTTCTTCTAGCCATTTTCTTTCCGCCGCTTGCCGTTATCGACAGAGGCTGCGGTTCAGTTATCATAGTACTGCTCCTGACCATCTGCGGTTGGGTTCCCGGCGTTATCGGTGCATTGGTTATACTCAACAAGAACTGATTAGCTGAATGCTCGACACTGCAACCATAGAATTCATTGGGGAGCATCGCAATGACGATGTACGCACACTGGCCCTACAGGCCGGGCGCTACCCCACCGTGGACATGCGCAAGGCCGTGGTGCAGATTGAGGGTTGGCAACATGCACGCGAGAAGTTGCCCGCCTGGGCTGCCGTGGAGGGTATCATCTACCCGCCCAAAATATCCATGGAGCAATGTTCGAGCGAAAAGACAGCGAAGTACAAGGCCTCGCTCATTGGCAGGAGCAAGAGATTTGCCGACCTTACGGGAGGCTTCGGCATAGACTTCAGCTACATGGCACGCAATTTCGACGAGGCATACTACATTGAGCGCAGCAAGGAACTGTGCGACATTGCCAATGCAAATTTCTCACTGTTGGGACTCGACAACGTAAATGTAATGAACGGCAACAGCGAGGAGCTGTTTGCCACCCTGCCGCACCTCGACTGGATATTCGTAGACCCTGCACGCCGCGACGGCGACGGGCGCAAGGTTGTGGCATTGAGCGACTGCGAGCCCAATATCCTGGAGCTCGACCTGTTGTCAAAGGCCGACATGGCAATGGTAAAATGCTCGCCCATGCTCGACATAACAATGGCATGCCGCCAATTGGGATGCGTGAACGACATATACATAGTATCGGTAAACAACGAATGCAAGGAGCTGCTTTTGGTTCTCAACAGCAGTTGCTTCACCACAGTCACCACCCATTGCGTGAACTTCTTGAAAGATGGGGGCACACAGATGTTCTCCTTTACACAGGACGAAGAGGATTTTGCAGAGACAAGATACAGCAGCGACGTTGGCAAATACCTCTATGAGCCAAACGCCAGTGTACAAAAAGCCGGCTGCCCCAAAAGCCTGTCAAAGTACCACGTGAACAAGCTGCACCCCAACAGCCACCTCTACACATCGAACGAACTTATCCACAACTTCCCCGGGCGCACGTTTGAGGTAATTGAGGTTCTTGGATTCTCAAAGGCCGACATAAAGAGGGTGCAAGCGCTGGGAAAGGCCAACATCACGGTAAGGAATTTCCCCGAGAGCGTACAGCAGCTGCGCAAGCGCCTCAAGCTCTCCGACGGCGGCGACAGCTACATCTTTGCCACCACATTGAATGACGGCAGCAAGGTGCTGATACAGTGCAAAAAGGCAGAGTAGCAAATCCCGGTTCACATACATACATACAATTATAGTTAACTTTGCATTCGAATGAAGAAAATAGGTGACTGTATGAATTATGATGTTTTTATATCATCTAAAAGTGAAGATTACCATTTAGCAGAAGAAGTATACAATTTCTTAAAAGCAAACGTATGACCACACCAAGAAAACGAGTGGATTGGGATTGAGAGTCGTGATTAGAAAGAATATTGAATAACAAATATACTGATTATGGGAATACCTGTAAATTCAATCAAGCAATTTGAGGAGAATGCAAGATACAGTCGTAAAAGCTGGACAATGATTATCTTTGCTAATGCTGCATCAGACAGCAGAGCAGTAGAATATGTAATCCGCAACTTTCATGAGATGGACACAATCTCTGATGATGTAGACTTTTATCTTCCTGGATATGACATGCGCAATATTCTGTGCGAAGTTAGTGACAACGAATTGGATTGGAGAAATAATCTGTTATCGGAAGAATATCAGGATTATCATGGTGAGAACTCCTATACTCAAGGAGTCTTGTCTATAGTTCGGAAGCAAAGAAAGTTCGTCAGAGTTATTGATAGTCCTCGTTTGGGTCCGATTACGTTTAACAATGCTGAGTTTACTGATTTTATAATGGAACTGAATCGGAAAAATCAAGGTTATCATTATATGGGAACTTGTCAGATGAACATTTTACCTATATTAGATGGTATCCCTGATTATAGTCGCATTCGTTCATACGATTTGGATGCTATTGTTGATTGCCCATCAGGTCCTTCACTTGATTCTTTTTTCCACCATGTTGTTCATGCAATTCGATGTGCTCGACCATATACAAGGCAATCTCTATTAGATCGTTTGATGGGAAGAAGGGATAATGTACTTGTTGGGATTGATAGGTTATATGAAGAGGCGACAATGTATAGAGGACATAATGATAGATATGAAATAATCATCAACAATGTTATTGTTGACATGGAAAAGTGTCTTCAATGGAGTCTGCAAGAAGAGTATTTTTTTATTAGCTACTCTTCTAAAAATGTTTTAAAAGCTGCTATGGTAGGTAGGCTACTTCAGGAGAGAGGCAAACATGTTTGGATTGCCCCAGACGGAATACCACAAGGAAGAGAGTATTCTTTGGTAGTCCCTACAGCTCTGAAATTGGCAAAGCACTTTATACTTTTATTAACCCCAGATGCAGCTATGTCAAGTTGGGTAAAAAGAGAACTTGACATAGCCATCAGTAATCAAGCCAACACACGTGTAAAGGTTCTTCTTGCAGATGGGTTCAGCATTAATGACATAAGAAGAGATAACGAGCTGATGTTTTATCTTAATCGTGTTCAAGTAAAATTTGAATATGATGATGTAACCAGAAATCAAGATTCGTTGGATAGGTTTATCTCAGAATAGGAAAGATTATAACAATTCTTATAAGACTAAATATGAATGAGCATTACGACATATTCATAAGCCTTTTTAACCCTACAAAGGCCTTTTGCTATTCAAAAACAAAAAAAACGATTGGTTCTTCTGAACCAATCGTTTTTTATTATCACTTAAGTAAATGAGGATTTTTAGAACAAGCGTAACGCAGTAGTTCGCTTTTTAGTCTTTTATCATCAGTTCCTCGAACTTCTTCACCTTAATCAGCTCATAAGCCTTTTGGAACACATCGCTGTTCTTGTTATAGAGTTTCATGAAATCACTCATGTCCCACAGGTCGCGTGCCACAAGCTGTTTGAGTTGCAGCTTCAGTTCGGGAAGCGAGCGCTGGAACTCCTCCTCGCCGCCTTCAATCTTCACGCTGTCCCTTACACCCTGTTGGCGCAACATCTCAATGAAAGCCTCATCAACCTCAAAGCGTTTCTCGAAATCATCCACTGTAGGATACTCGGCAACAAGCTTCTCGCGGTTCTCGTCTATGTAGTGCAACGATGCCTGTATAATGCAGCCCTTTGCAGCCAAAGCACGGTGATACTTTGTGTAGCGCGCAGTGTCTACAGGCACAAAGTAGTCGGGCATTATACCGCCACCGCCATATACCGGACGCTGCAGGCGCAGTGTCTGCGTCCTCAACGAATCGGGGAAATGAATCTTGTCGACACTTGTCATCTCGCCGCTGTTGTAGCGGTGCATGAGGTCATCCTCATATTTCACCGAGTCACTACCATAGGGTTTCTGTATACAACGGCCTGTGGGTGTGTAGTAACGTGCGATGGTTAGGCGTATCATCGAACCGTCGGGCAACTGGAACGGACGCTGAACAAGTCCCTTGCCGAAAGTGCGGCGGCCGACTATGAGACCGCGGTCCCAATCCTGCACAGCACCCGAAAGAATCTCCGATGCCGATGCCGATGTCTCATCCACAAGCACCACAAGATTTCCCTTGCGGAACTTGCCCTCACCTTTTGAGAAGTAATCGGAACGTGGGTTATTCTTACCCTCGGTATACACCACAAGCTGGTCCTGGTCAATAAACTCGCCAAGTATTCCCACCGCAGCAGTGAGATAGCCACCGCCATTGCCGCAGAGGTCAAGGATAAGGTTCTTCATTCCGCACCTCTTCAAAGAGTCGAGCTTTGTCACAAACTCCTGGTGGGTCTTTGCGCCGAATGATGTTATGCGCATATAGCCGTTCTTCTTGTCAATCATGTATGCAGCATCGACAGTCTCGGTGCTGATGTCGTCGCGCACAAGGCTGAAGTGCAGCCTGCGGTCAATTCCACGGCGCACAACCTCCACGTTCACGGTAGTGCCCTTTGCACCACGCAGACGCGACATAATGTCGCTACGTTCCATCTTCACACCCGCAATAACGGTATCGTTCACGGCTACAATCTTGTCACCCGCCAAAATTCCGGCACGCTCCGACGGGCCGTTGTTTGTGGTCTGGATGACATACAGCGTGTCCGATACAATGTTGAACTGTATACCAATGCCGCCAAAGCTGCCCTCCATCTGCTCCAGCAGAGCCTTTGTCTCCTTGGGGTCGGTGTATGTAGAGTGCGGGTCAAGGGTCTTGAGCATAGCCTTGATACCCTCTTCGGTCACCTTGTCATTGTCGGCATCATCGACATAGAAGTTTGTTATTATATTGCCGGTATACATCAGTTTAAGAATGTGTTCCGGCATCTGCTGCGCCTTTGCAGCCACTGAAAGCAGCATAACCGCTGCAAGAAGAAATAGTTTTTTCATATATTTTCTGTTTTCTTTTTCAAATAGTTTTCATTAAATTGTCATGCTGAACAAAGTCGAATTTTGCAATTAAACGAGTTAAAACCAAGTTTACTTGAATTTTTACAACGAGTGTTTGCAAAATCGCCGTAGGCAGTGCATCTATCCAATCACGTTTCAAAGATTCTCTCTATCGTCAGAATAACATTATAATGGATTAGGGCAGCAAATCGCTCACGTCCTTGCCGTAACGCATGAGTTCGCGCACCACGCTGCTGCTCACCGACGAGTATCCCGGTTCGCTCACAAGCAGAACGGTATCAATGCCGCCAATCTGCCTGTTAACGTCGGCAAGTTCACGTTCGTATTCAAAATCCTTCACGTTTCGCACACCGCGCAACAGCACATCGGCACCCACCTCTCGTGCAAAATCCATTGTGAGGCCGCTGTACGAGCGCACCTCAACACGGCTGTCGCCACTGTACACGGCAGCAATCGTTGCCACGCGCTCCTCAACGGCAGCCATGGTACCCTTTTCGCTGTTGTAGCCAACAGCAACAACAACCTTGTCGAACATCTGCAATGCGCGCTCCACAAGTGCGTGGTGCCCCACGGTATATGGGTCGAACGACCCTGCAAAAAGTGCTGTTTTAGCCATTATTATTCTTTAAATTATCTAATCAAAATCTCTCCCGACTCCTACCTCGGTCACACAACTGTCCCTCTTTTCAAAGAGGGACGAGCAACAACGTTGCGGAGGGAGTTCACGCAAACACATTGCTATAATCTTTCAACTCCCACCCGGCTAAAGCCGTACTCCCTCTTGCTCAAGAGGGAGAATTCTTTTGAGCGACAACATCGCTATATATTACCAACCCCTGCCCGGCCATCACACTGTCCCTCTTTCCAAAGAGGGACGAGCGACAACGTCGCGGAGGGAGTTTCTATAAACATTGCTATAATCTTCCAACTCCCACCCGGCTAAAGCCGTACTCCCTCTTGCCCAAGAGGGAGAATTCTTTTGAGCGACAACATCGCTATATATTACCAACCCCTGCCCGGCCATCACACTGTCCCTCTTTCCAAAGAGGGGCAACGCGGGGGAGCGTTGCTTGCGACGACGGGAGCTTTAGCTCCCCAAAGGAGTGCCGTCAGGCCCCGACAAGGCCTCGGAGGGAGTTCCCATAAACACGTGCTATAAATTTCAACTCCTACCCGGCTAAAGCCGTACTCCCTCTTGCTCAAGAGGGAGAGTTTTTAGAGCGAAGGGAGATTTTTTGTGCTATTATTTAGCAATCTCTTTCTTTATAACGTCAAGAACACCTTCTATATTATTCCAGACATCATTATTCTCAAAGCGTAAAACACGTATGCCACATGAATTCAAAAATTCAGTCCTTTCCAAATCACGTGTATCGCCCTGCATGGTAAAATGGTCATTACCGTCAAGTTCCACGCACAATTTACATTTAGGGCAATAAAAATCAAGAATAAAATTACCTACCGAAAATTGTCGTCTCCATGCAGAGCCATCTAACTTTCCTGCTTTAAGTTTGAGCCATAAAGCAACCTCTGCAGGTGTCATATTGTTACGCAAGTTTCGTCTCAGTCCTTTAATCTCTTTCTTATTTACACTTCTATTGTATTCCACAAAATACTTCAACTAAACAAATTTCAACTCAATCCCAACCATCATAACTGTCCCTCTTTCCAAAGAGGGACGAGCGACAACGTCGCGGAGGGAGTTCACGTAAACACACGCCACCATTTCCAACTCCCACCCGGCTAAAGCCGTACTCCCTCTTGCACAAGAGGGAGAATTCTTTTGAGCGAAGGAGTTTACGCAAACACGCGCTATAGTTTTCAACTCCCACCCCCTTACGGGTACTCCCTCTTGCTCAAGAGGGAGAGTATTTTGAGCATTTACTCTTCGTCGGGTTTGTCCTCCTCGACAACCAGGTTGTCAATGATGAAGTTCTGGCGCTCCATTGTATTCTTGCCCATGTAATAGGCAAGCAAATCCTCAACCTTGTCGTCCTTGTGCAGCTCCACACGCTCCAATCGCATATCGGGGCCAATGAAGTTGCGGAACTCATCGGGCGAAATCTCTCCAAGTCCCTTGAATCGTGTAATCTCCGGGTTGGGCGATAGCTTCTCAATTGCAGCAATACGCTCCTCCTCGCTGTAGCAGTATATTGTCTCAAAGTCACCCTTCTGCTCCTTGCGCTCGGCTGCACCCTTCTTGCCACGTGGCTGTTTGCGTTTGTTGCGCACACGGAACAGCGGTGTCTGCAGTATGTATACGTGCCCTTTCTTTATTAGCTCGGGGAAGAACTGCAGGAAGAATGTTATCATCAACAGACGGATGTGCATGCCGTCAACATCGGCATCGGTTGCCACAATAACCTTGTTATAACGCAAGCCCTCAAGACCATCCTCAATGTTCAGCGCCGCCTGCAGCAGGTTGAACTCCTCGTTCTGGTACACCACGGCACGGCTCAGGCCAAAGCAGTTTAGCGGCTTGCCGCGCAGACTGAACACCGCCTGTGTGTTGGCATCGCGGCTCTTGGTTATTGAGCCGCTGGCCGAGTCGCCCTCGGTAATGAATATACAGCTCTCGTCCATGCGGTCGCCCTTGGGGTCGTTGTAGTGTATGCGGCAGTCACGCAGCTTGCGGTTATGGAGGTTCACCTTCTTGGCCTTCTCGCGCACCTGTTTGGTGAGGCCGGCAAGTTCCTTGCGCTCCTTCTCCGACGCCGTAATCTTTGAGAGAATGACATCGCTTATATCGGGGTTCTTGTGCAGGAAGTTGTCAAGTTCCTCCTTTATGAAGTCGCTGATAAACTTCTTCACGCTCATGCTGCCCGGGTCGGGAGCAATGGTTGTTGAACCAAGTTTTGTCTTTGTCTGGCTCTCGAACACAGGCTCCTGAATATTAACCGCAATGGCAGCCACAATTCCGTTACGTATGTCGCAATACTCGAAGTTCTTTGCCGAGAAGAAGTCGTGGATTGTCTGTGCCACAAGTTCCTTGAAGGCGCTCTGGTGTGTACCGCCCTGCGAAGTATGCTGTCCGTTCACAAAAGAGTAGTACTCCTCGCCATACTGGTGATGGGCATGCGTGAATGCAATCTCAATGTCGGCACCCTTGAGGTGTATTATGGGATAGAGAGCCTCGGCCGTCATGCGGTCGCTCAGCAGGTCCACAAGACCGTTGCGCGATAGGATGCGCTTGCCGTTGAACATTATCGCCAGACCCGTGTTCAGGTAGGTATAGTTACGCAGCAGCGTCTCAATGTATGCCGGACGGTACTCGAAATTGCGGTACAACGTATTGTCGGGCGTGAACGATATGTACGTACCGTTCTCGTCGTTGGTCTTCTCGGTGGTGTCGCTCACCAGTATACCCTTCTCGAACTTTGCAATGCGCACAACACCATCGCGGTAGCTGCGCACCTCGAAGTTCACGCTTGTGGCGTTCACCGCCTTCAGACCCACACCGTTCAAGCCCACCGACTTCTGGAACACCTTGTCGTCATACTTTGCACCGGTATTCAGCTTGCTCACCGCCTGAATCATCATTCCCTGCGGGATGCCGCGGCCATAGTCGCGCACCACAACAGAGTGGTTCTCTATTATATCAATCTCAATGCGCTTGCCAAAGCCCATCTTGAACTCGTCGATACAGTTGTCGACAACCTCCTTGAGCAGCACGTATATACCGTCGTCGCTCTGCGAGCCGTCGCCCAACTTACCAATGTACATACCGGGGCGCAAGCGGATGTGCTCAACATCGCTCAAGTGGCGAATGGAGTCGTCGCCATAATCGGCAGCGCTCGGCCTGTTCTCGTTAAATTCCAAATCTTTATCTTCGGACATATTGTTATATTGTATTTTATTCTTTAATAAAGGCCATAAAAGGCAAAAAGGGCGATAAAGGGCACCACACTGTCCCTCTTTGAAAAGAGGGACGAGCAACAACGTTGCGGAGGGAGTTCAACAACAACCACATACTATCATTCTCCAACTCCCACCCGGCTAAAGCCGTACTCCCTCTTGCTCAAGAGGGAGAGTCTTTTTTGAGCCCCAACATCACTATATATTCCCAACTCCTACCCTCGCCACCATAACTGTCCCTCTTTCCAAAAGAGGGACGAGAGGCAATGCCTCGGAGGGAGTTCACGTAAACACGTGCTACAAATTCCAACTCCTACCCCCTGCGGGTACTTCCTCTTTCCAAAGAGGCAGAGTTTTTTCCCTCAAGAGGGAGAGTATTTTTTAAAACTTCCTTTTAAAGTTCTTTCTTGAACGCGCGGCGGCGTTTGTGCTGCTCCTTCTCAAAGTCGTTCCACAGGTTCTGCATGTCCTTGTTGTCCTCGAGCTCGGGGTTGCTCTCAATGTCAACAATTCCCATATCAATGTAGTGCCCCAACAGCTCGTTGAAAATAAGTGCAAACGCGCCCTTGCTCTGGTACTCGGGCTTCACCGCGGCAAGCAGGAAGTCGAGCCTCTTTGGTTGCTTTATGAAAAGCGCCTTGAGCACATGCCACCACCCGAAGGGGAACAGACGTCCCTTTGCCTTGCGCAGAGCCTCGGCAAGCGAAAAGATGCTTATGCCAAGCGCCACAAGATTATCGTCCTTGTCAACCACCAGGCACAGCAGACGCTTGTCGGCCACCGGGAGGTACATCTTCACAAACTGGTCAATCTGCTTTGGGGTGAGCGGTGCAAAGCCATAAAGGTTTGAATAGCTCTCGTTGCACAACTCGAAGAAAGCCTTGCCGTAATTCTTCGCAATCTCGTTACATGATTTTGCACGCACAATGCGTATGCCGAACTTCTTCTCCACAATGGCAGCCACGCGCTCGGCCTTTGGCCACTTCTCGCCCGGCACTTTAAAGAGGAACTCCACCCAATCCACATCCTTCACATATCCCAGACGTTCAAGATGCTTGGGATAATAGGGGTAGTTATATATCGTGGCCATTGTGCCCAGGCGGTCAAAGCCCTCAATGAGCATGCCCTCGGGGTCGAAATCGGTAAACCCGAGCGGCCCCTGAATCTCTGTCATTCCGCGCTCGCGTGCCCAAGCCTCGGCAGTGGAGAACAGTGCATCAACCACCTCGTTGTCATCAATGAAATCCACCCATCCAAAGCGCGCGGCCTTCACGCCCCACTTCTCGTTGGCATGAGGGTTTATTATGGCAGCTATGCGCCCCACAATCTTCCCGTCGCGGTAGGCAAGGAAATAGTCGGCATCGCAGAACTCAAATGCCGCGTTACGGTCCTTACGCAAAGTACCCATTGTATCCTCGAACAGTTCGGGAACAAAATATGGGTTATCCTTGTACAGTTCGTAATTAAAACGCACAAAGCGCTTTAACTGCCTGTTGGTGGTCACTTTTACAATCTCTACTGCCATTTTACGCAAAACATTACTTAATCGTGTAAAAATACGATTTTATTTGCAAATTCGCAAATTTGCGACAACAAACACACCTGTGCAACAGGGCGAAAAGAGCCTGTCGGGCAAAATGCCTTTTCGCCCTTTCTGCTCTTTTAGGCGTTCAGGAATTAAACAACTTGAGGAGCGACATTATCGCTCCTCAAGTTGTTTATTCCCAAAGGTTACCCCACGAACCGCGGTGACCGCCTGAAAGCTGACCACCTGCCGAGGTATCTACTGTTTTTTCGCCATTCAATAACAATGAAGTTGCAAGCATTGACTCTGTTGCAACGTTTACCTCTACCATGAGAGGTGATGTATAACTCTTCTTCATATATCGTATAAGTGGCCCCCTCCGTCTCCCCCATATATGGGGAGAGTTTGGAGGACTTTGTTTAAAATAATCTTTTGCTTCTCGTCACTTCTAATTCCCTCCCATTATGGGGAGGGTTAGGGTGGGGCTTTGTTTAATACCTTTTTCGGTCCCTTTAAATTCCTCCCCTCAGGGGGAGGTTAGGTGGGGCTTCAGTTCCCTCTCCTTGGGAGAGGGTTAGGGTGAGGCTGTTTACTTCACCAACACCTTTTTACCGTTTACAATGTAAACACCAGGAGCTGTGATAGCCTCGATACGGCGACCTGTAAGGTCATATATAACTGTACTCTGTTCTCTGTTATCTGTTATCTGCTCTACGCCTGTTGTTCCCTCACCGAAACGGAAGCTGTGAGACTTAACATTTGTAGGAACCGCACTTGCCGGCAAGTATGCCCTGTTAGCGTTGTTCAACCAAGAAGTTCCATTTGTCTTTGCCTTGTAAAGACCAACTGCGCCATCTACAACACCAAGAACATAAGCCTCGCCCTCAATGTTTGTGTCAACCACTGTACCAAGGAGTTTATTACCTGCAACATTTGCAACCTCATCAGTTGAAGCGATAAAGTCGTGGTTACCCTTACCTGCCTTTACAATAACACCAGTCTCAGCAGGAAGGACACCTGTCACCTGTGTCAATGTTACATAATCTGTATTAACCGCAGTCACTGTATAAGCCTTAACACTTTCAGGGATTGCTGCAGCAAAATCAAGGAACAATGTAGCGTAACCACTTTCACCAACAGTGAGAGTGTAAGACTCTGCAGCCACGGCCTCTGTTACAACAAAGAGGAAATCGACATAACCACCCTCAACAATATTCTGTTCAAAAGCAGAGTTTTTTGCGTTGTTAATAACACCTGTTATAGCACGTACAACAATTACATCGCCCGGGTTATGGTTCTCATTGATTGTAATAGGGTATGTTACTGTGCAAGCACCATCCACAACCTCAGAAACAGAAATTCTTTCATCCGCTTCAAGATATTGAACAATCTTCTCAGTGCTACCATTAGGTTCCCAAGAACCATAATAGTAACCATACTCCTTTGTTGCGCCGTCGTTGTCAATCTGATAGATTGCAAGGTCACGCCAGTTCAGCTGATATGTGATATTAAGGTCAAATTCTGCACCGGCAGCAACCTCAATTGCTCTTGTTACTCCGCTTTGTCTACCAACATTTTGAATATTATCTCCAAGAACCTCAGGGATATCTTCTACAACAATATCACCAACTTTTGCAGAGTTGATGTATGTAGTGTTTCCGGTTAAACCGAATGTAGGCTTTACGATTGATGCGTACCACTCATCGGTATTTGTGATTCTTTCAAAATTAGCAATGTAGGTCTTGTCACCTTCTGTATTATCAATAAATTCAGTAGATGTTGTAACCACCTCGCCACCAAGCGTCCAGTTAATAAACTTAAAGCCATATGCGGGCTCTGCTGAAAGTACAACATCACCATCAGAAGTAACCTCTTCAGCCGCGCCATTCACTGTAACAACACCACCCTCTGCCGGACTTGCTGTTACAGATATAGTACGCTCCTGAACTGTTGCCTCATACTCATACACCTCAAACTCCAACAACTGGAACCAAACCGCAGAAGCCTGTGTAAACCTGAGCCTAATCTGTTTTGTATATATACCACCTGCGTTGCGTGTCACAACATCATTTGCCTGAATCCCATTAAGAGACTCACCAACCTGAACCCAGTTACCACTATTATTCTCATTAACCTCAATTACAGCACCATCTGTTGGCAAGTCACCATTGGCAAAATATAGTTTTATATCACCTACATTTTTAGAACCGGTCAAATAAACAGTGAATGTATAACCAGCCTGTGGGCAGCCGTTCGACCAGTACTTGGTGCTGAGAGAACCGTCAAAAGCATTTTCTACTGCATGAGTTTGATAGGCGTACACGGATGACTCTCCATATCTTATCGACAGTTTGTCAGCCTTTGCATTTGTGAATGATAACATTGACATCACAAGTGCTAAAATAAAAGTAAATCTTTTCATAATTAAATATTTTTGTGTTTATGTTATATCCTTTGATGCAATTTTACACATCGCAAAGATAGCACTATTTTACCCAAATGCATAAAATTGTATAATTTATTAAGAACGCAACATTAAAAAGAATGGCGAGGAATTTTCCTCGCCATACTCTATTATTCCCAAAGGTTACCCCATTGACTCGTTTTGCTTTTCGCAACCCGCGGGGCACAACCTACGCCTGCGCTACCCGCGACCTTTGCTGCAAAACTCGTCGATAGGTCAATTTGTGGATTACTGCCACAAATTGCCCCATTCACCGCGGTGACCGCCTGAAAGCTGGCCGCCGTTTGAGGTATCTACTGTTTTTGTACCGTCCATTTTCAATGAAGTTGCAAGCATTGACTCTGTTGCAACGTTTACCTCTACCATGAGAGGTGATACATAAGTCTTCTTCATATATCGTAAAATTCTTTTTGTTTTTGTTTAGCAAGGGCGGGCGAACCGCCCTCGCTTTATTATTCAAGCACCACTGACAACACTTGCTTTTCGCAACCCACACGGCGCGAACTGCGCCCGCGCTACGCGTGACCTTTTGCTGCAAGTGTTATCGAAGTTTTGGTGATTACTTCACCAAAACTTTCTTACCACCTACAATGTAAACACCAGGCGCTGTAATCTCCTCTACACGGCGGCCTGTGAGGTCGTATATAACTGTACTCTGTTCTCTGTTATCTGTTATCTGCTCTATGCCTGTTGTACCCTCGCCGAAACGGAAGCTGTATGAAGCAGCGCTCATACCCGCAGTCTTTGGCAAGTATGCCTTGTTGGCATTGTTAAGGAATGTACCCTCGGTATAGCCATTGGTTGTAGCAGTGTATAGACCTACAACACCATCCTTAATACCAAGCACATAAGCTGCGCTTTCAATTACAGTGTCTTTTGTTGTACCAGAGAGCAGGTTACCTGTCACATCAGCTGCAGCCCCTGTTGAAGCAACGAAGTTGTAATCATTCTCTGCAGCCTTGACAATAATACCTGTATTTGCAGGGAGAACGCCTGTAACCGGTGTCAAAGTGATATAACAATCGTTGATGCCGCTGGCCTTAACAATGTATGCACCGGCATCCTCGCCCTCAAATGCTGGAATCTCAGCATTGAAATCAAGGTACAATGTAGCCCAACCGGCAGCAGATACAGAGAGGGTGTAAGACTGTGAAGCGGCAGGCTCAGTATACTTATAAAGTTGAATTGGTTTTTGAGATTCAAATGTTGATGACTTAAAATAACGGAAACGCAAATTATCCTTTGCACTATTGAAGCGGAACACAGATGTATTTGATGTTATTTTCACACCCTCACCATCAACAAATTCCACACTATTCAATTGCGCCGTTGTTGCATTAAAATTAAGTTTATTACTATTATTAGTACCAGAAATATAACCTGCAGATGTCTTTACTGAATACCCGCCATTCATAGGGGCCAATTCAACAGCGACAGAATTAAGTTCCTCTGTAGCCAAGATTACGCAATTTTCAATTGTTGCATCAACATAATTATTAGCTGCTTCCAGAGCTTTAAACACATAAGCATCTGCGCCATCCTCGTAAACAATCAAGTACTTACCACTCCAATCAGCAGGCGCAGATGTCACTTTTACATAGCAAGGCGCAGTAACTGAACCAGGAGTCTCTGGTTCTTCTGGTATTTCCGGTGTCTCAGGCTCCTCAGGGTCTGTTGCGCCACCCTCAACAACTTCAACTTTCACAGCCATTGTATTTACATATTTGCTGCTGCTTACACCAATAGTGTAACCGGTAACCTTTACAGTTTCGCCGCTTTCTGCAGTAACAACATTCTCTTTAGGATACTGTATACTACCAATTGCTGTACTAGCACCATCAACAGCAATATTATAATAAGAGCCACTAACTGTAAGTGTACCTGTGTATTCAACATATTGTATTGATTGTGCAGAAAGATATGCATCCATTGCCGCGCCATCCATAGTTATCACATTTGGATGCACAACTACTTCTGTTGTACCAGTCTTTTCAACAACAGGTGAAGTTCCAAACTGCAACAAGCCACCATATTCATTTGTCGCACCGCTTACGGTTACAACCTCACCGGCAACAATACCCTTGTCACTACCCTGATAAACAAGAATGTAACCGGTACCATCACTTAAAAGGAAACCACGAGAATATGTTGCAACAACAGTTCCTCTTGTCATTGCATTGCCAATAACACCTGCTGCAAGCACTTCTGCTATTGTTTTAAGTTCAACTTTGGTATATGTAGCACTAACAACATCACTCTTATTGCCATCTGCATCCTCTGCATAAGCATAAACTGTTGTTGTTTCTTTAATATTTACAGAATTGCCCTCTGTATATGTTTTCTCTTCGTCTGTTGAATAATGAACAGTAAGACCATCCTCAGCAACAATAGTTATATCAAGCTCATCTTCGAAAGTTGTGCCACTGGCAGGAGTGAATGTAGGCTCTGCTACATCAACCACAGTCTCACCTCCGCCTTCGCCGGTACTTTTTGTGTAGGTTACAGACATTTTAGCAATACGAATTTGCTGATCACCAGACACATCCAATTTAAAACGATTATAGCTACCAGTGAAATTAAATGAATAATCTTTATATGATGTGGAAGTCACATCAACCTGACCAACCTTTGTCCAATTAGCACCATCATTACTACCATAGATATCAAGTTTGTCAGCCTTGTAACCAGCATTAAAAGTCATTTTTGTAATTGTTCCTGGCAAAGCATCAGAAACCACATAGCCATTATTTGTAGAACTCGAGTAAATTCTCAATTGAGTTGTGAAATGACATTTTGTTGTATAAATCACCAAGCCATCACCTAAATCATGCTTTTCGTTATCAGCATACTGCTTACCAGCAGTATAGTTTGAGAATGTGACACTCTTAGTCACCTCTTCCGCCTGTACGCTGAACACCGCCAGCATCACAGCAAAAATTGAAAGTAAAAATTTTTTCATAATAATTTTGTTTTTATTTTGTTTGTTTTGTGATTTTCTAATCATCTCCCCTCCGGTTTCAAAAGCAAGTTTTGAACCCACCTCCCACTCGGCAACGAGTGGAGGAACTTTTTGCTCTTGAAACATAGGTCACACAGACCTCTAAATTCCTCCCTTCATGGGGAGGTTAGGTGGGGCTCCAGTCCCCCTCTCCTTTGGAGAGGGTTAGGGTGAGGCCATAATTCGGTACAAAGTTACCGCTTTAATATATATTAACCAAACTTTTACACACAAATATAACCCTTTGGAATTTCAACAAAACGCCTAAAAATCAGGGACAAAAGCAATGTATTGACAAATGAACAGAGCCGTTTGCCAAAGCACGCACCTTGCCGCCCCCCAAAAACACCCCGATTGCCTGCGAAAGTTGATAAAAAAATGCAACTTTCGCAGGCAATCGCCACTTTCAGGTCTTACAAGTCAAGAACAAAAAAGGTCGTTGACTATCTTTGGAAAAGGTTGACACTTTTTAGAGCGGTTATTTTCAACATCTTAAACACCATCAAAACAAAACTGCTGTTTGCAGACAGCAGTTTTGGCATGAAAGTTATTAAAAATAATTCTTTACAGCAAACTCGTACTGTTCAATGAAAATTTGTTTAAACGCTGCAATATTATTCTGCTCATAAAACATCAACATCGCTTTTTTATAATCAATGGAATCTACAGTGCGGAAAGAGATTGGGCAATAGCCCCAAGCCATAAGAATTGCATTACTACTTATTCTTGCTGTTCGTTTATTTCCGTCAGTGAATGGCTGTATATATGACAACAAGACCAGTGCAAGCAATGCCTTCTCAAAAACATTCTCCTTCGCGTTAATCAATCGACAAGCATCCTCTAATGCTTCACGAATTTGGAATTCATTGTCAAGAGGGCGATAATTTGTACCGGTTATACCGACACGCCTTTTGCGGATACCATTACCAACGCCCAACTCTTTCGTCAAGAGACTATGAATATCCTCAATTCTTCTTACAGAGACTTCTTTAAGATAATCGGGACTATCGAGGATGAAATCCAAAGCATCTTTGTGATTCAACAGCATCACAGCCTCTTCCTTTGTCTTTCCTTGAGCAGTTTCTTTCTCTTTCAGCAACCGTTCAGTTTCAAGAAGAGAGTATGTGTTACCCTCAATCTGCGATGATTTCCAGGACAAATCTACCCCCAAGCGCTCCATCTCCTTGCGGTACTCGACATCGGACAATGTATTCATATTTGCCAAGAAATTCTTGTGAGCAGCGTCAAGCCTTGCTTTTTCCTCAGATGTAAATAGAGCAACATTTGGCAATATCTCACAAATCAATTGGAAATTAAATGATTCTTGCACCAAGCGTTCATCTACATCATTCACGAAATATGTGTCAATATCCAACGGCATCATCAAGTGCGCCTGAGCAGACAAGGAGTATCGGGTTGCTTTTCCTTTGCCTTCTACAACGATATCGCCTTTTTGTACACATTCTGCAATTATTCGCTTCAATGTCCTTTCGTTTGGAGCGTTTGTCAAAGCCTCCGCAATCTCAGCCCTGCTAGAGGAAGGATTATAATGCAGGAATTGTAATATTTCCACCTGTATTGTCATACTATCAAATATTTATTCGGGACAAAAATAGCGTTATTTCTTTAATTTACGGGACAAAACCACTAAAATTTGTCCCGTTTTGGAGCAAATTTGTCCCGAAAGAGAATTTATAAAACCATGTTTGTTTTAATCGAAGACAATAAAAACCGGGCAAAGCACCTTAATTTTCAACACTTTAAACTCCACCAAAACAAAACTGCTGTTTGCAGACAGCAGTTTTTGCATGAAAGTGCTGTTTATTTTTAGCAGTCAAGCACAATGCAAAATAAGCCTAAAAATTTTGCTTATTTTGCATTTGGCAGATAAACGCTTATATAACAACATATTACAACTGCACTTTAATTTTAAAATAACTCTTTTTTGAGCGAATTCAAAATTAAAGTGCAGTTGTTTTATGCTTTAT
>JAZOOF010000017.1:0-19430 GCA_045654885.1 Bacteroidaceae bacterium
TTTTTTATATTCAAAAACGTCTGTTTCTTTCTTTTTCGCAGTTACATAGCCCGCTGTGACTACGTCCAACTGCCTAACGCTCGGCAAAGTAAATGAATTTCCTTTGTACTCGCTTAATCGGCACTTTGTGCCCTTGAAAAATAAATAAACATCCAATTTGCATTGCGCCAAAATAGGCTGCACTCGCTTTAAAACTTACAAGTAAACTCGCGTTTTGCTCGTTGGCACTATTTTTTTGCTCTATAAAAAAACTTGGCGATATAAATTTAAACAGCTTCTTAATAACCATGTTTATGTCATATCTCCCATATGGTAGATATGACATAAACGCGGGAATTTTTGCAATATAAGGGACAAGGCCTATAACGGAGAACTGCGGTTAATTCAAGACAGAAGCGTAGAAAACTGAAAGCTCGTGCCAACGAGCGAAACGCAAAGCTTGCTTTAGCGTTTCGCAGCGAGTGCAGCCGAGGTTCAATCGCACGAGTGCGGTTAAAGCGGAAAACTGCTGGCGGCGGGGGATAAAAAATAGTTTCCGATGCACTGTGCTGTACATCGGAAACCTTCTGCTTTATTTATATATACCAAGTGGTGATATATCGATGGTTGCTGTTTTTTGTATCTGCTGCGTGGTTATCTCTTGTAAATGCCGCAGAAGTCGAGGATTGTTTTGTTTTCGTCCCAAGGCAGCTCCTTGAACTGGTTGTGCGCGGTGAGCATGACAACGATATCGGCCTTGTCGAATGCCTCGCGGTAGGGGGTTAGCTTGAACTGTTTGTTTTCTTCGACATTCGGCTCCACGATGAGGATGTCGGCGTTATTGCATATCTGCAGCACTTTGCCCACAATGTTCTTGGCGGGTGACTCGCGCAGGTCGTCGATATTTGGCTTGAATGCCAGGCCCATCATTGCTACAATGGGTTTACGCCCGTTCTTGAGCTCGAACTCGAGCATGGTGCTTTTGACTTTTTCGGCGCACCAGTCGCTCTTGTAGTTGTTGATGTTGCGGGCGGTGGCGATAATCTTGCTCTCGGCGGGGTATACGGCGGTGATGAAGTAGGGGTCGACGGCAATGCAGTGTCCGCCTACGCCGCAACCGGGCTGAAGGATGTTCACGCGTGGGTGTTTGTTGGCAAGGTTGATGAGTTCCCAAACGTTGATGCCGGCCTTGTCGCAGATGAGCGAGAGCTCGTTGGCAAAGGCTATCTGCACGTCGCGGCTGCTGTTCTCGGTGAGTTTGCACATCTCGGCTGTGCGGCTATTGGTCTTGTGGAGCTCGCCCTTGACGAACTGTGAGTAGAACTCTATTGCCTTATCGGTGCTCTCGGGTGTGAGACCGCCAATGACGCGGTCGTTGTGGATGAGCTCATATATTACGTTGCCGGGGAGTACGCGCTCGGGGCAGTAGGCTATGTGAATCTTGTCCTTGAGCTCGGGGCGCTCGGCGAAAATGATGTCGGCCATCATTTCGGTGGTTCCGATGGGGGATGTGGACTCAATTACATAGAGGTCGCCCTCCTTGAGCAGTGGCAGCACGGCGCGTGTGGCTGCCTCGACATATGATACGTCGGGCTCGTGGTCGCCCTTGAAGGGGGTGGGGACTACCATGAAGTATGCATCGCTCATCTGCGGGGTGGTGTAGGCTTTGAACTTGCCGGTTGCAATGACCTGCTGCAGCATCTCCTCCATGCCGGGCTCGATGATGTGGAGCTTGCCTTGGTTGGTCACTTCTACAACCTTGGGGTTGATGTCGACACCTACAACGTCAATGCCGTGTTTTGCTGCTATTATTGCTGTGGGGAGGCCTATGTAGCCGAGGCCCATGAAACATGCTTTCATGTATGTTGGTTTATTGTTGGTTGTTTTTATGTTGGTTCTGGCCCCCACCTGGCCTCCCCCAGTAGGGGAGGAATTGGGGCTCCTCGCCATGCTCTCTTGTTGCCCCCTCCCTACGGGGGAGGGTGGGGGTGGGGCTTTATTTAAATGTTTCTACTATTCTGCCACAGGCCAAGCCGTCGCCATAGGGGTTCACGGCCTTGCTCATTGTGTTGTAGTGTGCATGGTCGTCAAGCAGTGCCGATACTTCGGCTATAATCTTGTCGTAGTTGGTGCCCACGAGCTTGACGGTGCCGGCTTCGAGTGCCTCGGGGCGCTCGGTGGTGTCGCGCATCACAAGCACGGGCTTGCCAAGGCCGGGTGCTTCCTCCTGTATGCCGCCGCTGTCGGTGAGCACGATGGTGCTCTTTTCCATGAGGTACACGAATGAGAGGTACTCCAAAGGCTCGATGAAGAACATGTTAGCCCCCACCTGGCCTCCCCCCATAGGGGAGGGACTGGAAGGCCTCACCCCAACCCTCTCCACAGGAGAGGGGGTAGAAATAAGTACGCTTTTTATCTTATTTATGCATTCTTCGATGTCTGTTATTACTTCTTCATTCGTGAAGCGGATTACTTCGAAACCTAATTCGTTTAATCTTGCTGTGCGGTCTTCGTCGTATTCTATTTGTCCTATTTCGGAATGGTATGCACCATCGACTTCTATAACAAGTTGTTTCTCAAGGCATACGAAGTCTACAATGTATTTATCAATGATGTGCTGGCGACGGAATTTGTATCCGGTTTGCTCGTCGCGCAGATGCGACCATAATGCGACTTCTGCATCTGTTGCTTTTTCCTTATTTTCTTTTGCAAAATCCTTTAACAGGCTATACAATGTGGGGTCTGCTGTCTGGTAACCATACGCTTCTCCCTCCCTGTGGGGGAGGGACGGGGTGGGGCTTCCAAACACCTCGGCAATGGGTTTACGTACGTTGGGGTTGAGGTGCATTGGGTAGACGAAGTCTACATCGGGGTATTTTCGGGTTAAGTCCTTGATGGCTGTGCACATGTTGATGAAGCCGTCGCCGAAGTTCTCGCGGCGGTGGCCGGTGATGAGCACGAGTTTCTTGCCGCCGGCAAGGCGGTTGACATCGTAGCCTGCCCGGGCAAGGAGTGATTGCAGCTCGCTGTTGAGTGCCTTGTCTTCCTGTATTTTGTTTGTCACCCAAAAAAGAGCGTCGATGACGGTGTTGCCTGTGACGGTGATGCTCTCCTCGCTGACAGCTTCGCGCAAGAGGTTGGCTTTGCTCAGCGGTGTGGGGGCGAAATTGTATGTTGCTATGCGGCTTGTAATCTGGCGATTCATCTCCTCGGGCCAGGGGCTGTAGATGTTATAGGTGCGCAGGCCGGCCTCAACGTGGCCTACCGGTATCTGCTGGTAGAATGCTGCAAGGGCTGCTGCGGTGCTTGTGGTGGTGTCGCCATGTACAAGAACGACGTCGGGCTGTGCTTCTTTGAGTACATCGCGCATGCCGACAAGGACGCGCGCTGTGACGTCGTAAAGGTCTTGGCCCTGTTTCATGATGTTGAGGTCGTAGTCGGGGGTTATTTCAAAGAGTTGCAGAACCTGGTCGAGCATTTGGCGGTGCTGTCCGGTAACGCATACTATGGTTTTGAATGCTTTGGGGTGTTTCTGGAACTCCTTTACCAGTGGTGCCATCTTGATGGCTTCGGGGCGTGTTCCAAAAACGAGCATTACTGTTTTCATTGCTATGTTGTTTTAAATTTGTTATTCCGGGTCTGTGACTTGGCTTCAAAGGTTGTTTTACTTGGCCATATCATTGCAAATTTAATAATAATATTTCTAATAAGCAATTTTAATGAAATAGTTTGGTCTTTGTTAAAACAATTCCCGGTGCGCGAAATTCGCGCACCGGGAATCTTCTGCTTTATTTATATATATCATGTGGTGATATATCGGGGGTGAAGGTGAAAACTTGTGCAAGCGAGCAAAACATAAAGCTTGCTTTGATGTTTTACTGCGAGTGTAGCCAAGTTTCAATCACACGTAGTGTGGTTAAAACTGAAAGCTCGTGCAAACGAGCGAAACGCAAAGCTTGCTTTAGCGTTTCACAGCGAGTGCAGCCGAGGTTCAATCGCACGAGTGCGGTTAAAGCTGCAGTTGAACGAGCGTGGACTCCCTCTCCTCAGCCCTGCGGGCAGAACCTATCGGTACTCCTTTGGGGAGCTAAAGCTCCCGTCGTCGCAAACAATGCTTATTTCGCATTGTCCTCTCAGGCAGAGGAGCAGTTTTAGGTCGCACGGAGTGCGGTTAAAGGTGAAAGCGGAAAGGTTAAAGCTCGTGCAAACGTGTCAAGTTTTAACTGTTGTTCTGCTTTGGTGCGTTTTCTTTGTTCAACAATGCAAAAATAATATGCCGTTTGCCCTGTGTGCAAGTTTTTTGCAGTTTTTTTACAGGGGAAATGGTGGTCAGTCGCGACGGAATATGTCGCGGGTGTATACTTTCTCCTTCACGTCATCGAGTGCGCTGTCGTAGCGGTTGGCTATGATGGCTTGTGATAGTCTTTTGAACTCTGCAAGGTTGTTGACGACGCGGCTGCCGAAGAATGTGGTGCCGTCGCAGAGGCTGGGTTCGTAGATGATGACTTCGGCGCCTTTGGCCTTGATACGTTTCATTACTCCTTGTATGGAGGAGTGACGGAAGTTGTCGCTGCCGGCCTTCATGGTGAGGCGGTAGACACCGATTACAGGAACAGAGGCCTCCCCCGTACCCCTCCCGTAGAGGGGAGATTCGGACATTGTGGAATCTTTGCTATATTGGTATTGGTTGCTCTCGCTATATCCATACCAACCGGCCATACGTAGCACTTGGTCGGCAATGAAGTCCTTGCGGGTGCGGTTGCTCTCGACAATGGCGCTCATCATGTTCTGTGGCACCTCCTGGTAGTTGGCAAGGAGCTGCTTGGTGTCCTTGGGCAGGCAGTAGCCGCCGTAGCCGAAGGAGGGGTTGTTGTAGTGGTCGCCTATGCGTGGGTCGAGACCTACACCGCGGATGATGGCGGCAGAATCGAGACCTTTGATTTCGGCATATGTGTCGAGTTCGTTGAAGTAGCTGACTCGCAGGGCCAGGTAGGTGTTGGCGAAGAGCTTCACGGCTTCGGCTTCTTTGAGTTCCATGAACAGTGTGGGGATGTCTTGCTTTATTGCGCCTTGTTGCAGCAGGGATGCAAAGGTGTGTGCAGCCTCCTCCAGGTGGTTGCCGGCAATGGCCTTTATGGCCTGGTTCTCCTCGTCGAAACGGTCAATCATCTTGGGGTAGCCGACGATGATGCGGCTGGGGTAGAGGTTGTCGTAGAGTGCTTTGCTCTCGCGCAGGAATTCGGGCGAGAAGAGCAGGCGGAACTTGTGGGTGGTGTCCCAACCCATCTCCTTGAACTTCTTGGCATATTTTACATACAGACTGCGGCAGTAGCCCACGGGGATGGTGCTCTTGATGACCATTGTGGCCTGCGGGTTGACCTCGAGAACAAGGTCGATGACGTCCTCGATGTGGTGGGTGTCGAAGAAGTTCTTCTGCGGGTCGTAATTTGTGGGGGCGGCAATGACTATGAAGTCGGCATCACGGTATGCCTCGCGGCCGTCAAGGGTGGCACGCAGGTTCAGTTCTTTCTCGGCAAGGTATTTCTCTATATATTCGTCCTGAATGGGGGAAATGCGGCTGTTGATTTTCTCTACCTTTTCGGGGATTACGTCGACTGCAACGACTTCGTTGTGCTGTGCCAACAGTGTGGCAATGCTGAGGCCTACGTAACCTGTGCCTGCAACTGCTATTTTCATGACGGTATCTTTTTTTATTATGCAAAGTTAAAGGTTGTGTTGTTTGATGGCTCGGATTGAGGTTGTCAAAAAACAAATCTCTGCAAATGTAGTAATGATATTGTTAATAAACAATTTTATATGTATGGTTTTCCTTTTGGGATTTGTGGGGCGTATAAGACATTTCCCGGCGCACGGTGTCGTGCGCCGGGAAATGTCTGCTTTATTTGTCTTGGATTCCACCCTTGGCCTTTCGCATTCAACCTTTCGCATTGCTGCTTTAACAGCCTTGTGGGTTTTGCTTGTCAGTTTCTCCTGATTCTTATTTGGATGGCGTTCTTTATTGGGGTGTCGTTGATGATGACGAGGTAGCCGCCACCTCCTGCACCGGTAATCTTGTAGCCTTTGACGCTGTCTTTGTATTCGTCTATCGCCTTTTGCACGTGTGGTGACACCATGTTGGGGAACATTGCAACTTGTGCCTCGAACGCTGCGGTGCATGCTTTACCCCATGCTGTAACATCCTTGGCGAGCAGTGCGTTCCAGCAGTCATCTGCGGCTTGGGCAAGCGCCTGAGCGCCGGCTCGGTCGATGTGTGTGTCGGCAAGTACGTCGTAGCTGTTGTCGCGTGGTGCAAGGGGGACGAGCCACAGGTTTTTCTCTATGAAGTCGAGCACGTCGCTGTCCTTGACGGTCTCGATGCTCTGGGGCCAATAGCCGCCATCGTAATTAAGGCGGTTAAGGCAGGGCATTACTATGCCTATGGCGTCCTGTGAACCGCTGATGTAGGGGCTGCCCGGCGGGTTCTCGTAGCGGAATACCATTTTGGCGAGTGTCTCGCGGTCGCCCTCGGGGATGTCGACGTGCCACATCTCGATGGCAGCCTTGCGCGACGAGGTGCTCATGCCGCCACGGTTGTTGAAGTCGTAGTCGGGCTCGATGCTGATGGTGAGCACGGGACCGCCGTGGTGCTTGCTCACGTATGGCTGGTCCAGCCAACCGCCTGCGAGGTCTATGCGGTATGGTATTTTGCACTCCTGGCGCAGTGCGGTGGTTGAGCGGGTGGGGAGGCCGGCCTCGGGGATGCGTGTGCTGACAACGAGCTCAATGCCGTTCGCCTCGCAGAAACGTTTCTTGCCCGGGGTGTAGCCGTCGCTGTTTACAAAGAAAATATCGGGCTTCAGGCGCTTTACGTCCTCCTCAAAGTCCATTATTCCGCTTCCGCTGTTGATGAAGGCATCGGTTACATAGCGGATTGCCTTTACCATATAAAGGCGCTCCTGCTCGGTGTTGATTGTCTTGCGGTCTTTGAGCTCGCGTATTGTGGCATCGGAGCCTATGCCTACATAGAGGTCGCCGTATGTAGATGCCTCCTTGAAGAAGGCTACGTGCCCCGAGTGGAGCATATCGTAACAACCCGATACAAATACTTTCTTCCTGTTCATAAGGCTATGTCTGTTAAAACTTCTTTGTTTATGGCACTGCGGTTGTGGAGGCCGTAAAATGCCTGATATGCAAAAGTAATACCTCTATTTTCCAAATGCAACTATTTCGGCTGTTATTTTTTTATATATGTATTTCCCGGGCCTGTGGTGAACTTTGTGGGGCATTATGCTGTTGTCATGGGTGGAGGTGCGTGCTTTCCTGCTGTCTGCGTGAAATATTTTTTTTGTTTTTCTTGTGTGTGTCGCAATAAAATGCGAACTTTGTCGGGATATCAGAAAAAGCGTTTTATGATTAATAGAGTTCTTATTCGTCTCAAGGTGGTGCAGATTGTGTATGCGTACTACAAGAACAGTGGCAAAAGCCTGAAGGCTGCCGAGGACGAGATGTTTTTCAGCCTGTCAAAGGCATATGACCTTTACCACTATCTGTTGCTGCTTATGCCGGGCATAACAAACTATGCAGCCGACAGAATTTCGTTCCTCAGCAGGAAAGTACGTCCTACTGAAAGTGACATGAATCCTAACCTCAAGTTCGTGAACAACCGTTTCATAGCACAGTTGGAGCAGGTTGAGCAGCTTGTGAAGTTTGCCGAGAAGAGCAAGCTGAACTGGGTTGACCACTCGGACTTCCTTCGCCGTTTGCTCGACAAGATTGAGGCAAGCGATATATATAAGGAGTATATGGAGTCGGGCATTGACAGCTATGAGGCCGACAAGGAACTGTGGCGAAAGCTCTACAAGGCCTTTGTCTTTGAGAACGAGGAGCTGGATGAGATAATTGAGGAGCAGAGCCTCTACTGGAACGACGACAAGGCTATTGTCGATACCTTTGTCATAAAGACAATAAAGCGCTTTGTTGAGGGTGAGAACGGCAATTCGCTGCTGTTGCCCGAGTATAAGGACGACAGTGACAAGGAGTTTGCTTGCCGTCTGTTGAGGAATGCGATATCAAATGCCGACGAGTATCGCAAACTCATGAGCGAGAACTCGAAGAACTGGGATATGTCGCGCCTGGCATTTATGGATGTTGTGATTATGCAGGTGGCACTTGCCGAGATTATGACACAGCACGATATTCCGCTTTCGGTTACTTTGAACGAGTATGTTGAGATTGCGAAGTATTACAGCACGACAAAGAGCGGCCCGTTTGTGAATGGCTTGCTTGATGCTATTACAAAGAGCCTGCGCGAGGCGGGGAAAATAGAGAAGTAACAGATTAACTGACAATAAATTTTATAATTATGGTATTTATGCAAGCAGAAGCAGCCATTGAGGCTGTTGAAACAGCTGCGCAGCAGCCAACAGGTGTAGCTGCCGTATTGGGCAGTCCTTTGTTCATGTTCGTCATCATCATCGCTATCATGTACTTCCTGTTGATTCGCCCACAGCGCAAGCGTCAGAAGGAGATTGAGAACTTCCGTCGTGGTCTGAAGCCCGGCATGGAGGTGGTTACCAGCGGTGGTATATATGGCAAAATCAAGGAAATAGACGGTAACGTGGTTGTTCTTGAGGTTGCCCACAACGTGAATGTGCGTGTCGATATTTCGGTGGTTTTTGCAAACCCCGGTGCAATGAATGAGGAGGGCAAGTAATTTGCGTTGAGAATTGAACCTCGATTCGCTTAAAAAAGCATTTGAAAAGGCTAAGGAGAATGGCTTTGTGAGCTTTCTCTTCTTTCTATTGGTCTCGTGTACTCTTTGGTTTACGTTAACCTTGAACAGAATATACGAGACCGATATTTCTGTGTCGGTACATGTGAGGAACGTCCCCGAGGGTGTGGCATTGGAGAATGACGGTTGCATACCCGTGCGTGCCATTGTGAGGGGAGAGGGTACCGATTTGTTCGGGGTTATGTTCAATGACGGGGTTGATGTTGCTGTGGATTATTCGGAGATGAGACGTAATGGCGGCCGCCTTACAATGTCTTCGGGGTTGGTTTTCAGCCGGCTCAATGAGCTGCTTGGCCTGTCGTTGTCGTTGAAGAGTATCCTTGCCGATTCGCTTGTGGCAAATGTGAAGCAGGCGACGGCTGTCGTGCCGGTGAGGCGAGGGCATATCGATTTGAATATGGCCGACGGGTGTGAACTTGTATCGGTGAAATATTTGCCCGAAGAGGTGCGTGTAACGGCATTTGTCGATGAACTGCCTGCAATAAAGGAGGTGGTGGCTCCGGCGATAGTGCAGGATGGGCTGCAGTGTGACACGGTGCTAGAATTTGATTTCCTCCCAGGAAAGTATCTGAAAGTGGTGCCCGACAGGCTTGAGGTGCAGATTGCCGTGTCGCGCTATGTTAAAAGTACCGTAGATGTACCGGTTGAGTATGTGGAGTTTCCAAGTGACATTAACCTTGGTTTCCTGCCTCAGTACGTGAATGTTGAATACGAAGTGCTTGAGGTGAATGCAGGCAAGGTGAAACCGGCGGATTTTACTGTGAAGTTGCGCTTCGATGATTATGCCTATAGTGTGGTTGTTGGCAAAGCCGGTGACCTGGAGAAGAGGTTTGTTGTCTCTTCGGCATCGCTGTTTGTGAGGAATGCCAGGGTAGTGGGTGTCGAGACCGAGCTGCCCGATTCGTCTTCAATATCAAATATGGTTTCCCTATGATAAAGCTTGCTGTTGTTGGAGGTATCGGTAGCGGAAAGTCTGTTGTTTCGCACATGCTTGACATTATGGGTGTCCCTGTCTATGATTGCGACAGCAGGGCTAAGGAGCTGATGGTGCAGAATCCCCGTATTGTAAAGGAACTGAAACGTATGTTCGGCGAGGAGTGCTACAATGCCGATGGCGGGTTGAACCGTAAATATCTTGCTTCGTGCATTTTTGTCGACGAGCGTAATACCAAGCGCGTGAATGCTCTGGTGCATCCTGTTGTCAAGGACGATTTCTGTTCTTGGGCACAGGAGCATCCTGCTCCTGTGGTGGCGGTGGAGACGGCTTTGCTCTATGAATCGGGCATGGCCGATGTGGTAGACAAGACCTTGCTTGTGTGGACCGACAAGGAGACGGCGATTACGCGAACAATGACACGTAGCGGCATGTCGCGCACGCAGGTTCTCAACAGAATGGCAAAGCAGATGTCGACCGATGACCTGTTGTTGCTAACCGATTATGCGATATACAACGGTGGCTCAAATGCCATAATGCCCGCGGTGGCCGAGTTGCTTGCCGGGCTGCGGGAAGGGTAGGGCTTAAAACAGCTTTATCTGCCGTGGGTGCGAGTATTAAAAAATGTATAATATTTTGTAATAAGAAAATCGCTCCGTATATTAGCGCTGTTTTTGAAAAAATAACACAAACTATAAAATAGAAATAATATGAATACTTTTGAAACAATTCTGACAATTTCGGGTAAGCCCGGTTTGTATCGTCTGTTGTCGCACGGACGTAATATGTTTATCGTTGAGTGCGTTGATGCGTCAAAGAAACGCGTTCCTGTGTATAACAGCGACCAGGTTGTGATGCTTGATGACATTGCAATATATACCGACACCGAGGAGCTCCCTTTGAGAAATGTGTTTGCAAAGATTTATGAGAAGGAGAATGGCGTGCTGCCTTTTGAACTGAAGATGGCTACTCCCGAGGAGTTGGTTGAGTACTTCGAGTCAATCATCCCCGACTATGACCGTGAGCGTGTGTACCTTACACATATAAAGAAGATGTTCTCTTGGTATAACATCCTTGTTGCAAACGGTGTTGTAGACTTTACTGTTGAGGAACAGGAGGGTGAGCAGGCTGAAACTGCTGAATAATTGTAACTATTTGATACTATGAAAAAGATTTTTCTCTCTTTGATTCTGCTGTTTGCCGTCTCTGCCGGTGTGTCGGCGCAGTCGTGGAAGGATTTGCTTGGCAAGGCAGCAAGCGAGCTTGCCGAGGAGGCATCGTCTACTGCAGCCGGCAGTGCCGTGACAAATATTCTGGGTACCATACTTGGCAACTCGTTGACATTGTCCTATGAGGCTTTGGAGGGTACATGGGACTATGAAGGTGTGGCTTGTGTGCTTGAGAGCGAAGAGGCGCTGTCAAACATTGGCGGTACGTTGGTGACCGGTACATTGGAGACCAAAATCGACGAGAAGCTTGCTTTGATTGGTGTTTCAAAGGGTAACTGCTCTTTTACCTTTGCAAAGGACAGTACCTGTGTCATCAGGGTGGGTGGTTATAACCTCAACGGTAAGTATAGACTGAATGTCGAGGATAAGGTTATTGACTTTACATTCATGTATGACAAGTTGCCGTTGAAGACTTATGTGTCGTACGAGATACAGTCTGTTGATATTGTGTTCAAGGCCGACAGGTTGCTGTCATTCATAAAGAACGTTGCTTCTTATTTCTCTAATAGTGGTGCTGCCGGCGGACAGCAGGGCCAGTTGCAGACTGCAATGCAGGCTGTGGGTGCCATGGGTACATTGTTGCAGAACTATGACAGCATGATGTTGGGTGCAAAGCTGTCAAAGGTTTCGTCTGCCGAGGAGACAGCACCTTCTGCTGCATCGGGGAATACTACAACCAATACAACAACTGCAACAGCAAGCGACAATGCCGCTGAGAGTACCGGTAGCAAGGTGCTTAAGGGCTTGGGTGGTTTGTTAAAGAAGTAAATTGTATTTTGCAATACAACACAAATGGGACACGCACCGGTGCGTGTCCCATTTGTGTTATTGTCTATGCAGCTGTTTTCAGTTGCTGAATGTTAGCATCTCCTCGGTGGCATCTACCTTGATGGGCTTGCTCTTGTCTATTGCGCCGGCAAGCAGCTGCTTGGACAAGTCGTTGAGCAGGTAGCGTTGTATGGCACGTTTTATTGGGCGGGCACCGAATTCGGGGTCGAAACCGGCCTGTGCTATGAACTTCACAGCGGCATCGGTTACCTGGAGCGTGATGCCGCTCTCGTCAAGAAGCCTTGCAACGGTACAGGTCTGCAATCTTACAATCTGCTCAATCTCCTCCTTGCCAAGGGGTGTGAACATTATTGTCTCGTCTATGCGGTTGAGGAACTCGGGGCGGATGGTCTTCTTCAGCATTGCCATTATGCTCTCCTTTGTCTCCTCAATCACCTGCTCGCGGTTGCTGTCGTTGTCGTTGATTTTCTCGAACTGCTCCTGTATGTAGCTGCTGCCCAGGTTGCTGGTCATTATTATGATGGTGTTCTTGAAGTTGACGGTGCGTCCCTTGTTGTCGGTGAGGCGGCCGTCATCGAGTACCTGCAGCAGTATGTTGAATACATCGGGGTGGGCTTTCTCAATCTCGTCAAAAAGTACCACGGAGTAGGGCTTGCGGCGTACTGCTTCGGTGAGCTGTCCACCCTCGTCGTATCCCACATATCCCGGAGGTGCTCCAATGAGGCGCGACACGGAGAACTTCTCCTGGTACTCGCTCATGTCTATTCTGGTCATCAATGTCTCGTCGTTGAAAAGGTATGTAGCGAGAGCCTTGGCAAGTTCGGTCTTTCCCACACCGGTTGTTCCAAGGAAAATGAATGAGCCGATGGGGCGCTTGGGGTCCTGCAAGCCTGCGCGGCTGCGGCGCACGGCATCGCTCACTGCCTGTATGGCTTCGTCCTGGCCAATGACGTTCTTGTGCAGTTCATCCTCCAGATTAAGCAATTTCTGGCGCTCGCTCTCGAGCATCTTGCTCACGGGTATTCCCGTCCAGCGCGATACTATGTCGGCGATATCCTCGGCTGTAACTTCCTCCTTTATCATAGCACTTGCACCCTGTGCGCTGCGCAGTGCTGCCTGTGTAGCGGCAATCTCCTCCTCAAGCCTTGTTATTTTGCCGTAGCGTATTTCGGCTACACGGCCATAGTTTCCCTCGCGCTCGGCGCGCTCGGCCTCGAATTTAAGCTCCTCAATCTCATGCTTGGCGCTCTGTATGCTGTCGGCAAGTTCCTTCTCCTGCTGCCATTTGGCGCGCATAGTGCTTTCCTGCTCTTTCAAAGCCGATATCTCCTTGCCAAGCTGTGCAAGCTTGGTCTCGTCCTTCTCGCGCTTTATTGCCTCGCGCTCAATCTCAAGTTGCTTGATGTGGCGCTCAATCTCGTCAAGTTCCTCGGGCAGGGAGTTGCGTTCCATGCGCAGCTTTGCTGCGGCCTCGTCAATGAGGTCTATGGCCTTGTCGGGCAGGAATCGCTCGGTTATGTAGCGGTCGCTGAGTGTAACTGCGGCAATTATGGCATCGTCTTGTATGCGCACCTTGTGATGGCTCTCGTAACGCTCCTTCAGGCCGCGCAGTATGGATATGGTGCTCATCTTGTCGGGTTCGCTCACCATTACGGTCTGGAAACGGCGTTCCAGTGCCTTGTCCTTTTCAAAGTATTTCTGGTATTCGTCGAGCGTGGTTGCACCAATGGAGCGCAGCTCGCCGCGCGCGAGTGCGGGTTTTAGTATGTTGGCTGCATCCATTGCGCCGTCGCTCTTGCCTGCGCCCACAAGGGTGTGTATCTCGTCTATGAAGAGTATTATCTGTCCCTCCGACTTTGTGACCTCGCCAATTACGGCCTTCAGACGCTCCTCGAACTCACCTTTGTACTTTGCGCCTGCTATGAGTGCGCCCATGTCGAGTGAGTAAATCTGCTTGTCGCGAAGGTTGTCGGGCACGTCTCCACGTACAATGCGGTGGGCAAGCCCCTCTACAATGGCGGTCTTTCCGGTTCCCGGCTCGCCAATGAGTATGGGGTTGTTCTTTGTTCGGCGGCTCAGAATCTGCAGTATGCGGCGTATCTCATCGTCGCGTCCAATCACGGGGTCGAGTTTTCCATTCCTTGCGGCCTCGTTGAGGTTGACGGCATATTTGCTGAGCGCCTGATAGCTCTCCTCGGCCGACTGTGAGTTGACTTTTGAGCCTTGTCTGAGCTCGGCTATTGCCTTTTCGAGCCCGCTCCTTGTAACTCCGTTGCTCTTTAGAATAGTTGCAGCCGTGCCGCCTGTTTCAACCAGTGCGAGCAGCAACGGTTCGACGGAGACGAACTCGTCGCCCATCTGCTTGGCGAGTTCCTGTGCCTTTGTTATTACCTGGTTGCTCTCTCGGCTCAGGTAGGGGGTGCCGCCACTCACTTTGGGGAGTGTGCGCATGGTTTCGTCGCTCTGGCGCTTTATATTCTCGAAATGTGCTCCGGCTTTCTGTAGCAGGAACGATGCTATCTGTTCGCTGCTCTTCAGTATGCCGTTCAGTATGTGTACGGGTTCTATTACCTGCTGTCCTTGTTGCTGTACAAGGTTTACAGCCTCTTGAACTGCCTCTTGGGCCTTGATTGTAAATTTGTTGAAATCCATATTTCTAATCTCCTTTCATCAGGCATAGAACAAAAAGGAGGCCAATGATGTTTGCGCTGACATTTTGACCTGTTGTAAGTCAAAATGTCAGCGCGGTATCTCTATGCTTTGGAACATCGCGTTCCATAGCGCGTTGTTGTGTGGCTTATTTGATTTTTTCGCAGTCGGCAGTCCATACATTGCTGCAGGTATCTGCTGTCATCAGCCATCCGCCCTGTGGGCTTAGGCTGCAGCTTGTTACCTGTGGTCCATCGGGCATTGCCGAGCGCTTGAACTGCTGAGCAAAGAAACGGCGCATGAAAGTGGTGAGCCACTTCTTTATGGTGTCGCTGTCATACGCTCCCTCAAAGGTGGCTTTTGCCATCAGGTGAATTTTCTGCGGTGCGAAACCGTACTGTGTGAAGTGGTAGATGAAGAAGTCGTGCAGTTCGTACGGGCCTACAAGGTCCTCGGTCTTCTGCTTTATGTTGCCTTTCTCGTCAGTCGGGGTAAGTTCGGGCGAGATTGGGGTGTCTACAATGTCCAGCAGTGTGCTTTTCACCTTTTCGTCGGTTGTGTTGTTTGCAATGTAGCGCACCATGTGCTGCATCATGGTCTTTGGTACCGATGCATTGACACCGTACATGCTCATCTGGTCACCGTTGTATGTAGCCCAGCCCAATGCCAACTCCGACAAGTCGCCTGTGCCGATTACAATGCCGTTCTCCTTGTTGGCTATGTCCATCAGTATCTGTGTGCGCTCTCTTGCCTGTGAATTCTCGTATGTGACATCGTGGTTGTTGATGTCGTGGTCAATATCCTTGAAGTGCTGTATGCATGCATCCTTTATTGATATATTTCTTATTTTTGTGCCGAGTGCCTGCATGAGCGCAAGGGCATTGTTGTATGTGCGGCCGCTTGTGCCGAATCCCGGCATTGTCACCGATGTGATGCAACTGTGGGGCAGCTCCAGCAAATCGCATGCTTTGGCTATGACAAGCAAGGCGAGGGTGGAATCCAATCCTCCTGAAACGCCTATCACACAGCTTTTGGCTCCTGTGTGTGCTATTCGCTTTGCAAGTGCAATGCTCTGTATGTCGAATGCCTCCTCGCAGTACTCCTCAATGGTGTAGTTCTGTGGAATGAATGGTTGTGCGCTGAACTTGCGTGTCAGTTCGCAACAGTTGTTCTCGCTTTGGGCAATGTGGATTTCTGTTGGGGGTACAGGGCATGTGAAACCGCAGTTACCTTTGCGCGTTTTTGTTACCTTTTCCACGTCAATCTCGGTAATTGCGCAGTGGGCGGCAAGGGCCATGCCTTTGCATTCGGCGATGATTTCTCCGCATTCGGCTATTGCGCAGTAGCCTGAGTGCACTGCTGTGCTTGTGGACTCTCCCCATCCGTTTGTACAGTATACGTATCCGCTACTGTATCTTGCGCTCTGCTCGACTATGCGGCGGCATGTCTGTTTGTGCGCGCCTGCAAATGTGGGTTCTGCCGCAGGGTTCAGGATAATCTGTGCACCGGCTGCAACAAGTCCGGTACCGGGGGTAAGCGGTGTTGTGGCTTCGTTGCCAATCTCAATGCCGAAACTGTATGTTGCAGTGCTGAAAATTCCGTTCTTGACGAACGGGACATTTTGACCTCCTATTGTGGCATGGCTCTCTTGTGGAAGGTTGTCGCCGCTTGTGAACCATCTGCTCTCTCCCTTGCGGCTGTTGAGCTGTCGCTTGGGTACAACTCCCTTTACTTCGCCTTTGTGTATAACGACAGCGCAGTTGTAGAGTGAATTGCGCTGCTCGACAGGCGCCCCTACGACTATTATGGCATCGCTTTTTGCACACTCTTCGGCAATCTGCTCAATTGCCTGTCTGCAGCCGTGTATGAAGTGCGGCTGTGTGAAGAGGTCGCCGCAACTGCCCGATGTGAGGCATAGCTCGGGGAAAAGTATGAGCTCTATGTTGCTCTTCTTAAGTTCTTTTACTGTCTCAATGATTGCTTGTGCGTTCTTGTAGCAGTCGGCAACTGTTATCTGTGGTGCGGCTGCTGCGACTTTTATGAATCCGTATTTCATATGATGGTTTTGTTGTTTATGCCTCCTTATTATATATATGCCTTATGTTGCAAAAATATGTATTTATTCCAATAGTTGCAATGTTGTACTGTGTAATTTAGTAACAGGGTGGTTTTAAATAAAGGAGTAAGGAACTTTTTCATGCATCAATTCCCGAAGGATTCTCATTTGTGCTGTGTATTCATCAAAAAAAGCAGTTGCCGCGGCAACTGCTTTTTTTGATGAATATGTTTTTAATAGATATCCTCTGGTTTTGAGAGGTTGTTTATGATACCCACGGGTACAATCTCCAAATAGTCCTGGTTGAATTCGTTTGGCTTATCCTCGGTACCACCCTCGGTCACGTCCTTGAAGCGCAACCAGTAGTTCTTGCCGTGGTTGAGTTCGTATGTGCCGATGATGCGGCGGAAAGCCCTCTTTGCATAACGCATGCTCTTTGCAGGCTTCGATGCCTCGTATGAACCAAGGTAGATGCTTGCCGGTGCCTTCATGAAACCGCGGTTGCGCATTGCCTTGTCGTCCTTGCGGTTCTCCTCTTCGTTTTCTTCGTCATCGTCGAACCATCCCATGAATGCAAGGTTCGCTTCGCTGTCACGCATGTCCAAAGGAATACCGCAAATCTGCAGTCTGCCCTCCTCGCCAAAGTAGAACTGTGCCACGCCACGAGCATCCGATGCCGAGAATCCGAAACGTATTTCGTAATAACCCTGTGGAACATAAGGTATACGGTACTGGAAGTCGTACTTGCCTGTAACGAGCATCTCGTCACCCTGATAGTTTGCATAACCTTCATCGTACATTGCGTTGTGTGGGCGCAGATAGTAAATGTGGGTGTCGGTATTGTTGTGTCTCAAACGTGTGCTGTAGTCCTCGGGGATGAATGTCAGTGTGTATGTAGCATCCTCGGGTGCCCAACGTACGTCGTTGTTTGTAAGCTCGGGGAACAGTGAGAATATATCCCAACGCATGCGCTCGTCAAGGACGTTTCCGGCCATTTCCACTTCGTTGTATACAAGAATCTTGTCGATTGTGTAAATCATACCGTTGACAGCCTGCTGCTCGAAATCCTCAAGTCCGGGACGCTGTGTTGTTGTTGAGACATCTTCAATTACTACGTTTGTATGGAGCTCCATACCGCTAACGACGCAGCGTGTACCCATCTCCTGCGCATAGTTCGCAACAAGTGCGTTCTTGAGCTCGCCGTTGTTTGTGTAGGGTTTTGTTATCTTGATAGATGTGTATGGGAGTGCTGTCTCAAAGTAGTCGTAACGGTCGAAGTTTGTAGGCATGTTCTCCTCCGAGTCGAATTTGCCCTTGTCAATCTCGCCCTCCTGGCTGATAGTCTGGTAACCCTCCATGATGAAACCACCGGGGCCTTTACCCGATTTGTAGAGTAACTTACGGTCGATGATGTGGTAAGCCACGAACTTGTAGAGTGGGTTGTTGGGGTTGCTGTAATCGCCCTTGTAGTCAAACGCCTTCTCGTTCTTGTCGGTGATATTGCCGTACCAGTTTGCTGCAAACCACTCAAGGTCCTCTAATGACTGGATTGAGATGCCAAGCGAGTTCTTGCTTGGGTCTGCAAACAGGTCATCGGTCTCTACAAGCAAGGTGAAACCCTGGTTGTTTGTCTCGGGGTATGGGGGCTCCTGCTTGTTCTGTGTCTTGAATGGAGGACCATACTGGCCAATGCCGTCATAGTCGGGGTGAGTCTCGTAGAGTGAGAGGTACTCGTCCAATCCGGTCTTGGTCAAAGCCTCGCTGAAAAGTGAGAACTCGCTCTGTGAAGCCAACAGTGATGGTGTGGGCTGATCCGATGGTGTAAGTGCGCCATTGATGCTGTGTACGTAACCGTTCTCGGTCTTGATGTTCTGTTCCAGCATTTCAACACCATCAACGGTTGCGATAGAGTAGCCCTGTTGGTCGGTGCTCCAGCCAAGCATTACGCTGCGGCGGTTCATAGTCTTTTTGGGGAATGCGCCGTTGCCGACTTCGATTGTTGTGAAGCCCTGCTCAATGATGTGGTTCTTGGCTATCACTGCAGCCATACTGTCGCTCAAATCCTCGAGTCTTGGCGAAGTGATACCGGTGTGTATTATTCTATATTCTTCGGGGTTGGCATTGAATGAGTCAACGCTGGCCTTGTATTCGTTGTATTTTGCCTGGATGTATCGTTCAACAGCCTCGTTTGTGGGTGCAAAGCAGGTGTATGAACCATATGTTGACAAGGTTGTGAGCATGCTACCGGCTTTCTTTCCAATCTTCGCCTGCTCAAGGATTTTACAGAAATTGCTGTACTTGTCTGGGTTGTTCTTCAAATGGTCGGCAATGAGCTCGCCTTTGAAGGTGAAGCGGCTCTCTTCGTCCGGCTCGTCGGTGCAACTGGTGAATGTACTGCTTGCCATGAGTGCTAAAGCACTGAAAGCCAATACTTTCATTTTAATTCCAAATGGCTTTTTCATACTGGTTATCTTTATTAAATTTTATTTCTATTCTCTAATTAAATTTAATTCCCCAAATTTATATCATTATTTTATAACAGCAAAATAAAACATGTCCTTTTTTTCTCCTCTTTCTATTTTTAACCTATGTTTCTAAAGAGTGGCATCTCTTCTTCTTCTTCGGGTAGAAAAGTGGTGTCGTTGATTTGCTGTCTATGCCGCAGAATGTTGCGATGATGGTTGCTTGTGAATCACTGACTGCTGTCTGTTATTGTGTTTTTTCGACACTGTATATCGGATTTGCATTTTTTAACATAATTCTGTGAAAAAAGTCGAGGAAATATTTGGAGTATATATGAAACGATTGTACTTTTGCAATGGTTTCAGAAATGAAATGCAAAACAAACGCGAAAAACAAAATAAAGATAACAATAACAGCTTAAAATTTTACGACTATGAAAAAGTACATTTGTTCAGTATGTGGTTATATACACGAAGGTGAATCGGCTCCCGAGCGTTGCCCAATGTGCAAGGTTCCCTCAAACAAGTTCAACGAGTTGCA
>JAZOOF010000018.1:0-8732 GCA_045654885.1 Bacteroidaceae bacterium
ACAATTAAGGTTGGAGACTGCCGTGAAATGTAATGGTGAGCGAAAGCGATACCGACACTGTTTTTTGCGACCATTCCTCAATATCTTACTTTCATAATTTTTAATTTATATGCTTATCCACACTAAATTTCTACTGAGCCATGATTTCCCAATCATCCGGGATTCAAACCGCACGACTTCAGCAAAATATCCGGTATAAAGACAGAAAGCCTGTCTACCCAAGCGATAGACAGGCTTTCAAGTCAATAAATAATCTTGTACAAGCGGTTACATATTCAGCAACACGCAGGTTTATTTGAAGAGTCCTTTCGCAGCTTTGAATATCTGCTTGGCAGCCTCCTTTTTCTTCTCCTCCTTTGTCATTGTGGTATCGCCCTTGACAACATTTTCAACATCAACGCCAAGCAGTTTGCCCACAGCATCTTTTGTTGCCTCTTTTGCTGCATTCTTTGCAAGAGATTCAAGGTCGACCTTCACTTTGGGCGAATTGAACTTGCCCTCAATTGTCATGTCAACCGTGCCAAGTCTCGAAACCCCGCCAAGCGACTCGGGTATTGTAATCTTACCCACATAATCAATGGTCTGGTCGAGGCCTGTAGAACCCGACACATTCATCCTGCAATCACCAAGTTTCACATCAAAAGGTTTCGTTATTACACGGCCGTCGCTGATGGTAAATTCAACCCTTACATCCTTTACGCTCGTTTTCTTGAGTTCGGGTTTCTTGAGAATGTCTGCCACCTGCTGTATTACGGCAACACCGTCGAGACTTACATCCTTTGTCGTGAGCAAGCCACTGCCTTCAAGAGAGTGCAGTTCCGGGCTCATCGTCTCGTCCAACCTCGTATTGATTTTCATCTCGCCCGAGAATGCCCCGGTGATACCGCCGAATATCGGAGCCATCTTCTGCACCACACCCAGTTCCTTATACGCTTGCGCAAAGACAATATCAGAGAGTTTCAGCGAAGCATTGAATTCCGGTTGCACATCTGCAGGGGCTTTGTAAAAACCATTTACCACAACTTTGCCGCCCATTGTCTCCAAAGAGAGGTTCTTCATATCAACCTTTCCCTCGTCAATATCCAAGTTTCCGTTCACGTTCCTGAATGTAAAATTGCCGAAAGCGAGTTCCTTGAAAGCGGCATTCATTGCAAAGTCAATATTCTCGGGAACCCTGATTACTGCAAGCGCAGCAGTGTCCGGAGCAGATACGGCTTCTGTTTCGTCGGCCACAGCGGTATCATCTGCCATAAAATCATTCAGATTGAAACTGTTGCTCCTGACATTGAGATTTCCTTTGATTGTCGACCCCTTGAGCAGATACCCCATGTAGTTCTCGAACCTGCTGTCAACAGTGAGGTCATTGTCACCAATCATTACCACAGTCTCATCGAGTTGCAGATAACGCGGAGTGAATGACAACAGCGACTTCTTTATCTCAATATCGGGCATGCCGTCCATCGCAAGGAGCATATCGGCGAGCCTTACATTACCCGATGCAGCTATCTTATCATACATTCCCCTCTCAATGCTCGACATTCTTCCCTTTATGCTCATATCGGCATTCACAACGCCGTTGAGCGCCATCTCCTCAAGCGGATATATCTCCTTTACCTTACCAAGGTCGAGCACACCCTTTGCTGCCACATCGAACTGCATGTCGCTCATTGGAGTGGAGAGTGTCGCCGACACGCTGAACGGGTTATTTGCCATCACAAAGCTCAGCGGAGCAACCTTAACCACAGTCCGGTCAAGAGAGCCACCGGGGTTTGATATATTTGCTGCGACATTAATCCTGCTCACTCCTGCCGGCAGCGAAGGGTACTGGAACATGGCATCCTTTACGTCAAGCTCCACATTGAATTCCGGTACAATGCTGTCGCCGATAAGGGAGCCCTTTACATAAGCGCCAAGCTTTGCCTGTCCGTCGGTCTTCAACCCTTCGAAATCCCGGGTATAGATGGCGGGAACGAGCGAGAGAATCTCCTTGAAACCAATCTCGTTGCTGTTGAGCCTGAGGTCCATCTCCATGCCGTTGTCTGTCATTGCCACCCAACCATCAACTGCTGCCTTTATGGCATTCAGTTCAAGAATATTCTCTTTGAGTGTAAACTTATTGTTCTCAAGGTCTGCGTCGACATTCATATCGGCAGCAATGCGGGCATTGTTGATGAACGGCACGCCATCCATACTGAATGTCAACGCATTGATGCTTGCCACAAGCTCCAGCAATGTGCGCGAACTGCCAAAGTCGCCCGAGCACTCTGCGTCCATTCCAATAATGCTGGCATACATATTCCCAAGGCGGTCGTCATATACAAGACCGAAATCATCAATAACAAGCTCTTGCAGTTTTATGCGGAACGGCGAGCTGCTCTCTTCGGTGTCATCATCCTCGCCGCTATCCTTCATCACGTCCCAATTGACAGTGCTGTCGGGCAGCACAACCGCCGTTACCGAGACATTGTCAAGCAGAATCTTCCTGATGTCGAATCCCTCATCGCCGAACAACGACATAACATTCACCGCAGCAGTTACCTCGCCTGCAGAAAGCAACGTATCATTCTCGAACTGCCCCACTCCCTTAAGGTAGAAATCCTCAATAGTGAGCGAAGCCAAAGGGAAATTACGTATAAGGCTTATGTCAAGACCGCCGAAATCAAATTCGGCATTCAGCATCTTGTTTCCCTCCTTCTTTATGAGCTCTTCAATCTCGTCCTTGAAGAAATATGGAACCGATACCAACAGAAGCAGGATAACTGCAATGAATGCCACAAATATCTTAAGAATCCTTTTCATTGTCGCTAATATCTTCTTAATTATTCAAAAACGTGCTTTCCGTAATCAACACCTTTCAGCTGATAATATTTCGCCTCGCCCTGCAGACGATTGATAAAATCGTCATAATTACGCAGTTCGGCAGGTGTCCAACCCGCCTCGGCAACAGCCGCCAAGCGTGGCAACATAAGGTACTGTACTACCGATGGTTCAACAACCCACTCGGTCCAGAAATTGGCCTGTACACCAAGATATTTGGGCTGCAGTTCCTCGGGTACGTTATTCATTGGTTTGTAGTTGTACACGCGCTCAACTGTCTCGTCGCCATAACCCTGAGATTTAGGTTCGGTTTCCAGTTTCGACTGGCGACGGTTGATGTAGTAAGGAATCTGCGGCGAAAGTATGGTGTTCATTCCGCGCATTGCAGCATCCTTTGCGGCGCCATCGGCACCAATCCATGCCATAATGGTTATATCCTTTCCCAAAGGCTCTGTATTGCCGTGCAACACCTCATTCCAGAAGACAAGCTTGCGCTGCTTGTCGGCAGGTTTCTGTGCAACATGGTCGAGCAACTGCTTGTAGAAGTGAATCTGCAGGTCGCGGTAGTTCTCCGAACCAATCTCCTTGAGCAGTGCCTGGCAATCACTGTTGCGCTCCCATTTGTATGTGGGACACTCATCGCCGCCAAGATGTATGTAGCCGAATGGGAAGAGCTCTGTAAGTTCGTCAATAACATCCTTTGCAAACTGCACGGCAAGAGGATTGGCAACATTTATCACATCGCTTGACACGCCCTGCCACAACCACACATCGTGCTTGTTCTCGGGGTCACAGGCAAGAAATTCGGGGTATGACGCCACTGCAGCCTGTGAGTGACCCGGTATATCCACCTCGGGGATAATCTCAACAAAACGTTCCTTTGCATACTCAACAACCTCCTTTATATCCTTGTGGGTGTAGTAGCCGCCATAACGTATGCCGTCGGGTTTCACATCGCCCCACGCACACACCTTGCTGTCGCGCCATGCACCTACCTCTGTTAGTTTAGGATATTTCTTTATCTCGATGCGCCAACCCTGGTCCTCGGTCAAATGCCAGTGGAAACGGTTCATCTTGTATGCCGCCATCACATCGATAATCTTCTTTATCTCCTCCTTGCCATAGAAGTGACGACCTTCATCGAGCATAAATCCGCGCCATGAAAAACGTGGCTTATCCTCTATAAATACACACGGAACGCTCCACTCTTTCACGCCCGCATCGGGCACTCCGGCCATCACATTGCGCGGCATAAGCTGCTTTAGTGTCTGGAACGCATAGAAGAAGCCTGCTGGTGTTGATGCTGCTATGTTTATTCTTTTCGGGGTAACAGATAGCCTATAAGCCTCTTTGAGCATATATTCATCGACATACAACACAATGTGCGCATCTCCCTTCTTTGCGGATTCTTCCACATGTAAACCAAGGAACAGACCATCCTTCAGCCTATCTTTGACAAGCTTTACACCGGTTGTTTTCTTTATCTCCCTGACAAAATTGTCCACGACAGCATCAATGCCGCCATCCTTTATTTTGGGATAACACAGTACGACCTTCCCATTGAAAGAAAACTCACCCTCTTCTATCTGCATTTCGGCAGGTTTGGGAATGATGGAAATCTCTTGAGCCTGCAGTGAAACGCACAGAAGCAACAGCAGTGCAAACACTATTCTTTTCATATTATAACAGATTATAAGTTAATGATTCTCATTAAACAAACGCAATCTCTCTTCAAGCATTGCATAATGGTGGGGCTTGATATTCGACGAGCATGCGCGTATGCCCTTGCGCGCACCACCGGTCGTGGCAAGGTCTATGCCACTGATGCCGTAATAGAGCAGTTCCTTCAACAGTTCGCCCCCATCCATATCCTTGTAACCGATGGTGAAGAAGAAGCCATCACTCACCGGTTCGTCGACATCCTTGTCATAGACAATGCTGAATCCATTACGCAGCAGTATCTCCTTTATGTGCGCCGTACGCTCGGCATACTCCCTGATGTCATCCACAAAGTCATATTCACCGTCACACGCAGCCTTGAACATTGCTGCCAATGCGCATTGTGCCGAGTGCGACACGCCCGACGAGAACGAATAGAGGAACACATACGCAAATGCCGCGCCGAAACGCGCTATGCCATAACGTTGTTTGAGTGCATCGTAAGCCCGGTTGTACAAAGCATTGGAAATGCAGGCAACGGCAATACGTTGCCCGGCATAACTGAATATCTTCGAAGCACTTATAAGCAAGATATAATTATCCGTGTACTTTGACACACTCGGCTGAAATGGCGGCTCAAAGGGCTTGCCCAAATCGCGGCGGAAATCCATTGTCATATAGGCAAGGTCCTCAATCACCACAACGTCGTGCTTTGTTGCAAGGCGGCCTATTATCTCAAGCTCCTCCTCCTTTAGGCACATCCATGTTGGGTTATTGGGCGAAGAGTAAAGCACCGCACAGATATTCCCCTGCGCTAAATAGCTTTCCAATTTTTCCTCAAGTTTCTCGCCACGATACTCCGCAATGTCAAACGATGCAATTTTCACACCAATCACCTGCGCCTGCATCTTCTGCACCGGAAAGCCGGGGTCGATATACAGCACCGTATCACGCTTTGGGTCAAGCTGCGAAGCAAGCATAAGCGACGCGAACGAAGCCTGCATAGAGCCTACTGTCGGAATACAGCCATTCGGGCTTATATCTGTATCTACAAACGCTTTGACAAAACGCGAAGCCTCGTTCTTCAGCTCCGGTATACCGTCTATTATAGGATACACCGATGCCACACCGCGCTGCAGCGCCTCGCACTCGGCACGCACGCCCACCTCGGCTGGCGGCAACCCCGGAACACCCATCTCGAAATGGATGTACTCAATGCCCGTGCGCGCCTCCACAGCACGCACCACAGCCCCAATCTGACGTATTGACGCCGAGCGGATATCCTCAATCTCCAGTTCTTTTACGATTGAGTCTACGATTTCTGAATTTACTATATGCATTTCTTATAGGTCTCCTCCTTGAACCGTTCTTGGCTCTTTCCATTCTTTCGGCTTTCCTCAACAACCTCTTCGTTTTGGCCTTACCAATCACCTTCTTTGCAGCGCGGGAGATATCCTTTCCCTTTTTCTTGTACAATATGTATAACAATATGGGTATCATAGCTGCAAAGTCAAATATAATGTTTACAAAGATGTTTGTTAAAACGCACTCAAAAAATGCCCCTTTGTTGTATAAAAGGTTCAATGACAAGGCTTGCGCAGTTTCTGTAGTCAGGAGTTTAGTGAACCTAAATGACTAACCACAGAAACAAGCGTAACGCAGTTTACATCATTAGAAAGACTTACCGCAATAATTGCATATATTTGTTATATAAAAGGAATGGTGGCAAGGCTTGCGTAATTGTGGTGGTAGGGAGTTTAGTAACCCTAAATGACCTGCCGCCACAATAAGCATAACGCAGCCAACAACCTTTTAGATAACAAATTAGTCCTCCATCAGTTTACGGTAACGTGCCTTCTTCGGCTCCTCAATTCCAAGACGACGCATCTTGTTCTCCTCGTAGTCAGAGTATGAGCCTTCGAAACTGAATACGTTGCCGTCACCCTCGAATGCGATGATGTGTGTACATATACGGTCGAGGAACCAACGGTCGTGACTGATGACAACAGCACAACCCGCGAAGTTCTCAAGACCCTCCTCAAGCGCACGCAGTGTGTTCACGTCGATATCATTGGTAGGCTCGTCAAGGAGCAACACGTTACCGCCCTCTTTCAGTGCCATAGCAAGGTGCAAGCGGTTGCGCTCACCGCCAGAGAGCACACCGCACTTCTTCTCCTGGTCGGCACCCGAGAAGTTGAAACGTGAAAGGTATGCACGCACGTTGATTTCCTTGCCACCCAGGCGCATGAGCTCGTTACCCTGGCTCATTACCTCGTATACGCTCTTGTCGGCAACAATATCCTTGTGGTTCTGGTCAACATATGCAATCTTAACTGTCTCACCAACCTCGAATGTACCCTCGTCGGCAGTCTCAAGACCCATAATCATGCGGAAGAGTGTTGTCTTACCCGCACCGTTGGGGCCAATGACACCTACGATGCCGTTAGGCGGCAACATGAAGTTGAGGTTACTGAAGAGGTGCTTGCTGCCGAATGACTTGCCGATATTCTCGGCATTGATAACCTTGTTACCCAAGCGTGGACCGTTGGGGATAAAGATTTCGAGTTTCTCCTCGCGCTCCTTCTGGTCCTCGTTAAGCATGCGCTCGTATGAGTTCAAACGGGCCTTACCCTTTGCCTGACGAGCCTTTGGCGACATGCGCACCCACTCAAGCTCGCGCTCAAGAGTCTTGCGGCGCTTGCTTGCGCTCTTCTCCTCCTGCTCCATACGCTTTGTCTTCTGGTCGAGCCAAGATGAGTAGTTACCCTGCCAGGGAATTCCCTCGCCACGGTCAAGCTCAAGAATCCAGCCTGCAACATCGTCAAGGAAGTAACGGTCGTGAGTAACGGCAATTACAGTACCCTCGTACTGGTTCAAGTGCTGCTCCAACCAGTCGATGCTCTCGGCATCCAAGTGGTTGGTAGGCTCATCGAGCAGGAGAACATCGGGCTTTGAGAGCAACAGACGGCAAAGAGCCACACGGCGACGCTCACCACCCGAGAGGTGGTCAACCAATTCATCGGGAGCCGGGCAACGCAGGGCTGCCATGGCACGTTCCAGTTTGCTCTCAAGGTTCCATGCATCGGTTGCATCAATGATATCCTGCAATTCGGCCTGGCGCGCAAAAAGCTCGTTCATCTTGTCGGCATCCTCATAGTACTCGGGCAAACCGAACTTCATATTTATCTCCTCATACTCTGCAAGAGCATCTACTGTAGCCTGTACACCCTCTTTCACGCAATCCATCACGGTCTTGCCATCCTGCAAGTGCGGTTCCTGTGGCAAGTAACCCACCGAATAACCGGGTGACCATACCACATTGCCCTGATAGTCATTGTCGAGGCCTGCGATAATCTTCATCAATGTAGATTTACCCGCACCGTTCATACCCACGATACCAATCTTTGCACCGTAGAAGAACGAGAGGTAAATATTCTTCAAAACCTGTTTGTTTGTCTGCTTGATTGTCTTGCTCAAGCCCACCATCGAAAAGATGATTTTCTTGTCATCAACTGTTGCCATAAATCTATTTTAGTTATTATTTATTACAATATTATACCAATTGTCCTTATCGTGTCATTCTATATTTGCAATGTCATTGGCTCGTTCATTTTCTTAGCGACCCGCACGGCATGATTTTCATCCATGCTTCGTGCGACCAGCCGCTAATGAACTCGCCGATAACAAAACTAAGTTTTGTCATTCTGAGCGAAGTCGAAGAATCTCTAAAACATGGATTGAGATATCTCCACTACGGTCGATATGACAGGTTCGCAAAGAAAACAAACCGTGGGTCAACACCTATATTATCAACTTATTTTATTCCCAATTTAGAAATCTTTCGCGAAGATAACAAAATTTTCGTGAACTATGGCAATAAAAGTACCTTATAAATAAAGAGTGTAAAGAACATATTCTGTGTGTTAAACAAGGTTAAAAACTTCAAAGTAGGCAATAACCCGGTTGTAAGAGCGTTTACTCAACTAAAACGCAAACAAAATTATGAAAAATTTCATCATCAGATTCTGGTGGCTCTTCCCCGTGCTTTTTACAGCATCGATATTGATTTCGGCATACTTCGATTCAATGTGGCCGATATTTTTTGTAATTTCAGTACCCTTGACCTTCGTTGCACTGATAACGTCGTGGATATTTCTGCTCATATTCAAAAAGTGGTGGAGATTTCTGTTTTCGTTCATATTGGGAGCGCTAACGGTAGCCTTTTTCATCTACCTATTATACCTTGGAATATCACT
>JAZOOF010000019.1:0-20807 GCA_045654885.1 Bacteroidaceae bacterium
GAACATGCCATAAGAAGATTGTGGGGTGGCTCAACGAGCCAACCCACAATTGTTTATTATACCTTGCTAAAGTTTTTTAGAATATGGACAAATTAATGACTCACCTGCAAAAGTTGGGGGAAGGTTTAGGATTACTTCCCGGTCGCATTGTATTCTACTGCAGTCCTCAACCTTAATTATTCACTTCTATTTTTTCTCAAGTCTTTCTTTCATCTACTTTCGTCGCGCGAAAGTAGCAAAGCGCCCGGCACCGGCAAAATCAGTCATAACAGCCTTCTGCTCGCGAGTCGCAAGCGACATCCCTCGGCCGGCTGAGCGCTGGAGCGCACTCCTTTGGGGAGCTAAAGCTCCCGTCGTCGCAAACATTGCTCACTCGCAATGGTGCCGCAAACAGCTGTTCGTTCAAGCATCGGGGACAAAACAACTCGCTTCTCACGCAATAACAGCATCGCGTATATGCACCGCTCAAACAAATTTTGTCCTGTTTCCTCTGCTTGCCCGGCTGTTCGCTGTGATTTTGATGGTGCCGGTTTTAAAATATTACCATTGTACGCACTATAATGCATAGGATACGTCAATGAATCTTCTTCGCAAAGGTAATTCGTCGCTGAAAGTGAAATTTACATGTTTGTAAGCGGAAGCAATTTCAAGGAATTTTAAATGGTTGTTAATTTAATACATCAATAAGCTATATCACAAACTTAAAGAAAACGGAATTATCCACATTATTTTTTGCGACTGAGCCAATATAAACCGAAAAAACCTCACAGCGGCACATATAAATAACCGAGGTATCAACGTTTGTTGATACCTCGGTTATTTATCAAGGATAGCGATAGATTATCTGCCACCGTTTGTCTTCTCCTCGTTAGCCGAGTAGAAAATCTGCAATGCATATGCCTTACGCAACTGCATCTTAACGTCAGACAGAAGACCCATATCGATATTGTTGTCTACCTTAAGAGCCACTTTCATTTTAGCAGCCTTAGAACCCAAGCGCTCTTTCTCCTCTACGATATATGCCTTGAGGTTGTTCACCTCGCGGCGTGAAAGCTGGCGGTCATTGAGCTGAATGCCGGCCTCCTGGCTCTCCTTGTTGTTCATAGGAGTACCAATATAGATATTTGTAATCGCAGATTTGCGCTCCAACTTCGTCAATTCAGTTCCCTTTGGCAACTCCACCTGTACCTTCACCTCCTGCTCACGCATAGAAGTTACAATCATAAAGAAGAACAGGATAGAGAAAATCAAGTCGGGCAATGACGAGGTATTCAATTCAGGCATTTCAGCCTTTCCTTTGTCGCTAAATTTACTCATAGTTTACTTTCTCTTACCAATTTCAATAGGCTGAGCCTCGGAAATCATATTCACATAACGGCGACGGCACAATTCAAGTTCGTCGGCTGTAAGTTCCTTTTCAGGGTTCTGAACACCATAGACCTCCTTTGCAAACTCCTCACGCAAATCGTTGTATGCGCTGTAGAGCACCTCCTGAACCTTAAAGTACACCTCGTACTTTGTAGAACGGTCGGTCTGCAAGGTGATAACGTGCTGATTGTTTCTCACAATGTTGCTCACACCATTAGGATAGTGCAACTCGAGACCTGCATCGTTAATGTATGTGATGGTATCCATCTTTTTCTTTGGCTCGGGATAGTTGTCATTAATCTTACCGCCGGGAGTGTTGGCCGTGATAAAATCCTTGGCCAAGTCACGCAATTCCTCGAGCTCGTCGACCTTGAGCATCAAAGGTCTTTCACCCTCTCTCAGTTTACCTGGAGTAACCATTATCTCGTTGTCCATGTTCACATACACCTTCAAAAGGTTGCGCTCATGAATCTCAGGCTCATCCTGCTGTTGTTCCTCAGGAGGATTCGGAAGCATTACCTGCAAACCGAAGTTTGAGTTCATTGATGTCACGACCAAGAAAAAGATGAGCAAGATGAACGAGATATCGGCCGTTGAGCTGGCATTGATTCCCGGAACTTTTCTATTACTTTTTCCCATTATCTAACTCTGTTATAAAAGGGTTAATCAAGAACGTATTTTCGAGATAACGAAGCTGCCGAGCATACACAATGTTGTGATACCAAGCAGTACGTACTGCAAATACAACACGAAGTCAAGCTTTGATGGTGCCACAAAGAACACAATGAGTGTAACCACGGCAATCACAGCCAACTTAACAAGGCTCTTTCCAAAGCCCTTAGGATCATACATGAGATTTGCAACAGCCTGATATGTCTCAAAACCGGTAACAAGCAGCAGAGTAACCAATGTCATGATGTAACACAGATAAATCAATGTGTCGGTATGAGCAGGATACGTAAGCACTGTAACCTCGTTTGTAGCATCAGATGTCTGCTCCAGTGTCATTGGATCGCCCACGAGGAAGAACATCGCAAGCACGACCAACACAGCTGCAATCAGAGCGTATGATACGTATTTTGAGATATTTGAATATTTTTCAGCTTTCATAATTAAATTTTATTTAGCTGTTATTACTTCTTGAGATTGTACTTTGTGAGCAAGTCGAGCAAAGTGATTGAAGAATCCTCCATGTCTGCAACGATAGACTCAATCTTGGTGAGGATGAAGTTGTAGAATACCTGGAGAACAAGAGCTACGATAATACCATAGATAGTTGTGATAAGAGCGACCTTCATACCACCGGCAACGATAGTTGGAGAGATATCACCCTCGCGCTGGATTGTATCGAACGCCATAACCATACCGATCACAGTACCCAAGAATCCGAGTGATGGAGCCATCGCGATGAACAATGTAATCCATGAGCAGCCCTTCTCAAGCATTGAAGACTGGAGGCTACCGTAAGATACAACTGAACGCTCTACTGTGTCGAGACCCTCGTCGATGCGGAGAAGACCCTGATAGCAGATTGAAGCAACAGGACCAGCAGTGTTGCTGCAGATAGCCTTGGCAGCCTCAACATCACCCTTTGAAAGAGCATCAGCAATAGCACCCATAAGTTTCTTTGCATTTACCTTTGCAAGGCTAAGGTAGATGATACGCTCGATACAGAAAGCAAGACCGATAACCAACGCGATTGATACAAGAGCCATGAACTCAGGACCACCCTCGATGAACTTTGTCTTCAAACCTTTGTGTACACCTGCAATACCACCCTCTTCTACTACAGCCTCCTCAACAGCGGGAGCCTCTTCTGCAGCTTCCTCTACTGCGGGAGCCTCTGCAGGAACTGAATCACTTGGAATAGAATCGCTGATAGCGGTAACTGCATCCTCTGATGTAGCTACAGGAGCTGCCTCCTGAGCATAAACCTGGGCTGTAGCGAACAAGCCCAACATTGCAACGATTGCAAAAAGCTTTTTCATTTTGTGTAAATTTTAGATTAATATTTTTATTAGTTAATTCATTCAAACATTGCGGAAAGAGGGGGATTCGAACCCCCGATACGCTTTTGGCGTATACACGCTTTCCAGGCGTGCCTCTTCAACCACTCGAGCATCTTTCCCTGAGCACAGTCTGTATCTATTCGGGTTGCAAGTTACAACTTTTTTTGCAATACAACACTTTATTTCACGGCAAAAGTAGTTTTTTTTTTCGAATCAGTAAACAAATATTAAAAAATCATTGGTACAAAGAGTAAAAAATAACAATTATAAGATTTTTTAACATTATCAAAGAACAAGAGATATAAAAAAGGTGGGGCGCGTTTATAAAATATTCCATATTTTTGCATAAAGCTACAGGCTACAGAACACGCGAATGGCGAAAAGAGACCTTTTACGAACATTGGCAGATGCCTTGAACCCATACTCATGGGTCATGGCGGCAAGAAACCGTGCTTTTGATACAGGAGTGCTCAAGAGCCGGGAGTTCGACGTGCCCACCATATGCGTAGGCAACATAACGGTTGGCGGCACCGGCAAGACACCACATATTGAATATATTGCAAGGTTGTTGAAAACAAGCTATGCAATTGCCGTGCTGAGCCGCGGTTACGGCCGCAAGAGCAAGGGCTACATAAAGGCGAACATGGACACCACAATGGAGCAGATTGGTGACGAGCCGTTCCAGATAAAAGAGAAGTTCGCCGACATCGATGTCGCCGTTTGCGAAAAGCGCACTGAGGGCATTGACAGGCTGGTTACCGAAAATAAGACACTGCAAGCCGTGCTGCTGGACGATGCATTCCAGCACCGACACGTAAAAGCAGGACTGAACATACTGCTCATAGACAGCAACCGCCCGGTGTGGCGCGACTGCGTAATGCCGTTCGGCCGCTTGCGCGAGAGCATAGGCGCCATTGGGCGTGCCGACATTGTTATATTCACAAAATGCAAGGGGGTGACAGCCGAACAAAAGAGGGCATACCGCAGTTATATCAAAGAGATAAAGGATATACCTGTATATTTTACCACAATACGCTACGGCAAGCCCTACCCGCTGTTCAACAGTGCCAACACAGCAATGCCACAGGAGAGCCGCGTGCTGCTTGTCACCGGCATAGCCAACCCTCAACCACTGAAGGCAGAGATTGAGGAGCGTGGAGCAAAAGTGGAGTTCATGCAATATGCCGACCATCACAACTTCACCGATGCCGACTTTGACGACATTGTCAAGCAGTTCCGGAATGGAGGGTACACAATGATTGTAACCACAGAGAAGGACGCAACAAGAATGAAGCCGCACGAAGAGACTCTAAGGAGTATCCGTGACAGCATATACGTAATGCCAATTGAGGTAGAATTCCTGGATGGAGAAGAGAAATTGTTTAACGATAATATATACAACTATGTTACAGAAAATTCAAGAGACAGCTGAATTCCTTAGAGGAAAGATGACAACAGCCCCCGAGACCGCAATCATCCTTGGTACCGGCCTTGGCAGCCTTGTAAACGAGATAACCGACAAATACGAGATTGAGTACAAGGATATTCCTAACTTCCCGCTCTCAACAGTTGAAGGTCACTCGGGCAAGCTCATCTTCGGTAAATTGGGCAACAAGGAGATTATGGCAATGCAGGGACGCTTCCACTTCTACGAGGGCTACTCAATGAAAGAGGTTACTTTCCCTGTACGAGTTATGCGTGAGTTGGGCATCAAGACCCTCTTTGTATCCAATGCTGCAGGCGGCATGAACCCCGACTTCCTTATCGGCGACCTCATGATTATCAATGACCACATCAACTTCTTCCCCGAGCACCCGCTGCGCGGCAAGAATATCCCTTATGGCGACCGTTTCCCCGACATGAGCGCAGCATATGACAAGGGTCTCATAGCCATGGCCAAGGAGATTGCAGCCGAGAAGGGCATCCGTGTTGTTGAAGGTATTTACCTTGGCACACAGGGTCCTACATTCGAGACACCGGCCGAATACCGCATGTTCCACCGCATGGGCGGCGACGCTGTAGGCATGTCAACCGTACCCGAGGTTATTGTTGCACGTCACTGCGGCATCCGCGTGTTCGGCATATCGGTAATCACCGACCTTGGTGTGGAGGGCATTGTAGTTGAGTGCAGCCACGAGGAGGTGCAGAAGGCAGCCGACGAGGCACAGCCAAAGATGACAACAATTTTCCGCGAAATCGTTAACCGCGCATAATAATAGAAAAAGAGACATGAACACGACAAAACGTACCGAGATATCATCACTTGGCGAGTTCGGCTTCGTTGAACGCCTCACAAAGGATATAAAACCGGTAAACAAAGAGACCGTAGAAGGTATAGGCGACGATGCCGCGGTTCTGCAGTTCAGTGATGAAGAGGAGGTGCTCATCACCACCGACCTCTTCATGGAGGGTGTACATTTCGACCTCACATACTTCCCGCTCGTACACCTTGGCTACAAGGTTGTGGTAGCGAACATTTCGGACATATATGCAATGAATGGCACTCCAAAGCAGATTACCGTTTCACTGGGCATCAGCCGCAAGTTCTGCATTGAGGATATCGAGGAGCTCTATTCAGGAATAAGACTCGCATGCGAGCGCTATGGCATTGACATTGTGGGCGGCGACACCACATCATCGCTCACAGGTCTTGCCATAAGCATTACTGCAACGGGTACAGCGCCCAAAGGGACAGCTGTTAAAAGAAGCACAGCTAAGGAGACCGACCTCATCTGCGTTACCGGCAACCTTGGAGCAGCGTATATGGGCCTGCAGCTGCTCGAGCGCGAGAAGATTGCCACAGCCGGTAAGGACATACAGCCAGACTTTGCCGGCAAGGAGTACATTCTTGAGCGCCAGTTGAAACCCGAGGCACGCAAAGAGGTCATCGAGAAACTGCGCAGCGAGAACATCAAGCCCACCTCGATGATGGATATAAGCGACGGCCTTGCATCGGAGCTCATGCACATCTGCAAGCAGAGCGGTGTGGGTTGCCGCATATACGAGGAGCGCATCCCCATCGACTACCAGACAGCCGTCATGGCCGAGGAACTGAACCTCAACGTCATCACCTGTGCGCTTGGCGGTGGCGAGGACTATGAGCTGCTGTTCACCGTGCCCATTGCCGACCACGAGAAGGTTGCAGCAATGAAGGACGTACGAGTAATCGGACACATTGTGAGCGACACTATGGGACTTGCCCTCATCACCCGCGACGGTGTGGAGATGCAGTTGCGAGCACAGGGCTGGACACCACAGGAATAATGGCCTATGATACTGCACAACGTTGTACAGGCCATATTCCTATTGACGGGAGCAATCTCATTTCTATCGGCAGCCTTTGACTGGGAGTGGTTCTTCACCACCGACAATGCCCGGTTTGCCGTAAAGAAGTTCGGGCGCAAAGGAGCACGATGGATATACGGAACAGTAGGAATGCTACTGATGGCAGCAGCAGTCTATTTCTACTTTCAGATAGAAAAAATCAAATGAAATAAAAGCAATAGAGCAGCGCCGCGGCGCTGCTCTATTGCTTTTATTTTGTACCGACTATCTTTGTCTCGGGCAATTCGGCATTACGTCTTGCTGTCTGCTCGACCAATGCCGCAGCAACCTGCAGGAACGCCTGTCCGTCGGGGGTATCAGCCTTCATTGCCACCGGGATTCCCGCATCGCCACTCTCGCAGATGCTCTGTACAAGAGGTATCTGACCTATGAGCGGAATGCCATACTGAGCGGCCATGCGCTTGCCACCCTCCTTGCCAAAGATGTAGTACCTGTTCTCGGGCAACTCGGCAGGAGTAAACCATGCCATATTCTCCACCAAGCCAAGGATAGGCACAGCCACTTTGTCATTAATGAACATGTTCACACCCTTTATGGCTGCCGCCAAGGCAACCTCCTGTGGGGTTGTAACCACAACTGCGCCTGTCAACGCCAGGCATTGCACAATGGTAAGGTGTATGTCGCTGGTACCGGGAGGAAGGTCAATGAGGAAATAGTCAAGATCGCCCCACGCAGCATCGGCAATAAGCTGTTTCAAGGCATTGCTTGCCATGCCGCCGCGCCAAAGGATTGCCTGGTCTGGGTCTACAAAGAAACCTATCGACAGCATCTTCACGCCATATTTTTCAATGGGGATTATAAGGTCACGGCCGTCAATGTTCTCGCTGTAAGGACGTGCATCCTCAACACTGAACATCTTGGGGATTGAAGGGCCGAAGATATCGGCATCCAGCAAGCCCACCTTGTATCCCAGACGAGCCAGTGCAATGGCAAGATTGGCCGAGACGGTTGACTTGCCTACTCCACCCTTACCCGATGATATTGCAATAACATTCTTAACCTGTGGCAGGAACTTGCCCACCTCGGGACGCATGGCCTGACGGCTTACAACGCTGATGTTGCCCTCAATCTCTACCTCCTTGCCCACATACATATGTATGGCAGCCTCGGCCGACTTTACAACCGAGCGTATGAATGGGTCGGTGGGTTTGTCAAAAATGAGCGAGAAGCTCACCTTGTTGCCATCGATGCGTATATTGTCATCGACCATGCCGGCCTCGACAAGATTCTTGCCGTTTCCGGGATAACGCACCTTCTCAAGCGCGTCCAATATAAGTTTCGGATATAGTGTCATAATTATTAATTCAGATTACATAGTCGGCCTCGGCACGACCCTCGGTTATGCCTTTGAAATATGCAGCCACCTCGACATGCGCGGGGTGCACCTTGTAACGCTCCATGGCATCGGCATCCTCAAAGGCCGACACCAGCACTGCATCGTATGCAGTACCTGCCACACAGACGTTGATACCCACTTCGAGCGCCTTAATCTCGGGGATTACACCCACAAGAGCCTCAAGATGCTCCTTCACCCACTGAGCATGCTGTTGCTTGCTCTTTCCGTTTGCGCCATCAATGAAGCGCCACATTACTATATGCTTGAACATAAAAATGCTTTTATTGTTATTTCGTTGTTTCAAGAGAGCTGCGCTTGCTACGTCCATAGCTGCGGTACTCATCCAGTTCAATCTCCACATCGGGCTCGGTATACTGCTCCATCGAAGGCAGATTGAATGCGATATACTTGATAGTTATTCCGCGCGAAAGCCACTGCGACTCGTAGTAGGTACGTATCTGCAGCACATCGCTCACCTCGTCCTGTCCGTGTACATCGTCAACACACTCCACCACAGGCAGGTTGTTAACCTCTGTTATATACTTGGTATAGGTGAACATGAAATTGCTGTCGGTCTTCAGGTGCACCACCGCATCGTGCGCAAGGATATTCCTGTAACGCGCAAGGAAGAGCGACGAGGTTAGGCGTTTTGTCTGCTTCTTCATCTGCGGGTCGGGGAATGTGAGCCATATCTCGCTCACCTCACCGGCAGCGAACAGGCGGTCGATGATTTCAATATTGGTACGCAGGAAGCCTACATTGGTGAGCCCGGACTCAAGTGCATCGGTAGCACCTGTCCACATGCGGGCACCCTTTATATCCACTCCAATGAAGTTTTTCTCCGGGAAACGGCGAGCAAGAGCCACAGTATACTCGCCCCTGCCACAACCAAGTTCCAGCACTATCGGATTATCGTTCTTGAAAAAGTCGCGTCCCCAATTGCCCTTGAGCGGAAATTCCACATCATCAATCATTGAGTATGGATGCTCAACAACATTAGGATATGCTGCCATATCGGCAAATTTCTTCAGTTTTCCTTTTCCCATTTTCTTGTCTTTTATTCTATCACTGTTACCCAGCCATAAGGGTCGGCAACATCGCCATACTGTATTGCACGCAAGCGGGTATAGAGTTCTGTGAGAACCGGACCCGGCTTGCCGTCTTTCGATATCTGATACGATATGCCATTCTCCACGTCATCGATGCGCCCAATTGGCGACACCACTGCAGCCGTGCCGCAAGCACCGGCCTCATCGAAAGTGGCGAGTTCCTCCTCGGGAACCTGACGCTGTTCCACGGTCATGCCCATATCGGCAGCAAGACGCATGAGGCTGTTGTTGGTTATTGAGGGGAGAATGGATGTTGATGCCGGAGTGACATAGCTGTTGCCCTTTATGCCAATGAAGTTGGCTGCGCCACACTCGTCGATAAACTTCTTCTCCTTTGCATCGAGATAAATCTCACATGCATAGCCCTCGCTGTGAGCCTGGCAGCTCGCCTTCATGCCGGCGGCATAGTTTCCGCCCACCTTGAAACGGCCTGTTCCAAGCGGTGCCGCACGGTCGAAATGGCGATATATGACACAATCATTCACTGCAAAGCCCTTCTTGAAGTATGGTCCCACCGGGGTAACGAATATAACAAAGAGATACTCTTTCGAGGGGTTCACGCCAACCTGTGCACTTGTACCAATGAGCAGAGGACGTATGTACAGCGATGCTCCGCTCTCATAAGGCGGCACAAACTCCTTGTTAAGCTCAACAACCTTTGTAACCATTTCACGGAAGAGTTCCGTGCTTACCTGTGGCATGAGAATACCATCGCAGCTGCTCATAAGGCGCTCTGCGTTTGCCTCAAGACGGAAAATGCGAATTTTGCCATCCTTACCACGGAAAGCCTTGAGTCCCTCGAAGGCGCTCTGGCCATAGTGCAGGCAGGTTGCTGCCATGTGAATGTTTATATTCTCATCGGTATGCACCTCTACAGCGCCCCATGCTCCGTCCTTATAATGGCAACGCACATTGCCGTTTGTTTTCCTGTAGCCGAAGCCTATATTCGACCAGTCAATATTCTCCATTTCTAATCTGTTTTCTTTTTCCAATTTGCGAAGATACACATTTTGCGGAACATTGAAAAATTTTCTTTACAAAACAACGGATGAGAGACCATAAGCCTCTCATCCGTTTGTTCTATCTATCCTTTTCCTATTCACCGGCAGGCTCTGCGGCAACTGCGGGAGCCTCTGTCTCTGCGGGAGTCTCTGCAGCCTCATCAACAGCTACTACCTCAGCCTTATTGAAGCAAGACAATGGAGATTCGCAACCACATGCTGCAAACACATTGCCCAGCCACAGACCTGTTGCCACAACAGCAACCGCAACCAGTGAAACGAGCCACTTTGCCCATGCAGGCATACCGCTCTTTGCGTATGGGTCCTTAAGTTTCAATTTGGGATACCTTGCAATGTCGGTCAATGTCTCACCGAACAGAATGTTAATCTTGGATGAAGCATTGATGGCCCAGCCGTTGGCATTGAGCAACGGAGCAATGTTGCGGCGACGCAGTTTCATCCAAGCCAACACCATTGCAGGACCTGAAATGAATATCATAATACCAATAAATACGGCAATATACTGGTACCATTTAAAGCCCTCAAACAATCCAAGAATACCGGCCAAGGCAGAACCAATCATGCCGACAGCCACACCTATAGCTGCAAAGATACCGGCAAATTTGGCAATATCAAATGGAGGTGTTGGAGCCTTTGCATCGCCCTCGGCCGGTTTTGGAACAGATGCTGCATTTATTTTGGCATCGGCATCCTTCATTATGGCAGCGTCCTTCTCGGCAGCGCTCTTGTTGATGAGATTCTCAATAGTCTTTGCCATTCTGCGGTAAGGCGACCAGAATGCCTGACCCACGCTGATTGGGTTCTCTATAATCTTGGTTATGACAGCATCCCACATGAGTCCGTCATTGTCGAAATAGATTGCATTCTTGCCCACAAAAATATCGCCTATGTCACCCACCGTTACAGCGGCAACAATACTTTTCTTGGCAGTGCTTGCCTTTGTTGTGCAATCACAGTATACAAGATAGATGCCGCTTGCAGGAGCCATTGTGTTATGCTTTGCCATATCGGTAACAAGCATACACATGCGGCACTCGCGCTGGTCTATGATAAGTCGTCCGCACTGGAAAACAGCCTTCACCTTCTTGTCTCTGCAATAGAAATCCTGGAATGTCACATAGTTGCGGAGCAAACGGTAGAAATCGCGATAAATGTGCAGGAACTTGTCGACCAAGTCAATGCCATCGGCTGTCTCTTTGAGTTCAAGGTCCTGTGCTACAAGGTCAAGCAAAGCCTGCTTCTTGTCATCGGCAAGTATCTTCTTTATTGCGTCAACACCCAAGGCCTCTACTTCGCCACCCTTCTTTGCCGCTTTCCATGCATTGTATGCAGCAAAAGTAGCGCCTATTGCAGTCCAAGACTCTGCTGTAAGAACCTTCTCCTTAGGCTTTACAATAGAGAGAAGGGTGTTGAACTTTGCCGACCATGCAGGATTTATGGCAGCCGTGAGGTCCAGTTCGGCCTTGCCGGTGAGGCGTGCAATGGGATATGCAGCAATCTCCTCGGTCTTGCCGGTGAGGTTTTCGGCACTGATAGTCTCAATGAGTGCAGTCTGCACATCAAGTTTTGCAGCACTCTCGGGTGAGAAAGAGGCAAGCTCGGCACGTACAAAATAGTCCTTCATCTTGACATCGAGGGCATTGTACGCCTCGATAGCCTTGTCGGTGTCGGCACCATAAGGCGCATCAACCATAGACTCGTTCCAAGCAAGATAGTCGGCCAGAGCCTGGTAGAACTTCTCAATGAGTTCGGCATTCACGCCATTCATTCCACAGCGGTCGGCAACACCGCCAAGAGTGCTCACGATAGCAGCTATCGCAGCCTTCTCCTCGGCAGTCTCGGCTGTCTGTTCAGTAATCACTCCATCACCGTTGAAACGTGTCTTGGCAAAGATTGCTGTAATATCCTTTGTATCGGCCAATGAAATGACCTTGCCATCTTTTGCCAGGTTAACAAGAATCTGCTTAGCCGATTTATATAGTTTTGCACCGTCGGCATTTGCCTGATTGAATTGCTCTACATCGATGCAGTCGGCACCCTTTACCAACAAGTCGACATCCTTTACCACAGCAGTAAGCCACTGCGATGTCGCAATTACGTCATTTACACGAATGCGTCCGTCGTTATCGGTATCAATATACCTCAAACTTTTCTCATCGATATCAAGACCGACCGTTGGACATGAAAGCACAGTCCATTTCTTTATGTCCAGTTCTGCCAAATGAGCGATATCGGCACCGGTAGTTATTTTCACGCGTGTAGAACCACCAATGTTCTCATAGTTCCACGAATGTTTCTTTGTCGCCATAATCTGTTCTATGTTTTGTGTGTTTAATATTCAATTACCTACAAATATAGTATACAGGCAATTATTCTGCAAAACTTAATTTCATTTTTTTACCAAGAGGGTACTTCATGCAAGCTCTACAACTTCAAGGTCTTTTATTTCACTGCCGTCAATGGTCAACTTCACAAGCGTACGCACGGCATGCCACCCCTGCCTGCCGGCAGCACCGGGATTCACATGCAGACAATCGATTTCCTTGTCATATATAACCTTGAGAATATGAGAGTGTCCGGCAATGAACAACTGCGGTCTCTCGCTTCGCAAAATATTGCGTATGACAGGAGAGTATTTGCCGGGATAACCGCCGATGTGGGTCATGAGCACATTGCACTCCTCTACCTTGAAACGGAGCACCTCGCCAAAAAGTAAGCGCAGTTCGCGCCCATCGATATTACCGCACACGGCACGCACGGGGCAATAGGCGGCAAGGCGGTCTATGATAAGAGGGCTGCCTATGTCACCGGCATGCCATATCTCATCGCACCCCGCAAAGTGTATGAGATATTTGTCGTCCCAACAGGAGTGCGTGTCGGAGAGAATGCCTATGCGTTTCATCAAGAAAAGCGCTTTGCGACAAGCTGTTTGATAAATCCAACAGTGCCCTCTACGCCAAGACGTGATGTATTGATACAGACATCGTAGCTGGCGGCATCGCCCCACAGTGTAGTGGCATAGTAGTCGTGATAGGAGCGGCGTTTCTTGTCATTCTTCTCAATGAACTCAACAGCTGCATCGTACTCCATATTCTCGCCGCGCATAATACGCTGCACGCGATCGGAGTGGTCGGCTGTAAGGAATATGCTTAGCATGGCCGGATGATCACGCAATACATACTCGGCACAACGTCCCACAATTATGCAGCTCTCACTCTGTGCAATGTTGCATATTGTCTCGCTCTGAATCTCGAAGAGTTTGTCGTTATCGATGTAGCTGCCACCGGTGATATACTCGGAAATTGAGCCGTGGATGCTGAAAATGCCGCCGAAGAGGGAGGTCGACTCGCACTCGTCGGCCTTCTCAAAGAGCGACGTATCGAAACCGCTGGCCTGTGCAGCCTCCTGCAGCAAAGCCTTGTCATAGACCTTGACACCCAATTCACGTGCAAGCACCTCTGCTACCTCCTTGCCACCGCTACCAGGCTGGCGGCCAATTGTCACTACAAACTGTTTCATATCAAATGTTATTTGTTTTTTCCTGTTTCCACTCCCTGAACTGCAACACAAGAGTCACCACGGTGAGCATGGCTGCCACAACGTCGGATATCGGCATGCTGTACCACACACCCTCCACACCATAGAAACGCGGCAGGATGATGAGCAACGGTATGAGCATGAGCACCTGACGTGTGAGCGAGAGGAATATGGACCTGTTGACCTTGCCTATGCTCTGAAAGAAGTTGGTTGTCACAAGCTGGAAACCGATGACCGGCATGAACATGCACATTACCCTCATGGCCCATGCCGAACGTTCAATGAGCTGAGGTTCAGAGGTGAAGATGCGCGCAACAAGTTCAGGGCAGCCCACGCAGACAGCAAAGCCCACAGTTGTGACCAATGTTGCCCAGAACATTGTAAGCATGAGCGCCTTGCGCACCCTGTCGGAGCGTTTTGCGCCATAGTTGTAACTTACAATGGGCTGCATGCCTTGTGTGAGTCCAAGTACAATCATCACAAAAATGAACTGCATGCTGTTGGATATGCCATAGGCCGCGGTAGAGAGGTCACCGTCGGACATAGAGGCACTGTTGTTGCGCAAGCCCTGATTGATGATGATGACTACCAGGCAGGCTGCGGTATTTATGAGAAACGGCGACATACCTATGCGCAGTACTCTTTTCACGATATCGCCACGGAGCCTGTATATGCCACGCTGCAGATGCAACAGTTCGTTGGGGTTGCTGAGCAGTTTTGTCTGCCACATCAGTGTCACAAGCTGCGCAAGGATTGTGGCAAGTGCCGCACCGCGTATTCCCATGCCAAAGACAAAGATGAATATTGGAGTGAGCACCGCATTCATCACCACAGTCATTATTGTGGCTGTCATTGCCTGCTGGGGATGACCCGATGAGCGCAAAGCCGCGTTTATTCCAAAATAGAGATGGGTGATTACATTACCAAGCAGAATCACCTCCATATAGTCACGTGCATAGGGCAAGGTATTCTCGCTTGCACCGAAGAAGAGCAGAATCTCGTCCATGAACATGAATGACACGGCAGCGAACAGGACACCTACAATGACGTTCAATGTCACAAGATTGCCAAGGATGTTCCTTGCCGAATCGTAGTCACGCTGTCCCAGCCTCACAGAGAGCAACGTCGCACCGCCCACACCAATCATTGCGCCGAAGGCAACGGATAGGTTCATGAACGGGAATGTGTTGGTGAGTCCCGAAATAGCATCGGTTCCCACATTGGGGATGTGACCTATGAAGGCACGGTCAATGAGATTGTAGAGCGATGCCGCTATCTGTGCAATAATGGCAGGGATTGCATATTGCATGAGCAGTTTGCCAATGCCCTCCGTGCCCAGTTCTGTAGGGACTTTTTTTGTAGTTGTATTACTCATAAATTTTGTAAATTCTGCATTGTGGCAACAAAAAAGATATACCTTTGTATATACCATGCGCCATTGTCATAAAACACTATTGCAAAAATAGTCATTTTTTTTGACAGCAAAGAGGGCATTATACAAAATTATCCAATAACCGTAATATGTTTGAAGAGAAGAGCGTACTTGTGGGAATGAGTGGCGGCATTGACAGCACAGCCGTGTGCAGCATGTTGCTTGAGCAAGGCTACAGGGTGGAAGGACTCACGCTGGTGACCTGCGACAGCGGCCTGCGCGCAGCCGAGGATGCCGCACAGCTGGCTGCAAGGCTGGGTATTCCGCACCACATTGCCGATGTACGCAGCGAATTCCTAAAGTTTGTGATAGAGCCCTTCATTGACGGATACATGAGCGGCAGGACACCCAATCCGTGTGTAAACTGCAACCCTACGGTCAAATTCCGCCTGCTCTGTGAGTGGGCCGACAGGCTTGGATGCAGAAAAATTGCAACAGGGCACTACGTGAAGATAAAAGAGACAACCGGCAACGACGGGCAATCACGTTATTACATAGTAACAGGCGATGACGACCGCAAGGACCAGAGCTATTTTCTGTGGCGACTGACACAGCAGCAGCTCGCGCGCACCATATTCCCGCTTGGCGGATGGGAGAAGCCACAGGTACTTGAATACCTGAAGGAACACAATCTGCAAAGTGCAGCCAAGGAGGGAGAGAGCATGGAGGTGTGCTTTATCCCCGGCGATTACCGCGATTTTCTGCGTGCAAACGTGCCCGGCATCGACAGTTGTCCAGGAAGCGGCTCATTCGTCGACAGTGAGGGACGCACACTGGGCAAGCACTGCGGCTACCCCTTCTACACTGTGGGACAACGCAAAGGTTTGGGCATAGCGCTTGGCTACCCGGCCTATGTACTGAAGATAAATGCTGCCAAAAACACCGTAATGCTTGGCAAAGAGGAGCAACTGCTCACCCGATATATGCTCATTGAAAACCCGGAATGGGTGGACGATATCCCCGAAAAGATAAGCGTAAGGGTGCGCTACCGCAGCCACCCCATCGAGTGCGATGCACCTGTTGCCACAGGTGACGGACGTTGGCTGGTGCGACTGCACAATGCCGTGCAGGCTATCACCCCGGGCCAATCGGCAGTTTTCTATAATGGCAACACCGTGGTTGGCGGCGCATTCATTGCCGACCAACGAGGAATAAACCAATGGATTCCAAAAGAATGATGAACAGTATTGATACACCACTGACGCTATATTCGCTCAACAACCTTGTGCATAATGCCATTGCCGATGCCCTGCCCTCGCGTTACTGGATAACGGGCGAGCTGAGCGAGGTGCGCGAGACAGCAGTGGGACACTGCTACATTGAACTTGTGCAACGCGACGAGGAGACACAAGAGACGGTTGCCAAGGCGCGCGGCACAGTGTGGGCACGCATATATTCGTTGTTGCGCCCCTACTTCCTTGAGCAGACAGGGCAACCGTTCGCTGCGGGACTGAAGGTGCTGTTGCAGGTGACAGTGAGTTTTCACGAACTGTACGGCTACACGCTCGATGTGTGCGACATTGAACCGGCCTACACCATAGGCGACATTGCGCGCCAGCGACAACTGATAATAAAGCGCCTCACCGACGAGGGAGTGATTGGACTCAACAAGGAACTTGAGCTGCCCTTGTTGCCACAACGCATAGCCGTGATATCCTCGGCTACCGCTGCCGGATATGGCGATTTTTGCGACCAACTCCAGAACAACCGCTACGGTTTCGTTTTCTACCCCCGCCTGTTCCCCGCTCCGATGCAGGGCAACGGCGCCGAACAGGGAATAATTGCCGCGCTTGACTGCATAGCCCGGGAGATTGACAACTGGGATGTAGTAGTGATAATACGCGGCGGCGGAGCGACAAGCGAGCTTGGTTGCTTCGACACCTATGACCTGGCAAACAACTGCGCACAGTTCCCATTACCCATAATCACCGGAATAGGACACCTACGTGATGAGAGCATACTCGACATTGTGGCACACACAAGCGCAAAGACCCCTACCGCTGTGGCAGAGTTCCTTATCCACTCTATGCTTGCAAACGAAACAGCAATAACCGAACTGCAGGATATCATTGCCACATGCGTTGCACAACGAATGGAGAGTGAGAAGCGACGGATTGAGACATTCATCGGGCAGTTACCGGTGCTCACAGCCCTGTACATGCAGGGACAACGTCACAGGCTCGACCTTTACAGGGAGAGGATTGATGCCGCATCGCCCGAGCACATTCTCTCATTGGGCTACAGCATAACGCGCCTCAACGGCAAGGCCGTGCGCGATGCAGGCAACTTGAAACCGGGCGATGAGGTTGAGACAACCGTTGCCGGCGGCACATTTACAAGTGTAATAAAATAAAGTATACCGTTTACTCATTCTGAGCAACGCGAAGAATCTGAATGTTATATAGAGATTCCTTGAATAGAAACAAAAATTCGAACAATATGGGAAAGATTACATACAACGAGGCAATGATGCGCCTTGAGGAGATTACAGCCAAGATACAGGGCGGCAAAGTGGACATTGACGAGCTTGCCGGCCTGCTCAAAGAGGCGCAGGAACTTGTAAACTTCTGCCGTGAGAAGTTGTACAAGGTAGATGAGGAGATAAAGGCACTGACCGAGGGGGAGGAGTAAAAAAGACAATGGCAAAGTTACTCGAATACGACACAAGAGAGACAGTGTTGGCCTTCTCGACATATCGCGGAGAGGGTACAGGTTCTTATGAAGGGTTCAACATCACCCATTATTGTGGCGACACTGCACTCCACGTGGAGCAATGCCGGGAGGAACTTTGCAGAGAATTAGGAATAGACGACAACCACCTTATTCTGCCAAGACAGACACACGGAGACAAGGTTCTTGCCATAGACAGCACATTTTTGCAGCTGGACAAAGCCCGACAGGCCGATGCACTGATGGGAGTAGACGCTGTAGTCACCGACCTGGAACAAACCTGCATTGGGGTTTCGACAGCAGACTGCATACCGGTGCTGCTGCATGACACGAAACGTGACGTAATAGCGGCCATACATGCCGGTTGGCGTGGCACTGTTGCCATGATTGTATGCAAAGCCATCGACAAGATGAAGAGAGTATACGGAAGTTGCGCCGGTGACATTGATGCCATTATAGGACCGGGTATATCCATTGATGCCTTTGAGGTTGGTGACGAGGTGTACGAAGCTTTTAAGGAGGCCGGGTTCCTTATGCAAAAGATAGCCAGGCGCTACCCCACCGCCGATGGCAGAACGAAGTGGCACCTTGACCTGTGGGAGGCAAACAGCCTGCTGTTGCAAGAGTGCGGCGTAGAGCGCGAAAGGATTGAGATTGCCGGCGTGTGCACATTCACACGGCACACGGAGTTCTTTTCGGCACGCAGGCTTGGTATAAATTCAGGGAGGATATTCAGCGGAATAATGGCCAGGCAGAAGAACAGTCACATTTAACAACTGCTATTTCAAATCGTTTACAAGGTCATTCAAACCCGGTTCTTTTGTTGTTGATATTTGCCATTTCTTCATCTCTCAACAAAGTGGCAAACGGCAAGCTCCAAGCAACAGGCACTGTATCGCACAGGAGATTCAACGAATCGCCATAAAGCACCATATCGAGTTCTTTATTGAACAGCGCATAGGCAAAGCGGTATTGCACTCCTTTTATTTCGGTTTGGAAAGCAGTAAAGGGGAACTTGAAACGATGGGTATCGTAAAGCCCACGTGCCAGCACCTTGCCACTTGTCTTTGAAGTAAGCTGTACATCGCTGGCTGTCAAAAGCTCCAGGCAGAGTGTATCATCCCCGTATGGTGCCTGCCACCGGCATCCCTTGTAGGGTGCAAATTCGTAATCACTGCCGTTGCAGGAGGGGAGCAGGGAGAGCAGAACAGCCACAAGGGCTGAAATTGTAAATAAAATCCTTCTTTTCATAGTGTTTTGCGTTTTACGTTTTGTGTATCGGGTTACTTGCTTTATAACAATTTAAGGGGGCGTTTTGTTTTTAAAAGACACAAAAAAACACGAGCAAAACCATTACTCGTATTCTGAGGTCTTAGGATACCCATCGCAATGAATAACAGTTAAGCCCGTGTTATATAAACACGAGCATTAACCTTACTTTTATTGCGACAAATGAAATTTCCTAAGTTTCAGAATACAATCAGTAAAGCCAACGCTAATTTAATATGTCTTTTAAAATGTGCGTAATCAAATACGCGGTTATATCATAGGCGGTTATTTTTTATTCAACACTGCAAATATAGTAACAAACAAGGGAGAAACATCAAGCTTGCTTGAATATTTTTCACAGCAACAACGCAAAAAGCAAAAAAGCACCGTTCGACGAACGATGCTTTTTTGATAGATATGTTCTGTGGAATTAACCGCCGAAGTTATCGTACATAATCGATTTCTCCTCAACACCAAGGTCGGTGAGCATATTAACCACAGCCTTTGACATTGGGCCGGGACCACACATGTAGTACTCGATATCCTCGGGAGCCTCGTGGTCTTTGAGGTATGTCTCGTAGATAACCTGATGTACGAAGCCTGCGGTGTACTTCACGCCCGCTGCATCGGCTGCAGGATCGGGACGATCGAGCGCGAGGTGGAAGGTGAAGTTGGGGAATTCCTTCTCAAGCTGCAGGAAGTCCTCCAAGTAGAACACCTCGTTGAGCGCACGTGCACCGTAGAAGTAGGTCATAACACGGTCGGTTGTCTTCAAGGTCTTTGTCATGTGCATAATCTGGGCACGCAATGGAGCCATTCCGGCACCACCACCAACCCACATCATCTCCTTCTTTGAGTCGAAGATTGGGTGGAAGTCGCCATAAGGGCCACTCATGATTACCTTGTCGCCGGGCTTCAAGGTGAAGATGTATGAAGATGCGATACCGCAAGGTACATCCATGAAGCCTGAACGGTCGGCCTTGAAAGGAGGTGTCGCAATACGAACGGTAAGCATGATGCGGTCACCCTCGGCAGGATAGTTGGCCATTGAGTAGGCACGGATTGTCTCCTCGGTGTTCTTGCACTTGAGGCCGAGCAAACCGAACTTCTCCCATGCGGGGAGGTACTCGTCGCCAATGAGTGACTTGTCGATATCCTTGTCATAGGTCATGTCGTATGCAGGAATCTTAATCTGTGCATAAGAACCCGGAACGAAGTCCATGTGCTCGCCGGGAGGCAATGCAACGATAAACTCCTTGATGAAGGTTGCGACGTTCTTGTTTGAGATAACCTCGCACTCCCACTCCTTGACACCCATAACAGACTCGGGCACCTTGATTTCCATATCGTTCTTACACTTAACCTGACAGCCAAGACGCCAGTGAGCCTGCTGCTCCTTGCGTGTGAAATGACTGGTCTCTGATGGCAGAATCTCGCCACCGCCCTCGGTTACCTGGAGTTTGCACTGGCCGCAAGAGCCCTTACCACCACAAGCCGAAGGAAGGAAGATGCCATTCTCGGCAAGTGTACCCAGGAGGGCACCACCGGCAGCAACCTCTACCTCATTCTCACCATTGATCTTTACCTTGATGTTTCCGCCTGGCAAAAGGAAACGCTTTGCCAACAGAAGGATAATAACCAACAAAAGGATTATTACAAGGAAGACACCTATACTTGCTAATATCAACTGTGTATTCATATCCTTACTTT
>JAZOOF010000020.1:0-15345 GCA_045654885.1 Bacteroidaceae bacterium
TTATTGATAATAAAAAAAGCCGTTGGCGCAAGGCTCTACTCTATTGCCAACAGCTTTAATCACAGTTTAACTAAAAAACGTATCACTATGATGTGTAAAGAAAAATCAAACAAGTGGAGTCGTGCAAAGGCTTTGTACATACTCCCGGTTGCAGCAATTGCTGCGCTCTCGTTCTCAACAGCAGAGAATGCAAATGCCGAACCCGTCGGCGAAGTTAATGAAATTGTTTCAGATGGCACAATTTCCGGTGTAGAAAAAAACAGTAAAGTGACTTCTCTTAAACTGCCGGCCGGCAAGGAATGGATGTATGCCCATTTATGTTACATGGATGGGAGCGCCGGCAACAACGAGAGTGTCTGCATTGCTTACATAAGGGGAGCAGAGGGAGAGAATGTAGGTTATTTCCGTGGAACGACCGATGAGTTCGACAATGCCCGCGAAGGGTACGCACCCGGTTACTTTGTTGTTCCTTTGAGGAATGTTAAACTGGATAAGAATGTGATGACATTCAGCATTTATGCCGATGATGCAACAATTCTCCAGAACCCGGTAAAGTGCAGCGAGTGCGGTATTGTAAATGCTGTAAACAATGGTGAGCTGTGGAAGAACGATGCTTCATATTTCAAAAGCAAGAAGGCCGATTTTAAGCTGATTCTTGGCCCAAGGTCAGTACTGCAGAACCTTACTAATCCTTATGTGGGTGGCGAGCGTGTTTTGGGAGGTGTTGAGATTGACTATGTTTATGACAATACCTCTGATGAACTTGCCGATGATGACCCCGATAAGATTCATCAGGTTGTCGAGGTTCAGCCCGAGTTTCCCGGTGGAATGAAGGAGATGATGAAGTATATACAAAGTAATCTCAAATACCCCGAGGCTGCAAAGGCTGCCGGTGCTGAAGGAAAGGCATTTGTGCAGTTTGTAGTAAAAGCCGACGGCTCAATCAGCGATGTGCAGATAATGCGCTCAACGGGTAACGAGTCACTCGATGCCGAGGCTTTGAGAGTGGTGAAGGCTATGCCAAAATGGAAACCCGCAATGAACAAGGGCGAGGCTGTGAATGTGAAGTTTGTTCTTCCAATTGTCTATAAACTCCCCAAAGAGGCTAATGTTAATGGCATATATATGTCCGAAAGCAATAAGGAAAATCTGCTTGTAGTATCGGGTGGTGCCATATACGATGGTGATATAAATGACATCGACCCCGGTACAATTGAGAGCGTTGAGATTGTTAAATTTCCGGACCTTACCCCCGAACTGCAGGAAAAATTAAAGCAGACAGGCAAGGAGGCTGTAATGTATATAAACATAAAAAAAGAGAAGAGTAATTCGGCTGCCGGGAATGAAGCTGTGTTCACGGTCTGTGAAAAGATGCCTGAATTCCCCGGTGGACAGCAGGAACTTATGAAGTATTTGAGTCGTAATATCAAGTATCCGCAGACAGCGCGTGATGCCGAGGTGATGGGTAAGGTTTTTGTACGCTTTTTGGTAAACAAGGAGGGTGCTGTGGTTGATGCAAATGTGCTGAAGGGTGAATATTCAAAATATGTTTATAGTGCAGAGGCAATTTCTTTGAAGAACCACATAGCAAAGAAACAGGAAGAACTGGAAATACTCGCGGCGGATAGTGTCTCAATAGATATACTCAGGCGTCGTGCAATGGAGTTACAGGAGTTGCAAGTTCAGGCTTACAGCAGTATAGAGAAAAACGGTGGACGAACTGAAGTGAAAGTGGAAGCCGGTGATGCTGCAGTAAAGGCGCTCGAGGCCGAGGCCGTACGTGTAGTTTCTTCAATGCCGGCGTGGAATCCCGGAATGCAGGGCGGCAAACCTGTCAACACGCAGTATGTGTTGCCGATAAAGTTCCGTTTGAACTGAATTTTGTAGGTGCGAACCGATGGTTCATCCTGTTAAAAGTCTATGATATCTTGTTTGGGGCAGGCCGGTGTGTCTGCCCCTACATTCATCCTCATTTTTAGACTTGACCCAATGCTGCGTTTTTTGTGGACTTGCCATACTGATAGAGAGATACTTCGCTGCGCTCAGTATGACATTGTATGTTATCTTTTTAATCAATTTTAACCAAACGATGTGTAACAAAATCGTGTTTATTCCGTCTTTAATGTAGAAAACGTAAAAATTAAGAAAATAAAATGAACGGCAAGGGTGGTGGTTCTCCTTGCCGGTGGATACGCGGCTCCTTTTTATCACTTAGTGTTTGTCATAAATACACCCGGAGTTGCGTATCTTTTTGATTTTAACATTTTTTAACGGGGGGGGGGGTAAAACTGTCGTCCACTATTATTATAATTGCAAAAAAAACTTATGAAACACTATTTCTTGACACTGTTGTTCCTGTTGGTTGCAGGGGTGGCCGGGGCGCAGGAGTTCGCGCTCAGTGGCAAGGTTCTCGATGCCGGCGATGCAAACCAACCCATCGCAATGGCAACGGTGCGCCTTATGAAAAACGATACGTTGCAGGTGGCAGCCTGTGCAACGGAGGCCGACGGTACATTCTCGCTTAAAGCGAAAAGCGCGGGAACATACAAGGTGAATATTGCATTTGTGGGTTATGAAACTCTTGTGAAGAGGGTGGAGCTGACAGCCAAGCACCCTCATGTGGAACTTGGCAACCTGTTGCTGGTGCCCGATGAGAAGCTGCTTCGTGAGGTGAGTGTCACGGGGCTTGCACAGGAACTTACCATAAAGGCCGACACGTTTGTGTATCATGCAAACGCCTACCGCGTGCCCGAAGGTGCTACAATAGCTGCGCTCATAAAGCAGTTGCCCGGTCTTTCAATGGACTCGGACGGCAACCTTACATTCCAGGGCAAGGCTGTCAGTTCAATACTTGTGAACGGCAAGCCTTTCATCGGGGATGCCAACACGGCTATGTCCAACATTGTGAGCGATGCTGTTGAGGATGTTGCCGTCTATGAGAAAGCCGATGAGGAGAAGGAGTTTGCCGGTGTGCTCGACTTGGAGAAGGCGACGGTGGTGGATTTGAAGATTAAGAAGGAGTATATGAGTTCGTGGAATGTGAATGTCGACGGCGGTGCCGGCACTAAAGGCAAGTATCTTGCAAAGGCTTTTGCATCCAACTTCACCGACAAACGCCGCACGGCCGTTTATGCCCAGGTGAACAATATAAGCGAGAACCAGAGCGTTGACGAGAACGGAAACTGGCGAAGCGGATGGGGTGGCGGCGACGGCCTTTTCACCTATCGCAAGGCCGGCACAATAATGTCATGGGATAACGGCAAGGCGAACGATGCTGCAGGCCTGTTCAAACTCAATGCCGAGGTTGAGGTGGGGCACGACAATAGCGAACACGACCGCATGAACAACGTGGAGACGCTGCTTGGCAGTGCCGGCAGCCATTGGACATATAACCGCACTCTTGTCTCTACTGCTATGCACGATGTCAATGCGAATATTGATTTTACATATAACATTGATTCACTAAGCCGCCTGTCGGCCGATTTTGTCTATAGTTACTATGACACCGACATGGATGCAAGCGAGAATACATCGGTCTATTCCGCAGCTGCCGGTTTTGAGAATCCTGAACTTGGGCTTGTGGGCGATGCCGTGAGTGGGGAGCTTGCTGCTGTGGGTGTGAACTCCCAAAAGAAGTTGAGCGATAATTATGGCATTCGTAATAGCTTGGGTGCCGATGTCCGTTTTATCCACCGTTTCAGGAAAGAGGGTTATTCCCTCAAGGCGGGTGTAGAGTACTACAGGGGAAACTATGGGACTTCCGCCAACAGCCTTTCGGTCTATCGCTACTTCAACAGTACCGATTCCGGGGTGGTGCAACGCCGATACACCGAGGACCCCTCAAGCAATGACGAACTCTCGGCACGGGTTGCGCTCAACGGTGCAATAACCAAGAACATACAGTTTGAGGTAAACTATCACTATAAGTATGAAAAGGAGGATGAAAGTTACAGCCTTTATCGCCTTGACCGCTATCCATACTATGCCACGCCGGGGTTGCCGCTTGGTGTGCGCCCATCGGCCGCCGACTCTTTGGCGGCGGTGATTGACATTGAGAACTCGCTCTATTCGCAGTCAAGAACCCATTTGCACAGTGGCCGTTTCTTTTTTTATGGCAAATGGGAAAAGATTGATGCCAACATTGGTACAACTGTGCTCTACCACGATGACAGGCTCGACTATGAAAGGGCCGGGATGGAGTATGACCCCGAGCGCAGATATGTGGAGTTTGCTCCTTTGGCATCGTTTAGGTGGCGGTTTGTGAAAAACGGAACACTCTATCTGCAATATTATGGCTATGAGCGTCGCCAGTCATTGTTGGAACTGTTGCCCATTACCGATACAAGCAATGAGATGGTCGAGCGTGTGAACAATCCCAACTTGAAAGTGGGGTGGAGCAACAATTTCAATATGACGGGCAGGTGGTTCAACGAGAAGCGTGGCGACAGCTATCATGTGAATGTCAACTATGGAAACCACCTGAATTCGGTTGTGGATATCATACAGACCGACCCGCTCACCGGCAAGATGCTGCACACAAAGGATAATGTGAACGGTAACTATTATCTCTTTGTCGGCGGCGGAACTGAGCAACCGCTCGACAAGGAGAGGCACTGGACGCTGTCGCTGTCGGCAGGTTATTCATTGAACCGCAACAATAACTATGTGGGTGCATTGGGCGACGAGTTGGGTTTGTCGGTAATGCACTCCCACGACCCGTACGGCAACATGCACCTCAAATGGCGCAACGGAATGTGGAGCGTGAACCTCACTGCCGGTTACAGCGGCGATTATGTGAGGTATGAGAGCACACCGCAGTATGACCAGAACGGCCACACGTTCGAATGTAACTTTGAGCCGCAGGTGGAGCTGCCTTTTGGCATGAGGATAAACACCTCGTTCGGCTATTACGGCCGTCGCGGATATGCCGACGATATAATGAACCACGACCAGTGGCTGTGGAACGCAACGGTATCGCAGTCGTTCCTCAAGAGCAAGGCGTTGACACTGCAACTTGAGGCTGTGGACATCCTTGGCCGGCGAACATCGGAGTATACTTCCATAACACCTGCTCAACGGAGTTTCTCGCGCAACAAGGTGTTCCAAAGCTATGTTATGCTGCATGCAATCTACCGTTTCGACATCGGCGGCAAGTGATAGGGTGTTGCTTGTCAGCGATATTTGGCTATGTTTCAATACGGCAAGGCCTCTCTTCCATATATGGCGAGAGGCCTTGCTGTACGTTTTTGTCATTGAATTGCTTATATATCAAGTCGGCTTTCGACTACTTCCCAGTCTACAATGTCCCACAGTCTTTTTACGTGCTCGGCACGGCGGTTCTGGTAGTCGAGGTAGTAGGCATGCTCCCACACGTCAATGCCGTAGAGTGGTTTCATGCGTGTGCGCATAGGGGTATCGCCGTTATGGCAGCTGACAATGACAAGCTTACCGCTCTCCTCCTGTGCAAGCCACACCCATCCGCTGCCAAAGAGTGAGGCGGCGGCCTCTTCCATCTTCTTTTTCATGTTGTCGAAATTGCCGAAGTCGAAGTGTATGAACTCCTTGAGGTTGCCGATCGGGTGGTTGCCGGCGGGTGCTGAGGGGGTGAACTGCTCAAAGTAGAGCGAGTGGTTTAGCACTTGCCCTGCATTGTTGAAAAGCGGTCCCTGGGGTGCCTGTTTTACAATCTCTCTCAGGGTGTACTCCTCGAACTCGGTGTTGGCAACAAGTTTGTTTAGGTTGTCGACATAGGTTTGCAGATGTTTGCCGTAGTGGCATTCGATGGTGGACTGGCTGATTATGGGAGCCAATGCTCCCGGGCTGTACCCGAGCGCCGGCATTGTAAAGCCGGTGCGTGTTGTTGTGGTGTATGTACTCATCTCTGTTATTATTTGTATGCAAAGTGTAAACAAGGTTTTTGGGTGCGATGTTCGCTATTGTGCCATTTTTTACATATCTTCGCAAATTATTGGCCTTTGTCGGAAAACAGGAATATAAAGATGATAAATTACGAGGATGAATTGAATGGGGCGCAGCTCGATGCGGTGCGTTACCTTGACGGCCCTTCGCTGGTGATTGCCGGTGCGGGTTCGGGCAAGACACGTGTGCTTACATATAAAATAGCCTATCTGCTTGAGAATGGCTTTGAGCCGTGGTCGATACTGGCGCTTACCTTTACCAACAAGGCGGCCAACGAGATGAAAGAGCGTATTGCGGCACGTGTGGGACAAAGGGCTGCCTCAATGCTGTGGATGGGTACGTTCCATTCGGTATTTTCAAAGATTCTGCGCCGTGAGGCACACCACATAGGTTATGACCCGCAGTTCACCATATATGACCAAAGCGACTCGCGCAGTCTTGTAAAGAGCATAATAAAGGATTTGCAGCTCGATGACAAACTCTACAAACCCAATGCCGTTGCCGAGCGCATATCGTCGGCAAAGAGCAATCTTATCTCTCCGTCCGATTATGAGAATGACCAGGGACTGCGCAATGACGACAAGAGGGCGCGCATTCCGGCTGTTTATGAGATATATAAAAGGTATGCCGAGCGCTGTCGCCTTGCAAATGCAATGGACTTTGACGATTTGCTGGTAAACACCTATCGTCTGTTCAAGGATTTGCCCGAGGTGCGCCGGCAGTATGTCGAGCGATTTCGCTATGTGCTCGTGGATGAGTTCCAGGATACCAACTATGTGCAGGCCTGCATCGTGTGGCAGCTGACGCAGGAGCGCAAGGCGGTGTGTGTGGTGGGCGATGATGCGCAGAGCATATACTCGTTCCGCGGGGCTAACATAGGTAACATTCTGGGTTTTGCCGAGCGTTACGGAGGTGCCGAGATTTTCAAGCTTGAGCAGAACTACCGCTCCACAAGAATGATTGTGAACGCAGCCAACAGCCTCATTGCAAAGAATAGCGAGCAGATAAAGAAGAACGTATATTCGGAGCGTGGCGAGGGCTCGCCGCTTGAGCTCTACCCGGCATACTCCGATTTGGAAGAGGTGGAGATTGTGGCGAACAAGATTGCCGATTTGCGCCGCCGCGAGGGGCTGCAGTTCCGCGATTTTGCCATACTGTACCGCACCAACGCGCAGTCACGCGTGTTTGAGGAGGCATTCAGGCGCAGGGCTTTCCCTTACCGCATTTTCGGTGGCCTCTCGTTCTATCAGCGCAAGGAGGTAAAGGATGTTATTGCCTATTTCCGCCTTATATGCAACAAGGACGACGAGGAGGCTTTTAAACGAATAATCAACTACCCGGCGCGTGGCATTGGCGACAAGACGGTGCAGAAAGTGAAGGACCTTGCCATTGAACGTGGCTTGAGCCTGTGGCAGGTGCTTGCCGACCCCTTCTTGTGCGGGCTTGACGTGAACAAGGGCACGCTTGCCAAGCTCATGCAGTTCACGGGGATGATTGAGGGCTTCTCAAAGCTTGCCGGGGAGAAGGATGCGCTTGAGGTTGCCCGCGAGGTTGTGAAGGTGAGCGGCATACGTGAGGAACTTTACCGTGACACGAGCGTGGAGGGCAAGTCGCGCCAGGAGAACCTGGAGGCCTTGATGGCGGCAATTGAGGATTTTGTTGAGATGCATCTTGAGGAGGGCAACGAGCATAACGGCCTTGCCGACTTCCTGTCGGAGGTCTCGCTTATGTCGGATATTGAGGAGAATGACAAAACGGCCGACGATGACCGCATCACGTTGATGACGGTGCACTCGGCAAAGGGACTGGAGTTCCCAACGGTATTTGTGGTTGGTCTTGAGGAGGATTTGTTCCCCAATTCGGGAGCACGTGAGTCGCTGCGCGAAATGGAGGAGGAGCGCCGCTTGTTATATGTTGCCATTACGCGTGCCAAGGATCACTGTGTCCTCTCGTTTGCCAAGAGCCGTTACAAATATGGACAGTTCGGGTTCTGCGAGCCAAGCTGCTTTATAAAAGAGATTAATCCGGCATATGTTGTCATGCCCAACGGTGGCGGTGTGCAGCAACGACAGCAACAGCAGCCGTTCCGCCAGGGCGGGCTGTTCGGTGCAACCAACAGTGGCCTGGGCGGGCGATCGGCCTATAACTATGGCCCCGAAGATGGCCGCCCGCAATTCAGCCGCACCGGCGGTGCGGGAGTGTCGGCGGCAGGCCGTGTTGCGCAGCAGCAACGGAGTGGCAGCAATGGCAGTGCTAATGCAACCGGTAGCAGTAGAGGTGATGTCCGTAGCGGTTACAGCAGTGGGGTTGTCGGCGCGGGTACACCAACAGCATCGCGCCCTGCAAACCTTTACCGTGTGACCGACGTACAGCGTTTCTCGCAAGGTGCAGGCGGTGGCGCGCACCCGGGAGTGTCGGTGGGTGCGATAGTGCAGCACGAGCGCTTTGGCGTTGGCGAGGTGCTGACAACCGAAGGTGTAGGCGAGAATGCAAAGGCTACCATAAAATTCCAGAATGCGGGCATGAAGACCCTGCTGCTTAAATTTGCTAAATTAAAAATCATAGGATAATGGATAGAGAGATGATTGAGAAGGTACCATCGCCCTGTTATGTGATGGAAGAGGTGCTGTTGCGCCGTAATTTGGAACTTATAAGCCGTGTGGCACGCGAGGCGGGAGTGGAGATTATTCTTGCCTTCAAGGCTTTTGCCCTTTGGAAGAGCTTCCCAATCTTCCGCGAGTATATTAATTCTGTAACAGCCAGCTCAATACATGAGGCACGCCTGGCGTTCGAGGAGTTCGGTAGTCGTGCGCATGCCTTTTCGCCGGCTTATACCGATGAAGAGTTCGCGGAGATGATGCGTTGCAGCAGTCATATCTCGTTCAACTCCCTCACACAGTATGAGCGTTTCTATGAGCGTACCTTGTCGGCAGGGCACGCAATCTCGTGCGGCATACGCATAAACCCCGAGTACTCCGAGATTGAAACCGAACTTTACAACCCTTGCGCTCCTGGTAGCCGCTTTGGTGTTACGGCCGACCTGTTGCCCGACGAGTTGCCGGCCGGCATCGAGGGCTTCCATTGTCATTGCCACTGCGAATCCAGTTCGTATGCTTTGGAGAACACTCTTGTTCACATTGAGGAGAAGTTCGGCAAGTGGTTGCCCAAGGTCAAGTGGCTAAATTTGGGTGGCGGTCACTTGATGACACGTAAGGACTATGATGTTGAGCACCTCATTGGCTTGCTCAAGGGGCTGCGTAGCCGTTATCCAAATCTGCAGGTGATTCTTGAACCGGGTTCGGCTTTTGCATGGCAGACGGGTTCATTGGTGTCGCAGGTGGTCGATATTGTGGAGAGCCGCGGCATGCGCACTGCTATATTGAATGTGAGCTTCACCTGTCACATGCCCGACTGTCTGGAGATGCCCTATCAGCCGATGGTTACAGGTGCCGAGTCGTTGGAGGCCGATGCGGTGAAGGGCGCGCCATTTGAGGAGAATATTTACCGCCTTGGCGGCAATAGTTGCCTGAGTGGCGATTACATGGGTAGCTGGAAATTCCCACAGCCGTTGAAGGTGGGCGACAGAGTGGTGTTCGAGGATATGATACACTATACCACTGTAAAGACAAATATGTTCAACGGAATATCTCATCCAAGCATTGCCCTGCTGCGTGCAAATGGTGAACTTGAGATGTTCAAGGTCTTTGGGTACGAGGACTACAGGGACAGAATGTGTTGATTGTGGAACATTATTGTACAACCGCCGTCTCCATCAATAGGGACGGCGGTTTTTTTGTTAGTAATATAAATGTGTTATTTGCCTGATTATTAATAGACTTTGTTTTTGCAAAAAGAAAATTGTGAAAAATGTTGTAAAAAATATCTCGAAAACTTTGCAGATTTAAAAAATTGCACTACCTTTGCACCCGTTAAGCGAAACACACGCGGAAATAGCTCAGTTGGTAGAGCACAACCTTGCCAAGGTTGGGGTCGCGAGTTCGAGCCTCGTTTTCCGCTCTTTGAAATTTTGATTTTAGTTTGTAGAACACCGTTTGTGTTGCAAACGCGGAAATGCGTTGAATAATGCGGAAATAGCTCAGTTGGTAGAGCACAACCTTGCCAAGGTTGGGGTCGCGAGTTCGAGCCTCGTTTTCCGCTCAAAGGCAGTAATCTGTAATGCCCAGGTGGCGGAATGGTAGACGCGCTCGTTTCAGGTGCGAGTGTTGAGAGACGTGCAGGTTCGAGTCCTGTTCTGGGCACAAGGTTGTTTTACAATTATATTATGGAGGAGTGGCGGAATTGGTAGACGCGCTACTTTGAGGGGGTAGTGACCGTTGGGTCGTGTGAGTTCGAGTCTCATCTCCTTCACAATAAACTAAAATCAGTAAACGTAATACATGCGGAATTTTCGTGCCAGCGAATGGGAAAGTTTACTTTCACGCAATGAGCGCAGCTGAAAATGCCGAGTTTGTGAAACAAAATGCGGAAATAGCTCAGTTGGTAGAGCACAACCTTGCCCCAAAGAAATAAGGTTTTCAACCTTGGCAAGGTGAGCAAAAACTAAAAGAGTTAAACAGACAAAATGCGGAAATAGCTCAGTTGGTAGAGCACAACCTTGCCAAGGTTGGGGTCGCGAGTTCGAGCCTCGTTTTCCGCTCTTTAGGACAGCAATTAGCTGTCTTTTTTGTTTATATATGTTTTGTGGAATTTCTGGTCCGATTTTGATGGTGCCGATTTAAATATTACCATTTTACGCGCTAAAGTCAATGATGTATGCCTATGAATTTTCATTGCAAAGGTAATTCCCCGCCAACGGCGGAAGGGCAGCGTTGGGAGGCACAGCGAGTAGCCGAGCAATGATTGGAAACAGGCGGCATGATGTTTGAGCGAAGCGAGTTCTTGCCGCCCCAAGCATTGCGACAAGCAGCGAGCGGCGAGGTGTGCACCGACTGAAAGATGTGGCAAAGCGACTCTTGAGCAAAGGAAGCACCGAATGCCGTACACGACTGCCCTGTTTTTGGTACTTTTTCAAAAAAGTACAGAAAGAAAGAGTTGAAGAAAAACACAAGTGAACAATTAAGGTTGAGGACTGCTGTAGAATTTGACGGCGAGCGAAAGCGAGAGCCCCTTTACCTTGCAGGTGTTCCATTGTCATTTTTCGGGCAAGCCCTCAACAACACGTCTGAACGTAGTGAAGTATCTTTTTTTTGAGGGTGAGTGAGGCTGAGTAACAACTCCGCTATAGCAGCATTGCTGCTTGTCATTTTATCCAATCTCCACCTCCAGGCCATCATACGCAAAATACACTCCTTGCGGCAGGCACTTCTCTATCTTTGCGTGCAGGCCTATGTGGTGCATCATATGCGTGAAATATGTTTCGCGTGGCGAGAGATAATCGACAATGCGCAGTGCCTCGAGCACTGTGTTGTGAGTGGGATGCGGCTTTGCAAAGCGCAAGGCATTGACAACAAGCACCTCTACTCCTTTGAGTTTTTCAAGTTCTGCAGGCTCAATATGGCTCATGTCGGTAATATAAGCCAGCTTGCCAAAGCGATAGCCCACAATAGGTAACTTGCCATGGAAGACACGTATTGGAACTACCTCAATTCCACCAATGCCGAAGGGGGTCATCGCCTCAATGGAGCGCAGTTCAATATTGGGAACGCCGGGATATTTCACCTTGCAAAAACAGTACGGGAACATTGAACGCACCTGTTGTGCCGTGTCATCATCGGCATATATGGGAAAAGTTTTGAACGAGGTATAAGGGCGCAAATCATCTATGCCTGCCGTGTGGTCATAGTGCTTGTGGGTGAGCAGCAGTGCATCGAGGCGCGCAACACCGGCACGCAGCATCTGCGCACGGAAATCGGGGCCACAGTCAATGAGAATGTTTGTATCGTCAACCGACAGCAACGCCGAACAGCGCAAGCGCGCATCGCGCGGGTCGGCCGAGGTACACACCTCGCACTTGCACCCCAGTTCAGGCACACCTGTCGACGTTCCTGTTCCTAAAAAAGTGAGCTTCATCATACAAAAAAAGAGTTGTTTTTACCCTTGTGTACTTTGTCATACTGAGCGCAGCGAAGTATCTATGCACTGCACGGTTTCTTGTCGCCGAAATGACAAAACATTATATTGCGTTTACCTCCATGTTAAGGCATACGCCAAATTTCTCCTTTACCGATGCAACAACAGCCTGTGCAAAATCGAGCACCTCGCGGCCTGTTGCGCCACCAAGGTTAACCACCACGAGCGCCTGATGCCTGTAGACACCCACATGCTCATGAGGAGTCTGTTTCCACCCGCACTGCTCAATGAGCCACCCGGCCGAGAGCTTTACGCTGCCATCGGCAAGCGGATACTGCGGCATTGCCGGATAGACCTCTTTCAACGCGGCAGCCTTCGCAGCATCCACAATGGGGTTCATGAAGAAACTGCCAGCACTGCCAACCTGCTCGGGATTTGGCAGTTTTGCCTCGCGTATCTCGCAAACGGCACGGCGCACATTGGCAAGCGTTGCACCGCCAAGTTCATCAACTTTATCCTTGAGGTTGCCGTAAGAGAGTTTGAAACAGGCACTTTTTTGCAGTCTGTATGTAACGTATGTAACAATGTGACGGCCTTTCTCGCCAGCCTTGAATATGCTGTGACGGTAGGCAAAATCGCAATCGGCCTTTGTAAACGAGCAAGCCACGGCATCGGCAATACGCACGGTCTCCACCTTTTCAATGAGGTCACCGGCCTCCACGCCATAGGCACCTACATTCTGCACGGCGCTTGCGCCCACCTCGCCGGGGATGAGCGAGAGGTTCTCCAGTCCGCACCACCCTTTCTCAACGGTGTATGCAACAAGCGCATCCCAGTTGACACCGCTGCCCACACGCAACAGCACATCATCAGCACTCTCCCCAACGACATCAATATCCATTATCGTCGAATGGAAGACAGTGCCGTCAAAATCGTCCACGAACAGCAGATTGCTGCCACCGCCAATGACGAGTGACTTGCCACTGAAGCCACCGGCAAGGAAGTCGACCAGCGCATCCACCGAAGAAAATTCAACAAGACGTGCAGCCTTGGCTTCAATGCCGAAGGTGTTGCGTTTCAAAAGGGAGACATCAGTATATTGCTTTATCATAAAACTCAATTTATTTTATAAGATACCACACGGCAATCATGTGACATACCGTACCCAAGAGGACAAAGAAATGGAACACCGTGTGTATGTATTTCACTTTGTGCAGACTGTAGAGGACAGCACCTGCTATGTAGGCTACGCCCTCGCCCACAACCCACAGAAAGACTGCATGCGGCACTGCGTTGTAGAACTGCTTCATTGCAACAACTATCGTCAGTCCCATGAGCACATAGCACACCGTTTCCAGAATGCTGTGTTTCTTGAGGCTGTACAAGCTCAATGATGTTCCCACAATGGCACAGAGCCAACAGAAGGCGAAGATGCCCCAACCCCAGTAACCCACATCGCGCATTGCAATGAGTGTTATTGGAGAGTAGCTGCCTGCAATGTACCAATATATGGCAGCGTGGTCGAGCTTGCGAAGTCTCTTGCGCCACTTGCTCGCGGGCGGGCAAGAGTGATAGAGGGTCGAGAAGGTGTAGGACGAGAGCATGCCCAGAATGTAGAGCACCATGCTTGCCACCGCCCACGCATCACCGCCGTTTGTTATAACTCTTGTAAGGAACAGAGCACCTACTGCAATAGCACCCACAACTCCCACGGAGTGCGAGATAACATTCCACCTCTCCTCTTCCACTGTATATTTCTTTGTTTCGTCACTCATAGCCAATAATTTTTCTATTTGCGCAATAATAATATAGACAACTGAATTTCAGCGTTTATGTCATATCGACCGCATGGGAGATATCTCATAATCATCCTAAAGAGATCCCTCGTCGCTCCGCTCCGTCGGGATGACATCAACAGATAATTTATAAATCAACTGCTATATTATTGCTAAAATATTATTTTAGCAGTTTACCGCAAAAGTAGTAAAAATTTACAAACTTTCAGTTTCATGCGGGTTTAATAAAACTAAAATAACAGATGGGGAACTGTCATTTTCGGGCAAAGATTATAAACTTTTTGCCCGCGGGCTATTGACAAGGGCTTTTTAATGTTGTATATTTGCGCTCAAAGCGCGAATATAGCCGGCACTCGCTGTGAAATACGTTAAAGTTTAACTTTACGTATCTCGCTCGCTTGCTGTTATATTGGTGCTTGACTTGTGGCAGTTGTTGCCACAAGGTTTACATTTTATTTAAGGCGTTTACACGCTTTGTTTTTTTCACAGAAATCTAGCAAGTTTCAACGTAAATAAAAAACAAAGTAAAGTAGATGCCCTGTGGTGATATTCTTCACTCCCAAAGGAAACTTTTCCAAAACGGGGGTGTTGACAATATCAGCGTGGGGCTCTGCATTATTCATTTTTATTTGCGGGCATGCTAGAGCCTCTGTGGAGAAATGGGTTTTGTGGGCTTCACGCTCTCTTTATACCCACACCAATCCGTGTACCGCCATGGTTTAACCTTTAATTTACTGTTTTATGGAAAGGTACACACAGAACCTACGCCTCCCGAAGATTCTTAAATTGACAACATTGCCGGGATGCAGCGAGAGTGAGGAGATGGAGATGATTATGCGCACAATAATGCTACACACCCCTACAGGTGGTCTGGTTGAAATAATTCCAAGCCGGCAATATGTAGCGGAAAAGAGATACAAGCATATGTCTTTCTGTGAAAGTGAGTCCGACAGCGAGAGCTACAGATACACGGCCGTACTGTTGAACAAGCCTCACACCATAAGTGACGAAGCCGGAATGAGAGCCATGCATGAGGTCGCGATGTGGTATACTGATTTATACATGGAAGTAAAGCATTTAACTTCAATGAAATGGGTTGACCACCCCGAGGGGCTATAATAATAACGTGAGTTCGATATAAGAATTTATACTAAAATTTAGCGTGTTTTGTCATCTCGACCATACCTTGGTAAAATATTAAAAGATGTTTTCGATGAGCGATAGCGAACTAACGCTATGTGAGAGATCTCTTATTTTACGATATTTTTAGAGATCCCTCGTCGCTACGCTCTGTCGGGATGACAGGTTCGCGATTTGATTTAGATTATATCGAACTCACGTTATATTATTACCTACCCTATTTTATTTTGGACAGGTATTGGCTCAGTAGAAATTTAATGTGGATAAGCATATAAATTAAAAATTATGGAAGTAAGATATCGAGGAATGGTCGCAAAAAAACAGTGTCGGTATCGCTTTCGCTCACCATTACATTTCACGGCAGTCTCCAACCTTAATTGTTCACTTGTATTTTCTTCAAGTCTTTCTTTCATCTACTTTCGTCGCGCGAAAGTAGCAAAGCGCCCGGCACCGGCAAAAT